>NZ_FYDV01000001.1:0-739337 GCF_900187535.1 Pseudomonas sp. Irchel s3a18 | reverse complement strand
CGGCGCGCGAATAGCCCATCATGGCCCTGCATCGAAACGATGCCGTATTTAGAGGCCGAATATACGTGTGCAGTCGGCACGGGCGCCAAAGCAACGGGGCTTGCAATGAGGGGGAGTCCATATACGGTCGTCCGGGCCAAGCTGCTGTTCCTCAAATATGCATGCCTATAATTCCCTGGACGGTTCACTCTGACGGCATTTGCTCTACGTCAGTGAAGATTCGTCAACCGCCCCCATTGATAGCCTTCGTTCCGCAAGGAGCGCGATCTTGTCCACCTTTGAAAGATGCGGGCCCGGGGTGGGCAAGGCAGAAGTTGTAGCCTCGCGCCAGCGATAAAAGGGAGTAGTACCTGTGAACGCTGATAGTTGAGCTTTCCGTACTAGGGCCATCTCGATATGTGTAGCGATAACTGGATTGACTTTAGAGTATGCAAACCGTGAAGAGGGATGATTCACCACAGCCACCGGAATATCACCAGCTAGTGACTGAATCAGAGTACCGTTACGTGCGCTAAAACAAACAATCAAATCTGGTGACAACACATCCAAGACTTCGGCAAATGGTCTCTTACCCCTTTCCCAAGCACCCGGCGGTGGCGGAACACGGCTGTCGCGTAGAAACTCCTGCAGGAAGTTGTAATAGGCAACGCTACCCCAAAAGTCTCTTCTTTGTGCGTTGGAGAAGCTTTGTCTGACGTTCTGGACCGCAGCCATAATTTTTGTGAAGTGTGGATGCCGCCGAAGCTTCTTGGTTGCCTGGGGATGTCTCTCGCCTAAAGCAAGGGCTTTCACAATCTCGGGAGTGACTGTTGGGCGTTCGTGCTCCTTACCTCCATAGTGAGACTCGCACACTAAGAGAATGCGTAAACCGCAAAAACCCCTCTCATAGTGGGCCCCAACCCAAGGTGTAAAACGGACCGTGCTTTTGTTCATTTTTATCCTTAAATGTGATTACTCAAATCCGCCCTGTGAATCGCCTCTGGTTTCCTGGACGCATCCAATAGGCTGCTTTTGACCGATTGCAGTCTCTTGCGATAGTTGGACTCACAGTCGAAAACGGTCAGATACGATTGTCCGCTGATGATCCAATATAGTTAGCCTGTCCCAACGAGCGACCAGGACCGCCAGTTAGGCGCCTATCCAATTTGTCTGTTGAAAGCTGGCAAAGTACCGTGCCGTTTTTTGTGGGCCGTATGTAGATAGACCTCAATGAGGGATACTACTTCTGGGTCAGAGACCGTAACGACTGCAATCCGTGCTTCGCCGCTTAGAACGTGGGGCATTTGATTTTTGGCTTGCTCAAACCCGGTGAACCGGTGATTGGGAAAGGTTCGCCTTCCGTCTTCTCGGATATTGGGCGTCTTAACATGGTCCCAAACTCTATGGTGAAGGTTGTTCTTGGTTGCCTTTCCGATGTACAGAATTTCGCTTTCAGGAGAGCCAAAAAAGTACACGCCGCTCTTGCAACCAACTCCATCGCCGGTTACGAGCATTCCTAGGTTGGTTGGGTCCGACCAGTCGCCGATGGAGGGATTAGCGTCACCAAAGGCGAGTTCTATTTCGACCTTGTCGAATAGCGCAGGCATGGCGTGAGCCAGATCCATTACTAAGATGAATGCTTCTTTAAAGTCCACTTTTCCCCTCGGCTTCCTATCAGATTATTTGCCGACGGGAATACACCACGGTGGCAAGTCCATTTGTTTACAGTGTTCCACTTGTGACGAAGGTAGCGCTAGGTCTGAAGGAAAAACAATTGGGTCAGTGGTCGCATCTCGTACCAAAGCGAAAAATGAAGGTCTGCTTCTGGCCGAATGCTGCTTGTCGCGAAGGGCTGCAACCGACCCATGGCAGCCAGTCGTGCAGGGCAGAAAATAGCCAGAAGCAGTCGCTGAGGTGCATCCCTGAAACCAAAATGGCTCGGTGCACGGGCACTCTGATCACAAGGCACTGGCATCGGCTTCGTGCTCGTCTGCGAATGCCATGAGCACCTCCAGGTCGAGCACGTCGAGCTTGATCCGGGCGATAAAGGCAGAGAAGGCCAGGTTGGCGGCGAGCAGGCGCAGGTCCGAGGCCCAGGCTGGAAGATAGACCGGTCCCTGGAGCCAGCCGGACTCGAAAAGTGGCGCCAGGCGTACGGTATCACCCAGGCTGAGGCGCCCGGAAAACAAATGGCCTACCAGTTCCGGGCGGTTGTCGCGGATCGCGATGCGCAGCAAGGTATGGACGCCGATCAAACCCGTCAGGTAAGCGGCATCCTTGGTGAACGCCGAGCCGCCATGCAGGTCCGCGCCGCGAAACACCCGTTGGGTCGAGCGGAAGGACTCCTCTTGCGACTGACCGGCGGCAAGGAAACCTTCGAATACCTGGATGAAGTCGGCGCCATCCAGCGCTTGCTGGACCGCGAGCACGCGCAGGGCGAGGCGACGCAGGCGGTTGATGTCCATGCTGCCGGTGAACAGCTCGGCCAGGGTGGCAATGCCCTCCTGAGTTTGGGTCGTGCGTGGCGCCCCCAGGCCCAGGCTTTTGAGATTGGGTTGGCGCGCGCCGTTTTGGGCCGTGGCGACATGCACAAAGGCCTCGTGCTGCAACAACTGATTCTTGTCCAGCTCCGAGAACAGGGCGCTGGCACGCAGGCGGATGCGGCTCGCCCCGGCGATGGCCTTGGCGGCCAGGGTCGGATCGAGCATGACGGTGATCCGGCCCGCACCGAAGAAGCGGTCCAGTTCCGGCTGCATCCAGGCGGCAAAGGCTTCGGCCGGAATCTCGGCCAGGCTCGGTGGAATCTGGACGCCGCCCAGAAGGGCGTCGGTGGTCTTGAGGAAGAAATGGGCCGCGTCCAGCATGCTCAGTTTCAGGCGGGTGTAATAGAAATCCGGGCGCCGATACAGCGCTGACGAGTATTGAGTAAAGGCCGGTGTGCCAATCGCATTCAGCATGCGTCCGGCGGTGGCATAGCTACGCGCTGTCATGGCGAGGTAGTTCCCGGCCGGATGCCCCTCATCGCAACGGCCAGCAAAGGCTTCCAGGGCGGCGATCTCGGCACTGTGCCTGCGTGGGCGCAGCTCGACTTTGGGCAACTCCGCATGCCCGCCACGCCAATGTGCCAGGAAGACTTCCTCGACGCCATCCGGCCACGCCAGGGCATCCAGCACGCGAATCTTGCAGGCCAAACGGGGCAGGGCGGCATCGAGTTCGGACAGGGTGGCGGTGCTCATGGAAATCTCCTTGGGGGGACAAGGTTCATTCGCAAAAGTTTAGCCGTTGCCGATGTATTGCGTTGCACCCGCTCAAGGTGGCGCGCTTCAGGTCGACGGGGGCTGGCAGGCAAGAGGAGAACTCAGCGTACAGCCATACAGCCGCTATCGACAGCTGCCATTCATTCAGCACTGTTAAGTAGATCAACGCTCACGACGTCTGCCGGGCTCATGGCAAGGGTCTCCGTCAGGTGCCCAGTGAGAGCTCAGGGGCGTTTCACTGGGCGGGACGGGCATTTGGGGAGCGATGTCTAGCGGCCGAGCATCACGGTCTGCAGGCGAGCCTGGGCCTGTTGAACGGTTTTGGCCTGTGCGTTCAAGTCGTGCAGCAACGCATTCAACTCCGCCTGCACTTTAGGGTCCTGCACCTTGACCACCGGGCCATTGATTTCGATTTGCGCCTTGTGGGCAGTCACGTAATCGGCCACTTTCAGGCTGCTGTCCAAGGTGCTGTCGATTTGCGGCAGCACCTCCAGAAACGTGTTGGCGGGTACGCTGACGGTCTTGTCGTAGGCTTTGTCGTACACGGCTTTCAAGTCTTCCGGTTGCTTGAGTTGGGCATGGGCGCTATCGGCTTTTGCCCGTTGCTGCTGGAGTTGTACACCCATGTCATTCAGGCCGCTTTGCACCATCTTGATGTCGTCACGGCGTGAAATCACATCACTCAACGAGCGCACCGCTCCCTTCTGAACAAGGTTGCCGAGGGGTTTCACAACGGCGTCCATTGCGCCATTGAAGTCGGTGATCACCGCGTAATGAGTGGTGTATTCGCCAAACGCCTTCGACTCATCCGACGTCAACTGAGGTACGTGGACACCGGGTTTGTCGACGATGCGGGTTTGCAGGAACTTCGTGAATGCGGTGCGCTGCTCAGGTTCGTCACTGCCGCAGGCGATGAGTGCAAGGGGAAGCGCGAGGGCGAGTAGCCAATGAGGGCGAAACGAGACGTTCATGTCTGTGGAACTCCTGGAATATAAGAACATGTCCGCGGCACAGATGGCCTCTGCGGGGCGTGGGCAAGCTTATCGATTCTGTTGCGAGGATCCAAATAACCTGCATGATGAATCGCCTCTGGTTTCGTAGGCAGATCCAATCGATCGCTCAATCCCGCCGCTCGGCCACCAGCAGCAACGACTGCGGCACAGGACTTTGCGGGTGCTGCGGTTCCTGCAGGCTAACCAGACGAAAACCGGACATGTCCAGCGCATTGAGCCAACTGGACAAGGTCCGGAAGTACCACGGCATGGGTTGCCAGAGCCCCTTGAACCCGGCGAAGGTCTCTTCCCGCCAACCATCCTGATAGTCACCCATGGCAGCGGTCCACGGATGCAGCGTCTGGATCATCAGCGCGCCGCCAGGGGCGAGGAGGGCGTTCAAGGCAGCGAGCAAAGGGATGATGTCTTGGTGCAGCAGGGAGAAGTTGGCGCAGACCAGATCGTAGTCGCTGCCGATGTCGACTTCCGCCTCCACCAGCTCCTCATAGCTCGCCACATGGACCGGCCAAGAGCCTGCGGCCCGTGCCGCCTCGACCAGTGTCGCATCGCCATCCACACCGACCGCCTTGATGGCTCGTTCAGCCAGCGCACGCAACAGCCAGCCCTCGCCGCAGCCCAGATCGAGTACGTGCTCGGGCTGGCGGCCTTGCACCGCCAGCAGGATGGCCTGGTCGGTGACCTTGAGGCGGCTTTCCAGGGCGCCGGTGCGGATGGTTTCGATCCAGGATTGGGCGTTGTGGTGCCAGCTTTGGAGGAGGGTGGATTCGGAGGCGGCCATTTCGATGTCCGGAGTCGTTGGGTGGACGCAAGCATAGGACAAGTACTTCAGGTACGGGCATGAGTGGCTGTTGTCGGCCTATGGCTGCCGGTTGCGAAGGGCTGCAACCGACCCAACGCGGACGATCCGGCGCTGAATCAAGGGTGATGCTGTATGGGGCAGCGCGACAGCCAGGTTAGTTTGAGCAATTCTATTAATGTTTGCACTCCGCCAATACCACTTGGCAGGTATGCGGCGTGCCACCGGATCGGCCGGCATAGCGTATGCAATTATCCATGGATTTTTTGCGAGCCATGCTCAAGGTGGAGCCCCAAGCCAGGGCGCCCTCGCCGGCAGTGGGAAGCGCTTTTGCGTAGCAGTTTGAGCCTGTGCTTGAAGCCGAAGAGCGAGCCGTGGCAGTTTTGCCAGCACATCCTGCTGTCAGCGCCAGGTTGATGGCGAGCAGGGAGGGTAGGACCCATGACGAGTATTGACGCGCTGTTTTTCCGGTCATCCTGTTTCCCCTGTATCAAGAGGCTCGAGGCGTGTTTGTGGCCGCGCCCTACTTAGATTAGACGGTGTTGCGTCTGCCCTTGGGGCAGATTAACGGACTTGGCGCATTGGGGGGCGATTTGCTGAGCGGGCTCTTTTAAGTCCGTGTTTGTCCAATGCAGGGAGGTCATTCACAGTCCGTATATGGACACACATGATTGGCCGCAATCGACCGAGGCTGTGTAAAAACGTTCTCGACCAGTAACGGCGATCTGAATCGGGTCAAATAACGCGATCCCACGCAAATTTCAGGTCTTGATTTGACCAGAACTCCGGCAGATTTCACGTAGCAACGCAGACCTAAAAAATGATGCAGGCGTTTTTACACAGCCTGGACCAGAAGCAGCCATTCACGTTTCGTCGGGAAAGTGTCTCTGAGCCACATTCGGGGGGACAATCGAGAGCGATCTTCACATCTCGATCATGTATGCCCTTAGGGCGTGGTCAGGAGGAAATCATGAGCAAACGCGACAAGCGTGGCAATCCTGTTTCCTATGGCGTGCAGGAGGCGATCGATGCTCTGGATAGCGCTTGCGACTTGCTGCATGCCTACCAGGCCGATCCTCTGGCGGCGGCTGACAAAATTATCGCGCAGCACCCGGATTTTGCGCTGGCCCACGCCTTTCGTGCTGGCGCGATTGCGACTGCGACCGACAAAGCGTTTGACTCAGAGCTGTTCAAAAGTTTGGACGCGGCAGAGCGGTTGGCACCGAAAGCGAATGATCGCGAGCGGCAGCATATCCATGCCGTACGCGCTTGGTTCGACGGCGACTGGGAGCGGGCAATCGAAACCTGGGGGCGTGTTTCGATGGAGCACCCTCGCGATCTGCTGGCCCTGCAATTCGCCCATTTGGGCGACTTCTACCTAGGTTACTCGCACATGCTACGTGATCGCGTGGCTCGTGTGATGCCGCGCTGGGATAACCAGATTCCTGGCTTTGGCTTTGTGAAAGGGATGTATGCCTTTGGCCTGGAAGAGGCAGGGGATTACCGGCAGGCCGAAGAGCAGGGGCGCGAGGCTGTTGCCTTGAACCCGCAGGATGGCTGGGCAGTGCATGCCGTCACCCATGTCATGGAAATGCAGGGCCGTAGCGAAGAGGGGGCCAAGTATCTTTCATCCAGCGCCAGTGCTTGGGCTCCCAATAGCATGTTTGCCTTCCATTTGTGGTGGCACCAAGCGCTATTCCTCCTTGAGGCCAATGATGTGGCGGGCGCGTTTCGTCTCTTTGATGAGGACATTTCAGCGGGTGGATTTGGTCAAGCGCTTGAGCTACTTGATGGATCAGCGCTGCTCTGGAGACTCTCTCTGCTCGGTCATGACGTTGGAGATCGGTGGAAAGGACTGGCCGAAAGATGGGAGTCCCGTTGTGAAGACGGCTTCTACGCCTTTAACGACGTGAACGCGATGATGTCATTCGTGGGTTCTGGAAACAGCCGTGCACAAACTCAGCAGTTGGATACCCTGAAGCGGGCCGCTGCTGGCACTGGTACCAACGCCATGATGAGTAGAGAGATTGGTGTGCCGGCGTGCGAAGGGTTGGTGGCGTTTGGTCGTGGGGATTACGCCCAGGCTATAGCGTCGTTGATGCCGCTACGAGCCAAAGCCAACCGCTTCGGCGGTAGTCACGCGCAGCGTGATGTCTTCTCATGGACGCTGACCGAAGCCGCTATTCGCCTTGGCAACCGCACACTTGCCGAGGCACTGGTTGCCGAGCGCCTTGCATTGAAGCCTGAGAGCCCGATCAACCGCGCCTGGAAAATGCGCGCGGGTCAATTACAGCCGCTGCATGCGCGATAGCAGGAAGTCCGACCAATAAGGGGACCTGGCCGTTTGAATCCACAGCCGAATTGAGGCAGTCGCGTTAGGTGATAACTGACTCGATATGGACGGTCCCTCTCACTTTTCGAGATTCTCGGCATGGCTGAAAGCTGCCTGCCGTCCGCGCTTGAGGTCGACGCCAGCCAGGATCAGCAGGCCGACAACGAAATAGCCACCGGTGATCAGCATTGCCAGGCGGTGATCGCCACCGGACAGCCAACTGGTCAGGCCGTAAGTCATGGGGCCGAGGATTGCCGACAGTTTGACTGCCAGCCCCCAGAGGCCAAAGAACTCCGCCAGGCGGTTCGGCGGCGCCAGCAGACCGACTATCGCGCGGCCGGCCGATTGGCTGGCGCCCATACACAGACCGGCAAGATTGGCCGCCAGCCAGAACAGCCCGGGACCGTGCGCAATCCAGACCAGACCGACCATGCCGAGCCAGCCCAGCAATGTCAGTGCCAGCGTGGCGCGATGGCCGAGGCGATCCTGCAGCCAACCGAACAGCACGGCGCCGATGGAGGCCGTGATATTCACCACGAAGATCAGTAGCAGCGTGTCCTGGGTATTGAAGCCCATGACCTGATTGGCATAGATGGCAGCCAGGGTGATCACCGCCGAGATACCGGCCTGGTAGCAGACGGTGCAGGCAAGGAAGCGCAGCAGGTCACGATAACGATCGGCCTCTCGCAGCGTCTGCGCGAAGCGCGCTAGCGCCGCTTGCGCAATAGGCGTGTCGCCGCGCCCGGGCTGCGGCTGGCTACGTTCGCGCAGGAACAGGAAGGTCGGTACGCTGGCTACGGCGAACAAGGCTGCGGTGATCAGCATGCACACCGGCACGAACTGCGCCGCAGTCTGGCCCTGCGCCTGGGCCCAACTGACGAAGGCCAGGCAGGCGCCCAGGCTGACCAGACCGCCGATATAGCCGAACCCCCAGCCCCAACCGGACACCTTGCCCAAGGCATCGGCACGGGCGAGTTGGGGCAGGAAGGCGGCGATCAGGTTCTCGCCGCTGCCGAAGCAGAAGTTGGATAGCACGATGAAAAGGATCGCGACACCGAACTCCCCTGGTCCGGCCAGCGCGAGTCCAGAGGTGAAGGCGACGCAACCGACCGTGCTGAACAGCAGCAGGCGCTTCTTGCAGGCGAAGGCGTCGGCGTAGGCGCCGATCAGCGGCGCGGTCAGGATGATCAGGACATAGGAGAGGGTAGTGGCGCTGGTCCAGGCCAGCGTACCCCAGGCTTCGCCCTCGGTGACCACCGCGACGAAGTAGGCATTGAACACGGCGGTGATCACCACCGTCGTGTAGCCGGAGTTGGCGAAATCGAACATCGCCCAAGCCCAGATTTCTCGGCGTGTCACTCCGGGGGCAAGGCTGGCTGGCATGGTGATGTCTCTGTATGCGCTGGGTCCTTAAGAGCCTAGCCCTAATATCAGTAGGAGCAGCCGGTCGACGCTCGACTGCTCGCGATGGACGTTAACGATAACGCGTGTTTTCTGATTAAACGTGCCGCTCTGGAGTCCATCGCGAGCAAGCTCGCTCCTACACATCCTGCGAGCTCTGCAGTCGAAGATGGCATTCCCAGTTACCGCCATAGGCGCATAATGGCAATTGGCAAGGATCTACACCGAGTGCCTGTCATGAGGGGCCGCCGATGTCTCGTCCGCCTCCAGAAACCCGCGCCGTTCCCCGCTCCGATGGGGACGCAGAAAAATTGCTCGAAATTGTCCAGCGCACGGTGGTCGAGTTGCGTCCGCAGGCGGCAGAAGGGTTGCACGTCACCTTGTCCAGCGTGCTGGACCGGGACCTGGGCGTAGACAGCCTGGCCCGGGTCGAGCTCTGGTCACGTATCGAGCACGAGTTCGCTGTGCGCTTGCCGGAAACCCTGTTCGCCTCGGCAGACACTCCCGCCGATGTACTGCGTGTATTGCGCAGCAGACCTGGCGCCGAGGCGGCACGCCCGTTGCCTTCCAGCGAGGCCCCGACAGCAATGGGGCAGACGCCGGACACCGCGCGGACCTTGATCGAAGTGCTGGAATGGCATGTGCGCCATCAGCCGCAACATCCCCATGTGCGCCTGCTGGATGAAAGTGAGCAGCCGGAGGACATCAGCTATGGCGCCTTGCACCAGGACGCTCTGGCCGTTGCCGCAGGGCTGCAACGCAGTGGCTTGCAGGCCGGTCAGACCGTGGCCCTGATGCTGCCTACAGGGCGCGACTTTCTCCATGGCTTTTTCGGAATTCTGTTGGCCGGCGGTGTGCCGGTGCCCATCTACCCACCGCTGCGTCTGTCGCAGATAGAGGATCATCTGCGCCGCCAGGCCGGCATCCTGCGCAACGCCGAAGTCAAAGTGCTGATTACCGTGACACAAGCGAAGCTGCTCGCCCGACTGCTCCAGCCGCAGGTTCCGAGTCTGACTCGCATTGCTACCGTGGCCGAGTTGACCGGTGAGGGGGGCGAGTGCATCACACCCGCGCGGCAACCGGATGACATCGCCTTCCTGCAGTACACCTCGGGCAGTACTGGCCAGCCCAAGGGCGTGATGGTTAGCCACGCCAATCTGCTGGCCAATCTGCGCGCCATGGGTAGGGCTCTGAACGTGGGGCCGCAGGACGTGTTCGTCAGCTGGTTGCCCATGTACCACGACATGGGCCTGATCGGTGCCTGGCTGGGGAGCCTGTATTACGGCTACAGCCTGGTGCTGATGTCGCCGCTGGCTTTCCTCGCGCGGCCGGCGCGTTGGCTATGGACCATCGACCGCTTCCACGGCACGTTGTCGGCGGCGCCCAACTTCGCCTACGAACTGTGCCTGAGCAAACTCGCTGACGCCGACCTCGAGGGCCTGGACCTGAGCAGTTGGCGCATGGCCTTCAACGGTGCCGAGCCGGTCAGCCCGGATACCTTGCAACGCTTCGCCGAACGCTTCGTTCGCTACGGCTTGGCGCCCACCGCGCTGGCGCCGGTCTATGGATTGGCCGAGGCCACGTTGGGTGTAGCCTTTCCGCCCTTGGGCCGAGGGCCGCTGATCGATCGGGTGCAACGCGAGGCGTTCCAGGCCCGCGGCCATGCACTGCCCGCCGAGGCGGGTGCCAGTGCGACGCTATGCTTCGTCTCCAGCGGCCGGCCTCTGCCGGGCCATCAGATTCGTATCGTCGATGGCAACGGGGTCGAACTCCCCGAGCGCAGCGAAGGTCACCTGCAGTTCAGCGGACCGTCCACCACCGGTGGCTACTACCGTAACCCCGAAGAGACTCGTCGGGTGCTGCGCGATGGCTGGATTGACTCGCTCGACTTCGCCTACATGGCCGGCGGTGAGGTCTACCTGACCGGCCGCGCCAAGGACCTGATCATCCGTGCCGGGCGCAACATCTACCCCTACGATGTCGAAGCAGCAGTCGGCAATTTGCCCGGCCTGCGTAAAGGCTGCATCGCAGTGTTCGGCAGTCCTGACCCGGCCACCGGCACTGAGCGCCTGGTGGTGCTGGCGGAAAGCTACGAGAAGGAAGCTGCCGCGCGGCAGCGCCTGCAGCAGGAGGTCAACCGCATCGTGGTCGACCTCACCGGTGTGCCGCCCGACGATATCGTTCTGGCGCCACCGCATAGCGTACTGAAGACCTCCAGCGGCAAGATTCGCCGTGCTGCCAGCCGCGAACTGTATGAGCGCGGCGAAGTGGATCGGCCGCACCTCGCCGTGTGGCGCCAGCTACTGCGCCTGGTGCTGCAAGCCGTTCGCGGGCAGTTCGGCCGCAGTTGGCGGACCTGCCGCGCCGCGCTGTACGCCGCCTACATCTGGCTGCTGTTCTGGCTGGTCACACCGCTGACCTGGCTGGGCGTCGCGATCCTGCCGCGCCAGCGTTGGTGCCGCAGCTTTACCCGCGCGGCCGCACGGCTGTTCGTGCGCCTGGCGGGGGTGCCGTTCAGCGTCACGGGGCTGGAGCGTCTGCCTTCATCCTCGGTGAGCGTGCTGGCCGTCAACCATGCCAGCTACCTCGACGGCATCATTCTTTGCGCGGCGCTGCCGCCGCAGTTCAGCTTCGTTGCCAAGCGCGAACTGGCTGACCAGTGGATCGCCGGCCTGTTCCTGCGCAAGCTCGGCGCCCGCTTCGTCGAACGCTTCGACCTGCAGCGCGGCGCCGCGGACACCGAGCCCCTGGCCGAGGCGCTACAGGCTGGCCAGCCCCTGGTGTTCTTCCCCGAGGGGACCTTTACCCGCGAGCCAGGCTTGCGCACCTTCCACATGGGCGCCTTCGTGCTCGCCGCGCGTGTCGGCGTGCCGCTGCTGCCGGTCGCAATCCGCGGTACGCGCCGGGTACTGCGCGACGGTCAGTGGTTCCCGCGCCACGGTGCAATTCAGGTCAACGTCTGCCCCCCGCAGTTGGCGGAAGGGACGGGCTGGACAGAGGCAATCAAGCTGCGGGATGCAACGATAGCGGTGCTGCTGGAGCACCTGGATGAATCGGAACGGGCCCAGCGCCCAGGTTAGGCGACTACTTCGCTGCCGTTCTCTTTCCAGAGCAGTTAAAGAGTGGACACGCTGGGTAATAGCCCACGACAAGCTCTACAAATCGCAGCCTGCATATAACAGAGTGAATTCGGCACTTTTGCTGTAAGAACTTTTTACGGAAATTTTCAGAAATTACTTCAACGTAAAGCCAGCGTCTGCACGCGACAAATCCAGTCAATATTTTAAAATTGAAATAACTCAATTATATCGACAAAACTTAGGGTGCTTGTCTATCACATGGAACTCATATTATTGCACGGAGCACCCCATGCAGGAACCTATAACGCTTCCACCACTTTTGATAACGCCTGACTCTCTGCCTGCCCCACCCAAAGAAACTCTGGCCTTTCCTTCAGACTTCGACAGCATTCTATTTTGGGAGGGTGCTGTCCCGGCGGTCACTACGCCTTACAGTATTGACAGTATCAAAGCCACTCGCAACGCATACGAAAATTTAGTGGAAATAGCCCTTTCGGCGCAAGTCCAGATAAAGAGCAGTTTTCAGGGCAGTAGACCCAATGTTCGAAACGGCCTGGAGAAGCACATAGCTTCAGCCATTGATACCCAACAACCCGACACACTGGAAGTCGCCTTGAAAAAGAAAGCGATTGTGGTTGAACTTCTGCAAAGGGTCAGGCTGAACAAAAGCTGGAGCGAGGCGGAAGAGTTTTTTGGCATAGATGCTCTGTCCCTGGACAGCACCGAAAGTTCAGATTTGTTCGCAGCTTCTGTGGATACAGAAGATTTCGAGGGAGCGTCAAGAAGCCTTTATGAAAGCTTTCTGAGGTCACTGACCGCCGCCTACGTTAAACGAATCCTTATCGAAGCCATTTCCATTCTGGAAGACGCCTCCAAAGCGGCAGACGCTGCAATCCATTCTGCCTTGGCTAGGGGCGAAGCTGCCTACACCTTCAGACTACCCATTAGCCAAAGCGCACAGCTGGGAACCGTGGTGGGTGCCATTACCCTCCACACCGCCAACGGTTGGACCTTCGAGGCAGCTATCCATAAAGGCATTCAGTTGTTGAGCAGATTGGGGGAAGCACTGCTCAGTCGCGCTACTGCCGTCGGCATCGGCGCCTTGTTCTACTCACCCTCCCTTGGCAACGGCGAACGTTATCCGCAAACAGCGCTTAGCCTGCCTGGCCGCACCTTCATGCCGGAGCTGCCGTTTAACCTGAATGAAATCGCCGCTGCCGAAGGAACCATTGACCTTCCCTATCGGATCTATGGCGACCTCAGCCAGTACAGACTCGTTGCAACCCCGGTTGAAGGGAGCATTTCGGCAAAAGTGCCAGTGCGGGCCCTGGCGTTCGATCCGACGACCAGCAGTTACAGTTTCACGTCAAACGATACACCGCCCATTACCCTCAGCTTTCCTATCATTCGCCCGGGAAGCAGCTCGACAACTTCGCCCGCCCGGCCCGCGGAAGTACCGATTTACACGGGTATTACGCTGACGCCATTGCTCGTGCAACCTGAACCCTTGCCCGCTGTCGAATTGCCGGACTTCAAGGATTGCATTTACTGCTTTCCGAGCGAGAGTGGCCTGCCGCCAATCTACGTTGTTTTCAATAGTCCTTATGAAGGGGCTACCACGAGAGGAAAGTACAGTGGTAGAGCTGGAGCGCTTCAGAGCAGTAGGGGTGGCTGACGGTGTATACCCGAATGACGAGGGTGTCATTTGGAATAACACTCACACCGCAACACTGGAAGACTACAAGCTAAAGGGCGACTTTGAGTTGCTCTATACGCCTGGCGCTATAGCGGCGGATGAAAAGCAAAGGGAAAAAGAGTACAAACAAATAGGAGGGGTAAAGCGATGAGCATCATGAAAGCTATTGTACTCAACGAGAAGCCTGAAGAGGTCATTCTATTTCTAACCAAAAATGAGTTGGGTATCTCCTTTCCTCAACTTGATGGCCTGTATAATAGAGCCAACTGGGCGCATGTGACAGACAATATGGGACTATTGAACCTCGTCAAGAACATGTGCGACGCCGGCTTTATCAAATATAGTGGGGGCGGAATTGTCAGGGGGCCCAACTGGAGAGAGCCGGCGTTCATGGTCGAAGGCAAATATACCCTCGATTGACAGTCACAGGTGCCTGAACACAGCTCCAAGGAGAAAAAGAGCGAGGATTTATTTATCTGCTCGAAAACTGACTGATTAGACAGAACTAGAGTGAAAAAAACAAATCTGCCCCCCTTCCACCAAAACTGCCTGTCACCACTGGCTGCGATCGATCCACGGCAGCCAGTCGTGACGGGCAAAAACAGCCAAAAACAGTCGTTCAGATATACCCATGAACCTATGGGTGATTCAACCCGGCACACAGTCGGATGCCTGGATCAAGGAACGTTTGTCGCTGACTCTGCAGCACGGCTGTCAGCAGTCCATCGGTTATTCCGGCCTGTAGGATTCGGTCACTTGTGCGGTTTGATCATTCGGCACCCAGATTTCATTGTTTCTGCTCGCGTCGGCCTTGCTCTGTGCCTCTTGTTGGCCCACCGGGAAGTTGGCGAAGTAGTACCTCATCCGTTCGGCTCCACCTTCGGCAAAGGCAGATGCCGAGCCGAAGGTCATCAGGACAGCGACGATCAGGGTTGTGCGTTTCATGGCATGTCTCCCACTAGAGGTGGCGGGCACCTCGTCCATGATCCAATGCCCAAGTTGCATTATCCGCCGATTCCGTTAAGTGGGAATGAACCAGACCCGCGGCGGTGCTGATTGATGGCGACCTCCCTGGTTTTGGCATCGGCAGGGTTCGAGGGTCGATTGGCTGCCGGGGCACTATTGCCTATCCCGCTTACACGAACGTTCCTGTGCGCACGTCGCCGCTGCGCACGTAGCGGGTGATCAGCACACCGCCCGGCGTGCTGGTCGAGTGCGCCAACGTGAAGGCCGACGCGTGTGCGTTGTCGCCGAACAGATGTTTGCCGTGCCCAAGCACGATGGGATAAATCATCAGCCGAAGCTCGTCCACCAACCCGGCTGCAAGCAGTTGGCGCACCAGATCGCCACTGCCCTGCGTCAATAGATCGGCACCGTCCTGGTGCTTGAGCGTGCGTACCGCATCGGCAAGGTTTCCCTGTAACGCATGGCTGTTCTGCCAATTCAGCGTATCGCAACGATGCGTGGCCACGTGCTTGGGCACGTTGTTGAACAGGTCAGCGATGGTGCGGCTGTTCGAATTGGCCTGCACGTGCGGCCAATACGCCGCGAATATGTCGTAGGTGCGACGCCCCAGCAGCAACTCGAACGGCTGCGAGAACAACGCCTGTATGGCCTGGCTGATGCCTTTGTCGGCGTAGGGCACTATCCAGCCACCCAAGTGGAATTCGCCGCTGGTGTCTTCTTCAGGCCCGCCGGGTGCTTGAATAACGTTATCCAGACTCGTGAACGCGGCAACGATGAGCTTGCGCATACGCTTCTCCAGGTTCGTCTTCGTGAAAGTTCTCGTACAAGGAACGCCTACAATCACTGCGATCAATCAGGTTCATTCCCTCACGAATAGTCGAACGAGACGCTGCGATATCGACAGTGCGATGCACGGATGACGGCAAGCCCTCCGTCCGCGCCTGGGCGAAAGCAGCCCCTGATAAGCGGCTGCTCTCGACCTGACGCTGGCGCTCTCCAGGAGCGGTCTTTAAAGCAACTGATCAATCAGCACCGCGTTGCTGTAAATCAGGCTGCCATCGCTGGCCCGGTGCCCAACCAGATGGAACTGACCGCGCTCGCGGTGCAGGTAGACGCGCATCTGGCAGTCGGCCAAGGGTCCGTAGCCTTCGGGGACGATCAAGTCCATGGTGTCCATGTCGACGTCAACCATGGCTTCCGGCTCATGGGTTTCTTGCAGGCGTTCTTCGGCTTGTTCCAGGCGTACATGGAGGGGGCCATCGACGTAGAAATGGATTTCCCCCACCGGGACAGACTTCTGGTCGTCGCCGGCTTTGCACCAACCCTCAATTGTCAGGGCACTCATGACCAAACCTCCGTTGTGGAATGCGGGAGTCTGTAGCGCTGTCACTTCTCAATACCATCACTTTTCTGACCGCTGCCCTTGGGCAGGGTTCGTTTCTTGTGGGCGCCAGGTTTGTTGATGCCCTGTGGGGCAGCCGTCAGTCAGTGAGACTCCTGTGGTGCACGAGCAGCCTCTACCCTGAAGCGGGTGACAACCATCTTCAAAGGGGGCGGTGACGACCATGAAAACGGTGCAGGACGAGGTCAACGAAGAGCAAGAGGCAGGCTTTGTCTCTGAGCGGATAGACGGGCGAATCAGGGAGCTCGGCGACTGGCGGGGCGAGACGCTGGCCAGGGTTCGGGCGCTGATCAGGCAGGCCGATCCCGAGGTGGTTGAAGAGTGGAAGTGGCGGGGCGTTCCGGTGTGGTCCCATGGCGGCATTCTCTGCACCGGCGAGACCTACAAGCAGGTGGTGAAGCTGACCTTCGCCAAGGGCGCTGCACTTGAGGACCCAGCGGGGCTGTTCAACGCCAGCCTTGAAGGCAATACCCGGCGCGCCATTGATATGCATGAGGGGGGCGGGATTGATGAAACCGCCTTCATGGCGCTGATTCGCGCCGCCGTCGCGCTCAATGTCTCGAAGGGGAAAAAAGGCGCCTGATCCATCGGGCGGTGAGGGTGGTCCGGTAGGTGCGCTTTGGTGCGGGTCACAGACCCAGTCGGGTCAAGGACTCACGCATCGGTGACAGCGACAGGCTGATCAGGCCATCGAGGGGGCGGTTCAGCTCTTCGACCAGCAGGATCGAGGCCGAGGCTGAGAGCGCGCACATCATCAACACCGCCAGGACGGTGCCGTTACGTGGCGCAAACAGGCCGAATGAGCCGAAGATGATGGACAGCCAGGCCACCAGGATCACCAGCATCGTCAACGGGATCGAGGCATGGGCCTGCAGCAGCACCAGCCAGCGGGTGGCGAACACTTCGTCGATCAGTGCCAGGGCCTGGGCCTTGAGGGCTCGCTGGCCGTCATTGGCCGGTGACAGGGCTTCGATTTCGCGTTGCAGCGCTTCGGAGCGGCGGATGGTCTGGGGGTTGTCGAGTTGTTCCAGCAGTGTGGCATTGCGCGAGGCGAGCAGCGTCACGACTTCGGCGTAGCGCTGTTTGACCAGCTGGCGGATAGGGTCGGTTTGCGTGCCGTAGCGTGACAGCAAACGGTCGAACTCCACCACCTTGGCCGCGGTGCTGACCAGTTCGTTGTTGGCGGTGTCGAAGGTGCCTTTGGCGCTGGAGACCAGCAGTCCCAGCACCAGGGCCGACATAGTCGCGATCAGGCCGGTGGCCAGCTTGACGACACTGATGGAGTCTTCGCTCAGGTGGTGGGAGGGCAGGCGTGCGCGCACATAGGCGCCGAGCAGCGCGCTGCCGAACAGGCAGAGGAAGACGATGAAGGCGACCAGTAGATGATTCACGTAGAACCTCCTGTGCGGCTGTCTTCAGGCCAGGGGTCGAACTCAGGTGAGGCCCGCGCCGCCCGGTGGTGGCGCGGGTGATGGCGGGTGGTTAACGGATGAACGCCTGCATGTCGGAGTTCAGTTTGCCGATCGCCGATTTGAAATCATTGGTGGTGATTGGCTGGCTGGAGTTTTCCAGGGTTTCGCCAAAGAGTTTGCGGACCACCTTGACCATGGTCTGCTGGCTTCTCGCATCGATCAGCTCGGCCTCGACGAACAGTTCGGTGTCCTGGTCGCGGTGGCCGGTAACGGCGGAGACCCCGCCGACGACGGCTGCGATGGGCACCACTTCATACCATTTCATGCCTTCGTTGGATGCACTGACCCCGGTGATCGCCGCGCGCAGCACCAGGAGCCTTGATCCGGGTGGTGCGGCTTGCGGGGTGGAGACGACGCGGTACTTCTGCCCGAGCACGGCTTTTGCACCGCTGCTCATGTGCTGTTGCAGTTCTTCCAGGGTCTGTCGGTTCACCCGCTCATCAGGCTTGGGTGCCGGATACAGTTCCAGTTTGTTGAACGCCACGGTGTCGTAGGCATTGGCGTTCCATGACGGACTGACCCAGCGCATCGCTTTCTCGCCACTGGTGGTGGTGACTTCCTGCAGGTCGTTGTAGTTGTACATGAAACCGGAGTACTGGTCCCGCTCGGTGACTTTCGAGGTACAACCGCCCAGTAGCAGGCTGGCCAAGGCGGCGCCAAAGATCAGTTTTCGCGACAAGCTCATAGGGTTCTACTCCATGGATTGAAATGTTCTGCTCGGGTTTCAGGGCGTCAGAAGCGCCACGTCATATTGCCGGTCACGGCTTGAATCCAGGCGTTGTCGAATTGCCCCGATATTCGATTGCCTGAAATGGATTTGCTCTGGTCCACCGTCATGTCGCCCAACCAGACCATGGCCCAGCTGACATTCACGTCGGTGTCCTTGTCCACAGCATAGGTCGCACCAGTGGCAATGCGCCAGGATTCGGCCATGGGCACGGTCACTGTCCGGTCGCTGTCGGAGACGGCGCTGGAATCATAGGCCAGCCCGACGTTCCACAGCAGTTGCGCCGTCGCCTGGTACTGCGCACCCAGCGCGAGTTGCCAGGTGTCCTTGTAGTGGGCATCGATCGTGGTCGATTGGGCACCGACGGCCGAGGTATCGACCTGCACCCCGACTTCGCCGAACTCCGACCAGTCCTGCCAGTTGACCGACGCCAGCAACGCCCATTGCTGGTCCAGTGGCTGGAACAGGCTGAGGGTGAGGGTCTGGGGGACTTGCATCGACAGGTCGGTGTTCAGGCCGTTGAGGCGATCCAGCGCGGGGCCGTTGCCCTTGACGTTGAGCCGGTCTTCGAAATCCAGGTCGACCTGGCTGGTGTAGGTCAGGCCGATGCGCGTACCGGCCCCGGGGGCATAGATCACCCCCACATTGGCGCCGTAGCCCCAATCGGTGTCCTCGTATTTGAACTGGCCGTCGCCGCGGTCGGTGAAGCCAAAGGGCGAGCGGTCAATCGCGGTCTGGGCTTGCAGCATCCCGTACATGGCTTTCACGCCGACGCCGACCGACCACTGGTCGTTGAAGCGATACGCCACGCTGGGCACCAGCGACAACCCGGCAATGCTGCCGTTTTGCGCGAAGTAGCGCCCGGACCAGTCGTTGTCGTAATTGAACGCCAGTCCGAAGTCACCGTAGGTGCCGAAGCCGACGCTCCAGTTGTCGTCCAGTTCATGGCTGATGAAGAAGCTGCCACCGGGGATCGGGTCCAGGCCATTGCCACTGCCGCTGCCGGGCACGTTGCTGCCATTGTCGCGGTCGAAGGTCAGGTCGCCGTAGAGCACTTGCAGGCCACCGGTGACCTGGGTTCCCTTGAGGTAGCTCAAGCCCGCCGGGTTGCTGGCGATGGTGGAGGGGCCCTGCGCACGAGCCGCGGCGCCGGCATTGGCCAGGCCTGCGTTGTCGGTGCCGATTTCGTAAAGCATGAGACCGCCGGCACTCGCTTGTTGCGCGTAGTACACCGACAGCAGTGTCAGGCTCAATGCATACTTGCCGGGGAGTCTGGACCGCATGAAAGCACCCTTTATTTATTGTTGTTTGAGTCAATGACGGCGGGCAACCCTGCCCACCGTCATTGGTTCATCTATTTGGCCATCGCAGCCCTGGCCGCCTCGATCTTGGCCTTCACCGAGTCCAGGTTGAAGCTCGCGCCTTTTTGCATGGGCGGGAACTCAACCGCTGTTTCAGCCAGCTTGGCGACCTGCTGCTGCACAAACACAAAGCGCCAGAACTGGAACTTGAACCAGTCGAAGTACTGCTGCGAACCGTTGGCGGCCTGGTTTTCCGGCCAGCCGGCACGTTCAAACGGATCCAGCCGCAGGTTGGTCAGGATTGGCACGTCGACGGTCAGCTTGGCCCCCAGCCAGCCGCCAGGCTGGTCAATGAAGCGGTACTTGTAGTCATCGATGCGTACCGCTCCGAGCGAACTCTCCCCAAAATAGAAAATCTCATGGCGACTGGACGGACCTTTGCCGGTGAGCATCGGTGTCTGGTCATAACCGTCCAGGTGCACCTTGTAGGTTTTGTCACCCATCTGCTTGCCTTTGAGCAATTGCGCCGTGATGTCCGGGTTGCCTGCCGCCGCGACCAGGGTCGGGAACCAGTCCAGGCCGGACATGATGCCGTTGGCGACCTGATTGGCCGGCACCTTGCCAGGCCAGCGAATGATTGCCGGTACCCGGAAGCCGCCCTCCATCACCGTACCCTTGCCCATGGCGAACGGTGTCTGACCACCATCTGGCCACGTGAAGTTTTCCGCGCCATTGTCCGTAGTGAAGACCACGATGGTGTTGTCGTCCATGCCATCTTTCTTCAACTTGGCCATGACGTCGCCGACGATGTCATCGAGCTGCGCCATGCCGGCTTCCTGTTCTGACCAGCCATTGTCTGCATTGCGCATGCCTTGGTACTTGTCGGACAGGTGGGTGACGATGTGCATGCGGGTCGGGTTGAGCCACAGGAAGAACGGTTTGTTGTCCTGCCTGGATTTGTCGATGAAGCTGAACGCCTTGTCACGGATCTCTTCGTCGACGGTTTTCATCCGTTGCGGGTAGAGCGTTCCAGCGTCTTCGATCTTCTGTTTGCCGACCTTGCCCCAGCGTGGCATCACTGTCGGGTCATCCGTGGTGGTCGCCCAGCTGTGGACCATGTTGCGGGGGCCGACGGTGGCCAGGAGTGCCTGCGGATAGTTGGGGTGCGCCGGGTCTTCCATGGCGTCCAGGTGATAGAGGTAGCCAAAGAACTCGTCGAAGCCATGTACCGTGGGCAGGAACTCGTTGAGGTCGCCCAGGTGGTTCTTGCCGAACTGGCCGGTGGCATAGCCCATGGCCTTGAGCGCGGTGGCGATGGTGACGGCTTCGGCGGGAATGCCGATGGGCGAGCCGGCCTGGCCGACCGTGGTCATGCCGGTACGGATCGGCAGTTCGCCGGTGATGAAGTTGGCGCGCCCGGCGGTGCAACTGGCTTCGGCGTAGTAGTCGGTAAAGCGCATGCCTTCGGCCGCAAGGGTATCGAGGTTGGGTGTTCGGCCGGCCATCATGCCCTGGTTGTAGACGCCGATGTTCGACCAGCCGATATCGTCGCCCATGATCACGACAATGTTGGGGGGCGGGTTATCGGCGGCATGGAGAGTGAAGGGGAGGGCCAGTGTGGAAATCAGTATCGCCGCGGCCAGGGCCGTGGGTTGTCGTGTGCGGTTCATGACGAGTTCCCATGCTTGAGTATTGGTACTCTGGGACGAACCCCCGGTCGCCGTTAAATGCATCTCCCCCCGGAAAGAGCGTAGGTAGGATTACTGATTAGTCCAGTAATTTATGAACCGCCAAGCCCCAGTGTTTCCAGGGGCTTGCCCATAGCCTGTGGGTTCAGATGATCAATGACATTCGAACCATTACCGCCAGGTCGAAAACGACCTGGCGGCACCTCATCAGGATTACTCCTCCGACACTGAGGCCTGGAAGGGTTCAGCGATGTATTTGAAGGGGTAATTGATGGTCTCGTAGTCACCGACCTTGCGCTTGGGCAACTTGATCTTGGGTTGCTTGATGGTCTCGTACGGGATCTGTTCCAGCAGGTGGGTGATCAGGTTCAGGCGTACGGCCTTTTTGTTCTCGGAGCGGGCGACATACCAAGGCGCCCATTCGACGTCGGTGGCCTCGAACATCTCGTCACGGGCGCGGGTGTAGTCGTCCCAACGGTTATAGGACTTGATGTCCATAGGCGACAGTTTCCAGGTCTTGCGCCCGTCGGTGATGCGCTGCGTGAGGCGCCGGGTCTGCTCTTGCGGGCTGACTTCCAGCCAGTACTTCAACAGCAGGACACCGGAGTTGACCATCAGGCGCTCGAAGCCCGGCGCCAGATCGAGGAAGTTCTGCACCTGCTCGTCGGTGCAAAAGCCCATGACCCGCTCGACGCCCGCACGGTTGTACCAGCTGCGGTCGAAGATCACGACCTCGCCAGCCGACGGCAGGTGTGGCATGTACCGCTGCAGGTACATCTGGGATTTTTCCCGCTCCGACGGTGCCGGCAATGCCACTACGCGAAAGATCCGCGGGCTGACGCGCTCGGTCAAGGCCTTGATGGTGCCGCCCTTGCCGGCGCCGTCACGGCCTTCGAAGACCACCACCACCTTGGCACCGGTGGCAACGACCCATTGCTGCAACTTGACCAGTTCGACGTGCAGAGTTTTCAACTGCGCTTCGTAATCCTTGCGGCTGAGCCGGGTGGTGGGTTCTACCACCGGTTCAGGCTGCGCACGATCATGTTTTTTCTTAGCCATTCATTAGCCTCCAGTTGCTCTCGAATAGGGCCTTTGGCAGGCTCGCGCTTGCACCGATACATCGGTCAAGCCGGCGAGCTGCCGGCCTCCTGTTCATTGTGGTTTTTCGTTGGCGCTCGCCGTCAGCTTGTCAGCCTGGGTTACCCAACCTCCGCCCGTTGCCTTGTAGACATCAACCATGGCGCTGAATACCAGACCGCGGGTCTGGGTGTAATTCAGCTCGGCGTCGAACAGGCTGCGTTCGGCATCCAGCACTTCGATGTAGCTGGTGTAGCCATTGTCATAGCGCAGTCGCGCAAACTTGGTGTAAGTGCGCAGGGCCTCGACCTGATTGGCCTGGGACTGCATTTGCTCACGGCTCTTGCTCGCCGCGACCAGCGCGTTTTCAACATCCCTGAAAGCCGACTGGATCGACTGCTGGTAGGTCAACAGCGCTTGTTGCTGGATCGCTTCGGCCTGTTTCACCTGTCCGGAGATCCCGCCGGCGGTGAAGATCGGCATGCTCACCCCGACCCCATAGTTCCAGGTGGCGGCCGGGCCGGTGAACAGGTTGGAGAGTTCATTGCTCGCCGAGCCCACCAGCCCGGTCAGGGAAATGGACGGGTAGTACAGGGCCTTGGCGGCACCGATCTGGGCGTTGGCGGAAATCAGGTTCAGCTCCGCCTGACGCAGGTCGGGGCGCCGTTCCAGCAAGTCCGAAGGCAATCCGGCGGGTACCGACGGCAGTGTCAATTGCGCCAGGCTGCGCCCGCGGATGATAGCGCCGGGGTTGCGTCCAAGCAGCACGGCCAGGTTGTTTTCCTGTTGTGCCACCTGGGACTCGAATTGCGAGATCGAGGCCTGGGTGCGCTGGAACTCGGAGAGGTTCTGCGCCAGTTCCATTTCGGAAATGGTGCCGGCAGCAAAGCGCAGCTTGAAGATCTCGTAGGATTCGCCGCGGGCCTTGGCGGTAGTGCGGGCAATTTCCAGTTCCCGATCCAGATCGCGCAGGGTGATGTAGCTCGATGCCACCGACGACACCAGGCTCAGGATCACCGTGCGCCGACCTTCTTCCGAGGCCAGCAGGTCGGCCCGGGCGGACTCGTTGAGGCGCCGCAGGCGGCCCCAGATGTCCAGCTCCCAGCTGACACTCAGAGCGGCCTCGTAGCTGTTGTAGATCGGGTCAATGCCGGAGTCCAGGGGCACCGGGCTGTTGTCCCGGGGCGCCCGGTTGCGGTCGCCCTGTGCGCCGACGCCGACTTGCGGATACATCTGCGAGCGAACCTGGCCGTAACGGCCCTGGAACTGCTCGATCCGCGCAGCGGCGATCTTGATGTCTTTGTTCTCGGCCAGTGCACTGCGAATCAGCTCATCGAGGACCGGGTCCTTGAATTGCTCCCACCACAGGCTGTTGGACAACGCGCTGACCTCATGGTCGGCGTAGCGATAGGCCGCGGGAGCGTCCGTGGCCGGGCGCTGGTAATCCGGGCCGATCATGCAACTGCTCAGGCTCAGGCACAGCACCAGGGGAATAGGGAAGGTACGCATCTCATTCCCCCTCATGGCGTGGTTGGGCAGCACTGCCGGGAGTTTCCCCGGATGGCGTTGCCGCAGGAGGCTGGGCGGTTTGTTGGGCCGAGCCCTTTTTCTCGGTGATCCGTTCCACCAGGTAGTAGAACAACGGGATGAAGAAAACGGCGATGACGGTCGCCGCCAGCATCCCGCCGATTACCCCTGTACCGATGGAGTGGCGACTGTTTTCCGAGGCACCGACAGCGATGGCCAACGGCACGCAACCGAGGATGAACGCCAGGGACGTCATCACGATCGGCCGTAGACGTTCCTTGGCGGCAGTCATCGCGGCGTCGTAGGCGGACATGCCGCTTTCCCGGTTCAGCACCGCGAACTCGAAAATCAGGATCGCGTTCTTCGCGGCCAGGGCCACCAGCATGGTCAGGCCGATCTGGAAGTAGACGTCATTGCTCAAGCCCCGAAGCATGACCGCGAGCAGGGCACCGAACAAGGCGAACGGCACCGCCAGCAGCACGCCAATGGGCAGGGACCACTTCTCGTACTGGGCCGCCAGGATCAGGAACACCATGACCAGGCCGAAGATGAAGACCTTGGAGGACGCACCGCCGCTTTTCTTCTCCTCGAACGCTTCACCACTCAAGGCCAGCGCATAGTCGTTGGTCATGATCTCGGCGCTGATTTCCTCCAGGGCCTTGAGCGCCTGGCCGGAACTGTAGCCGGGGGCGGCGTTGGCCGTGAGCTTGACCGCCGGGAAGTTGTTGAAGCGGGTCAGCAGGTCGGGACCGGTGACGTAACGGGTGTTCAACAGGGCCTTGAGCGGCACCATTTCGAGATTCTTGTTACGCACATAGATCTCTTGCAGGTCCTCGGCCTTGAGGCGATAGACCGGCTCGGCCTGCAGGATGACCTGCCACAGCCGGCTGTACTTGTTGAACTGCGAGACGTACAGGGAGCCGAACATCGTCTGCATGGTGCTGTAGACATCTTCGACCGGCACCCCCAGTGCTTCGGCCTTTTCCCTGTCGACATCCACCATCAGTTGCCGGGAGTGGGCGTTGAAGGTGGAGGTGACGATGCCGAGTTCGGGGCGCTCCTTGGCTTTGGCGACAAGGGTGGTGACCATTTCGGCCAATTGGTCGATGCTGCCATCGCCCTTGCTTTGCACCCATACCTCCATACCCCCTGTGGTACCAAGGCCTGGAATGGAGGGGGGGTTGACCGGCAGGATGATACCGTCCTGTATGGTGGAAAATGCGCGGGCAGCCTTCTGTATGACGGCGGGAGCGCTTTGCTCCTCGATGGTCTCGGAGTCCTTGTAACGCTCCTCGAAGTCCTTGAAGCCAACGAAGAAGGCCCCAGCGTTGTTCTTGTTCTGGCCGTCCAGCAGGCTGTAGCCGTTCACGATGGCCACCCCTTCGACGGACGGATCATTCATGAAGAAGTCGCTGGCCACCTTGCCTACCTCTCCGGTGCGATCCAGGCTGGCGGCATCGGGCATGATCACGGCGCCGAGCAAGTAGCCCTGGTCCTCGGGCGGCAGGAACGCACTGGGGATACGCTGCGCCATCACCACGGACAGCACGATCATGCCGGCAAACAGCATGAGCGCCAGTGCCGAGCGCTTGATCATGAAGGCCACCGAGCGCGAGTAGCTGGCGGTCATGCGGTCGAAGCTGCGTTCGAACCAGCGGAAGAAGGCGTTCTTCTCTCCGTGCTGCGGCTTGAGCAGCAGCGCGGCCAGGGCCGGTGACAGGGTCAGGGCCACCAGGCCGGAGATCACCACGGAAATGGCGATGGTGATGGCGAACTGTTTATAGAGCTGGCCCGTGATCCCGCCCATGAAGGCCACCGGGATGAACACCGCACACAGCACCAGCACAATGGCCACCACTGGCCCCGCCACTTCATCCATGGCTCGCTTGGCGGCGTCCTTGGCGTTCATCTTGTGGACATGCATGTTGCGTTCGACGTTTTCGATCACCACGATGGCATCGTCCACCACGATACCGATGGCCAGCACCATGCCGAACAGGGTCAGCATGTTCACCGAAAAGCCCATGGCCGCCATACCGATGAAGGTGCCGACAATCGACACCGGCACGGCCAGCACCGGAATCAGCGTGGCACGCAGGCTCTGCAGGAACAGGAACACCACGATCACCACCAGCACCAGCGCTTCGAAGAAGGTGTAAATCACCTCGGAAATCGATGCGCGGGTAAACGCGGTGGTGTCCATCACGATCTTGTATTCGATGCCTTCGGGGAAGGTCTCCTTCATTTGCGCCAGGGTCTCGGTGACGGCCTTCGACACGTCGAGAGCGTTGGCGCCGGGTTGTTGATACACCGCGATCAGCGTGGCGGGACGGCCCTGGTAGGTACTGCGCAGCGAGTAGTCTTTCTGCCCCAGTTCTGCGCGTCCGACATCCTTGAGACGCACAATGGCGGCGCCGTCGTTGCTGGCGCGCAGGATGATGTTTTCGAACTCGGCCGGCTCGGTCAGGCGCCCCTTGGTGGTCACCGCAAAGGACTGCTCCACGGCTTCGCCCGTCGGGGACTGGCCGACACGGCCCACGGCAAATTGCTGGTTCTGGTTGGACACCGCTTTTTGCACATCGGCGGCGGTGATCCCCAGTTGTGCCATGCGGTCAGGCTTGAGCCAGATCCGCATTGCATAGTCCGGCGTGCCGAAGATGGCGGCCTGGTTGGCCCCGGGGATGCGCTTGATCGCATCGAGCAGGTACAGGTTGGCGTAGTTGGCGACGTACGTGCTGTCGTAGCGGTCACCCTTGGAATACACCGCCAGGACCATCATGAACGCCGATGATTTTTTCTGTACCTGGATGCCCTGGTTCTGCACGGCGGAAGGCAGTTGGGGCAGGGCCAGGTTGACCCGGTTCTGCACATCCACCTGGGCCAGGGACGGGTCGGTGCCGATCTCGAAGAACACGTTGAGGGTCATGTTGCCCGTCGCGGAGCTCGACGAGTTCATGTAGATCATGTTGTCCGAACCGTTGACCTGCTGTTCGATAGGCGCGGCCACGTTGTTGGCCACCACCTCCGCATCCGCCCCGGGGTATGTCGCGGACACCGTGATTTGCGGCGGCGTGATGTCCGGGTATTGGGCGACAGGCAACTGGAGCATCGCCACGGCACCGGCCAGGGTGATGATGATCGAGATGACGGCGGCGAAGATCGGTCTGTCGATACAGTAGTGAGAAAGACTCATGGGCGTTTCTCACTGTCTTTGTTCGGCTCACCGGCGGCAGGCGTTGGCGCGGCGGCCTTGCCTGCCGGGGCGGACGCTTTTGGCTCGACAATGTTCAGCGGACCACCGGGGGTGACCCTGATAGCACCATCGACCACGATGCGTTCACCGGCGTGCAGGCCCTGGTTGATAAACCAGCCGTCGCCTTGCCAGCTACCGACCTCGACCACCCGTTGCTCGGGCTTGCCCTCGGCATTGAGGACCCAGACGAAATGGCTCTTGGCGCCCTCGAGCACGGCTTTTTGCGGCACCAGGATGGCATTCGGCCGAGAGGCTCCTACCGCCCGGGCCCGTACAAACTGTCCGGGGCGCAGCAGTCCCTTCGGATTGGCCACCACGGCGCGAACCAGGAAGGTACCGGTCTCCTGGCTATAGGACGGGGCGGTGAAATTGAGGGTGCCGCGATCAGGGACCACGGAGCCGTCCGCCAGCACCACTTCGACGACAAACTCACTGCGTGGCGGGAACTTCAGGTTGCCCGCTGCAATGTCGTCGCGGTACTTGAGGGTTTCGTTTTCCGAAAGGCTGAAGTTGACGTAGATCGGGTCCATCTGCGACACCGTGGTCAGTAACCCTGACTCACCCGGTGTGATGTAACTGCCTTCCTGCTTTTTGGCAAAGCTGGACAGGCCGGTGAGGGGAGAGCTGATAGTGGTGTAGCTGAGATTCAGTTGCTCGGTACGAACGGTACCTTCTGCGGCCAGCACGGCAGCACGGGTCTGACGCTCTTCGCCGACGGCATTGTCCAGGTCCATCTTACTGACGGCATTCTGTTCCGCCAACGGGCGAACGCGGGCCAGCGTGGCCTTGGCCACTTCCCAGCGCGCCTGCTGCTGCGCCAGTTGGCCCTTGGCCGAGAGCAGGGAGGCCTCGAACGGCTTGCGGTCCATCTGGAACAGCGTTTGCCCGGCCTTGACCAGATCGCCCTCGACGTACTGCCGTTTTTCCAGGAACCCGGCCACACGGGCGCGAATCTCTACCTCGCGGGAGCTCTCGGTCTGGGCGACGAATTCGAAGGTGACGGGGGTGTCCTGGGCGGTGACAGTCATTACGGTCACATTCGGGGCATGGCGGGCCGTGGAAACGGGTTCCTTGCCGCAACCGGCAAGCAGGCCGACTATCCCGGCCAGAACGGCAATCGACAAACCAATACGGCTGGAAAAAATGCCTCCCTGCGGATGCGTTCCAGGTGCTGGGCAGTGCGGGGTACTGATGGCCGTAGTCTGCACCTGAGCGGTGCCTTGGCGCTGGTCTTTCCCTTGGAACTGTCCGACATCGATCGTGGTTACACCCATGAACCCCTCCATAATAAAAGTCACCGAACAGCGTAGCACCGCTCATAGGGGGCATTTGCTGACTTTAATCAGTGATTGCGACGTGCCGCACAGATGCCCGCGGATAGACTTGGCACGCACGTTCTATAACCGCCATTTGAGAAACCCCGTACAGATGGCGCTGGCAATCCCCCCGGTATTGCAGGCCTTTGGAGCGAAGTCCGGTTTCCGATCGTGAAGGCAATACGGCGCGCCTGACGGTCTGGACAGACGATCAGTGCAGTGTGGTAGGGGATAGAGGGATCTGCAAATTTGTCGGCGTGAAATCTGTCATTGCACTTCAGGGCCGGGGCGATTATTGCGTGTCCGTTACTCGCTGCTCACTTGGCGAAAAAAATTACGCTTTCTTTACGGTAGGTGTTTTTACTCGCAAGGATACTTGCGGGCGAATTTTCGAGCGTCCACGGGGCCTGTAGCCCTTCGTTTCCTTGGGGGCCCTGGAACTGCCCGGTTGCACAAGCCAATGGTGGGCATCGCAAGGGCTACAGTCTTATTAATCGTTAATCGTTCGAATCCTTTGGTTGATCCACGCAGTGCCTAACCAACGGCCACGCAAACCGCCTGGTCCAGGGATGGCAGGCGCTTCCCCCCTCAATTTTCGAGACGCCGCACGTGACCGACACAGCGACCCGCGCAAATGATGACTCCCACGCCAAGACGTCAGGGGCGGGCTTGCTCGTCGCTGCCGTGGGTGTGGTCTATGGCGATATTGGCACCAGTCCTCTTTACACCCTCAAAGAGGTGTTTGCCGGACACTACGGGGTCCAGGCCAACCACGATGGCGTGCTGGGCGTTTTGTCGTTGATCTTCTGGTCACTGATCTGGGTGGTCACCGTCAAATACGTGCTGTTCATCCTGCGTGCCAACAACCAGGGTGAAGGCGGCATCATGGCATTGACGGCATTGGCTCGCCGGGCGGCAGCGCCCTACCCGAACATGAGCCGGGTGCTGGTTCTGCTGGGGCTGTTCGGCGCGGCGCTGTTTTACGGGGATAGCATGATCACCCCGGCCATTTCGGTGCTTTCGGCGGTTGAAGGGCTGCAGTTGGCCTTTGATGGTATCGAGCACTGGGTCGTCCCCTTGTCCGTGATCATTCTGGTGGCGCTGTTCTTGATCCAGAAACACGGCACGGCCCGCATCGGTATTCTGTTTGGCCCGGTCATGGTGTTGTGGTTTGTGGTGTTGGGCGTGCTCGGCATCTACGGTATTTTGCAGCGCCCGGAAGTGCTCCAGGCGCTCAACCCGGCTTGGGCGGTACGCTTCTTTGTGGTTCACCCGGGGATCGGCGTGGCGATCCTGGGGGCGGTGGTTCTGGCATTGACCGGCGCTGAGGCCTTGTACGCCGACATGGGCCACTTTGGTCGCAAGCCCATTGCCCGCGCGTGGTTCATCCTGGTGTTGCCAGGGCTGGTACTCAATTACTTTGGCCAGGGCGCGCTGATCCTGGACAACCCGGAGGCGGTGCGCAACCCGTTCTACCTGCTCGCGCCGGGCTGGGCACTGCTGCCCATGATCGCGCTTTCCACGCTGGCCACCATTATCGCCTCCCAAGCCGTCATCTCCGGCGCTTTCTCCCTGACTCACCAAGCCATCCAGCTGGGGTATGTCCCTCGCATGTTTATCCAGCACACCTCGAGCCAGGAACAGGGCCAGATTTACATCGGCACGGTCAACTGGGCGTTGATGGTCGGTGTGGTGCTGCTGGTGATCGGTTTCGAATCATCCAGTGCCTTGGCCGCCGCCTATGGGGTCGCGGTGACGGGGACCATGTTGATCACCACCATCCTGTCTTCGGCGGTCGTCCTGCTGCTTTGGAAAACGCCACGTTGGCTGGCGATCCCGATGCTCCTCGGTTTTCTACTGGTGGACAGCCTGTACTTTGCCGCCAATGCGCCGAAGATCTTCCAGGGCGGTGCGTTCCCGGTGATCGCGGGCATTGGCCTGTTCATTTTGATGACCACCTGGAAGCGGGGCCGCAAGATCATTGTCGAACGGCTGGACGAAAGCACGCTGCCCCTGCCGCTGTTTATCAGCAGCATCCGCTCGCAACCGCCCCATCGCGTGCAGGGTACGGCGGTGTTCCTGACCGCCAGGGCCGATGCCGTTCCTCACGCGCTGTTGCATAACCTGCTGCATAACCAGGTGCTGCATGATCAAGTGGTGTTGCTCACCGTGGTCTCCGAAGACAGCCCGCGCGTTTCGGCGGACCGGCGATTCGAAGTCGAGGCTTACGGTGAGGGGTTCTTCCGGGTCAGCCTGCACTTTGGTTTTATCGAAGAGCCGGATGTGCCCCTGGCCTTGAGCCTCTGTCATTTGAACGAACTGGATTTCAGTCCAATGCGCACGACGTACTTTCTCAGCCGTGAGACGGTCATCCCGACCAAGCGCATCGGTATGGCTCGTTGGCGAGAGACCTTGTTCGCCTTTCTGCTCAAGAATGCCAACAGCAACCTGAAGTACTTCAAATTGCCGTTGAATCGGGTGATAGAACTGGGCACACAGGTCGAGATGTAAAAGACGCTCACCAGGCCTGGCCACGCCGCTTCAACTCAAGGCGGCGAATGAACTCTTCCAGGACCAGGGCATACAGGTCGTCCTGCAGGTACGCGTCTTCGATACCCGCATCCAGGTTGGGGTTGTCGTTGACTTCGATCACCACCACCTTGTCGCCCGATTGTTTCAGGTCGACGCCGTACAAGCCGTCGCCAATCAGGTTGGCGGTCTTGACCGCCAGTTCGACAACCGCGCGCGGTGCCTCGTGGACTGCCAGGGTGCGGCATTCGCCGTTAATGTCCTGGCCCTTGGCCTTGTGGTTGTAGATCTGCCAGTGACCTTTGGACATGAAGTACTGGCAGGCGAAAATCGGTTTACGGTTAAGCACGCCGATACGCCAGTCGTATTCGGTGTAGAAGAACTCCTGTGCCAGCAACAACACCGAGTGTTCGAACAGTTCTGAGGTGGCCTCCAGTAAGGCTTGCTGGCTTTCGACCTTGATCACGCCACGGGAGAAACACCCGTCGGGAATCTTCAGCACTAATGGAAAGCCCAGGCGCTCACCGACGCGCTCGAAGTCTTCCGGTCGCTCTTTATAGAGGATCTCGGTCGCTGGCATCCCCAGTTGGTGGCTTTTGAGCAGGTCGGTCAGGTACACCTTGTTGGTACAGCGCAGGATGGAGGCGGGGTCATCCATCACCACCAGGCCTTCGCTTTCCGCTTTCTTGGCGAAGCGGTAGGTATGGTTATCCACGCTGGTGGTTTCGCGAATCAGCAGGGCGTCGTACTCGGCGATTCGTGAATAGTCTTTCTTTTCGATCAGATCGACGTCAATGCCCAGCCCCTTGCCGACCCGGATAAAACTGTCCAGTGCCTGGGCATTGGAGGGCGGTAATGCTTCTTGTGGGTCATGCAAGATGGCCAGGTCATAACGGGCCACGCGGGGTGAGCGCGGTACTCGCCAGACCTTGCGGCTGAAACTGTCCAGCGAGTTGGCAAATGGGTCTTCCTGGTCTTCGCGTAACTTTTGCAAGACCCCGGATTTTATTCCCTCGATGCGCCAACTATTACTTTTGCGGAACTCTACCAGGAGGATAGGGCACGGGAAGATTTCGAAAATTTGCCGTGCCAGTTCCTGTAAAGGTTCGAGATTGGTTTTACCGAAGTACAACGTCAGCGTGAATCCTTCGGTATTACTGTAAATGTGGTTGCTCAGTGCTTTGTCCAGCGGTTTGCCAAGATCGTCCAGCGCCAGGCCATACAGTGACTTCTTGGTCAGTTCGCTGATAGTGCGCACGGACGGAATAACCTTATGGCCACGTGCCTCTGCCAGCAGTGAGCAGTAGTAACCATGCCCCAGGTACTTGTAGCTGCGACACAGGTTAATAACCTGAACGCGCTTGCCGGCTTCGATCTCAAGGGGTTGCTCCAGGTACTCCTGCGCACTCATCACGTCCTCTGAGGGGAAGTAAGAGGCCCAATCTTCTTTTCGCTCAACAATAATAATCACCTGGCTGGATCTGCCTGGTGCATCCGGTAAATAAGTCAGGTTTGATATTGCCGTTAATCGATTTTGCTCTGATACTTCGCGCAAGCCGCCCTGTACCGCTGACATATGAAAAGGTCCGTTGGAGAACAAGTCCTTATCTATTAAGCACGATACTTTTTAAAAGTCTCGTTTCATTACGCAACTTTTACGGCGGCCCTATGACCCTGTTATTTCGTAAAGCCACACAGGATGACCTGAAGTCTCTGCTGGAACTGGAAAACCAGTGTTTTACCTCTGATCGGCTGACGCCGCGCAGCTTTCAGTGGATGATCAGCCGGGCCCATGCCAGCCTGATCGTCGCACAAGTCGGCAGCCAACTGATGGGCTACTGTCTGGTCCTGTTCCATCGCGGCACCTCCCTGGCGCGCCTGTATTCCATCGCCATTGCCACCCACAGCCGTGGCCTGGGCCTGGGAAAACAGCTGCTGGACCAGGCGGAAGACTGTGCTCGTGCGCATGACTGCGCTTACCTGCGACTGGAAGTCCGTCCGGACAATCCGGTCGCCATCGGTCTTTACGAGCGCAATGGCTACCGGCGTTTCGCTGTGGTCAACGACTACTACGAAGATCATGTGCCGGCGCTGCGGTTGGAGAAACGTATTGTGCAGCATCGGGACAACCGTGAGTTCCAGGTTCCTTATTACCAACAGACCACTGAGTTTACCTGCGGCCCGGCTTGCCTGTTGATGGCCATGAGCGCGTTACAGCCTGATCGCGTGATTCGGCGCAGGGACGAGCTGCAGATCTGGCGTGAAGCCACGACGGTGTTCATGACTTCAGGTCACGGTGGTTGCAGCCCACAAGGCCTGGCACTGGCGGCCTGGCGTCGAGGATTTCGAGTGCGTCTGCAGGTCAGCGTCGCAGGTCCGCTGTTTCTCGACGGCGTGCGTAACGAACACAAGAAGGAGGTGATGCGCCTGGTACATGAAGCGTTCTGCAGCGAACTCCAGCACAGTGATGTGGAACAGGTCAGCAGCAACCAGCTGGACCTGCCGCTGGCGCTGAAGGCCGGCGGCCAACCCTTGGTACTGATCAGCAGTTATCGCCTGACCCGCTCAAAAGCCCCTCACTGGGTCATCGTCACTGATTACGATGAGGAGTTTGTCTACTTGCATGATCCGGATATCGATCACAGTCAGCACCGCCAGGCACTCGACTGCCAGCATCTTCCCGTCAGCCACAAGGCGTTCGAAAAGATGTGTGTTTTCGGCGGCAACAAGCTGCGTGCTTCCGTGACGCTTTACGCACATGAGTCGTTCAGTGAATCGCCTCTGGGTTCGTAGACCTGTCCGAAAGACGACTTACGACTGTGGATTCAACCGGTTCGATTCAGAGCCGCGAAGCGGCTTCGGCTTGAATGAATTGATAGGCCGCGTCCTCGCGGTACCTGCCATCGGAATGAATAGCCCAATCAAATTTGTAAATTCCGGAGGTGCTTAAGCTACATAGATCAGCTCTCAGAGGAAATGATTGGGTCGTGACTGGATTCGGCAGCTAGCTTCAATCGGTCAGCTTTACTAATGTATTTAGACTTGCTTTGCGGTGCCAATTTGGCACTAGCCTTTTTGGCGTGAGCCTTTAATAACTGCTTTATTTTTTTACGACGGTTCATATTTTTCTACTCGGTTTGTATGTTCTTGAATGATATCAGCTTAAAAGATTGGGTCAGATTCCTGTGGTGCGCACTTAGTGTATAACGCTGGAAATAGGCGGTGAATCGCCCCTGGTTTTCTAGAAGCCTACGAGTGACCGCTTTTGGCGTTTTCTGCCTGTCGGGTCAGTTTGCATTGGACATCGTTAGGTTTCGTTGAGGGGGGCGATGTCCAATCCGCTGCATCATTCAATTTGATAACGCGGAGGGGTAGGAGGAGGGATGAATCTGGCTGCGCTGCGATCTACCTGGCGGTGTAATGCGCCAGGTACAGAGAGGTTGAAGCGCCCCGTTCGAGGTCTTTACGTAGATCTGCAATCAGGCTCGCGATGGCATAACCGTTGTTGAGCGGGGCCATCGAGATCCCGGTGACAACGAGCATTTCTTGACTCGAGGCGCCTTGATAAAAACGCACGGTCAGCGCTGCTGTTGGGTCAACCGTACATTCGCAGCGGGTCGGGAGGAAGCTTTGCTCTATCAGGTGACGTAGTTCTAAAGTCGATAACATGGTGACTTGCCTCGACGGGAGTCAGCCAAGTGACTTTTGTCAGAAAGGAATGTTGAAGCTCCTGGAAAGTAGAGACGTAGTGGACCCCCTAAACTCATTGGCCAGGAGCCCGTCTTTAAGTATGGACCTGAGCCGCCCGAGGGATTAGAACGTTTTGTTCTCGCTGCTGGAAATGCTGCGCGTTCATCGCGGCCTATGAATCGCCCTTGGTTTCGTAGGCAGGCCCAACCGATCGCTCAATCCCGCCGCTCGGCCACCAGCAGCAATGACTGCGGCACAGGACTTTGCGGGTGCTGTGGCTCCTGCAGGCTGACCAGGCGAAAACCGGACATGTCCAGCGCATTGAGCCAACTGGACAAGGTGCGGAAGTACCAGGGCATGGGTTGCCATTGCCCCTTGAACCCGACGAAGGTCTCTTCCCGCCAACCATCCTGATAGTCACCCATGGCAGCGGTCCACGGATGCAGTGTCTGGATCATCAGCGCGCCGCCAGGGACGAGCAGGGCGTTCATGGCGGCGAACAAAGGGATGATGTCTTGGTGCAGCAGGGAGAAGTTGGCGCAGATCAGATCGTAGTCGCTGCCGATGTCGACTTCTGCCTCCACCAGTTCCTCATAGCTCGCCACATGTACCGGCCAAGAGCCTGCGGCCCGTGCCGCCTCGACCAGTGTCGCATCGCCATCCACACCGACCGCCTTGATGGCTCGTTCAGCCTGCGCACGCAACAGCCAGCCCTCGCCGCAGCCCAGGTCGAGTACGTGCTCGGGCTGGCAGCCTTGCACCGCCAGCAGGATGGCCTGGTCGGTGACCTTGAGGCGGCTTTCGAGGGCGCCGGTGCGGATGGCTTCGATCCAGGATTGGGCGTTGTGGTGCCAGCTTTGGAGGAGGGTGGATTCGGGGGCGGGCATGTCGATGTCCGGCGTTGTTGGTTGGACGCAGGCATAGGACAAGTACTTCAGGTGCGGGCATGAGTGGCTGTTGTCGGCCATAAGCGACAGTCGTCACCGCCAAAAACTATCCAGATACAATCGCACCACTATAGGCCCGTAGTACGCTCCAACCAGAAACATGCCTTTGATTTACGCCGATATTTTCGTGCACCCGACTCCGGTGTCATCTACAACACATCGAAGATGGGTCAGAGCAGCCCTTGACTCTCGCCCCACTGCACCGCTCAAAGCCCCCTCTGCTGCGCCCCCTTCACGCTCACGCCTGATCCATAGCCTCGACTACTCCCATATCCTCACCCAGAAACCCGCCGCTTTGATGCTGCCACAGCCGCGCATAGACGCCGCTCTTCCCGAGCAATTCGGTGTGGGTGCCCTGTTCGATGATGCGTCCGTCATCCATGACGATGAGCCGGTCCATGGCCGCAATCGTGGACAGCCGATGGGCGATGGCGATCACAGTCTTGCCCTGCATCATTTCATCGAGGCTTTCCTGAATGGCCACTTCGACTTCCGAGTCCAGCGCGCTGGTGGCCTCGTCAAGAAGCAGGATCGGGGCGTTCTTGAGCATCACCCGGGCAATTGCGACGCGTTGGCGCTGGCCGCCCGACAACTTTATGCCGCGCTCACCCACAAGTGTGTCGTAGCCGGTATGGCCTTGCTGGTCGCTCAGTTGGCTTATGAACTCATCGGCCTGGGCATTGGCCGCGGCGCTTCGGATTTGCGCGTCGGTCGCATTGGGACGGCCGTAGGCGATGTTGTCTCGAATGGAACGGTGCAGCAGGGAGGTATCCTGCGTGACCATGCCGATGGAGCCGCGCAGACTGTCTTGCGTCACTTTTGCGATGTTTTGGCCGTCGATGCGAATCTGCCCGCTGTCTACATCATAGAAGCGCAGCAGCAAGTTGATGAGCGTGGATTTGCCTGCTCCGGATCGGCCTACCAGGCCGATTTTTTCGCCCGGGCGAATGTTCAGGCTCAGGCCATCGAGCACTTGGCGTTCGCCATTGTAGTTGAAGCTCACATTGTCGAAGGTTACCGCCCCGCCGGAGGTCACCAGCACACCCGCGTCCGGCGCATCCTGCACCTTGGGGCCGCGGGTAAGGGTTGCCATGCCATCCTGTACGGTGCCGATGCTTTCGAACAGCGAGGTCATTTGCCACATGATCCAGTGCGACATGCCATTGATACGCAACGCCATGGCGGTGATTGCCGCCACGGCACCTGCACCGACCTCACCCTGGTGCCATAGCCACAGGGCATAACCACCTGCGGCCATGATCAACGCCACCACCAATGCCTGGTTGACGATCTCGAACTGGCTTACCAAGCGCATCTGGCGGAAGCCGGTTTGCTTGAAATCCTCCATCGCTGCACGCGCGAAGTGCGCTTCACGATTGGAGTGGGAGAACAGCTTCACCGTAGTGATGTTGGTGTAGGCGTCTGAGATACGCCCGGTCATCATCGACCGCGCATTGGCCTGTTCCTGCCCGACTTTCCCCAGACGGGGCACGAAGTACAGCATGGCCAGCCCGAACAACACGACCCAGGCAACGAAAGGCAGCATCAGTTTCAGTGCGAAGCCGCCGGCCAGTGCGATGATCGCGATGAAATACACCCCGATCCCGGGTGCGATCTCGATAAAGGTGAATAGCACGTCGCGCACGGCTAGCGCAGTCTGCATCACCTTGGTAGTGACCCGGCCGGAAAACTCATCGGAAAAAAACGAAAGGCTTTGCCGCAGCATCAGGCGATGGAAGTCCCAGCGCAGCCGCAACGGCAGATTGATCGCCAATATCTGGTGCTGCACCATGGTGCGCAACGCCACTAGCCCGACGCTGGTCACCATTACGATTCCCATGCCCCACAACACGCGACTTTCCTGCGAAGCCGCATCACCGCCTGCCTGCCAGGTCGAGAGCAGGTCTACGACCTGCCCAAGGAAGGAAAACAGCCAGGCTTCGTAAATCGACACACCCGCACTGAGCAGCGCAAGCGCAAAGATGTAACCGCGGGCGCCCCGTGTGCAGGCCCACAGAAATCGAACCAAGCCATCGGGTGGCGGTGGTACCTCGTCAGGAGGAAAGGGGTCGAGCCTTCGTTCAAACGCACGAAGCATGGTGGTCTCCAAAACGATCAAGTTAAGGAGATTCTGCCATTGAACGCTTGCTTTGAGGGTTTTGCGAAGTTAGAGGTATGGCGCTGTTGGCAGGTCGCTCTGAGGATTGGGTTGCCGGGTACGGGCTCTCATACGTTGCCAGAGACCCGGTCGGCAGGGATAAAACGGCCGGTATCGAAGGGGGCTATTGGCCAAGATCGGACGTTCATCTAAGGACCGCTTTCGACTGTGGATTCAACCGGTCGATGCAACACAACTAAATTCTGTGTAAGCAGAAGGAGTGTTGCAGATGAAGCAGAGACCTCGGATCTATTACACCGAAAGCCAGAAAAAACTGATGTGGGATCACTGGGCGCTGGCATCGGCTTCGTGCTCGTCTGCAAATGCCATGAGCACCTCCAGATCGAGCACGTCGAGTTTGATCCGGGCGATAAAGGCAGAGAAGGCCAGGTTGGCGGCGAGCAGACGCAGGTCCGAGGCCCAGGCTGGAAGATAGATCGGTCCCTGGAGCCAGCCGGACTCGAAAAGTGGCGCCAGGCGTACGGTATCACCCAGGCTGAGGCGCCCGGCAAACAAATGGCCTACCAGTTCCGGCCGGTTGTCGCGGATCGCGATGCGCAGCAAGGTATGGACGCCGATCAAACCGGTCAGGTAAGCGGCATCCTTGGTGAACGCCGAGCCGCCATGCAGGTCCGCGCCGCGAAACACCCGTTGGGTCGAGCGGAAGGACTCCTCTTGCGACTGACCGGCGGCAAGGAAACCTTCGAATACCTGGATGAAGTCGGCGCCATCCAGCGCTTGCTGGACCGCGAGCACGCGCAGGGCGAGGCGCCGCAGGCGGTTGATGTCCATGCTGCCGGTGAACAGTTCGGCGAGGGTGGCGATCCCCTCCTGAGTTTGGGTCGTGCGTGGTGCCCCCAGACCCAGGCTTTTGAGATTGGGTTGGCGCGCACCGTTTTGTGCCGTGGCGACATGCACAAAGGCCTCATGTTGCAATAACTGGTTCTTGTCCAGCTCCGAAAACAGGGCGCTGGCACGCAGGCGGATGCGGCTTGCCCCGGCGATGGCCTTGGCGGCCAGGGTCGGATCGAGCATGACGGTGATCCGGCCCGCACCGAAGAAGCGGTCCAGTTCCGGCTGCATCCAGGCGGCAAAGGCCTCGGCCGGAATCTCGGCCAGGCTCGGTGGAATCTGGACGCCGCCCAGGAGGGCGTCGGTGGTCTTGAGGAAGAAATGGGCCGCGTCCAGCATGCTCAGTTTCAGGCGGGTGTAATAGAAGTCCGGGCGCCGATACAGCGCTGACGAATAGTGAGTAAAGGCGGGTGTGCCAATCGCATTCAGCATGCGTCCGGCGGTGGCATAGCTACGCGCTGTCATGGCGAGGTAGTTCCCGGCCGGATGCCCCTCATCGCAACGGCCAACAAAAGCTTCCAGGGCGGCGATCTCGGCGCTGTGCCTGCGTGGGCGCAGCTCGACTTTGGGCAACTCTGCATGCCCGCCGCGCCAATGCGCCAGGAAGACTTCCTCGACGCCACCCGGCCACGCCAGGGCATCCAGTACACGAATCTTGCAGGCCAAACGGGGGAGGGCGGCATCGAGTTCGGACAGGGTGGCGGTGCTCATGGAAATCTCCTTGGGGGACAAGGTTCATTCGCAAAAGTTTAGTCGCTGCCGATGTATTGCGTTGTAGCCGCTCAAGGTGGCCCGCTTTAGGCAGACTGGTGCTGACAGGCAAGAGGAGAGTTGAGCTAACAGCCATGCCATGCAGGCCGCTTCTGGCCGATTGCTGTCTGGCAGTGAGAGCCGCTCTCCAGCAGCCAACCAACCGAATCGCTCCTGATCATGATCTTCGGATCGGCGAGGACACTGGCCGGCAGCTTGGCCAGCCGTAGCATACGAATTGGATCGAGCCCCACTGAACGGGCAACCTGCGCATAGTTGGTAAGGTCGACACTTCGCGTCAGGTATACATGCTTTTCATCATGTCCCAGTTTCGCAAGATTGTGTCCTGAAAAGCTTAGTGTGGGACACCCTGTCAGGGCTACCTTCAGGCCGTCAACTGAGAATAGATGGAGGTAGATAATGGAGACACACACTGCAATGCGCATTGGTCAACCGCTCGCCGCAGCGCGGCAAGTAGATGCCGATGACCCTGATGCATTCCACCCCATACCTGGAGCGGCATCGATGGCTGTTTCGATGGCCCGAACTCGTTCAACTTCATCCACCGCGTGCAGGACAGTTGCACCCTGACCGCCGAATCCCTGCTCAATAACGTTCTGCCGTTCAACACCATGGCCCTGGCCCTGTAGATGCACCCGCGTGTGGGCATTGAAGACACTATCGCTCGCCGTACGGCTACACGCTTGATAACAACAATAAAACAAAGACATTGAGGAGGCTGCATGGCCTTTCACCCAATCGCCGCCGACGATGACGACTCCGGTGGAGTCGGCGTTGCGCGCCAATATGCCTGGATCGTCTTTGCACTGACGTTCGGCCTGTTGATTTCCGATTACATGTCCCGTCAGGTATTGAACGCGGTGTTTCCGCTACTCAAGGGTGAGTGGGCCCTGAGTGACGGTCAGCTCGGTTTGCTCAGCGGTATCGTGGCCCTGATGGTGGGCCTGCTGACGTTCCCGCTGTCGTTGATGGCCGACCGCTTCGGCCGGGTCAAAAGCCTGGCGTTGATGGCGCTGCTCTGGAGTGTGGCCACCCTCGGCTGCGCCTTGGCGCAGGATTATCAACAGATGTTCATCGCACGCTTCATGGTCGGCGTCGGTGAGGCGGCCTACGGCAGCGTGGGCATCGCCGTGGTGATTTCGGTGTTCCCCAAACACATGCGCGCCACCCTGGCCAGTGCCTTCATGGCCGGCGGCTTGTTCGGCGCTGTTCTGGGGATGGCTCTGGGCGGTGCCATCGCCGCCAAGTTGGGCTGGCGCTGGTCGTTCGCCGGCATGGCTTTGTTTGGCCTGGTGTTGGCGGCGTTGTATCCACTCATCGTCAAGGAAGCACGCATTGCTCCGCAACGTGCCGCGCAAGTGGCGAACAAGGCAACGGCTGCGGGCAAGCGTCCGCTACGCACGCTGTGGTCCAGTCGTTCGGTGGTGGCGACCTATGTCGCCAGTGGCTTGCAGTTGTTCGTCGGCGGCACGGTGATGGTGTGGATTCCCAGCTACCTCAACCGCTATTACGACATGCCCACGGACAAGGCCGGCGGTATGGCGGCAAGCATCGTGCTGTGCAGCGGTGTGGGGATGGTTCTGTGCGGCATGCTCAGCGACCGGCTGTGTCGCCACTCGCCGGAGCACAAGGTCAGCCTGGCCATCGCGTTTTGCCTGGGCAGTTGCCTTTTGCTGTCGACGGCCTTTGCCTTGCCGGCGGGGCCGGTGCAACTACTGCTGATCTGTCTGGGCATGCTGATTGCCACGGGTACTACCGGCCCTAGCGGCGCGATGGTTGCCAACCTGACCCATTACTCGGTCCACGGCACGGCGTTCGCCACGCTGACCCTGGCCAACAACCTGCTGGGGTTGGCGCCGGGGCCGTTCATAACGGGCCGAGTGTCCGATCTCATTGGTCTACATGCCGCGTTTCAATTGGTGCCACTGGTTAGCCTCGTGGCGGCGGCAGTGTTCTTTTATGCCAAGTGTCATTACCACAGAGATATCGCCCGCCTTCAGGGGCAGAGCGTTTCTGAGCCAATCAGCGAAGCCGGGTTAGGGGTGAAGTCGTGAATCTGCGCGCCCAGCGTCTGCTGGAGTGTGCCGGCACGCCGGGTAGTGCTGTCCAGCGTGAGACCTTGCTTGAGCGGCTGTTCGCGGCGTACTTCCAGAACGGCGAGGATTTGGGTAGCCGCGAGACGTTGCCGGCAATCGCCCGGTGCTGCGGCTTCGACGCGCAGGTCGTGGCCAGCGCTTCGATTCGCACAGCGGCTACCTGCTCAATTCCACCCAAGTCAAAGTCACCCACTACCCGGTCGAGATCATTGACGGCCAGGCGTTCATCGTCATCGTTTTCGAGGAGTCCGCGCCATGAGCGCCATTGCTTTCACCCGAATCCATAGTCGCACGCGCGAACTGGCCCCGGGTTTTATCGTCAGCCTGATCGTGGCGGCCGCTGCGTCGTTTCTGTCCGAGCACTACGGTGCGCCGGTCATGTTGTTCGCCTTGCTATTGGGCATGGCCCTGAATTTTCTGGCCGATGACGGCGCCTGCAAGGCCGGCGTCGAGTTCACTGCACGCACGGTGTTGCGCATCGGCGTGGCGCTGCTGGGCATGCGCATCACCCTCGAGCAAATGGTGGCGCTGGGCTGGAGGCCAATTGCGCTGGTGGTGATTCTGGTGGTAGTGACCATCGGCGTGTCCGTGGTCGCGGCCAAGGCCCTGGGCTTTCAGCGCTTGTTCGGCATGCTCACCGGCGGGGCGACGGCAATCTGTGGCGCCTCGGCTGCATTGGCGCTGGCGGCGGCGCTGCCCAACCATCCGCAGAAAGAACGCGCAACGTTGTTCACCGTCATCGGTGTTTCGGCGCTCTCCACCATGGCGATGATCGTGTACCCGATGATCGCCAACTGGCTGGGGTTGTCGCCGCAGGTGGCCGGGGTATTCCTCGGCGCGACCATTCACGATGTGGCCCAGGTGGTCGGCGCTGGCTACAGCATGTCGACGGAGACCGGCGACACGGCCACGGTGGTCAAGCTGATGCGGGTCGCCATGCTGTTGCCGGTGATCGTCACCGCCGCGATGATCACCCGCATGCAGGGCGCCGATCCGATGGGCAAACGGCCGCCGTTGTTGCCGTGGTTTGCCGTTGGTTTTCTGGCTCTGGCGTGTATCAACAGCACCGGCTGGGTGACGCCTGCGGTGCAAGGATCGGTCAACGAGCTGTCGCGCTGGTGCCTGGTGATTTCCATCAGCGCTCTGGGCATGAAGACACGGCTCAAGGAGCTGGTGGCGGTCGGGATCAAACCGATCCTGCTGATGGTGGGCGAGACGGTGTTCCTCGTTGTGCTGGTGCTGTTGTTGCTGCGCTGGGGCCTTTGAATACAGGCCTCCCATAGGTGTTATGGCAGGGCTTCACTGGGTTGGCTCCTCGTTTCAGTGAGGCTCTCGACCGGTGTCACAAACACCGGTTTTTCGCGGCGACTGTACCAGCAGTCGCCGTTTTTTTTGGCCGTGTGCTCAGAAAGGCTTGGGGGCGGCCGCGTCCGTTGAGGGGGGAACCGGACGGTTGCTGCGCGCTACGCCACACTGCCGGCGGCATGCCGAACTGGTTGATGAACCAGCGGGTAAAGGAACTCGCCATGGAGAAGCCGAACATGTCGGCAATGTGGCTCAGCGAGTTGTTCGGATTTTCCAGATAACGCAGCACCAAGGCGCGGCGCACATCGTTGATCAGGTCGTTGAAGGCACAGCCGTCTTCCTTGAGGCGACGTTGCAGGGTACGCACGTTCATGCCCTGGGACTGGGCGATCTGCTCGATGGTGGCGCGGCCCATGGGCAACAGCAGGTAGATTGCCTTGCGCACTTCGAACAGTATTGAGGTGCCTTCGGGGCTTTGCAGCGAGTCAAGGTAGTTCTGGGCATAACGGGCCATGGCCGGGTCGGCATTGGGGTTGATCATATCGAGACTGGCGTCGGAGCAAACGATGCCGTTGAACTCGCTGCCGAACTCTAGGTTGCAGCCGAACAGGCGCCGATGCAGGTGCAGGTTGTCCGGCGGCTGGTGCATGAAGTTGACGCTGTAAGGGTGCCAGTGCGAGCCGAGCAGGGTCGAGCACAGACGGAACATCACGCCGATGGCCAACTCCGTAGCCTGGCGACTGGGCATCGGCGACTCGGTGACCATCTCTGTACGAATGATCGTCATCTTGCCGGCCTCTTCAACGAAGATCGCCAGCGAATCGTTCATCAGATGACGGTAGCGCACCATCACTTGCAACGCTTCGCGCAGGGTGCGCTGATGGCTGAGCAGCAGGCTGACCACGCCGAAATCCGAAAGCTGGCGCGACTCGGCCATGCTCAGGCCGAAGGTCTGGCAACCGCTGGCGGCGGCCGAATCTTCCAGCAGGCGCACGGCGGCATCGATGGGAATGCGGTATTCGGGGGCTTGCAACTGAGCCTTGCTTAGGCCGGCGACTGCCATGACGTCGTGCGGGTTGAATCCCAGGTTCTGGGTGACGTCCAAGTATTTGGTCAAGACGGCGGCGCGAACAAGCATAGGCATGCGTAGTACTTCCCAGGGCCGATGGCGGCGGTCCATTTCTCATCGAAGATGTGTTGAGTGCGAAGACGGCGTTCAGATGGCTCTAGCAATACTCTTTCGGTAATCCGGGTGACGGAGTGCAAGTAGCGCGATCAGATTTAAGATCGTGTTTTTTTGCATCACCATCGAATTGTCTGGTGGACTCGAATTCGGAAACCGATGGAGCAATCAAAGATCCAATCGCGGGCGGGATACGTGTATCCGGCAGATGTTGCTGTCCCCTATCAGCAGAGCAGGGGCCGCTGACCCATAGTAGGTTGCACGAGAGCGAGGTTATGGGCTATTCGGGACAGTTTCTTCGCGTATTGGGACGCTGCCAGCGGGCCATGGTTGGGTGGCGGCGTCAGAAATATCGAGGATTCGACAGGTTCAGCCCATGTGGCTGGCCAGGAGGCTTGAGAGTCGCCCACGAACCTGTCTTTCTATTTATTCAGGCGATATGGGCTCGGATGCCGCCTTGCTCTCTCGATAGGAGACGGCCCAAGCCGAGGGTGTCTTGCCAAACTGGCTGCGGAACCAGCGTGAAAAGTCACCGGCAGAGGAAAAGCCGAGAAGTTCGGCGACCTCATACAATCGGCGTTTGCTGTTAGCCAGATACTCCTCAGCGAGTTCAGCACGTACAGCATTGATGATCGTTGTGACACTCTCACCCTCGGTCGCCAGGTGTCGGTTAAGGGTGCGTCGATGCACGCCAAGATGCTGGGCAACGCCATCGACGGAACACAGTCCGCTTGGCAGCAGCATCTTGACGATCTGGCGCGCCCGCTGCGCTGGCTCGTCACGCAGGTTAGCCAACTGCATGTCCAGCGATCGCTTTATCTCGCGATGCAGTGCCGGGTTTGCAGTAAGGATCGGCATGTCCAGATCTCGCCTTCGGCAAACGATGGCATTGGACTCCTGTGAAAACTCGATGGCTGTTCCCAGCACGCGGTGGTGCACTTCAAGGCTGACAGGGCGCTCGTGAGTGAAACTGACTCTTACCGGGCGTAACGTATTGCCCGTCAGCATGCTCAACGTCCGCAGTCCGATGCCAGCCGACTGTTCGATAGCCTGGCGCCAGACGCCGTGATGACCCTGCATATTCACACCTAAATGCAGCAGGACCAGGTCGCCTACATCCTCAAGCCGCAATTCCACGCCAGCGTTATGCAGCCGCATATAGCGAGCGCAAGATTGCAAGGCTGCGCGAAGTGTTGGTTCTTCGCGGATGAGCAGCGCCAGCATGCCAAAGTTGGAAAGGTGTCTCTTCTCCGCGAGCAGCAGTCCGAAGGCCTCTTGGCCAGACAGATGGGCTGACTCCTCCAGCAGCCACCCAACCGAATCGCTACTGATCATGATATTCGAATCGTCGAGTGCACTGGCCGGCAGCTTGGCCAGCCGCAGCATACGAAAAGGATCCAGTCCCACTGAACGGGCAACCTGTTCATAGTTGGTAAGGCTGGCGCTTCGCGTCAAGGTATACATGCTTTCCCTCATGTCCCAATTTCACCAGATTGTGTCCTGAGAAGCTTAGTGCAGGACACCCTGTCAGGGCTACCTTCAGGCCGACAACTAAAAAAAGATGGAGGTAGATGATGGACACACGCGCCGCAATGCGCATCGGTCAGCCGCTCGCTGCAATGGAGCCAGTGGATGCCGATGACCCTGATGCATTCAACCACTGCTTTGCCGAACTCAACGGCATTCGCATGCATTACATCGACGAAGGACAGGGCCCGCTCGTCATTCTGCTGCACGGTTTTCCCTACCTTTGGTACATGTGGCGGCGCCAGATCGTGGCGTTGGCCGAGGCCGGCTTTCGAGTCGTCGTCCCCGATCAACGGGGATTCGGGCAAACCGATCGACCCGATTCCATTGAAGCCTATGACATGAGTCAGTCAGTCGGCGACATGGTCGGCTTGATGGCTTCCCTGGGCGAAACGTCCGCGGTGATCATTGGACACGACTTGGGTGCCTGGGTGGCCCAAGCGGCGGCCATGCTGCGACCGGATCTGTTCCGTGGCCTGGTGATGCTCAATACGCCGGTGCCACCGCGCGGCAAGGTCAAACCGACCGTAGGTTTGCAGGCAATGGCGAAGGGCAGGGTGTATCACCACCTGTACTTCCAGCAGATCGATAAGCCGGATCGCGAGTTGGCCAGCGATACGAGAAAAACATTGCGTAGCGTCTTCTATTCGATCTCCGGCAGCGCTGTCGGGGCCGAACGCTGGCGCCTGTTCGTCGAGGCCGGTGAGCCCATTCTCAACGCCTTCACTGAGCCAAAGGAGGCGTTCCCGTCTTGGTTGAGCGCGCGGTCGCTCGACTACTACGTCGCTGAATACACCCGCACAGGGTTTACCGGTGCCCTGAACTACTACCGCTGTCGCGACCGGAACTGGGAAATCACTGCGTTTCTCGACGGTGCGGTGGTCCGCCAGCCGAGCATGTTTATCGGTGGTGCTGCCGACCCTTCACTTGAACCAGTCGAAATCCGCGGTCTCTACGACCAGCTCGACACCTATCTACCCGGACTGCAGAAGAAGGTACTGCTACCCGGCGTGGGCCATAGCGCCGCGGAAGAGAGCGCCGATCAAGTCAATGAATTGCTCTTGGAGTTTCTCGAGCAGTTGGAACGCTAGGCGCTAGCGTCCAGCGATATGACGCTTGAGCAAGGGGCATGTTTAGCCACTTGATAGCGTCGGTGCAATGGCAGGGCGAACGGTATTGGCATCTGCCACCGTTGGCCCTGCCATTGTGCACAGGCAGGACTGGATCGATCCTTACAACGCTCAGCCGACAGCTTTGACCATCAGATGGTCGCCGAACTGCTCCCGCAGTCGGTTCTTCTGGATCTTGCCCGTAGCGCCCAACGGAATCGTGTCGACAAAGATCACATCATCCGGCGTCCACCATTTCGCGATCTTGCTTTCATAAAAGGCGAGCAGTTCTTCCCGCGTCAGTGTTGCTTGCGGTTTCCTGACGACGATCAGCAATGGGCGTTCGTCCCACTTCGCGTGTTTCGCGGCAATGCAGGCCGCCTGGAAAACTGCCGGATGGGCCATCGCAATGGTTTCCAATTCGATGGAACCTATCCATTCGCCACCCGACTTGATCACATCTTTGCTGCGATCGGTGATCTGCATGAAGCCATCGACATCGATGGTCGCCACATCGCCGGTTGGGAACCATCCTTGGCCTGCGTGCTCAAGCAGCAGCGAACTGTTTCCTTCGTTCCTGAAATAATCGCGCACCACCCATGGCCCACGCACCAACAGGTCACCTGAAGTTACGCCGTCCCAGGGCAACTCCATGCCATCAGCGTCAACGATTTTCATGTCGACGCCAAACACCGCTCGGCCTTGCTTGGATTGCACGGCATAACGCTCTGCCGAGGACATTTCAACGTGCCTGGCCTTCAGGGTGCCGACGGTTCCGATAGGGCTTAATTCAGTCATCCCCCAGACGTGCAATACCGCTACGCCGTAGGTTTCCTGAAACGTGTGCAGCATGGACGGGGGGCAGGCCGCGCCACCAATGATGGTGCGTTTCATGCTGGAGAATTGCTGGCCCGTTTTTTCCAGATGACTAAGAAGGCTTTGCCACACCGTCGGGACACCAGCGCAGAGTGTCACCTGCTCGGCTTCGAGCAGCTCGAATAGCGATTCTCCATCCAAGGCATGTCCGGGCAGTACGAGTTTGGCCCCGACCATGCACGCGATGTAGGGAAGCCCCCAGGCGTTGATATGAAACATCGGCACAACGGGCAGGATCACGTCGTGCGCCGAACAATTCAGGGCATCAGGCAGCGCGGCCGCATAGGTGTGCAGCACCGATGAGCGATGACTGTACAAAACCCCTTTCGGGTTGCCCGTCGTGCCAGAGGTGTAGCAGAGCGTACTGGCGGCGTCCTCGTCGAAAATCGGCCAGGCGTAGTCAGAGGCCCCCCGTTGAAGCAGATCTTCATAGCACAGCAGGTTGTCGATTCCGGCGTCTGTCGGCATGTGGGCGTGATCGGTCATGGCGATGAACGCCTTGACCGTATTGCAGCGACCAGCGATGGCCTTGATCAGCGGCAAGAAGGTCAAGTCGAAGAAGATGTACTGGTCTTCGGCGTGATTGGCGATGTAGGCGACCTGGTCTTCATGCAGGCGAGGGTTGATGGTATGCACAATGGCACCCATGCCGGACACGCCGTAGTACAACTCCAGGTGACGATAGCCATTCCAGGCCAGCGTGCCGATCCGGTCGGAGGGCTGGACGCCCAGGCTGGTCAATGCACTGGCCATCTGGCGCGCGCGACGGTGGCAGTCACGGAAAGTGTAGCGATGGATATCGCCCTCCACCCTCCGGGACACGATCTGCGTATCGCCATGATGGCGATCGGCGTGCTCAATGAGCGAGGAAATCAATAGCTGCTTTTGCATCATCAAACCATTCATGGCATCGCTCCGTTCGTAAGTCTGTGATCGGGGAGCGGACAGGTAGCCAGGCCCTTGTCAGATTCCGCGTCAAGACCGCGAACCGAGACAGCCTGTTTCCCTCCCCTGGATCTTTGCGATCTGGCAACTGCCCCGGCTACCCCATAAAACCGGGGAAGCCGGGTTTCTCCATGAAATCCAGATCAGTTGAATGCCGTCAGGTCTTTCGGTGCGATGTCATGCTGCTCGCAATAGGCAAGATAGCGCTGCAACCCGGACTTCCAGTTTTCGAGCGCGACGATGTTGTCGTTCCCGTCCAGGAACGCGAGATCGCCAGTCACTTGAACCAGCATGAGCGAATACCCGTCTGCGGTTCCCGTGCTGACGACTTCAGGTGTGTGAGTCGATGCAGCCGTCTCGTACACGATGCTGCCGGGGCCGGCGATCCAGTCATGCTCCTTGTATTTCCACTGGCCTTCGATCGTGTAGACCATGACCGTCCCCGTGTGGTGGTGCTTGGGGAGTTGCATGTCGAGCGGCGCCTTCATCATGACGATCCATTCACCGCGGATCGGGTCAAGCTTGAAGTACTTCAGCAGGACGTTTTCCGCATAGGGCGTAAACGGTATCCACGGCAGTGATTCGCCATCGATGACTGCGGTGTCGACGTGTTCGTAGAGCATATCTATCTCCTTTGATGCGGTTCAGATCGAGTATTTGCCGGCAACCAAGGCCGCCCGACCATCTCTGATGGTCGGATGTCCTGGATTCTTTGGGGGACTGTCAGGATCAGGTGAGCGGGGTGCCCGCCAGGGTGGCGCGCAGCATCTTTCTTGGCGCATTGCCGTAGTCAGCCACCGCGTAGTGCTGAACCTGTAGGTTGTCCCACATGGCAACCGTGTTGGTTCGCCATTTCAGACGTACCTGGTACTCCGGAACCGCAGCCTGAGACATCAGATAGTTCATCAGATGATGAGCCTCCGGCATAAAGTCCTGGCCGTAGCGGATATCCTCGAAGTTGAAGAAATTCGAGAAATGGGTGGTGAACGCGGAGTTGACGAACAGCACTTTTTCGCCCGTTTCCGGATGGGTAAGCACTACCGGGTGTTCAGCGGCAGGGTTCTTCGCGGCCATCGCATGACGTTCTTCGAGTGGCAACTGGGCACCAAAGGTCTGCTCGGCACCGTGTTTTGCGTACAGGCCGTCGATCCGTTGCTTGATGGCCTGTGGCAGTTTTTCGTAAGCCATCACCATGTTGGACCACATGGTGTCGCCACCAGTCTCCGGACCCATTTCGCAGCGCAGTACCGCTCCGCGGGGCGGCGCCTTCTTGTAGGTGACATCGGCATGCCAGAGGTTTTCGCGGCTGGCCTTTTCGACGTAATTGGGTTTCGAGCCGAGGTTGCGGTACAGCATCAGTAGCTTGTCCGCTTCTGGATGGCTCGGAGCAAGAGGATGGGCTTCCAGCTCACCAAATTGCGCCGCGAAATGCTGCTGCTCCATTGCAGTGATGTTCTGGTCGCGAAAGAACAGCACTTTGTGCTTGAGCCACAGGGTCCGGATTTGCGCGATCAATTCGGGGTCCTGGGCAGCGTCGGCCAGGCTGATGTTACTGAGCTCGGCGCCGATGGCGGGCGTGCAAAGCTCCACCTTGATCGAATGCTGGCGCACCGACGACCGGATAATGGCGGGTGCCGAGGGGGAGGTTGGTGAAGGAGTGTCTTGGGCTGCGGCGACTTTTGTCATTGTTGTCTCCAATCTACTTATACGACGGTGCGCAAAATGTGCATCCGGTAGAGGTAATTGGCCCCTGCCAGTTGGGCAGAGGTCCCGGCCCTATAGTAGGTATCGCGGGCGCGATACTATGGGCGTGGTGGGACAGTTTGTTCGCATATTGGGACGAAGGGTCGCGAGGTCATTACGGGAGGGCGGAAAGTGAAATGCGCGGCGGTGTTGCCTGGGCGGAAAATCCAGCAATAGGGGTAACTGGTCGGAATCTGAAACGTCAGGAACATCTAGGGTTATGCAAAAAGATCCTCGTCGACACGCTGACCGTTGCGTCTTGGCCTAACACATATGCGACACCCACCTGATTGGCCCTGAAACGGTTGTCCGGAAACTACCGCACTAGCTATTGGTAATTGAGGTGTTTGATATGTCCGCTTCTGGCCGATTGTTGTCTGTCGCCAAGGGCAGCTATCGCCCTTTACGGACGTTCAAAGACGTCTACAAAGGGGCGTTTCAAGTCACTCACCCATGATTAGCCGACTAGGTTCAACCCTTTGAACTCAAGGCTGTCGAGGAGGCTCTGGATGGGCCAGGCTGGCTCTTAGCGCTCTAGCTACCTGGGTTTGAATCTCGTAAGCAGGGGCCTCGACGGCTGTGTAATCACGGGTATAGCGAGTGGCAAACTCGCGAACACCCCATTGCAGGTACTGCTGCACGTGCTTCAATTCATGCGCCCACAGCGCGACATTGTTAAGTGCATCATCGGGACTGCGAAAGACGATGATATCTATGAGGGTGACTGCATTTACATCGGGATTTTGCAGCATGGTGTGTGCGGCGTTCAGCTCCACATCATCGCCTATCTTGTAGCGAGCCGAATCGAGCACCTGAATGTCATAGTAGGGTTCGAGTTGGGCTCGGATATTCAGCGGGATTGTCCGAGTATCGCCCGCTGCCGCGGTGTTGCGAGATTGCACAATCCAATTCTGTAATCCAGAGGCCGCCATTTGGTTCATGTTTTCGAAGATCTCCCCCATTTCCTCTTCGGAGCCAGGAGCACAAAAACAAGCGACCACGCAGACTTGGCGCTGCCCTACTGGGCAGGCGAAAACAGAGGACGAAATGCCAACGGAAGAAAGCAGTATCGCTAACCGGAAAACTTGACGCAGAAAGACAGTTAACAATGGGTTCTCCCGAAGGCAATGGCGGTCGGCAGGCGATACTTTGGGCATCTCGCGCCCGTTGTCCTGCCATGTGTTGGACCGCTGCGACTGTCGTTCGATTCCCTGAGTTCCACAAAACTTTTTCAGGCCATTTCCAACATTGCCTGAAAGGCTGCGCCTGGCCGGAAGGCGACGGTCTGAGTCTTGAACTCATCGGTGTAGTTACTGTGGCCGTTGCAGCGGGAACTTCAGGGTACTGGCCAGGTCAATAGGGGCCCTGTATCGGAGATGCCGAGCAGCGCTGTGGCCTGTTTTACGGCAGTGCCGTCCGAGATCAGCCGAGTCCGCCCCCCTGATGTCAACCAAGAGTTTTCTGCCGGGTCTCATCCTGGCCTTCTGCGCCGTCGCGTCGCTTTGTTCGGTTGCTGCCGAGCGAAGAGCGGCCTCACAAAGTAACAGCGCATCAACCACCCTGATCGAAACCGCCTCGCGGCAGTATGAAAGTGGCCAGTTGGACCAAGCCGCTGCCACGCTGGAGCGTGCCCTGCATATCCAGCCGAACAATCCCGCGACGCTGCATTATCTCGGTGTGTTGCGTCTTCAGCAGGGGCAGTACCAGCAGGCTGAAACGTTGGCGGCGCGCTCCAACATGCGGGTTGGTCGCAACGTCGAGTTACGCAACCGCAACTTCCAATTGATCCAGGCGGCGCAGCGGGCCCAGTCTTCGGGTACCCCACTCAACGCCAAAGAGGACCTGGTCGCAGTACAGAAGGGGCTGGAAGAGGAGACCCAAAGACGCCGCGAAGCAGAAATGGCCGTTGCTGAGCAATCCACTCAGGACACTGGGCGCGACGCTGGCAACTTCGCTCGCGCAAAGGCAGATTGGGTATCGGATTCACCGACGGCTGGCAGACCTCGGCCCGAAGGAGAATTGCAAATGGCTTCCGTCGAGCCAGAGCCCGCGTACGATAAGGTTGAGATTCCCCGCGGCCATTTGCCACCTCCGGGTAAATGCCGAATCTGGTTTCCTGATCGCTCGCCGGGGCATCAACCCGCACCCGGCAAATGCAAGAAGCTGCGACATCGGGTTCCGTTAGGGGCCTACTTGGTGCGTGGTTAAGTTTCTGAGAGTCCACTTCTGGCTGTGGATTCAGCCGGTCGACGCAACAGATTGGCTAAATCGTTCAGCGGGTGTTTCGTAGTCTAGTGTTTTCCGAGGGCGGCTATTTAGCTGCCTGGCCACTTCATTGAGCGTGTCGAGCCAGATGATCAGGTCGGCACGTGGCAGGCGAAGGTCGAATGTACGCCGGGCATAGTTGCCCTCACAAATCCAGGCCCGGTCCGATCGCTTCGCTGACCCGTGCGCGGAACTGCTGAGCGTCGGGTTCGACCCAGCCGGGCTCCCAGAACAGTGTGTCCAGGTGCACCACGGGCAGGCCCAGGCGTTTGCCGAGGGCGCGGGCGCGGGTAGATTTGCCGCTACCGGCATTACCGAGAATTACTTTGTTGGTCAGCTCTGCGAAGGGCGTGGTCCACTGAACTGCGGGGCCCCACTCAAAGTATCAGCCCGCCCGGCGGCTCATCAGCTGGCGATACTGCCGTGCGCGACGTAGGCTTGCCCACTGTTCCTGCAGTAATGCCCACAGCGGTGAGGCGTTCGGGGCCGGCGGGTTGCCGTGTGCCAGATGGCGCATCTGGAACTTCACCAGGGCCATATAGGCCAATGCGGCCAGGGCCTTGCGCTTCCAGCGGATTGGCGGCAGCTCGGCGCTGGCCTGAACCTGGCCCGCTTGCCAGTGGCGCGGTAGTGCCGGGTTGACTGCCAGCGCGGTGGCGATGCCGGCCATGGCCACGCCGCCGGCTAGCACCTGTTCCACCACCGGCAGGCGGCGAATGCCACCGGTGACCATGACCGGCATGCGCGCGATGGCGGCAATCTCCTGGGCAAACTCGAGGAAGTAAGCTTCGCGTTTCAGGGTACGGCCATCACGGGCATCGCCCTGCATGGCCGGCGCCTCGTAGCTGCCGCCGGAGAGTTCCACCAGGTCCACCGCAAGCTCGTTGAGCCAGCGCACCACCTGGCGTGCGTCGCTCGGCTCGAAGCCGCCACGCTGGAAGTCCGCCGAGTTCAGCTTCACCGCCACGCAGAAGCCCGGCGACACTTGGGCGCGCACCGCCTTTATCACCTCCAGCAGCAAGCGCGCGCGGTTCTCCAGGGAGCCACCCCAGCGGTCCTCGCGGCGGTTGCTCAGGGGCGAAAGGAATTGGCTCAGCAGGTAGCCGTGGGCGGCATGCACCTGCACCCCGCTGAAGCCGGCCTGTTCGGCCAAGGCTGCGGTGCGGGCGAAGCGCTGGATCAGCGCGGCGATCTGCGCTTCGTCGAGCGCCTTGGGCACCGGGAACAGTTTCGACAATCCGCCCATCTCCAGCGCCACGGCGGAGGGTGCCACGGTGGGCTGGCCGAGATTGGCCTGCATCTGCCGGCCGGGGTGGTTGATCTGCATCCAGAACTGCGCCCCCTGTGCCCGGCCGATGCGTGCCCATTCGCGGAAGCGCTCCAGCCGCTGCCCTTCCTCCAGCACAACACCACCGGGACCGGTCATGGCGCGGGCGTCGACCATCACGTTGCCGGTCAGCAGCAACCCTGCGCCGCCCTCGGCCCAGGCCTGGTAGAGGCGCAGCAACGGGTCCGATGGGGTCTGGTCCTGATTGGCGAGATTTTCCTCCATCGCCGCCTTGGCGATCCGGTTGGGAATGACGGCGCCATTGGGCAACTGCAGGGGCTCGAAAGGGGACATGGGGCTCTCCGGAAGGTTGGGTGCCGTGCGTCGGCTTGTGGATAGCCGGACGGCGGCGGGGCTTTGATACGACAAAGCCTAAGGTTAAAGTCAACTTTAAGGTCAATAGGGGAGCCCCAATTAAATGAAGATCGGCGAACTCGCCCGGCGCAGTGGCCTGGCCGCCTCACGCATCCGCTTCTACGAAGCCAGTGGCCTGATCAGTGCCCGGCGCCTGGGTAATGGTTATCGCGACTATTCCGAGCAGACGCTGCACGCGCTGGAAATCATCGGCTGTGGTCAACAGGCCGGCTTCAGCCTGGATGAGATGCGCAACCTCATGCCTGACCCAGCCCAGCGCATCGACAACCACGACCGCCTGCTGGAAAGCCTGCAGCGCAAGGTCACCGAGATCGACGCCATGCAACAGCGCCTGGCACAGAACCGCGCGCGGCTGCTGGAGATAATCGCCGGCATCGAAGGCAAGCCCGAAGGCATGGGCTGCGAGGAGAATGCTCAGCGGATGCTGGCCGGGTGGCGGCAGCCGGGAGGGAAGGGCGCGGACGAGGCCGAACGGTAGGGCGCGCAGGCGCAAAGCGGCCCGCCACAAATAACCTATCCTCAACTCGCACGCAGAACACTCGAGTTGCCGAGTATGAAATTTCCCTTGGGTGCAAAAATTGTCGTCTTTTAGCTCAACGTCATGTGCGGAGAGTCAGCGATGGACCATCACAAACAGCCAAGGCAGACTCCTCCGGAGGAACAAACCCGCACATCCAGTAACGCAAGCGACATGTACTCTGCATCGGCTTACGTTCCGAATACGGTCCCGTTCAAGGTTCGCTTGTGGAATGTCACGCTGTCAGTCGTCTTGTTGGCCTATGGAACCTTTGGTGTGGTCACCGACCACTTTGTGGTTCCCGGGAAACGTGGCTCATTAATCTTGTATGGCTACCCAGCGTGGATCATGTATGGGGCGCTGTTGTGTCTGGTGGCCAACCTGGCGGCTGCCGTCATCGATCATTACGACACACGAAACAATGAAGGGCGGTACACGCGATTCGAGGCGATTTCGCGAAAGACCGGATGGGTGCTGTTTTTTCTGGCATTGACACTAGGCCTCGTCAAACACTTCCAGGATTTTACTTGTGAGAACAGTGTTGTCCTGAAGACGACCAACGAAAGGAGGGGGCTTACGGCATTCGCTTACAATCGCCACTGCGCGCCGCACCTTTCGTCCAGGGCGATTGAACCGCAACTCAAAATCACCGTGGTTCCTGCCGCCTCTATTCTCCCCGCCAATTTTACAATCGCGGTGAACATGAATCGGACAGACATTGTTCGCATGTACTGGAACGGGGAAAAACTGGCCATTGAGTATCGCTTGCGTCAAGGTGCACGCGGCAAGGAAGCACGTCCAACGGTCTACAATGAAACACCTGTGCCGGTCGAGTTGATTGACGTGAACCCAGGTCCGGTGGCGCAGGGCTCGCGGGGCCATAACGCTGTACCGAATCCCTGAGCGTGAGTGTTATCCGCGCCAAATGAATCACGCAAGGTGCGACTGTCGGACGCCGATCCTCAATCAGCTTCCTGAACCTTGGCATGACTCAGGCTGGAAGCCCCCAGGCAGTAGAACAATCCCCCCGCAACAATGAACAGGGCGAGCATGTAGAAAATGTAGTGGGGGGGCTGGCTCGCCAATACGATGCCGCACAGCACCGGGCCCAGTGCCGCGCCGAGGCTGGCCAGGTTTTGCGCGCCGTAATACATGCCGCGCAGGTGGTCGGGGGCGATCTTGTCGATGAACATGTATTCAGCCGGGAACACGATAATTTCGCCGATCGTGAAAATGACCATGGAAATCACCCAGAGCACCACCGTGGTCGACAGGGCAAAGCCCGCCAGACCTAGTATGAACATGCTCAGCCCCGCCGCCAGCCACCGACTCAGGTGCCGGTGGGAAATCCTTCTGCCAATGGCGTACTGCAAGCCGATCACCGTCAGCGCATTGGTCGCCAGCGCGGCACTGATGATCCGGTAAGTGGTCTCGGGCGTCGTCGTGACCACCAGGTACTGCGACAGGTAGGCCGCGAACTGGCCAAAGACCACGGCGCTGAGCAGCCCGCCGAGGGTGAAGCAGACTAACCGATAGTCCTGCAGCAGCAGTTTCCCCACGGCCAGGAACGGTGTGGAAGGGTGAGCCCCATCGGCGCTGCTCAGGTCTCTGTCGCCCCAGACGAAATAGAGGCAGAAGAACCCTGTGCCGAGCCCGGCGGACAACAGGAATGGCAGGCTGATATCCAGCTTGGCCATGGCGGCCCCGATAAACGGGCCAATGGCATAGCCGATATTGGTCAGGGTGTATTTGATCGAGAACACTTCGCTGCGTTCGGTGACGGGGAGCAGGCTGGCAAACCCTGCCTTGACCGCGATATCGATCACCGCATACGCCAGGTTGATCAGCACCAGGCAGAGGTAGAACAGCCAGAGATCGGGCGCAAGAAAGGCGCCGAGAAACCCCAGGGTGAACACCGCGCAACAGCCCAGAATCAACCGGTAGCTGGGCATCCGGTCCACCAGAAAACCACCGTAGAGGCTCAGCAGCGAGCCGATGATCAGTGTGCTGCCAATGACCAGACCGGTGTCGGCGATGCTGAGGCCGAAACGGCTGGCAAGGTAGATGACCAGATAAGGCAGGGTGATCCCCCGCGCCAGGGTCAATATCAGGGGCGCCGACAGCAGTAATTTGACGGCTCTCGGGTAGCGCTTAAGCGTGGTCAGCATCCTTGCCTCATCATTCAACAGGTGGTTTCCAGGGTGTTCGCCAGTCGCACATCGTTGATCGATGCGTGGCAGCCAGCTTACTGGGAAATACCGTACTGATTCATGATGATTTTTAGCCGATGTCTGGAGCTGAATTCATGAACAGGGAGCGTCCCTGTTTTCTTCCGGGCGATTATCGAGTGGTCGCTACCGGTCCCCGCCAGGAAGAGGCCTGGTCCAGCGCCTCTTCCCGATCAAGTGACAGGCACTCAAGCCTGGGCGGCGACCCCGCCAGTGGCCGTGGCGTTGTTGCGTACCGCCCTGTACATCAGGCTCGAGACCATGAAGCCGATAATGGCCAGCACGCTCATCAGGCTGAAGACATAGTTGTAACCCAGCTCGCCCGGGAAGTGGTCGAGGATGGCGCCATAGATCACATAGGCGAACATGCCCGGCGCATAACCGATCAGGCAACCGATGCCGAAGGCCGAGCCGGTGATGTGCTGGGGAATGCCGACTTCACCCATGGGCGCCCAGAAGACACCGCGCATGGAGAACACAATCAGCGCGAAGGACAGGGTGGCCGCCATACCGGCGTAGATGAAGCTCGGGTTTTTCGGGATCAGCATGATCAACGCCATGGCCGGCAACAGCGCCAGGAACGCCCACTTCAGGTAGCGGCTCGGGCTCTTGAACTGCTTGTCGGCAATAAAACCACCGGCCGGCCCGCCCAGGATCTTCAGGAAGTACTGGTTGATGATGCCGTAGGCGCCGACCAGTGCCACGGGCAGGCCATACATTTCCTTGAGGTAGGGAATGAAATAGGTCAGGCCGCAGTAGACGATGTAGACCATGAACACGTTGAGGCTGACCAGCCAGATACCGGGTACCTTGATGGCTTCGAGCAGGTTTGCCAGGCTGTTTTTCGGCTTGGCGACCGACTGCGTGGTGCCGCCCTTGAGCAGGAACCAGGTCAGTGTCCCGGCCAGGATGTCGATGACCGAGTAGAACAGGATCGCCGATTTCAGGCCCGCTTCACCGGAGCCCATGGCCACGAAGACACCCAGGGCGGCAAACGCGACCAGGGTATCCACCACGCCACGCCCGCCTTCCAGCAGGCCGAACAGGCGGCCTTGTTCCTTGTCGTCGCCCAGGTTGCGAATGGCCTTGAGCAGCGAAGGCCAGAACAGGCAGTCGGCACAGACCGCCAACAGGCTGAACACGATCAGCAGATTGCTGAACGGCGGGAAGGTCGCCAGGTAGAGGCCCAGGCCACCAGTGCCGATCAGGCCGATGGGGATCAGCTTGCGCGTGTCGAAACGGTCCGCGAGCATGCCGCCGACGACAAACAGTGCGGTGGCGATGATCGCATTGGCGCTGAGCAGCAGGCCGATTTCAGTGTGGGTCAATCCCATGAATTCTTGCATGGGCACATAGAAGGCGTCCTTGAGGTTCGCCAGCTTGTAGATGGTGCCGCCACCGAGGATGAGAATCAGGAATCTGAGCCATTTGGCCTTGTCACGAGTTGTCATTATTGTTCTCCAGGCATCATTGAGTCGGCAGTGCCGGTTGTCACGTCAGGGTCAGGCGTTCGCGTGGTAGTCCAGGGTCAACTGGGCCAGGGTGCGGAATTCGGCCAGCAGGCTTCGTACATAGGCGACCTGGTTGTTCGCCCAGCGGTGTTCATCGGCCAGCATTCGCTCCAGTGAGAAGCCGTCGGGCAGCGCTGTTTCACTCATTTCCCGGTAGGCAATGAACGGGTCGGCGGCCTCGCCGGTCTGGCGGAACGCCGGGGCGACATAGTGGTTCTCCTGCTCAAGGATGAACGCGATCACTTGCGGCGTTGTTTCGCCGAGCATCAGCAGTTCGAACAGCATGCGGGCATTGGGCAGGTCGTCTTCGTCACTGCCCTGCAGCACGCCGTAATGGCCGAAGCCGTTTTGCTCGGGCACCACGCGCACACCCTTGAGGTGGGTCTGGCGAATGTGCGGGGCCAGGTTGCGCAGGGCCTGCAGGGGCTGTTCGCAGGCATTGATCATGTTACCGAAGTCGAACAAGGCGTGCAGGCGGGGGTGGTTGAGCCGGCTCAGCAGTTGGGCGATTTCGTCGCTCTTGAGTTCCTCGTGCTGTTCGAAGTCGAAGAACAGGTCGTGCTCGTCGGCCTGTTGCGCCAGGTAGTGCAGGTCGGACTCGATCACGTCCATGACCCGGGACAGCGCCCCTTCATAGCGTGAGTAGACGCGGATGTTGCGGGTGCCCACGGCCCTGGCAATGGCGATCACTTGATCGACGTCTTTTTTCAGGGTGCTGCTGATTTCCAGGTGTACATCCAGCCCCAGGGCCTTGGCCTTGTCGGCGAACGCTTGCAGCTGCGCGGGAGTCATCTGGCTCAGGCTGTTTTCCTCGCCATCGAGCAGGTGCAGGCTCAGGCCCTGCAGTTCGTGGCGATAGGCGAAGTCCAGCAGGTCGGCCGGGGTGACGCGACCATGGGTGAGGTTGGTCAGCAACGGGTAGGCATGGGCAAACAGGCGCAGCTGCGCGAGTCGATCGAGCAACTGGCGGGCCAGTGCCTGCGTGAGTACGGGAGGGGCCCCGGCCTCGACAGCCTTGTGGCTGAGCAAGGTATTGAATCGCTCTTGGATCTTATTGTTCATTCGAGTCGTTCCTGGTTCAGACGCCGGGTCTACCGGCGCAGCCTTTATCGCGCCAGTCGGGAACTCTCGATAGATCCATTATTCGTTAATTGATAAGACCACTCGGTTCACGGGTGCAGGTAGCCCATGCTGATCAGTGCCCGGGCCAGTGCCTCGACGCGCTCCTGGGCCTTGTCCACGGGCGTGCCGGCGAAGCCGATCAACAGCGCCGGAGGCAACCTGTGCTGCAGGCAATAGTCGCTCAGGGCATAGGTGTGGATATTGTGCCGGGCCAGTTCCTTGGCGATGGCATCGTCATCCGTTTCCGCTGGCAGCCAGGCGATCAGGTGCATGCCGGCTTCCACCGGGGTGATGCGCAGGAAACTGCCCAGGCGTTGTTGCAGGTGCTCGACCAGTGCTTGCTGGCGAGCCTGGTAGAGCGTGCGCATGCGGCGGATATGCCCCAGGAAGTGACCCTCGACCATGAAGTCGGCGGTCACCGCCTGCAGGAGGGTGGGCGGGCTGCGATCCATGACCGCCCGCAAGGTGCAGAACGGCTCGATCAAGGCCTGTGGCAGGACCACGTAGCCCAGCCGCAATGAGGGGAACAGGACTTTGCTGAACGTGCCGACATAGATCACCCGGGCCCACTGATCCATGGCATAGAGCGCGGGGAGGGGGCGGCCGCTGTAGCGAAACTCACTGTCGCAGTCGTCCTCGATGATCCAGCTCTGGTTGTGCGCGGCCCAGTCGATGAGCGCCTGGCGCCGCGCATAACTCATGGTGATACCCAGCGGGTGCTGGCGCGAGGGCGTGGTAAACACCAGGCGCGCGTCGGGGCACTGGGCCAGGCCTTGCTCGATATCGATGCCCTGGTCGTCGATGGGCAAGGGCACCACCTGGCCACCCTGGGCCTGGAACGCGATGCGCGCCGCGATATGTCCGGGATCCTCCATCCACACACTGTCCTGCGGGTTGAGCAGGAGCATGCCCAGCAGGTTGAAGGCCTGTTGGGCGCCGGAAACGATCACCACCTGCTCGGCACTGCAGTCGATGCCATGGGCATCGAAGACGTATTCGGCAATCGCCGTGCGCAAGGCCAGCAACCCCTGCAGTTCGCCATAGCCGAGCATGGCCTTGGTCGGCTTGTGCAGGTGGCGGTTCATCAAGCGCTTCCAGATATGCTGCGGGAACGCGTCGTACGTGCTGTGGCTGGGCAGGAACGAGGTGGGGCTCGCGGGGTCCCAGTCGGCATAGGACACCCCGCGAAAATGACTGCTGCGCAGCGACAGCATCGACTGGCTCAGGTCGGACAGGCGCGGTGGCTGGCGCTGGCGATCCTCATCGGCGATGCCACGGTTTTCCCACTCGTTGCCGACATACGTCCCGGCCCCGGTGCGCGAGGCCAGGAAGCCTTCGGCAATCAACTGGTCGAAGGCATTGAGAATGGTGATCCGCGACAGCGCCAGCTCTTTGCTCAAGGTGCGGGTAGAGGGCAGGCGTACGCCTCCTTGCAACCGTCCGGACAGCACCTGTTTGCGGATCTGCAAATAGAGTTGACGGTAAAGGGGAATGGAGCTGGCACGGTCCAGCTCAATACCCGTCAGCAGCAAGCCGGCAGGGGATTTCATGACATGCTCGTCTGAATGGAGTAGGGGGTTGGCCTGGAATGATTTCAAGCCCCGGGTAGCGCAAGGGTAGCGAGCGGCAACGCAGAAGTCACCCACCGCAGACGTTGCGCGGGCCCCTGTGCCGAGGTGTTTGAGGATTGTGCGAGCGTTGCGTGCAGGCGTCGCACCTGTCATGAAATGCCAAGCCATTGTCGTTTGATGAGAAGCACCCCAGCGACCCGGGACCTACAGTCCAGCCAGCGCAATTCGACGCAGCCCGCCAACAGTGCGCAGGGGAGAACAACAACAATGGGTCGTGCTATCAACGCCAGCGCCGAGAGGCAGGGCAAGGATCGAATCAAGGACAGGGTCAAGGCCGGTACGGAGTGGATCCGTCCCCAGGACCTGGAGCGCCTGATCAACGAGCACGCGGCCGTCCGCTCGGTCGCGGTCGTCGGCATTGCCGACCGGCAATGGGGCGAGCGGCCCATGGCGCTGGTGGTGTGCGAGCCCGGCCAGTACCTGGACCGCAAGATCCTGGAGGCGCATCTGCAAGCGTTTGTCGAGCGTGGGCGGATCAACCCATGGGCGATCCCCAAGCAATTCAAGTTTGTCACGCAGATCCCTCAAGCCGGTGCTGGCAAGCGCGACCGCCAGTAGGGGCGGGCATTGGCCCGGCGGGCAGGTGCGCCAGGGCACGCAGGCGGCGCGAAAGTCTTTTCGAAATGAGGCAAACTGCTGGCCCCCCGGTCGTCGCTTCGTTGCCAAACTTGCTTTCTTTTCAGCAGGTTAGGTGTTTGCTCCATGCGGACTTTTGTATTGACCCTGACAACGTTCGCCCTGGCGGCGGTCTCGCTTGGGGCACACGCCAGGGAACTGAGCAAAAACGAGCTTTATGTGTGCAACTGGGGCTCGGGAATCGCCGCCGGCGCCCAGGAGTCGAAGCTTTCCGGTATGTCGCTGTATGGCGCCCGCAAGCAGTTGCAGACCCGCAAGTTCCCCCAGCCGTGGATGCGCATGACGGCCTTCGGGATCACCGAGCAGACCTACAACAGCACTTCGCGTCTCAAGCCACCGGCCGTCAAGCAGACGTACTACGAGCAATGCGTCCAGCATGAGCTGGCCAAGCGTTAAAGACGCTCGATGAACTGCATGATCGCGGTATTGACCGGGTCCGGGTGGGTGATGGGGCCCATATGGCCCAGGTCCTCGAACTCCACGCATTCGACGTTCGGCAGTGCACGGATCAACAGCCGTGCCACGGCCCGCGAGGACGCCGGTGAGTGTTTGCCGACCATATAGAGCACCGGCAGCTCGAGGGCGCTGAACACCTGCAGCGGTGTCGGCTCGTTCAGTAGCGCGTGGGCCCAGCCCGGCAGATTGACCACCGAGGCGCTGATGGCGGGTTTGCGTTGCGACGGAATCTGTTCCCACGCCCCCGCACCCATCCAATAGTCAATGAACCGTTCCGCGGCGCTGTCCAGGTCGCCCGCCTCGAGGGACAGCCTTGCCTTGGCCACCACCTCACGAATGGCATCCGCCGCATTGGGCGGTGGTGTCTCGGCATCGAGCAGGGCAAACAGTGTCGGTTCGTACAGGGCCATGGCGCGCACCCGGGTAGGGTTCTGCGCCGCGGCCACCAGCGCCACGGCGGCGCCATAGGAATGGCCCACCAGGATCAGCGGCTGGCCCGCTGTGGCCAGCACGGGTTCGGCGAGGGCCACTTCGTCACTCAGGGTGACGACCCGGTCGGTCGGCCAAGGAGGACTCTTGCCTGCACCCCATGAGTCCAGGGCCAGCACTCGAAAGTTCGCCGCCAGGTCATCCTGCAACTCGCGCCATTGTGCCGAGTGACTGGCGTTGGCGTGGAAGCAGACGATGCCCGGGCCTGCGCCAGTGTCCCGGAAGAAGGGTTCGACAGGTTTCATGTTGATCACATCCCGTTGCTCACCCCTCATAACTATAGATCGCCCCGGGGTGTTGTCCGTCAGATGCCGGGGAAGGGCGACCGGCGGGATCTACACTGTTTCTACTGCACCGGGCTCGGCATCGCCCTGATAAGAGCCTGTCGTTCGCTCGGGCGTGGCGTTTTGCACGCTCACTCACTGTTTTGGAGGTCATCATGAACAGGTTGTCGTCCCTTGGCCTATGTGTCGCGCTGTCGGTTTGCTGGACCCAGGGATGGGCCGAGTCGGTGGTGCCGACCAAAGGCCAAAGCCCGGAACAAACCCAGCTGGACATCAACGAGTGCCATAACGTGGCGGCCAGTCAAAGTACTTCGTCGGACTCTTCTTCAGGAGGCGGCAGGCTCAAGGGCGCCGCAGTGGGCGCGGCGGCAGGTGCAGCGGGGGCGCAGGTCAGGGGTAATCAGCGTGACGAGGCTTACGATCGGGTGGACGACGACGTCAAGCAGGAGTATCGCCAGGATCGAGCCAAGGAAACAGCGGCGGTGGGCATGGTGGTCGGAGGCTCGCGTCAGCGTCAGGAGCGCCGCGAGGAAGAAAAGACCAGCACCTCGACTAGCTCGACGGCCTATACCAGTTGCCTGCAAGGGAAGGGGTATCAGGTCACGCCATGACTCCCGGTGACTGGCCAGCGGTCCGAACAGACTGATCAAACCGCTGCGCCAGCGTCGGGGTCCGGGGGCCGCCCGCCAGTTGCCACGACCTGGCAACTGGTCGGGTGGCCGGCAATTGCGTAACATCCCCAGCCCTCTTTTCCCGCCATTCCCTGCGGCCGCTTTCGCCGGCCCATCGTTTAGGTACTCCATGAAGCCTGCTCGTCTGCGTGCTGATGTCCTGGCCGGACTCACCACCTCGTTCGCCCTGTTGCCCGAGTGCATCGCCTTCGCCCTGGTGGCCCACCTCAATCCGCTGATGGGGCTGTACGGTGCGTTTATCATCTGCACCCTCACGGCGCTGTTCGGTGGCCGGCCGGGCATGGTGTCCGGTGCCGCCGGCTCGATGGCCGTGGTGATCGTCGCCCTGGTGGTGCAGCACGGGGTGCAGTATTTGCTCGCCACCGTGTTGCTCGGCGGGTTGATCATGATTGCCTTTGGCCTGATGCGCCTGGGCAAGCTGGTGCGCATGGTGCCGCACCCGGTAATGCTGGGCTTCGTCAACGGCCTGGCGATCATCATCGCCCTGGCCCAGCTGGAGCACTTCAAGAGCGGTGAAGGCTGGCTGAGTGGCACGCCGCTGTACATGATGATCGGCCTGGTGGCGCTGACCATGGCCATCGTCTACGTGCTGCCGCGCTTGACCCGCGCGGTGCCGCCGGCGCTGGTGGCGATCCTCGGCGTCGGTCTGGCGGTGTACCTGCTGGGCCTGCCGACCCGTACCCTGGGCGACATGGCGCACATTGCCGGCGGCTTGCCCGGCTTCGCGCTGCCCGATATTGCGTGGAACCTGGAAACCCTGCGCATTGTCGCGCCTTACGCGATATTGATGGCCCTGGTCGGCCTGCTGGAAACCCTGCTGACCCTGAACCTGACCGACGAGATCACCGAGAGCCGCGGCTACCCAGACCGCGAGTGCGTGGCGCTGGGGGCGGCCAATATGGTGTCGGGAGTGTTCGGTGGCATGGGTGGCTGCGCCATGATCGGCCAGACCGTGATCAACCTCAGTTCCGGTGGCCGTGGCCGTCTCAGCGGTGCGGTGGCCGGGGTGCTGATCCTGCTGTTCGTGCTGTTCCTGTCACCGCTGATCGAGCGCATCCCGCTGGCGGCGCTGGTGGGGGTGATGTTCGTGGTGTCACAGCAGACCTTTGCCTGGGCCTCGCTGCGGGTGATCAACAAGGTGCCGTTGAACGATGTGCTGGTGATCATCGCCGTCACCGTGATCACGGTGTTCACCGACCTGGCCACCGCCGTGCTCTGTGGGATCATCGTTGCCGCGCTGAATTTCGCCTGGCAGCAGGCTCGCCAGCTTTATGCCGACAGCCACCAGGAAGCCGACGGCAGCAAGCTCTACCGGGTCCACGGCACACTGTTCTTTGCCTCGACTACACCCTTTCTCAACCAGTTCGACCCGGCCAACGATCCGGCCCGGGTGACCCTTGACTGTCGCCACCTGAGTTTCGTCGACTACTCGGCCATCGCCGCGCTGGACACCTTGCGTGAGCGCTACGTCAAGGCCGGTAAACAGCTGCGGGTGCTGCACCTGTCCGAGCGCTGCAAGAAGCTGCTCAAGCGTGCCCGGGTCAGTCACGATTGAGGCGCGGCCGTAGCCATCGGTTTCGACCCGACGAACAAAAAAGGGCGTGCCAGTCAGTTAAGTAGAGCGGGGCGCATTGTAGGAGCGAGCGTGCTCGCGATGAACTCAAGGGCAGCGCGTTGAGTCAGAAAACATGCGTTATCGTTAACGTCCATCGCGAGCTCGCTCGCTCCTACAGGGGGCCGCGTTCGCTTAACTGGAAAAACGCTGTTTTTCGTGGGGCCTTGCACAGGCCGCTATCCGTGCGATCAGCCAGCCGTTTCCCGCGCCTCGAGCGCCAGTTGCCGGCCGTGGACCCGGTTGACCCACCAACCGAAGCCTGCCGCCGTGAAGAACATGATGAAGCTGTAGATGGCCGCCGGAATGGCCATGGTCGGGCTGTTCAGCAGGCTCGGGCTCAGTGCCAGGGCGATGGCCAGGGTGCCGTTGTGGATGCCGATTTCCATGCCGATGGCCACGGCCTGGCGTTGCGGCAGGCGCAGCAGGCGCGGCACGCCGTAACCGATGGCCAGGCTCAGCAGATTGAACAGCAGGGCCGCCAGGCCCACCACCGGGGCGTAGTCGAGCACGGTTTGCCAGTCCTTGATAAACGCCAGGGCCACCGTGCCGAGCAGGAACAGCGCGGAAACGACCTTCATCGGCCGCTCCATGCGCGCGGCAAAGCGCGGTGCGAAGTGGCGCACCAGCATCCCCAGGCACACCGGGACCAGGACAATGGCGAACACCTGCAAGACCTTGGCAAATTGCAGGGGAATGGCTTGGTCAGCCGACATGAAATACAGCAGCGACAGATTGACCACCAACGGCATGCTGAGTATCGCGATCACCGAGTTGACCGCGGTCAGGGTCACGTTCAGTGCCACATCGCCGTGGGCCAGGTGGCTGTAGAGGTTGGCCGTGGTACCTCCGGGGGACGCTGCCAGCAGCATCAGGCCGACGGCCAGGGCTGGCTCCAGGCGAAAACCGTTGGCGATCAGGAAACAGAAGAACGGCAACACCAGCAGTTGGCAGATCAGGCCGATCAATACCGGCTTGGGGTACTTCACCACCCGCGCGAAATCGGCCGGGGTCAACGACAGGCCCAGGCCCAGCATGATGATGCCCAGGGCAATGGGAAGAAACGCGGTCAGCAAGGGGCTGGCAGTCATTTGGTTGTTCCACTCGAGAAGGGGCGCCCACAAAGGTGTAGCACGCAGGGCGAAAATAGACAGCGCCTGCGTGCGGAACCTGCGTTCAGGCACTCATCGTTGCCAGCGACATCACCAAGGGGCTGCTTCATTGCCCGGCAGCCGATCCGTGGTTTGTTACTACACTGAAGTACGGGCGGCTATGCCCCTGAGGCACAATCGACACGCATCATTCCACTGATTTTCATGAGGTAAGGCGTATGCAAGGTGCTGGCGAGCAAAAGCGGGTCCGGGTGCTCGATCCGGTCGAGCGTGTCACGGAGGTGATCTTCGGCCTGCTGATGGCCATGACGTTCACCGGCACCATCAGCGTGGCAACGGCGGGGCAGGAGGCCGAGCGCACCATGATGATCGCGGCGCTGGGCTGCAACCTGGCGTGGGGGTTGGCTGACGCGGTGATGTACGTGCTGCGCAGCGTCATCGAGCGCACCCGCAACCACACGTTGCTGACGACCCTGCGCGGTGGCGCGGACGCCACCACCGGCCAGGCGCTCATCGCCGATGCGCTGTCGCCACGCCTGGCCACCGCCGCCGGCAGCGATGGCCTTGAACTGTTGCGCCAGCGGCTGATCGACAACCCGGGCCTGCCGCTGAAGTCGGGCTTGCACCTGGAGGATTTCAAGGGCGCGTTGGGCGTGTTCCTGCTGGTGGTGTTGTCGACGTTCCCGCTGGTGGTACCGTTCCTGTTGCTGGAGGAGACCGCACTCGCGGTGCGCCTGTCCAATCTGGTGGGCCTGTGCGTGCTGTTCATCGCCGGGTGGATCCTGTCGAAATACGCCGGTGCAAAACCCTTGTTTGGCGCTGTGGCACTGGCCGTGACCGGTGCCGTGCTGATCGCCGCGATCATTGCGCTCGGCGGATAAGGGCGAACCGCGCCGGGCAAGCCATGCCGGTGATGGGCATTGACGAGGACGGGGGTGAGGGGATAGAACCGCTGCACTCGTCTATGTCCCGGACCTGTACAGTGACCCGCACCTTGAGCTCAGTCTCATTGGTTCCGTTCGCCACATCCCCAGCCGAGATGGATCCTCCATGCAAACCCCCGTCACCCAACGCCCCCTCTGGAAAACCTACCTGCTGTTCCTCGCCCCGATGGTCCTGTCCAACTTCCTCCAGTCCATGTCGGGCACAGTCAACAGTATCTATATCGGGCAAATGCTCGGCACCCAGGCGCTGGCAGCCGTGTCCGGGATGTTCCCCATCGTGTTCTTCTTCATTGCCCTGGTCATCGGCCTCGGTGCCGGGGCAGGGGTGTTGATCGGTCAGGCCTGGGGGGCTCGAGAGCCAGCTTTGGTGAAGGCGATTGCCGGCAGCACCTTGTTGCTGGGGGCGATGATCGGGCTGGTCGCCGCCGTGCTGGGCAGTGTGTTTGCGCGTCACGCGTTGCAAGGGTTGGGAACCCCGGCGGATGTGCTCGAAGAGGCGGTGGCCTATGCGCGGGTGATGATGTGGATCATGCCGCCGTTGCTGGTGTTTGTGCTGTTTACCCAGTTGCTGCGTGGGGTCAGCGATACGCTCTCGCCCTTGTTGGCGCTGGTGGTGTCGACCTGCGTCGGGCTGTTGCTGACGCCAGCGTTGATTCGCGGTTGGTTCGGCTTGCCGCAAATGGGCATCCAGAGCGCTGCGCTGGCGGGCCTGGCGGGTAACCTGGCGGCCATGGCGATGCTGGCGTGGCGCTTGAATCGCAAGGGCCATGCCCTGGCGCTGGATCGCGCGCTGTTGGCGGCGATGCGTCTGGACCGGGCAATCCTGGCCAAGGTACTGCGCATCGGGTTGCCGACGGGGTTGCAGATGGTGGTGATTTCCCTGTCGGAGTTGGTGATCCTGGCCCTGGTCAACCAGCACGGTTCCCAGGCCACGGCCGCCTATGGGGCGGTCACGCAGATCGTCAACTACGTGCAGTTCCCGGCCCTGTCGATTGCGATCGCCGCATCGATCCTGGGTGCCCAGGCCATCGGCGCCGGGCGAATCGAGCGTATTGGGCCGATCCTGCGCACCGGGTTGCTGATCAACCTGGGGCTGACCGGTGGTTTGGTGCTGTTGGGCTACTTGCTGTCGCACTGGTTGCTGGGGTTGTTCATCACCGAGCCTGCGACCCGGGCCCAGGCGGCACACCTGTTGCACATCATGCTCTGGAGTATGCTGGTATTCGGTTTCCAGGCGGTGATTGGCGGCGTGATGCGCGGCAGCGGAACGGTGATGGTGCCGATGGCGATCTCGGTGTTCTGCATCCTTGGCGTGGAGTTGCCGGTGGCATACCTGCTGGATGCGCGCTTCGGGCTGCAAGGGGTGTGGATGGCGTTTTCAGTGGCTTACCTGAGCATGCTGGCGCTGCAGACCACCTACTACAAACGGGTCTGGCAGTATCAGAAAATCGAGCGACTGGTATAGGGCAGCTCTGCCCATGGAGCAAAAACGCCCGGTGCTGTGGCGACAGCCCGGGCGTTTTGCTGTTTCCTTACTTCGGCGCCGGGATGGTGCGCAAGTAAGGCAGTTTGGCGTCGAAGTTGCCGTACTTCTCGCGGGCCTGATCATCATTGAGGGTCAGGGCGACGATCACATCCTGGCCCGCCAACCAGTTGGCCGGAGTAGCCAGTGGCACGTTGTAGGTCAACTGCAGTGCGTCCAGGGCACGCAGCACTTCGGCAAAGTTGCGACCCACGGACATGGGGTAGGTCATCGAGAGCTTGAGCTTCTTGTCCGGGCCGATGATGAACACCGAGCGCACAGTGGCGGTATCGGCGGCAGTACGGCCATCGGGCAGGTAGGCTTCGGCCGGGAGCATGTCGAACGCCTTGGACACGGCCAACCCTTCATCGGCAATGATCGGGAAATCGGCCTTGGTGCGGCAAACGCCTTCTATGTCAGCCTTCCATTTCTTGTGGGCCTCCACACCGTCTACCGACACACCGATGACCTTGGCGCCACGCTTGGCCCATTCGTCGGCCAGTTGCGCAACGGCACCGAATTCGGTGGTGCACACGGGAGTGAAGTCCTTCGGGTGAGAAAAGAGAATGGCCCAGCCCGAGCCTATCCAGTCGTGAAAATCGATGGAGCCCTGGTCCGTGTCGGCGTTGAAGTCGGGAACGAGGTCATTGATGCGCAATGCCATGGGAGTCTCCTTCTGAGGGTGCGTGAATTGCAAGCCTGGAACAGCCTAGCCCGGATTTGCCTGGCTGTGGGCGTGTGAATCGAACAGGACTGTATCGCCATGTGAGTGTAGGAGGGCTGAGGAAGTGTCGTCGGTCGTGGAGGGTGGCTTTCGATCCATGGCTGTCATTCGCGCAATCGTTGGATGGGTGACTTGTTTCTGCATCGACAGGATTGCCACGAACTTACTTCAGCGTGAATGCTGTTTTGAGCGGTATGACAACCTTGCGCACGTTGTCCTTAAGAGTGATTTCTATTGTCCAGATGCCTACGGGATCGCCAGGCTCTGCGAGGAAATCGATCACGGGGGCGGCGAGGTATATATTGCTCGGCTCCTCCTTGAGGTGTCCTTGAAAACAAACGACATCTCGTTGATTGATCGATTCTGTACCGTCCGGCCTGATGACTTTCAAATCGCACGTTATGTTCGCTTCGTGATTGGCATCCAGCTCCGGATTAGCAAAGAAGGTCAGCGTGAAGATTCTTTCACCCAAGGTAACCATTCGTGCTTCGTTAAACACGGGAGCGGTTTCGGGTGGAGTATTCCACTTTTTCTCCCAATCGGGATCGGAAGTGGTTAACAGCCAGCCACCAAACTCTCCGATGGATCGTCTTGATGCCGTGTCGGGGGATGGATTGCCATTTGAATCCATCCAGTAGCCGGCATACACACTGGACCATGAAAAAGACATCGCGATGAGAGCGGTGAGCAATCGAAAGTTCATGAGCGACTCACTATAAGTAGGCGCTATAAACGGCGTCATGTTTTGCGCAATTTGTATCTGATAACGCGCCATGTTCATGTGCAATGCCCTGTTCTGCTTGAGTGTAGCGGCAGAAACCGCGACACAGGGCCCAGAGAAGGAGCGGCACGTGCGATGGCATGAACAGGGGCTGATGGTCGGCTTGTGGCTGTGGGTTGCACCGATCGAAGCAACAGGGTCAAGGCCGCACTGCGGGCAGCCACTCTGCATCATAGGTACGCAGGTAGTGCAATAGATGCGGCAAGATGTATCCGGAGTCAGCGCCCACTCCTCTGAGGGTGGCCGACGCAAAGTTGCGCTGTTTTGGCAGCCCTACAAAGTACAAACCGGGGACGTGCGTAGCGAGTCCATCACGCTGCATGACTCGTCCGCGGTCATCCATCACGGGCAAACCTTCGAGAAATGGCAGATTCGGACGGAACCCTGTCGCAAACACTAAAGTGTCTACACGCTCATGCTGACCATTCGTCCAGATCACACCTGTTGAAGTGGTCTGTGTGAACATCGCCTGTTGCGTGAAGTATCCGGCTTTCAACGCCTTTTTGTAGGTGCCATCGTCGAGCACAGGCGTACTTTGGTCACTTAGCCAGCGGGTTTTCTCCAGGCCTGTCCATTTCAACCAGAAGTGAAAGTCCGCTCCCAGAATTCGCTGCGCAACGAATCGAATCGGCTCTCGGGTAGCCAGCGTGACGGTGGCCACTTTGGCTAGATCATGAGCGATCTGCACGGCCGAGTTCGCAGCGCCAATCACAACGATGCGCTGCCCGCTGAAAGCCTCTGGATTCCGATACTCGGCACTGTGAAGGTGAGCGCCACTGAAGTTTTCGAGTCCTGGAACATCGGGTATATAGGGGCGACTAAAGGCTCCCGATGCTACGACCACGGCTCTCGCCAACATGCGCTGTCCGTTGGCGGCCGTTATCTGGAATCCCCCATCTTCCTGATCTACCCGCACGACCTGAGTATCTTGGAGAATAGGCAGCTGGAAAAGGTCGGCATACTCCTTCAGGTACCGCACCACTTCGTCGCGAACAGGGTAGTGGCCTGGCGCTCCAGGGAACGGCAATCCCGGTAGCGAGGAATAGGCTGCCGGCGAGAACAGTTCGAGGCTGTCGTAGTAGTGACGCCAGTTCCCGCCAGGTTGCGATTGCTCGTCGAGAATGAGGGCGTTGAGCCCCTGCTGCTTAAAGTGCCAGCCGCTGGCCAGTCCAGCCTGGCCAGCCCCGATGACAACAACATCGAACGGTTGGTTTATTGTGTTCATATGTGCGCACCTATGCACTTATTTGGTCAAATAACATCAATCCGATCTACCTGGGCAGCACAGTGGCGTCATGTTCTTGGTGTGGCGGAGGATGTCTTCCAGGCGTTGGATGATGGCGGGGCCATCCACCTCGTAGAACATCTGCCGGCCAACCTTCGTGGCACGAACGATCCCTGCTTCAAGTAACACCTGGAGATGGCGAGAGACGACCGAACGTTCCTGGGGCAATTGAGCCGCAATTTCGGTGACATCTGCTCGGCCTAACAACATTACGCGCTTCAGCACGGCGACTCGTGGTGGTTCGCACAGGGCCTTGAAGAACGCGCCATCAATCGATTCGATGGCGGCCTCGATGGCTTTGGCTCGGGTAAGGGATGTAGTCATGTGGCGACTATATGTGCATGCTGGCGCACATGTAAAGCCTGAAAAGGGTCGGAGCTGCTCCTGTGAGGTTGAGGTATGGAAGCGTCTAGTGCAGCCGTGATGAGCGATTGAATAACAATATTTGGATATACGACGAATCGAATGTGAATTGCCAGAATTGCTCGTAAATTCATCACTGATAGCGCACTGATGCGAGCAAAGTCAGAGGTTAATCAGTGATCCTGGCTGCCAGCGATACATTCAGCAAACTTTACATCATATTCGTATAATCATATATTCATGCATCACAGCCTTGACGATACTTGGCAATAACCTGAAGAACGTGCGCGCTGTTCGTTTGGGTGGCGAGGGAAGGGCATCTGTTACACCCTTTACCGGATTCCTGAATGCCTCAAGATGCTTGTGCTGGTGGCAACCAGACAATGAGACCTCTATGACTGACCATCTGACACCCACCACCGTATTCAAATGCCTGGCTGACGAAACGCGTATTCGCCTGATGCTGCTCATCGTCCGTGAGGATGAATTGTGCGTGTGTGAGTTGACCTGCGCACTCAATGAGAGCCAGCCGAAGATTTCGCGCCACTTGGCGCAATTGCGCACTTGCGGCTTGCTGGAGGACCGTCGGCAAGGTCAGTGGGTCTATTACCGCCTGCACCCCAGTCTGCCTGACTGGGTGGTTGCCATTCTGAAAACCACTCTGGATGCCAACCAGCACTGGCTCAGTCCAGACGCCAAGCGACTCGAGGAGATGGGTGACCGCCCGCAGCGGCTTGCTGCCTGCTGCTGAGTCGCGCCGGGCCTATCAGCGACATCAGCCAGTTCGACATTACCCCATCGATATTGCCCGCCGACAGCGGCCTTAAGAGAGCATGAGCATGAGTATCAAAGTAGGGATCAACGGTTTCGGTCGTATCGGTCGTCTTGCCCTGCGTGCAGCCTGGAGCTGGCCGGAGTTCGAGTTCGTGCAGATCAACGATCCGGCAGGCGACGCCGCGACTCACGCGCACCTGATCAACTTCGACTCGGTGCATGGCCGCTGGAACGAAGAAGCCAGCGCCGAGGGCGATCATGTTGTGATCGGCGGCAAGCGCATCAAGGTGACCGCTAACAAAGAGATTGTCGACACCGATTGGTCGGGCTGCGATCTGGTTATTGAAGCCAGTGGCAAGATGAAAACCGTTGCTGTACTCCAGGCCTTTCTGGATCAGGGCGTGAAGCGCGTGGTGGTGTGTGCGCCCGTCAAGGAGGCAGGGGCACTGAACGTCGTCATGGGCGTCAACCAGCACCTGTTCGATCCGGCGCAGCACCGCATCGTCACCGCTGCTTCCTGTACCACCAACTGCCTGGCTCCGGTGGTCAAGGTGATTCATGAGCACCTGGGCATTCGCCATGGCTCAATTACGACCATCCACGACCTGACCAACACCCAGAGCATTCTCGACCAGCCGCACAAGGATCTGCGTCGTGCTCGTGCCTCGGGCATGAGTTTGATCCCGACTACCACGGGTTCGGCCACTGCGATTGCCGAGATCTTCCCCGAGTTGCGCGGCAAGCTGAACGGCCATGCCGTGCGCGTACCGCTGGCCAACGCCTCTCTGACCGATTGTGTGTTCGAAGTGGCGCGCGCCACTTCGGCCGATGAGGTCAATGCGCTGTTCAAGGCTGCCGCCGCTGGCCCGTTGAAAAATATCCTCGGCTATGAGGAGCGCCCCCTGGTCTCCATCGACTACCGCACCGACCCGCGCTCCTCGATCATTGATGCACTGTCGACCATGGTGGTCAATGACACCCAAGTGAAAATCTACGCCTGGTACGACAACGAATGGGGGTACGCCAACCGTGCTGTCGAGTTGGCCTGGCTGGTCGGCTCGGCCGTTTGACAAGGAGCGATCATGACGGCGTTGTCAGCCCTTTCCCCGCCAGTGCGCCAGTACCTGGTGGTCACCGGTAACTACTGGGCCTTTACCCTGACCGATGGCGCGCTGCGCATGTTGGTGGTGCTGCATTTCCACACGCTGGGCTACACGCCACTGCAAATCGCTGCACTGTTCCTGTTCTACGAGATCTTCGGTGTCATCACCAATCTGGTGGGCGGCTACCTTGGCGCTCGCCTGGGCCTGAACCGCATCATGAACATTGGCTTGGGCCTTCAGGTGGTCGCCTTGCTGATGCTTACGGTGCCTGCCGTCTGGCTGACCATCCCGTGGGTCATGGGGGCGCAGGCGATGTCGGGTATCGCCAAAGACCTCAATAAGATGAGCGCCAAGAGTTCGATCAAGCTGCTGGTGCCAAATAATCAGCAAGGCACGTTGTACCAGTGGGTGGCGATCCTCACTGGATCGAAGAACGCCCTGAAAGGGGTTGGCTTCTTCCTCGGTGGTGCGCTGTTGGCCTTGCTGGGATTCACAGGCGCATTGCTGGCAATGGCCGCGGTGCTGGCGCTGATCTGGTTAGCCAGCCTGTTCCTGTTGAAGAAGGATCTGGGCAAAGCCAAGGCTAAACCAAAGTTCCGCGACATCCTCTCCAAGAGCCGGGCGATCAATATCCTCTCGGCGGCGCGGATGTTTCTCTTCGGTGCCCGTGATGTGTGGTTCGTGGTGGCGTTGCCGGTCTACCTGAGCACCGTGTTTGCCTGGAGCTTCTGGCGGGTGGGTGGCTTCATGGCCGCTTGGGTCATCGGCTATGGCATCGTGCAGTCATTGGCCCCGAACATCACCGGGAAAAAGCGTGCTCACGTTCCCGATGGGCGAGCGGCCTCGGTTTGGGCCGCGTTGCTGGCCGGACTGCCTGCTGCCATTGCAGTGGGTCTCTCAGCGGGCTGGTCGCCTCAGATTGTGCTGTTGGGTGGGCTGATGGTGTTTGGCGCGTTGTTTGCGGTGAACTCATCCCTGCACAGCTATCTGATCGTTTCCTACGCGAAGGAGGATGGGGTGTCGCTGGATGTAGGTTTCTACTACATGTCCAACGCACTGGGCCGGCTGATCGGCACGATCCTTTCAGGCTGGGTTTATCAGTCCCATGGACTGATGGCTTGCCTGTGGATTTCCTCTGGCTTTGTGTTGCTCGCCGCGTTGATATCCATTGCCTTGCCCAGGCACGCCACCCAGGCTTGAGCGCCTGGAGGGCAGTGGCTTGGCTCGACCTCGCGCATACCCAGCGCGATGGCGGTTGCCGGTAATGCGAGCTTTTATCGGTGTCAATCACCGACGCTAAGCGTTTTGCACAGATAGATCGCTGAGGAGCCGCATAGTGTTGAGAATTGAGCCGTTTGGCTGATCGAGTCCGGTGCAGCGCAGCGATCCAGGCGTGAGTACCCATGAGCACTGAAGAAGTCTGCAGCACTATTGGTCAGCAGATGCAGCGCAAGCACGTTATGGCCACAGGCGTAACGCTCCAGGGCAGCAAGCATGCGTGTCCCAATTCCTTGGCCACGCCTGGAGTCAGCAACAACCATTGAGCGCAGCAGCCGATCTGGGCCTTCGCCTTCTAACCCCCCATACGCAATCCAATCCCCATCCAACTCGAAACGGAAGAATTGCTGGCCCGGTTGCCCCACGTCGTCAAACGGCAACCCTGAACCGCTTAATGCAAGGCGAAGTTTTTCGAGTTCAGCCCCCTCAACGGGTTTCATGAGCATGCTTGTCTCCTCTGGCGACCAACAATTTATAGACTCAATCCGCAGCGCCAGGTGAACAGGCTGGCGGCGGTATTCGTTGTTTTGGCCTGGGTCGTCGTTGCCGTTACGGTCTGGGGCATTTACGTTCACTGAGTCCAACGCGTTACGTTGCCAGGCTGGTCGCGGTCGAGCGACGACTTCATGGCGTGCCGAACATCGCCGTCCAGTAGATGCCCGCATCGCTCTTGGGATCAACCGCATAGGCGGCGCCCAGTTCACGGTACTGCGGGTTCATCAGGTTGGCGCAGTGGCCGGGGCTGGCCAGCCAGCCATCGATCACTTTGCGCGGGGTGTCCTGGCCGGCGGCGATGTTCTCGCCGATCTGCTGGCCACTGTAGCCCGCCAGTTCTGCCCGGTCTCCGGGGGTACGGCCGTCGCGGTCCTTGTGATCCAGGAAGTTGTTGTTGGCCATGGCGCGGGTGTGGGTTTCGGCCGCGGTTGCCAGTGTCGGGCTCCAGGCCAGCGGCGTGGCCGCGACAAAGGCCTGGGCGCCGCACTGGCGTGGCTGCTGGCGGGCGCTGTTGATCATCGTGAGCAGCTTCTGTCCTTCGGCCTGCCAGTCTCCAAGGCCTCCGGTCAGCAAGGGGCGGGCCAGGACGATGCGCCACTCGCGTCCGGCTCGGCTGACGCCGATATCGACGAACTGCGGGTCCAGCACCACCTGGCAAAAACTTTCCTGTACCGCTTTCATGGCGGCCTGAGGGTCATTGGGACCCTTGAGGCTGATCATCTGCACGTTGACCATCGGGTAAGCCGCGCGTGCCATGGCTTGCTGCAGGTCGCCGATGTTGCTCGCCGCGGGCAGCACCAGCCGCGGTTCGGCCGCCAGCGGCGGCAGTTCCAGGGACGCCTGGCCCGCACAGCGCTGGACCTGGCTGCGGTAGCTGTTGATCGAATCGATCAATTGCGTTGCATCGCTGGCCACGGCGGTGGCAGCGCACATCACGCCCAGCGACAACGCGGCAAGACGGATAACGGATGACAGGACGTGCATGGGGTTCTCCCTTGAACTGACTGGGCACATGATGCGCGATTTTGCCTCCCGCCGCGCAATGGCTTTTCTGGCTGATGGGCAATGGGTTGTCCATTGGTGGACGGGAATGTTTTGCCGCCCACCGTGTCGACTCATTAGAGGGCTGCGACTCACCCAGGGTGGCCGGCGGCTCAACCCGAGTTCAGGTAGAAGGTCCGACGATGCGCCCGGTGTGGATAGCCAGTGGTCTTGTTATCGCGTTACTGGGCGCTCAAGTGTTCGCCGCTGATGCTGTGCGAAACCCGGCCGCGGTCGAGGGCAAGGCCCAGGTCCTGGAGGAGAAGGCCGCCGACAAGGACGGTGCGACACCGCGACCCAAGGTTGAAACCATAACGCCCGCGGAAGTGCAGGTGGTCGATCCGGCAGGCCGCGCGCCGCTGGACGATGCCATTACCTGCCTGTCGCGGACCATTTACTGGGAGGCCAAAGGGATTGGTGCGGCCGATATGGAAGGGGTCGCCAACATAGTGATGAACCGCCTGGGTCATGAGGGTTTCCCCGATACGGTGTGCGCCGTGGTCAAGCAAGGGGTCGAGACGCGGACCTGCCAGTTTTCCTGGTGGTGTGACGGGCGTCCGGATCAGGTAGAGGAGGAGGCGCCCTACGCGACAGCCAAGGAAATCGCCCGCAAGGCCCTCAACCAGCAACTCAGGGACCGCACCCGTGGCGCCCTGTATTTCCATGACAGGACGGTAAAACCGGAGTGGGTGAGGGTGTACGTCAAGACCGCCGAGACCCGGAAATTCCTGTTCTATAAACCCCGAGGTGGCACGGCCCGCTGAATCCAAGTGCATCAGGTCTTGCCGGGTGGTCATCCAGTCAGGAAATGAGAAACAGAAGCGCCTTCGTTGAGCGCGACACCTGAGGTAGAATGTCGCGGCAAGGAGGCTCGCGGCGTTGGGGATCACAGGTTCGGTGTGTTGATGCGCCTACCTGTGTGAGCGCCGCGAAGCAGTTGACGGGCGCAGGTGGGTAAGCGGGTCTAAGCTGTTTATTCACTGTGTTCGATGATGTACCCACAAGTATTAGTGTCACCCAAGTAGCTGAAGCCAATGACTAACAAAAAGTCAGCGCAGGAGGGGCCTAAACGTGAGGTCGATCGAGTTTGTCGACCTTATATGTTCACCCAACAGTCTTTCTGAGAGCGGGGTTCGACGGCATGCAGCCTTGCATGCGGTGAGCCAGGGCGCCTCATGGAGACGAACGCGGGTGAATGGCGTTCTATCCTAGGTATTACCGTATGTTGAAGAAAATGAACAAGGGGCTACTCGGCCTGGCCATGTCGATGGCCCTTATGCCTGTGCATGCAGCCGAAACCAAGAAAGTCGATGTCCTGCTGATCGGTGGCGGCATCATGAGTTCGACACTGGGCGTCTGGCTCAATGAGCTCGAGCCGGGCATGTCGATGGAAATGGTCGAGCGTCTCGATGGCGTCGCCCTGGAAAGCTCCAACGGCTGGAACAACGCCGGTACTGGTCACTCCGCCCTGGCCGAACTGAACTACACGCCGCAAGACAAGAACGGCAACGTCGAGATCCCCAAGGCCATTGAAATCAATGAAGCCTTCCAGATCTCCCGTCAGTTCTGGGCCTGGCAGGTCAAGAATGGCGTCCTGAAGAACCCGCATTCGTTCATCAACTCCACACCGCACATGAGCTTCGTGTGGGGCGATGACAACATCAAGTTCCTGAAGAAGCGTTACGAAGCTCTGCAGGCAAGCCCGCTGTTCGCTGGCATGCAGTACTCCGAAGACCCGGCGCAGATCAAGAAGTGGGTTCCATTGATGATGGAAGGCCGTGATCCGAACCAGAAGATCGCCGCCACCTGGTCGCCGCTGGGTACCGACGTGAACTTCGGTGAGATCACCCGTCAGTTCGCCAGCTACCTGCAAACCAAGCCGAACTTCTCCCTGAAGCTGTCGAGCGAAGTCGAAGACATCGTCCGCAACGAAGACGGCGGCTGGCGCGTTACCTACAAGAACCTGAAAGACGGTACCGAGACCCAGACCGACGCCAAGTTCGTGTTCATCGGCGCCGGTGGCGGTGCACTGCACCTGCTGCAGAAGTCGGGCATTCCTGAAGCGCGTGAATATGCCGGTTTCCCGGTAGGTGGCTCGTTCCTGGTGACCGAGAACCCGACCATCGCCGAGCAGCACCTGGCCAAGGCCTACGGCAAGGCCTCGGTTGGTGCGCCGCCGATGTCGGTTCCCCACCTGGACACCCGCGTGCTGGATGGCAAGCGCGTGATCCTGTTTGGCCCGTTCGCGACCTTCTCGACCAAGTTCCTGAAAGAAGGCTCGTACCTGGACCTGCTGACCACCACGACCACCCACAACGTCTGGCCGATGACCAAGGTCGGTATCAAGGAATACCCGCTGGTCGAGTACCTTGCTGGCCAGCTGATGCTGTCTGACGAAGACCGCCTCAACGCCTTGAAAGAGTACTTCCCGAACGCCAAGGCTGAAGACTGGCGCCTGTGGCAAGCCGGCCAGCGCGTGCAGATCATCAAGCGTGATGAAGCCGCCGGTGGCGTGCTGAAACTGGGCACCGAGATCGTGGCTTCCGAAGACGGCAGCATTGCCGGCTTGCTTGGCGCATCGCCCGGTGCATCCACCGCAGCGCCGATCATGCTGACCGTGCTTGAGAAGGTCTTCAAGGACAAGGTCGCAACCCCGGCCTGGCAGGAAAAGCTGCGCCAGATCGTTCCGAGCTATGGCACCAAGCTCAACAATGATCCGGCCCGTGTAGCCCAGGAATGGGCTTACACCAGCAAGGTCCTGGAACTGGACCCACCACCGGCAATCAACCCGGCACTGGCTCCGACCACGGCACCTGCTGCCCCGGCCAAGCCACAGCCGAGCAACCCGGCTGCTGACATGGCCCTGTAAGTCATTGCCCCGGCCAACACGGTTGGTTGGGGCGCAGGCTTCAAGCTGATGTGAAAGAACCCCGGCCAGTGACGTAATGCTGTTCAGTTAAAGTGATGAGGTCGCAATTGTAGGAGCGAGCTAGCTCGCGATGGACGTTAACGATTACGCGTACTTTCTGAGTAATCACGTAGTTCTTGAGTTCATCGCGAGCGCGCTCGCTCCTACAAAGGTCGGCGTACGCTTAATTGAACAGCATTGCGGCCAGTGCCGGGGTTTTTTTATCTTCTGGATCCCACAGATTTCTGTGGTGTTCTCAGGGCTGCTGGAAAAACCAGTCCAGTACCGCCTGGCGCGTCGGGTGTAAGGCGCTGGAAGGTTGCAGGTACAAGGTGTAGGCACCACCGGTTCTCAGGGCGGGGCCGAAGGGAATGATCAGTTCGCCGCGATGGATGTGCTCCTGCGCCAGTGTCTGGTCGGTCATGGCAATGCCCAGCCCGCGCGCGGCGGCATCCAGGGCCAGTTCGTCGAGGTTGAAGGTGATGTGCTTGCAATCCTTGGCGGGTTCCAGCGATTGCGCCTTGAACCAGGTTGCCCATTCCAGCTGCCCCGTTGAAGCATGAATCAATGGATAGCCACCCAGTGCTTCGCGGGAGGAGGGGGGCGGTTTGCCGTTGACCGAAGTTGGCGCGCACACCGGTACCAGAAACTCTTCGAACAGCACGTGGTGCGTCCCATCGTCCGGCACGGCGGGCAGGTAGAGAATGCAGGCGTCGCATTCCCCTGACGGGTCGACCCGCTCGGTGGCCACGGTTTCAATCGACAGTGCCAGGTCAGGGTAGCGCGCATAAAAATCGGTCAGGCGGGGCAAGAGCCAGCGCACGGCGAGCGACACGTGGACCCGCAGGCGAAACGGCGAATCCCGCGGTGCCAAGCGCTTTTCCAGGGCCTGCAAGTCGTCCAGCATCTTGCGTGCGGTTTCAAGCACTTCCTTGCCTTCGACGGTCAGCGACACGCTGCGGCTGCTGCGAATCAGCAGCGCAACGCCGTAGTGGCTCTCCAGTTGTTGAATCTTTCTGCTGACCGCGCTCTGGGTCAGGCACAGCCGTGCCGCCGCTTCGGTGAAGTTGCTGGCGGTCGCCACTTCGACAAAGGCCTGAAGGGCTTGCAACGAGGGCGGTCGAAAGAATTTATCCATGCGAAAACCGAATGAATGGATGCATTAATAACGTTGGATTGCCCATCCGTATCCCCATAAATTCTGGTGGTGGTCGTCAATTGGCAGGCATGTACTCATGCTAATTGCTCATGGCTATAGCATTCAACGGTATGAGGTGAATAGATGACTGAAAATACCTGCGGCTGGATTGCGCAGACACCACCGTCTGCTGCGCAACCGCCCTTGCATGGGAGGCAGACGGCGGACTGGCTGATCATTGGCGGTGGGTTCACCGGGCTATCGGCAGCCCATACCCTGGCCGAGCTGCATCCCCAGGCGCGGATTGTCATCGTCGATCGCCAGCGTGCCGCCCAGGGGGCGTCGGCGAGAAACTCCGGGTTTGTGGTGGCCCATGAAAACCCGGCCGGTGACGATCTGCTCGGTCGTCCGGGGCACGACTACTACCAGGCCAGTACGCAAATCAGCCGCGCGGCCAGCGAAGAAGTGCGCCGCCGCGTGAGTAGCCTGGGCATTGCTTGTGATCTGCAGGAGCAGGGTTACTTCTTTGCGGTGCACGACCCGGCCAAGCTGGAAGACGCTGCATTGCGCGTGCAGACCTTGCGCAACGCCGGGGCCGATGCACTGTTACTGCAGGGGCAGGCCTTGAGCCGGTGCCTGGGCACGGAGTTCTATCGGGCGGGGATCTGGTGTCGAGGAGGCAATGCCTTGTTGCAACCGGCGAAGTACGCCAAGGGCTTGCGCGATACCCTGCCGGAATCGGTCTCGGTCTATGAGTACACCGACATCACCGCCCTCACGCGCCTGGCCAATGGCAACCTCAGCGCTTCGTCAGCCCAGGGCCGCGTGGAAGCGCCCCAGGTGCTGATTTGCGTCGGGCCCTTTTTGCCCCGTGTTGGTGTCCGTGAGCCGGTGTTCCCCCTTGAACTCAGTGCCTCGCTGACCCATCCATTGAGCGATGAGGAGTTCGCCCGGATGGGCAATCCGCAGCCCTGGGGGGTACTGTCCACCCGGCCTGCCGGCGCGACGTTGCGGCTGACGGTCGATCGCCGGCTGCTGATCCGCAACACCGTGGAGTTCCGCTCCCGCGACCTCGATGGCGCAGCCCTGGGCGCGCGTCGACAAACCCACCTGCGGGGTTTGCAGCGCCGACTCCCCTGGATCACCGAGCAGCATTTTCAGTACAGCTGGACCGGTCACCTGAGTGCCACGCGCTCTGGGGAACCACGTTTCGCCAGGCTGGAGCGGGGTATCCACACCGTGGCCGGCTGCAATGGCTCCGGTGTCGCGCGCGGCACGTTATGGGGGCGTTTGCTGGCAGAGATGGCGTCTGGCAGCCAATCGCCCCTGCTCGACAACGTGCTCGCCCAGGCCGAGCCGGGCTGGCTGCCACCGACGCCATTTTTCGATATCGGTGCCTCGGTCCGCCTGCGCTACGAGGCCTGTCGCGCCAAATCAGAGTCCTGATCCACACCCATTACCCACGTCGGCGCCTTGCCAGGAACAACAATAATGATTACGCCCAAATACATCGTACTTGCACTCTGCGCGGCCTCAAGCGGGGCGGCGGTGGCCGCTGAAGCCGTACGCATCTCCAACTGGAGCAGCTACATCGCTAGCGACACCCTGAGTAACTTCACCCGGCAAACGGGTATCCAGACTACCTACGATTTGATCGACAGCAACGAGATGCTCGAGGCCAAGCTGATCACCGGCAGCAGCGGCTACGACGTGGTCAGCCCGTCAAACCACTTCCTGGCGCAATTGATCAAGGCCGGCGCCTTGCAGAAGCTGGACAAGGACAAGCTGGCCAACTGGAAGAACCTCGACCCGCAATTGCTGAAAATGCTTGAGGTCAACGATCCCGGTAATCAGTACGGCTTTCCCTACATGTGGGTGACCGTTGGCATCGGCTACAACGTCGAGAAGATCAAGGCGATCTTTGGCAACACCGATGTCACTCACAGCTGGAGCCTGCTGTTCGATCCGCAGAACATCGAGAAACTCAAGCAATGCGGCGTCGCGTTCATCGACAACTCGACGCAGATGTTGCCGATCACCCTCAACTACCTGGGGCTCAAGCACGACAGCGAGGACCCGGCCGACTACCTCAAGGCCGAGGCCGCCTTGCTGAAGATCAAGCCCTACATTCAGTACTTCCATCAGTCCAAGTACGTCAGCGACCTGGCCAATGGCAACCTCTGCGTGGCCATTGGCTTCAGTGGCGACATTGCCCAGGCCACCGCCATTGCCCGTGAGGCGAAGAACGGTGTCGAGCTGGCGTATTCGATCCCGCGGGAAGGCTCGACCCTGGCCGTCGATATGGTGGTCATGCCCCGCAATGCCCCCAACCAGGACAACGGCTACGCCTACATGAACTACCTGATGGAGCCCAAGGTGATCGCCGACATCAGCAATTCGATCCACTATCCGAACGGCAACAGTGCGGCCACGGATTTTCTGGAGCCGGGCCTGCGCAATGATCCGGCGATCTACCCGGCGCCAGAGGTCATGAGCACCCTGTTCCCACTGAAGGCCTTGCAGCCCAAGGTCATGCGCCAGGTCACCCGCCTCTGGACCAAGGTGGTCAGCGGACTCTGAGCCGGGTCGTTCAAGGGCGCGGGGAGGTATCGTATGATGGGCACCTTAGATCGCCACCCCCATTCAAGGATCCCCCATGTCGTTGAGCAAACGCGATCAGGCCCGTATCGAACGCCGCCTGATCGCCACCCTGACCGAAGCCTGCGAAACGGCCAAGGCAGAAATTCCGGGGTTCTCCTGGCTCACCCATGAACTGGACTATGAGCAGTTTCCTTCGAGCCTGAGGGTCGTCTGGGTCTTCGATACCCAGGTCCATCAGGACCGGGCACTGGCCGCCGGGCAGGATGCGCGCATGGTCGAGCTGACGGCCATGGCATTACGCGAGGCGGATGTGCCCGTCAGTCCGGTGGCGGCCCATGTGCAGTTCGACAGTGAAGAACAGTGCCAACGCAGCCACGGCGGCAACTGGCAGCAGCGCCTGGCGCGCAAGCGTTCGGGGCGGGGTTGAGGCATGGCCAAGGACATTGAAAACCCGTGCATCGCCGTGTGCCAGTTGAGCGGTGAACTGTGTGTGAGTTGCGGGCGCAGCAAGGAAGACATCCGCAAATGGAAGCGCATGAAGCGCCCGGAAAAAATGGCCGCCGCACAGCGCGCTACCCAGCGCTTGAAGAGCCTGCAGAAAAAGAATGCCTGATACCCCGAGGTTACGCTCGACGCCGGCTTAACTCAGGTGACGCTTGAACCAGTCCAGTGTCCTGCTCCATGCCAGCTTGGCGGCAGCCTCGTCGTAGCGCGGTGTGGAATCGTTGTGGAAGCCATGGTTGGCACCGGGGTAGATATAAGCCTCGTAGGTCTTGCCCGCCGCTTTCAACGCCTGTTCATAGGCGGGCCAGCCTTCGTTGATGGCCTTGTCCAGTTCGCCATAGTGGAGCAGCAGCGGGGCCTTGATTTTCGGCACATCCGCGGCGGCCGGTTGCCGGCCATAGAAGGGCACGGCGGCCCCCAGTTCCGGATAGGCCACGGCCGCCGCATTGGCGACGCCACCGCCATAACAGAACCCGGTAATCCCCACTTTTCCGGTGCTGGTCGGGTGTTTCATCATCCACTCGATGGCGGCGAAGAAGTCGTTCATCAGTTTGGCGGGGTCGACGGTCTGCTGCAGCGCCCGGCCTTTGTCATCGTTGCCGGGGTAGCCGCCCACCGAGGTCAGGCCATCCGGTGCGAGGGCGACGAAGCCGGCCTTGGCCAAGCGCCGGGCGACATCTTCGATGTAGGGATTGAGCCCGCGGTTTTCATGCACGACCACCACCGCCGGCACCTTGCCGGTGGCCTTCGCCGGGCGCACCAGATAACCCCGCACCTGCCCGTGCCCCTTGGGCGAGGGGTAAGTGACGTACTCGGCGAGGATGTCCGGATCGGTAAATTCCACTTGCTCGGCGAGGGCGTAGTTCGGGCTCAAGGCGGCGAGGAGGGCGGACGCGGTCAGACCGCCCAGTGCGAACAGTGCCGCACGGTCGAGAAACTCACGGCGGTTGATCTTGCCGTGGGCGTAGTAGTCGTAGAGTTCCAGCAGTTCAGGGGCAAAGTCATTCGCTGTGAGACGGTTCATCGGTGCGCTCCCATTCAGGCTTCGGATTGCCCCGCTGGCAGGGGCTGACGGGCACGGCTGGCGTTGAACCATTAAAGCAGCTTTCAACGCCGGCCGAAGGCACGCTTCCCGGCGGTAGGGCCGGGCACGCACCGCGTCAACCTGACAGGCCCCGCCTCAGTCTTCACGACCATGGGCGGCGGCCGCCAGTTGCCCGGTATCGACGCGCACAAAAATGGAGTCGCCCACTGCCGTGAGCACATCGGCTGCGTACACCTCGCAGATCACCCGGGTCTTGCGCCCGACCTCACCTTCCACCCTGGCCCGCAAAGTGAGTGGAACGCCCATGGGCGTGGGTTTGATGAACTTGATGCCCAGGTTGCCGGTCACGCAGTCGATGCGCGGCAGGCTGCCGGGGCTGCGCTGCTCTGCCCGGTAGTGATAGGCCATCACCGTCCAGTTCGAATGGCAATCGACCAGCATCGCGATCAGCCCGCCGTACACCAGATCGGGCCAGCCGCAGTACTTGGCCTCTGGCAGATGCTCGGCCACGACGTGCACACCGTCTTCATGCCAGGTGCTCTTGATGTGCAGCCCGTGCGGGTTGCGGCTGCCGCAGCCAAAACAAACGCCTTGCGGCGCAGCGGTGTCTTGCAGGGAGGTGTGGAGCGTGGGCATGCCTGGGTCCGTCCTGGGAAATGAAAAAACCTAGCCTAGCGGATTTTACGTCGGACCAGAACCGTCGAGCGTTGTATGTCCCAAGGGAAAACGACCAATCCCCAGCGATTTGTTCCAATAGAAACGAAAGTGAAAAAACGAGATAGAGGCGTTGTGTAGTGCTCAACCGATCCCGGAAACGACGTTAAGTCTTTTCTCGTCCACTGCTAGCGCAGGGTAGGCACATGGGGTGTTACCTGTGGTTTGGCTCGGCCGCGTCTAGCGAGGGATTCGAGTTTATAAGTGTGGTGGCTGGAGTTGTTTGTAAGGTAATCCTCGCCTGTAAATAAGGATTTGCTTACATGGTTTTTCCGATCTGACTGCTAGCCTTTAGAGGCTGTGCTTCAGTCAGTCGGGCTGTATCGTGATTTGGTTGGGGTATGCTCTACATTGGCTGATGGGGTGATGAGTTGTCTAAGATATTAATTGCAGACGATCATTCGGTGGTCCGGATGGCGGTATCAATTTTACTGAAAAAAGCCGGGCACCAAATAGTGGGTGAGGCTGGTAGTGGGTTAGATGTCGTTGCTTTGGTTCGCCGTCTTGAACCGGACTTATTGATTCTTGATATCGATATGCCGAAACTTGATGGTTTTTCGGTGCTGCAGCGATTGTCTGCGGGGGGAGGGGGTGTCAAGACCGTGGTTTTTTCTGGTCTTGATACCGAGCGTTATGCAATTCGATGCTCCCGAGCCGGTGCGCATGCCTTTGTGAGCAAGAACTCTAATCTGGATGAGCTGTTGAGTGCGGTGAAGATTGTGTTGACAGGATATGTATTGTTCCCTTCAACGGAGTTTTCTTCGGTGGGTAGCTCTAGTGGAATGGCCTCCGAGGAACAGTTGCTCAAAATGCTTTCGGACCGGGAAATCGCTGTACTTAGGCATCTTAGTCGAGGATATCGAATAAAGGAAATTGCCCAGCTCCTGATGATTAGCGAGAAAACGATAAGCACTTACAAGGCTAGACTGATTGAAAAGCTTAAGGTCAAGAACTTTCTCGAGTTGGTAGATCTGGTAAAGCGCAATCATTTGCTTTAGTGGATGCGCTTCTGTCTTGTTTAGCACAGCTAAAGGGCAAGCATCCTGATGCTAATCCGCGTCCGAATTGACGCCCTGCCTGGTCAGATGTAGGGGTTGGTGCAATACGGTTTCTTTTTTGTAATGGGATCAAAGCCTGGCGCATAACTTTTCCCACGGCCTCGACTGGGTAGTCATACAAGATCAGCGTGCGCTCGCGTTCAGTTGTAGTGTGACTATAAAGTCAGTCCCTGAGGGAGTGCTGAGTATTTCTGAGGCTGGTTACGTTGATCGGCGCCACTAGAGCGTGCCTCAGCGTCTGGATGATGACTTCAGGTGCGGTCGACTTGTTTTTTGTTTTCCCTCTGCAGCCGTATTGTTGGTGCTCTTGGCATGATTGCCCTTCATTAAAAACAATTCAGGCACAGCGCGTTTTTTCAAACGATTAGCAAAGTCGAGGGCCCAAGTACTGTGCTGTGCACGCAAGCTCAATACCTGTTAGAGAAAACTACGGATGACAGGGTGAGTAGTACTTACTGTCGTAGAGTTACTGTGGGGAGGTCATTAGTTGGCGAGCTGAGTGTTTATGACGAACTAGTGTCGTTCGTGCTTGCATGCGTGTGAATTAATCAAGGCGAATCGGCGGGGGCATCACGATGCGGTATTTAGGAAGATTTTCGTCGTTCTCGGGGGAGGGGGGAGTATTCTTGTCGTATATGCTGTGTGCCAGCATGTTCTTCAGCTTTCCCGCTCGTGCACTGGAGCAGATGCATCTGGAGGGTCAAGTTGGTCTGCCTCGGGTCGCTATTTCACTTGGGCCTGAAGAACGACGCCTGTTGCAAAAGCATCAGATACTCCGTCTGGGGGTAGCCGCCGCCAGTCATGAACCGTTGGAACTGGTACGTGGCCAATCGGTTAGAGGGATTACGGCGGACTTTTTGAAGATTATAAGCTCGAGTCTGGGGCTTAAAACAGAGGTTCGAGTCTACCCTGATTGGACAGCCGCACTGGCTGCGTTAAGTGCACGAGAGATCGATGTCTTGGGGCGTGGTTCTTCATATGAACAGCAGCTCCCTGGCATGCTGTTGTCCCATCCTTATGCAGACAATCAGCCGGTCCTGGTTGGGCGCATTGGTGATCTGGAGGATGAAAAATTACTCGTCGGCGACCGGCGGATGGCAGTGGTGGATGGCTATGCGCCGTTGACTGAACTGGCTGATCACTTTCCGCAGGCGAAGCTGGACGTGTACGAAACGGTTCGTGAAGCCTTGTACGCGGTAGAGGATAAAAATGCAGGTTGGGTAGTCTGTGATGCAGCCAGTGCGGCCTACCAGCTGGCGCTAGGTGAATTCCCCAGTTTGCGAATGCGACCGCTGACCAAGTGGAGGCCTGTGGGTTACTCGTTTGTCTTTCGTGCGGATGATGTGGCGCTTAGCGAGTTGTTTAATCGCGTATTAGACACTATCCCGCAATTGGCAGAGGCCGACATACTCGGGCATTGGGTAGTGAGTGCGCGTTTCGATTCTGAACGGCCTTCCGTCTTTACCCAGGAACAACTTGACTGGCTGGCGACCAGGCCGAAAGTCAAGGTTGTAGTCGATGGAGGCACGCCCCCCTACAGTTTTTTTGATGACGATGGTCGTTTTAGTGGGCTGCAAGCCGATTTGCTAGCGGAGATAGCTCTGCGTACGGGCATACGTTTTCAATTTGTGCAGAGCAATACCTTGGGGGAGGTGTTGGGTATCATGCGTGCCGGTGACGCGGATATCGCCAGCATGTTATTAGCGACTCCAGAGCGCAAGGCCTTCCTGGATTTCACTGAGCCTTATCTGCAAAGCAGTTTTGCGCTGGTTGCTCCACGTAACAGTAGCGTGAAAAAACTGCTCGATCTGGAAGGGCAGCGCGTAGCGACAACAAAGAGCGGTGCAGTTGTTCAATACATGCAAGAGTTCTATCCACGAACTGAATTGGTGCTGACGGACAGTAACCTGGAAAACTTGATGAAAGTGGCCGACGGCAGTGCCGAAGGGGCTGTCCTTTTTCTACCGGTCGCGCGTTACTTAATCAATCAATACTTTACCGAAGACTTGCGGGTGGTCATGCCCCTGCCGCAGTTGCAGGCAGCCCTGCCGTTTGCCGTGGCCAAGGATAATCCTATGCTGTATGGCGTGATGCAAGCGTCTGTCGCTCAGCTTGAGCCGCGTCTTATCGGCAAACTCCTGGGGCGCTGGCACACCAGTCTTCCAGCCAAGAGCAGCGTGTGGGCAGGTTATCAGCGAAAGTTACGCTGGGTATTTCTGCTGAATGGCGCCGTGCTGCTGTTGCTGCTGATTTGGCTGGGGTATTGGTTTATCAATCGTTCTCGCAAGCGAGCTGAAAAGGCCCGCCAACTCTTTCGAAGTACGCTGCTTGATGGCATCCCTCAGTCTGTCGCGGTCCTCGACCTACACGGGCGCTTTGTCTTGTGTAATCAGACATTCTTCACTGTATTCAGGGTTCATCCAGAGAGTGTAATTGGAAGAACCTGGGGTGAGGTTAACGGCTTGGACCCGGCCCAGGAAGGTGCCCAACAGCGAGCTTTGGCTGCCTTGCTGGCTGGCCAGGAAACGATTGATGTACAGCAGATAGAGGTGAGCGTTCAAGGTGACACCTACACGTTTCGTCAATGGACGGTGCTCCATTATGGCGTTAATGGGCAGGTTGTGGGGGGGCTGACAGGGTGGGTCGATATCACGGATGTGCAGTTCCTGTTGCAGAAGTTGCAAGAGGCACGAGATCGAGCCGTAGAGGCTAGCGAAGCAAAAAGTCGTTTTCTTGCGGTCATGAGTCATGAAATCCGTACCCCCTTGAACGCCATTGTCGGGCTGCTCGAATTGACCATGGAGCGTGTCGATCGGGGAGAGGCCTGGGACCGTGAGTCCATCGAAATCGCCTATTCGTCTTCCGGGGCGTTGATGTTGTTGATTGGCGACATTCTGGACTTGGCAAAGATCGAGTCAGGTAGATTGACACTTGACCCGGAGCGCAACAATCCACGAAAGATTCTGGAATCGGTCTATCGGGTATTTTATGGGGTGGCGACGCAAAAAGGCCTGCATCTGGAACTGGACATGCAGTTGGGCTCGACATGTGATGTGCTCGTCGATGGCGGTAGGCTGAAGCAGGTACTTTCCAATTTGCTGAGCAATGCGATCAAGTTTACCGACCGCGGCAGTATCAAGCTGTCCGTGCGCGCTCATGAGGTTGGTAGTGACCTGAGCATGGAGTTTGTCGTGCAAGACAGCGGGATTGGCATCTGCGCTGAAGATCAAGCGATTTTGTTCCAACCATTCAGTCAGGTTCGCGGGTCATCGGGCCAGCGGGGTGGCAGTGGATTGGGCTTGGTCATTTGTTACCAATTGCTCGAAATGATGGGCGGGAGGGTGAATCTATACAGTGAACTAACTGTAGGGACACGAGTTACTGTCGAGTTGCTGGCGCCGATCCTGGAGGATGTGGTTTCAGAGGAAGTCGTATCCCTGTCCGATCCTATTGGGGGAGCATCATTGAATGTGTTGGTGGTTGACGATCATCTACCCAATCGTCTTCTCCTGCGCCAGCAGTTGTTGTTTCTTGGGCATCACGTGCGCGAAGCCGCCAATGGGCAGCAGGCCATTGAAGTCCTGCGCGAGCAGGCGTTCGATGTGGTATTCACTGACTGTAATATGCCGATCATGGATGGCTACGAATTAGCCAGGCATGTTCGATCCGCTGAACGTGAAGGCTTGCTTGCTCCGTGCCTGATTATCGGATTCACCGCAAACGCTCAAGTGGAGGCCCGTCTACGCTGTCTTGAGGTGGATATGGATGACTGTCTGTTCAAGCCGGTTGGATTGAGTATGCTTCGAAGCTGCCTGGGTAAGGTAGTCCAGCATGTTGAGCTGAACAAAGTACAAGGTCGGATCACGCAAGCCGCTGCCCCTGGAAAGCCGGGAACGACTTCATTCGATCTGGCGTTGCTACAGTCCCTGACTGCGGGTGATCAGCAGGTAATGCACCTGTTATTAAGTGAGGTGTACTCAACCAATGAAGTGGATGTGCGGCGCCTCAATGAGTTGCTGAGTGCCCGGCGGTGGCGAGACCTGGGACAGGTCGTGCACCGGCTTAAAGGGGCTGCCCAAATGGTCGGGGCGCAGCAGCTCATCGATGCGTCCAGGGTCTATGAAGAGGGGTTGGCTCAGGCCTTGGAAGATGACGATGCTCATTTGCGCGCCATGGCGGTGCTTGATGCCGTTGCGCAGTTGCAGTCGTCTGTGAAGAGCTGGATGACGGCGTCAGGCTGAGGCAATGGAGGAGAATGGTGGGAGTGCGCAGTGGAGGATGTAGTCCGACGCGCAACTGAGTTTGCTCTTCAGGCTGCAATCGATGGGTGGCGTTGATCAGCAAGGGCATCCGTAGAGGCCCTTGACCCAATTGCCCTGCGGTCAGTTGTAAAACACGGTCAATTGCAGTGCGCCTTGCACCCGCCCCGGGGTGACAGCGTCAGCCGTGTCGGTACGGAAGTAGGAAACGTTCATTGGAATGGGCAGGGCCGAGTTGCCCGATGTCGGGCTGTAATCGGCCACGGGGTAAGTCGTGGCAAAGTCGACCGCCGCCGTGTTGGTGCTGTTGGTGATACGCAGGCCCACACCGAGCGCCATCCCTGTGCCGGTGTTGTTGGCAAACGTGCCATCGGCACTGGTTATGATGGGACTCATGGGGGTGACCTGATAGGTCACACTGTCCATGCCTGCCGGACAATTGCGCAGGGTGAACTGGAACGGGGTTACCTTGGGCGTAATACTGGTGTTGAACTCGCTCTTCTGCACCGACGGCAGGGTTACATTCATGCCTTCGGCTAAGCAGGACAGTGTGTTGAAGGTTACAGGGGGGACAGTGAAATATTTGGTAGTTGCGGTACCCGTGTTGAGGTAGGCGTCGGCTTGTAACGGAGTAAGGGCGGAAGTAGTACCGGCACTGATCTGCCCGGTTTGTATCAGCCGCATTTTAACCTGGCCACCCACTTGCCAATTACCACCGACGGCGCTGCAAATCCAACCCGCCGAATTATTGGAGCTGCTCCACGGCTCATAGTCGTACCAACCGCATTTAGATCCTGTGTATGCCCGGGTGGCCATAACCAATCCTACGCCAGGCAGGCCTGTGTTGAATACATTGTAAGTTTTGCCTGCCTCGGTATATCGCATACCGCCAGGAGACTCCGATGTGTATATAACGCCCGGGTCTGCGCCGGAACACGTCCACCAGTTAGTGTTGGCGGGGCCCTCGACCCAACTGGTCAACGGTATGCCGAAGGTGTTTCGGTCTCGCGGGATGCTAATCGGTGATGGGAACGTATAGAAATCCGCAGCCGGATTACCCGTACAGTCGCCAGCGATGGCCTGATGGCTGCCGCACAGGGACAGTAGCAAAAGCAGGCCGCTCACGAGGCCGCCCGTCCTCTTGGCACGTGGCGCTCCCTGACCTTGCAGAGGCTTATCAACCCCGTGCCTTGCCTGGACGGACGAAGCGTAACGATCAGTACACCCTTGCATCAAATAGCACCTCAATTCTGCGCAACCTGGGGTTTGTCCAGTACGGCACGGCAAGTGGCAGATGCCCTCATGAACGGTGCATCCTTCTCTGCCTGCTCTGGCAATTGGTAATTGATCCGGCAGCGCTGGCCGGAGCCATTGCCCCACTTGGCAATCAGTTCGCCCTTGGGCTCCAGGCCACAATCGATGGGGGGGCGTTGATCAGGAAGGGCATCCATCGATGCCCTTGACCCGATTGCCCAACCGTCAGTTGTAAAACACGGTCATTTGCAGGGCGCCTTGCACCCGCCCCGGGGTGACAGCGTCAGCCGTGTCGGTACGGAAGTAGGACACGTTCATTGGAATGGGCAGGGCCGAGTTGCCCGATGTTGGGCTGTAATCGGCCACGGGGTAGGTCGTGGCAAAGTTGACCGCCGCGGTGTTGGTGCTGTCAGTGATACGCAGGCCCACACCGAGCGCCATTCCTGTGCCGGTGTTATTGGCAAACGTGCCATCGGCACTGGTAATGATGGGGCTCATGGGGGTGACCTGATAGGAAACACTGTCCATGCCTGCCGGACAATTACGCAGGGTGAATTGGAACGGGGTTACCCTGGGCGTAATACTGGTGTTGAACTCGCTCTTCTGCACCGAGGGCAGGGTTACATTCATGCCTTCGGCTAAGCAGGACAACGTGTTGAAGGTTACCGGGTTGACAGTGAAATACTTTCTAGATCCGATGGGCTCTGTAGAGTAGGTGGTGGCTTGTATCGGAGTAAGGGCAGAAGTCGTACCGGCACTAATCTGCCCGATCTGTATCAGGCGCATTTTAACCTGGCCACCAACAGTCCAACTACCAGGGCTTTGGGTACCGCAAACCCAGCCGGCCATGTTCTCAGGATTATTCCAAGGCAGATAGTTGTACCAACCGCATAAATCTCCGTTTCCTACGTGTCCCCTGAAGGCAACAACTAATCCTACGCCAGGCAGGCCTGTGTTGAATACGTTGTACGTTAGGCCTGCCTCGGTATATTTCATACTACTAGGGGTCTCCGACATGAATTGAACGCCCGCGTCTATGGTTAAACACGTCCACCAGTTAGTGTTGGCGGGGCCCTCGACCCAGTTGGTCAACGGTATGCCGTAGGTGTTTCGGTCACGCGGGATACTAATCGGTGATGGGAAGGTGTAGATATCCGCAGGCGGATTACCCGTACAGTCGCCGGCCATGGCCTGATGGCTGTCAAACAGGGTCAGTAGCAAAAGCAGGCCGCTCACAAGCCAGTTGCGTTGACGGCTGCCCGCACCCTTGGCACATGGTGCTCCCTGTCCCTGCAGATGCTTTTCACATCCCGTCCCTGCCGATAAGGACGCAGCGTAACGATCAGTGCAAATACGCATAAAACAACACCTCAATTCTGAGCAACCTGGGGTTTTTCCAGCACGGCACGGCAAGTGGCGGACGCCTTCATGAACGGCGCATCCTTCTCTGCCTGCTCGGGCAATTGGTATTCGATCCGACAGCGCTGGCCGGAGCCATCGCCCCACTTGGCTATCAGTTCGCCCTTGGGCTCCAGGCCACGCAGGAAGATCTTGCCGCCCTGACCAACCATCGTCAGGTTGTTGCCCTTGCTATCGAGCACTTCTGCCCCCAGCGGCACGAGCTCGCCATCGTCACGCAGCACCTGCATCAGCACCGGCGCCCCCGTCGTGGTCGGGTACTTGAGCATCACCACCGCGCCAGCCCGTGGCGCCACGGATTGCGAGGTCACTTGCAGTTCGACGTCCTTGGACGTGCCCTTGGGATCGAGCTCGATTTCGTTCTGGCGGTACGGGGTCAGGCCACCCACCACGGCGTAACCATTGTCGGCCACCGCGGCGCCGATGCTGGAGGCGACCGCCGCCCCTTGTGCGCCCCTGGCCTCGACAATGGCCATGGTCTCGCTCTGGTTCTGACTGAAGTTGATACCGCCGGGGTGCGCGACCAGGCTGCCGCGTGCACCGACGCTCCCTTGCTTGTAGCCGTCGCCACGGCTGCCGCTGGCGGAATAGACCGCGTGTGGCGAGTTGTAGGTGACACTGCCACCGGTGTTGCTGGAGCGATCGCCGTCGGATTGAGAGCCCGAGCCATATACGCTGTAGGACACCTCTCTCTGCTCGCCAGCGGTGCCACTGAGGTTGGTCTGGAGGTTGTTGTTTTGGCTGTCGGAGTAGTTGATGTTGGTGCTCAGAGACATCGAACGTCCGCTTCCCTGGCCGATGGGGACGCTGGCGCTGAGCAGGTAAGTGCTGTCGTAATCACCGTCCTCATCTTGGGTACGGGACGCCGAGAGCCCCAGGGTGCCCCAGCTCAAGCCAGTGTTGTAGCCCGCCTGATAGCTGGTGTCGCTGGCACTGCGGTTCCAGTAGTTCTGCTTGGAGCCAGAGAAGAACAGCGAGCCACGTTCACCCAGCGGCTGATTGACGCTGAGCTGATAGCGGTTGCGCTGACGGGAGTCGTCGAGGTAGCGATCACTGCCACCCCAGATTTGCGCGAAGTCCTGCAGGCTCAAGTAGTCCTCGCTGTTGAAGCGATAGGCGGCCAAGGTCATGTTGGTGGCGGTGGCCTCCAACAGCTTGCTGTAGGTCAACCGATAACTCTGGCCGCTCATGCTGCTCTGAACGCCGTACAGGTCATCGGGCAGATCGCTGGCGTGGGACAGGGTCACGTCCAGAGCCAGTGCGCCCACCGGGGTGCTGAAGGCCATGCCACCCAGGCCGGACAGGTAATTGTCGGCGATAATGCTGCCGGTGTAGGCGGTGACGACATTGTTGATACCGTACTGGTAAGTGCCCTGAACGAAGCTGGGTTCCTTTTCCAGGTCCTCGTCACGGTACTGGCCAGCGGTGACGCTGTAGCGCGAAACCCCAGGGCGCACCAACTGGCTGACCGAGGCATAGGGCACGAGGAAAGATTTGACCCGGCCATCCGCCTCGGTGATTTCCACGTTCAGGTCACCGGCATAACCGGTGTTGTAGAGGTCGTTGATCTCGAAGGGGCCGGGCGCCACGCTGGTTTCATAGATCACATTGTTGTTCTGCTTGACCCGCACCCTGGCGTTGGTCTCGGCCACACCACGGATATCCGGGGCGAAACCACGCTGGGAGTCGGGCAGCATGCGATCGTCGCTGGCCAGTTGGGCGCCGGTGAACGGCACACTGTCGAACACTTCACTGGGGGTGAAGTACTCGCCCATGGTGAGCTGGGATTTGAGTGGGGTGATGTCGCGTTGTGCGTAGGTACTGATCGACTGGTACTCGCTCGTCGATTCGCTGTCGTCGCTTTCGCTGTGGTTGTATGAAGCGTTGTAGCGCAGGCGCCAGTCAGCCACGTTCAAGCCACTGTTGAGGCTGCCATAGAACTGAGTGGAACTGGTGCCATTGGCATCGCTCTTGTACAGGTTGGTGTCGTACATGGCGAAGCCGGCATTGACGCCACGGTCCCACTCGGACGGGTCCACATAGCCGGCAACCTTGCGCCCCATGTACAACTGCGGAATGGATATCGAGGCGGTCAACGAGGACAAGTCCACGTCGATCTTGCCATCCGGCACAGCGGCGGCGAAATCCACGCAATCACCCACGATCTTCAGCTGATTTTCCGCCGGCAGTTTGCTTTTATCGACGCCCAGTTCGGCGAACTGCGAGCTCTTGATGCAGAAGCGCGAAATAGCCTCCTTGCCACTGCCGGTGGAGACGGCCGTAATGGGCTGGCGGCCGATCCAGGTCTCATTGACGTACACATCCAGACGGTACACACCCGGCTCGACGGGGGTACCCTTCTCGAAACGACTCACATCGACACTGGGTTCGGTGCCGCCATGATTGAAGAATGAGGGGTTGAAGGCGGCGTACTCCGGGGTATTGGAAGTACGATGGTTGTCTGTTGATGGGTTGGTTACCGCCATTGCGCTACCCGACATGAGCATGGCGCCGTATATCAGGCAGCACGGCAGTCGTATTGAATTCATCACAGCTACTCGCAAATTTTATTCAAGACAAATAGATGCGCACCGAGCGAATCGCCCCGTGGCCTGAAAAGACGGTTATTGCGTTGTGAAACCAGCCGCAGCGGATGCGCGACTGGTAACAGACAGATAGCGCTAGAACTTGGCGTCCTGCTTGATCACCGCACCGTAGTCACTCACCCATTCATAGCTGACCTTCGCACCGGCACCTGGCATTGCGCTCAAGCCCGGCAGGGCGAAGTCCTGGGTCGCACCCGGGGCAACCATCTTGACGTCTTCGGTCTTGACCTTGTGTGACTTGCCGCCGACGTCGAGGCTGACGTTGGCCAGTGATACGTGAAACGCCGAATCGTTCCGGGTGCGTATGGCAAAGCCTTGGCCAGACGGGACGACGGACCAACTCAAGTCCTCGGCGGCCTTGGTCGGATTGCCCGGCAGCCCCTCGGGGCGGAAGAAAATTTTCAAGCGTGAACGAACGGCCACCTGAAGGAAGTTGGTGCCCTCGGTCATCGGCATGGGTGGAACGTCGATGACGTTCAACCAGAATACGGTTTCCTGTTTCTTGGCAGCGGCTTCGTCGCCGGTGTAGACCAGGCGCAGGGTTTGGCCCTTGTTGGCCTCGACCCGAGTAATGGGCGGGGTGATGAGGAACGGACCGTCGGCCTTGTCAGGGGTCTGCTTGTCATTGCCCTTGTCGACCCAGGCCTGCACCAGCGAAGGCTCTTTCGCCACGTTGGTCATCTTGACTGAAACTTCTCTGTCTTTGGCCGGATAAACCACGCGGGAGCCCTGGATGATGATGCCGGCTTGAGCCTGAGCGGCCCAGAGAACGGCGGAGCTGAGGCAGCCAACGAGCCAGAGAGATTTGGAATAAAAATTTGCCATCACACACCAACCTTTGAACAGGTTCGGAGGGACGCAGGTGCACCTCCGAGTATTGCGTACTCCCGGGGCGGCCCGATGGCCGCGCCTGGATTAGTAGGTCAGGGTGACGTAACCGAAGGTGCTGACCAGGCCGGCAGTGACCGGAACAACCGAGGCATAGTACTGGGCGTAGTAGTCCAGATCGGCGGCAGCGGTAGTGAAGGTGCGACCGGTGTCGGCGGCCATGTTAACGGGGGTTTGGTCGTCGTTCAGGACGCGGATCAAAGCGTTGCTACCACCGGCTGCGGTGTTTTTCAGGGCGCCGGTGGTGGCGTCCACGTTGACCATTTGCTCCCACTTGACGGTGGTGGTAGCAGCGGTGCAGTTGGTCAGCTGAATGGTGAATTTCTTGTTACCAGCCCAGCTGCCAACGGTGGTCAGCGCGCTGACGCCAATGGTGTCCAGGGCGACATTGATGCTGCCCCCCAACCCCCCCGGACCGCTGATTTGGCAGGTTTGATCAGTGACTTCGCCGTCGAAATTCACTTGGGTATCATAGGCGAAAGCGCCGGCAGAGGCGGTGGACAGCAGCATGGCTACGAAAAGCTTTTTCATTTGGAACACTCTGTGATTGGAAGTTGCGGGGGAAGTCGCCAAACCGTTTGCGCGACATCCTGGCTATCGTAGTTGCCCGCACAGCCCATGCATGTAAGGGAATCCTTCTGTCCCCTTCAGGAAAACCGGAATCTCTTCACGTCAGCCGAAGTCAGTTCATGGCAGGAGACGAAAGGGTGATCAAGGCACTGTTGGCGTTACTGCTATTGAGTGCTTTGACGGCTCGGGACGACGAGCGTGATGAGGCCCGGTCCCAGGAATTGCTAACTCGGCTCAGGATCGGCTAATATACGATTCATATGCATTTCATATAGGTCAACCCCGTGGGAATCGTAAAAATTTCAGAAGGCATGCACGAGCATCTGCGCATTGCCAGCGCGGCGCTGAGCCGCTCAATCAATGCCCAGGCCGAGCACTGGATGCGCATCGGGATGCTGGCGGAACTGCATCCCAACCTGGACCACAGCGAAATCAGCCGCTTGCTGATTCGCGCCGAACAGGCCGGAGGCCTTGATTTGAAACAGCTATGCGAACCTGCATCGGGAGCCAGGCCATGAAGGCGAATAGTGTTGTGATCCATAACCCGGCACAAATCGCCCAGTCCGCCACGGCGGGCAAGCTGGCCGCCGAGGTGCTGGCGATGATTACCCCTCACGTCAAGGCCGGGGTCACCACCGATGAACTCGACCGGCTGTGTCACGACTACATCGTCAACGTGCAGAAAGCCATACCCGGCAACGTGGGGTATCACGGCTTCCCGAAAACCGTGTGTGCGTCGGTCAATGACGTGGTCTGCCATGGCATTCCGTCGGCCAGGGCACTGCGCGATGGCGACATCGTCAACATCGACATCGCCGTGATCAAGGACGGCTGGTACGGCGACACCAGTCGCATGTACTTCGTGGGCGAGCCCACCCCGCAGGCTCGACACCTGGTCAAGACCACCTACGACGCCATGTGCGCCGGCATCCGCCAGGTTCGTCCCAGCGCTACGCTGGGCGACGTTGGGCATGCCATCCAGTCGGTGGCCGAGACAGCGGGGTTCAGTGTGGTGCGTGAGTACTGCGGCCACGGGATCGGCAAGGTTTACCACGACGAACCGCAGGTCCTGCATTACGGTTATCCAGGCCAGGGCCTGAAGCTCAAGGCCGGTATGATCTTCACCATCGAGCCCATGCTCAACGCCGGCAAGCGTCATGTGAAAACCCTCGCCGATCGCTGGACGGTGGTCACCAAGGATCAGTCACTGTCGGCCCAGTGGGAGCACATGGTCGCCGTGACGGACGACGGTTTCCAGGTGTTGACCCCTTGGCCGGACAGTGTCGACGACTATCTCGCCATTGTTTGAACGCCTCAAGGTCATTGCGGTTCGCTGGCAATGGCAGGGGAGCGATGAGGGCGCGGTGTGCTGCGCTCATCGATCCTCTTCCCTCGCTGGCGCTTTGTCCTGAGTCAGGAACAGGCTCAGCAGCACCGAGCCCAGGATGATGCTGGCGACCAGCGCCAGCGACCATTGGATCGGCACGTGGAACCACGGCATCAGCGACATTTTGGTGCCAATGAACACCAGCACGATGGCCAGGCCATATTTGAGCAGGTGGAAGCGCTCGGCCATGTCGGCGAGCAGGAAGTACAGGGCGCGCAGGCCCATGATGGCGAAGATGTTGGAGGTGAAGACAATGAAGGGGTCGGTGGTGACGGCGAAGATCGCCGGGATGCTGTCGATCGCGAACACCAGGTCGCTGGCTTCGATCAGCACCATCACCAGGAACATCGGCGTCGCCCAGCGCACGCCGTTGCGCCGCACGAAAAACCGCTGGCCGTGAAACCTGTCGGTGATCCGCAGGTGGCGTCGCAACCAGCGCAGCAAGGGGTTCTTGGCGAGATCGGGCTTGTGCTCGGCGAAGACCAGCATCTTGATCCCGGTGAGGATGAGAAAGGCGCCGAAGACGTAGAGCACCCAGGCAAACTGCGACACCAGCCAGACGCCAGCAAAAATCATGCAGGCGCGCATCACGATGGCACCGAGCACGCCATACAGCAGGACACGGCGCTGCAAGGACGGTGGTACGGCGAAGTAGCCGAAGATCATCACGAAGACGAACATGTTGTCGATCGACAGTGACTGCTCGATCAGATACCCCGTGAGGAATTCAAGGGTGATGCGTTGGGCATCTTGCGCGCCGAACTGCCCGTGCAGGTACCACCACAGCAGCGCGGCGAAGGTCAGGGCCAGGCCGCTCCAGGCAATGACCCAGGACAGCGCCTCACGGGCGGACACCCGATGGGCCTTGCGCCCGCCCAGGACAAACAGGTCGAGCGCCAGCATGGAAACGATGAAGGCGATGAAGGCCGCCCACATCCAGGGTTCGCCGACATTGAGGGGGGACATGCCATTCTCCCGGTCTGGCAGGTGCAGTGTTCACCAGGGACTCCGTCATCCTATCGGGCCTGCCGGATCAGGAAAAATCGTTTATTTTTTGCGAACGCTTCGGGTTTTACGAGGTGTTGGCCTGTTGCCCGGCCGCCAGGGGCACTTGGCGGCAAGTGGCAGCCTCACGGGAGGCTGCCACCGCAGGGCTAGTTACCGGTAGGCAATTGCAGGTTGATGCCTTCTTTTTGCAGGTCCTCGCGTACCGACTGGAATTTCTGGTACTTGGACAACTCGATCGGCCCGTCATAACCCATGCTTTGCAGTTTGCGCGGCGGGTATTTGACATAGGTCTTCATGAGCGCGTTGATCGCCAGGCTGATCGGCACCATGGTCCAGGTGCGCTCGGTGACGTTACTCATGAAGATGTCGTAGCGCTCCTGGGGATCTTGCAGCAAGTCGAAGACTTGCGGTACGACCGCCACGTACTTCGACTCCCCTTTCCAGCCCAGGTTGGTGTCCACGGCCAGGCCGCCGGTCGCCACACCATTGTCGCCACGCAGGTTGAACACGGCCTTGTAGTTGCCTACGCGGGCCGCCCCCGGCGACAACTCGTTTTCGGTGAAGTAGAACCACTCTTTACGTGGGTCGGGGCCAGTACCGGTTATCACCGGGGTCATGTCGTAACTGTCGAAATAGATTGGCTGACCTTCGCGATCTTTCTCTGGCAGCTTCACGCCGGCAACCGAGGCAAATGTGGCCATCAGGTCGAGGCCGCCAAGGATGTCGTGGTTTTTCGCGTTCTCCTTGATTTTACCTGGCCAGGTCATGATCGCGGGGACCCGGTTACCCCCCTCGCGCACGGTGCCCTTGGTACCCCGGAACGGCGTGTAGCCGGCGTCCGGGTAGACGTCCTGCCAGGCACCGTTGTCGGTGGTGTAGACCACCAGGGTATTTTTATCCATCCCCAGCGCCTTGAGCTTGGCCATGATGCGGCCAATACGGGTATCGAGCTCAACCACGGAGTCGGCGTACTTGGACTTGGAGATTGACTTGTGGACGAACTCGGGGGCCGGCAGGTTCGGTTGGTGCACTTTCATGAAATTGACGTTGATAAAGAACGGCTTGTCCGACTTGGCGGCCGTGTCGAGGAACTCCAGCGCGGCTTTCTCGACATAACCGTCAAAGAAGGGAATCCCGACCACCCCTGGCTTGCCATCGATCACCGGCGTGTCCACGTACTGGCCATTGATCTTGAACTCTTCGACGGCCTTTTCCCCGGCTTTGCCCGAGAGCGCCCCCTTGGTCACTTTGGCGAACATCGCCCGGGTGTCCGGGTCCATGTCGGGGAACCATTGCGGGTCGGCATAGGTGTAGGCATTGAGGTGATAGAGGCCGACGTACTTCATCACGTCATAACCCTGGGCATTGGGCAACGCATAGTCGGCCTCGCCCAGGTGCCATTTGCCGGTGAAGTAGGTGTCGTAGCCACCGGTCTTGAGCACCGAGGCCAGTGTCCACTCCGCCGCCGGCAAACCGCCGCCCTGGCCCTGGAAGGCCACGGTGGTCATACCGCTGCGATTGGGGATGCGCCCGGTCTGCATCGCCGCCCGGCCGGGGGTGCAGCTGGGTTGGGCGTAGAACGAGTAAAAGGTTGTGCCTTCTGCGGCCAGCTCGTCGATGCTGGGGGTCGGCATGCCTCGGCCGACACCCCCGCCATAGGGGCCCAGGTCACCGTAGCCGGTGTCGTCGGAGACGATAAACAGGATGTTGGGTTTTTCGGTTTGCGCGGCTTGGGCAAAACCGTTAAGCGCGATCAGCAATGAACAGGCAGCGTAGTACCTGAAGCGATGTGGGAGCCTTTGCATGGTGGCCTTCCTTTAACGAGTGTCGATCCGGGTGGCTGGCGACGCAAATCTCGTCGGCACAACGACCAGGAATCCTGGTGAGTGACCCCTGACCATGAGCCTGGACAGTGCGAGGAGACCAACCACTCGATAGAACTCCCGTTCACTACTCAAGGCGCCCGCGAAAGCCTAGTACGGTTTTTCATTGCGTGCGATTCCGGCGGTGGATTTCAACATCGCTCGTAGAACGGGGCGGGCCGTTACGCTTGTGTCAGGGTTCCTTGAACCTGTTGGTCGGCGTGGTAGGAGGAGCGTACCAGCGGGCCGGACGCGACGTTCTTGAAGCCCATCTTGTACCCTTCCTCGGCGAACCAGGCGAAGGTGTCAGGGTGCACGAAACGCTGCACCGGCAAGTGGCTGCGGGACGGTTGCAGGTACTGGCCCAGGGTCAGCATGTCGATGTCGTGCTCGCGCATGCGCTGCATGACGTCGATGACTTCCTCGTCGGTCTCGCCCAGGCCCAGCATCAGCCCGGATTTGGTCGGGATGTGCGGCATCATCTGCTTGAAGCGTTGCAGCAGGGTCAGCGACCACTGGTAGTCCGAACCCGGACGCGCCGCCTTGTACAGGCGTGGCACGGTTTCCAGGTTGTGGTTGAACACATCCGGCGGCTCGGCGGCGGTAATTTCCAGCGCGATGTCCATGCGGCCACGGTAGTCCGGCACCAGGGTCTCGAGCTGCACGTTCGGCGACAGCTTGCGGATTTCGCGGATGCAGTCGGCGAAGTGCTGGGCGCCGCCGTCACGCAGGTCGTCGCGGTCCACCGAGGTGATCACCACGTACTTCAGGCGCAGGTCAGCAATGGCGATGGCCAGGCTTTCCGGTTCGTTGACGTCCAGTGGCTTCGGACGGCCGTGGCCGACGTCGCAGAACGGGCAGCGACGGGTGCAGATGTCGCCCATGATCATGAAGGTCGCGGTACCGCCGGAGAAACACTCGCCCAGGTTCGGGCAGGAGGCTTCTTCGCAGACGCTGTGCAGCTTGTGTTTGCGCAGCAGGGCCTTGATCCGGTCGACTTCCGGGGACGCCGGGATGCGCACGCGAATCCAGTCGGGTTTGCGTGGCAGTTCATCGGTGGGGATGATCTTCACCGGGATCCGCGCCACCTTGTCGGCGCCGCGCAGTTTGATGCCCACTTGCACGGTTGCCGGGCTGTTGCCTGATGAGTCCACAAGCGCTCTCCTGTGCGGTGTCCTTGATAGATGAGAGGGGCAATCTGTCGGGGGCAATGCGGGAGGCGAGAGCCTCCCGCTGCCGATCAGCTGCGGTAGACGGGGAAGTCCATGCACATTGCGGCGGCCTGCCTGGCAACCTGTGCCTCGACATCGGCATCGCCGAGGTGATCGAGGATGTCGCAGATCCAGCCGGCCAGCTCAACGCACTGGGCCACCTTGAAACCACGCGAGGTCACGGCCGGGGTGCCGATGCGCAGGCCTGAGGTGACGAACGGCGACTGCGGGTCGTTCGGTACGGCGTTCTTGTTCACGGTGATGCCGGCACGGCCCAGTGCCGCGTCGGCATCCTTGCCGGTCAGGCCCTGGCGGATCAGGCTGACCAGGAACAGGTGGTTGTCGGTGCCACCGGACACGACATCGTAGCCGCGTTCGATAAACACCCTGGCCATCGCCTGGGCGTTGTCGATGACGTGTTGCTGATACACCTTGAAGCCTGACTCTAGCGCTTCCTTGAAGCACACGGCCTTGGCGGCGATCACATGCATCAGCGGGCCGCCCTGGCCTCCGGGGAACACCGCGGCGTTGAGCTTTTTCTCCAGCTCCGGGTTCGACCTGGCCAGGATCAAGCCACCCCGAGGACCGCGCAGGGTCTTGTGAGTGGTGGTGGTGACCACGTCGGCGAACGGAATCGGATTCGGGTACAAGCCGGCAGCGACCAGACCGGCGACGTGGGCCATATCAACAAAAAGATAAGCGCCGACTTTGTCAGCGATCTGACGGAAGCGCGGGAAATCCAGGGTCTTGGAGTAAGCGGAGAAGCCGGCAATGATCATTTTCGGCTGGTGCTCCACCGCCAGGCGTTCGACTTCGTCGTAGTCGATCAGGCCGGTGTCGGTGTCGATGCCGTATTGCACCGCGTTGTAGAGCTTGCCGGAGAAGCTGACCTTGGCACCGTGGGTCAGGTGCCCGCCGTGGGCCAAGCTCATGCCCAGCACGGTATCGCCGGCATTGAGCAAGGCCAGATAGACCGCTGCGTTGGCCTGGCTGCCGGAGTGTGGCTGGACGTTGGCGTAGTCGGCGCCGAACAGTTGCTTGGCGCGGTCGATGGCCAACTGCTCGACCACATCGACGTGCTCGCAACCACCGTAGTAGCGCTTGCCCGGATAACCTTCGGCGTACTTGTTGGTCAGGCCGCTGCCTTGGGCCTGCATGACGCGCTGGCTGGTGTAGTTTTCCGAGGCGATCAATTCGATGTGCTGCTCTTGCCGCGCCTCCTCGGCATTCATTGCCGCCAGCAGTTCGTCGTCGTAGCCAGTGAGCCGGTCGTGTTTACTGAACATGGTGCGGTCCTCGATGGTGCGTGTTGGATGGCCGATGTGGCGGGCAATCAATGCCTTTAGCCGTGGTCCTGGTCGTTGATCAGACGCTCGTAGGCGCTCTGGTCGAGCAGGTGGTGCATGGCGTCGGTGTCGTCGGGGTGCAGGCGGAAGAACCAGCCAGCCCCCAGTGCGTCCTCGTTGACCAACTCCGGGGAGGTTTCCAGGGTGGCGTTGACATCCACCACTCGCCCGTCCAGCGGCATGCCGATGTTGCTGGCGGCTTTCACCGATTCCAGCACGGCCACTTCTTCGCCGGCACGGTAGGCCCGCAACTCGGGCACCTGGACGAAGACCACATCGCCGAGTGCCTGCTGGGCAAACGGGGTGATGCCGACGGTGATCGAGCCATCGGACTCAAGACGCAGCCATTCGTGATCGACGGTAAAACGCAGGTTGCTCATATCCACTCCCCATTGTTCTGACTCGCCCGCTGCGTATGGCGGACGGCAATTGCCAGGCTGGTCCTGGTAGGAGCGAGCGTGCTCGCGATGGACGTTAACGATAACGCGTGCTTTCTGATTAAACGCGTTGCCCTTGAGTCCATCGCGAGCACGCTCGTTCCTACAGAGGTCGGCGTTCGCTTAACTGACTTGGCCTGGAAGACCCGCCTGGTTTGAGGATTAAGAGCAAGGGTGATGCCAATTCTGTTTATTCGTTATAAAACAATGAGATATGTCTTCTGTTCGGAAGCGTATCGACCTGCTTTGTAGCGAAATCAATACAGCTCTCCAAGCCCAGTCCGTTTTCACGGGGCCGAGACAGGTCGTCGCCTGCGTGTCGAATTCGCTACGCTGTATCGATTTGCAGACGATAGTCAGTGTTTTTCTGGAATGCCGTATTTGCGCAAGCGAGTGGCGATCGCGCTGTGGGAGGTTTGCAGGCGGGTAGCCAATAGCCGGCTGGAGGGGTAGCTGCGGTAGAGCTGTTGCAGCAGATTGCGTTCAAAGCCTTCGACGGCATCGCCCAGGCTCCCGACTTCGTCGGCGTTCTGGCGCGCGACGGCGGTCCTGGCGATGTCCAGGTCGTCGATGTCCACCAGGGGGTTCTCGCAAATGGCGGCGGCACGGAAGATCACGTTCTGCAGTTGCCGTACGTTGCCCGGCCAGCGGTTGCCCAGCAGCGCCGGGAAGGTGGCAGGGGCCAGTCGACAAGGGGGGCGCTGGATCTGCGCGCAGGCTTGCTGCATGAAGTGCTGGGCCATCAACAGGATGTCATGCCCACGCTCGCGCAGCGGCGGCACTTGCAGGTTGAGCACATTCAGGCGGTAGAACAGGTCTTCGCGAAAGCTGCCTTCACTGACCATTTTTTCCAGGTCGCGGTGGGTTGCGCTGAGGACGCGCACGTTGACCCTGACCTCACGATCACCGCCGATGCGCCGGAAACAGCCATCGCTGAGAAAACGCAGCAACTTGGCCTGCAGGTAGGGTGACATTTCACCGACTTCGTCGAGGAACACCGTGCCCTGGTCCGCCAGTTCCAGCAGGCCGAGCTTGCCGCCGCGCTGGGCACCGGTGAAGGCGCCCGGGGCGTAGCCGAACAGCTCGCTTTCGGCCAGGCTCTCGGGCATGGCCGCACAGTTGAGCGCGAGGAAGGGCGCATCGCGCCGTGGGCTGATGGCATGACAGGCGCGAGCCACCAGCTCCTTGCCGGTACCGGTTTCACCCTGGATCAGCAGCGGCGCATCCAGGGTTGCCACGCGCTGGGCCCGAGCCTTGAGGGCGCGCACCGGAGGCGAGTCGCCCAGCAGTGCATCGAACCCGGCAGCGTGGTCGTGGTGCAGGGCGGCCACGCATTTGGAGATGCGCGCGGGCAGGTACAGGGTCAGCAAGCCGCCGGCCAGCGACGGGCTGCCTGACTCGCCGGCGTCGCTGATCGGCATGGCATCGAGCAGCAGCGTCTGGCCGCCCAGGCTCACTTCACCCATGGGCAGGCGGAAGCCGCGTTCGATCAGGGTGGCTTGCAAGGACGGGTCATCGAACAGCGCGGTCAGTGGCTCGCCGGCCGGTTCCCGCCCGCATAGTGCGATCAGGGCCGGGTTGGCCAACAGCACATGGCCGCGGCCATCCACCGCCATGACCGGGTCGGCGCTGGCCGCCAGCAAGGCATCGAGCTGCAGGCGTCGCCGTTGCCCCGGGAGCATGTCGACCACCGTCACCGCCTGCACGCCCTGTACGCCCAGAAAGGCTTCGCGCAACTCCTCCAGGACATCGGCGTCGAGGGTCGGGGCGTCGATGTAGACGTTGGGCGGCACCATCTCGACGGCGTCCAGGTTGAAACTGCGGCGACCGAGCAGGGCCAGCACTTCCTGGGTGATGCCGACGCGGTCGATGAAGGTGACGTGGATGCGCATGGGTGGCCTGCAAGGGTGGGCAAGGGAATCTATGTGAATCAGTATGCCGGGCCACGCTCGAGGGTGGCGAGCGTGCCGGGCGCATTATTTGCCCCGGGGGGTGGCGGCCTTGCGTGAACAGGCGGCCAGGTCCTCGAGGAAGGCCTCGAGGATCGGCGGCGGGGCAATACCGCGCCGGGTGATGACGTCGAAGGGTGACATCAACTGCAGGCTTGCCGGTGCCAGTTGCTGCATCTCACCGGTCTTGACCCACTGGGAGGCGAAGTGCACGGGCAGAAACCCCAGGTAGGCGCCGGAAATGATCAGGATCGCCAGGGCCTCGATGTTGTCCACGGTGGCGGCGGCCTTGCTGACGCCCAGGTGTTCCAGGTCGTACTGCTGCATGTAGCCCCGGGCGACAATCCGGCTGCTGCCGATTTCGGCCAGCAGTTCGTCGCGTTCGGCCTGGCTGCCATAGAGTGGGTGACGGCGTCCGCAATACAGGCCCAGGGCTTCCTGGTACAGCGGCGCCTGCAACAGGCCGGGCACATGGATCGGGAAGTGCCCGATGGCCAGGTGCAGGCGGCCGTCGAGCACACGCTCTTCCAGTTCGGCGGGAGTGCCGACGTACACGTTCAGGTGCACGTCATGACCCCGGGAGACGAAACGCTGGGTGGTCCGCGGAATCGGTGAGTCCGGGTCGGTAATGGTGGTGTCGATGATTCCCAGGTTGAGCTTGCCGCTGATGTGCTGCTTGAGCACGTCGGCGTCCATGCAGAAGTTTTCCACCGCCGAGAGCAGGCGCTGGGTCGCTTCATGGATGGCCACGCCTTGCTCGGTCAGGCGAAAGCCACTGCGCCCGCGCTGGCAGAGCTTGACCCCGAGCCGGGTTTCCAGATGCGTCATCTGTTCGCTGATGGTCGACTGGCCAGCATTCAACGCCGCCTGCGCGGCGGAAAAGCCCCCGCACCTGACAATCGTGGCAAACACCCTGAGCAATTTCAGATCGACATCGTGCAGCTGGATCACCTTGGACCTCCCGCATGTGGATGCATCGGCAATGCCGATATGAGTATCTGATGTTTAGCATTTTTTCCACGAAAACCTGCGCCCATAGTCACTCCAACGGCGGTCGCCTTGCAGTCCGCCTGGCCGATAACAAGAAGTGGAGAGGCTAGAAATGTCGAACAATGGTTATGAATCCGGTCGTCTGAACCTGCCATTCGTGGGGCACTGCACCTTTGGCAAATCCCCGGTGTGCACCGATTGGGATGCGCTGGATGCCGATGTGGCGGTCCTTGGTGTGCCCAACGACATGGGCACCCAGTGGCGCTCCGGCGCACGCTTCGGACCACGGGGGATTCGCGAGGCATCGACGCTGTTCTCCTTCGGTCACGCCGGCGCCTATGACCACGAAGATGACGTGATGTACCTCACCGCCGCCGACGTGCGCATGGTGGACGTTGGCGATGCCGATATCGTGCACACCGACATGGCCACCAGTAACGCCAACACCGAATACGCGGTGCGCAAGATTCTCGATGCCGGCGTGATGCCGGTGGTGCTCGGAGGCGATCACTCGGTACACGCCCCGGTGATCAAGGCGTTCGAAGGTCGCGGGCCGATCCACATCATCCACTTCGATGCGCACCTGGACTTCGTCGACGAGCGTCACGGCGTGCGCTACGGCCATGGCAACCCGCTGCGCCGCGCCTCGGAAATGAACCACATCGTCGGCATGACCCAGATGGGCATTCGCAACGTGTCGTCCTCCAACCGCGATGACTACGAAGCGGCCCACGAGGCCGGCTCGAAGATCCTCTCGGTGCGCGATGTGCGCCGCCTCGGCGTCGAAGGCGTGCTGGCGCTGATCCCGCAGAACATCAACTACTACATCACCATCGACATCGACGGCTTCGACCCATCCATCGCCCCCGGCACCGGCACCCCGAGCCACGGCGGCTTCCTGTACTACGAAGTGCTGGAAATCATCCAGGCCCTGGCCAAGCGCAGCCAGGGCAACATCGTCGGCATGGACCTGGTGGAGGTCGCCCCAGTCTACGACCCAAGCGGCATGACCTCGATCCTCGCTGCCCAACTGCTGCTCAATAGCATCGGTTTCATCTTCCACGAGCGGGCCAAAGTGCGTGCGGCCGAGAGTGAAGCCACCCCGGCCTGATCAAGGACCGGATCGATCATCGAACCACAATCACCCGACAGCACCTGACTGCCGGGCAGAGAGAATAAAAATGGACACGATCGTCAAGCACTACCTGCAGAAATTCGGCGTCAGCGAAGCCACCCAGACCTTCCTCGGCAAGGTCCAGAAGATGTTCATCGCAGGCCAATGGGTCGAGGCCAGCGACGGACAGACTTCCGACGTCATCGAGCCATCCACCGAGGGCTTGATCACACGCATTCCCATGGGCACCACCGAGGACCTGGATCGCGCCGTGCAAGCTGCCCGTGCCCAGTTCGACGGTGGCGCCTGGCGCCAGGCCAAACCCGCCGAACGCGAGCGGATGATCCAGCGCCTGGCCGACCTGATCGAAGCCAACGCCGCTGAGCTTGCCGAAATCGAATCGATCGACATGGGCAAGTCAGCGGCCTTTGCCCGGGACGTCGATATCCAGGGCACGGTCGATACCCTGCGTTACTTCGCCGGCTGGGCCACCAAGCTGCACGGGCGCACCGTCGAACCTTCGCTGCCGGGCAACTACCTGGCCTACACGCGCAAGGAAGCGGTGGGGGTGGTCGGTGCCATCGTGCCCTGGAACTTCCCATTGCAGACCATGGCCTGGAAGCTCGGTGCCGCCCTGGCAACCGGCTGCACCGTGGTGGTCAAGCCGGCCGAACTGACGTCGCTGTCGGCCTTGCGGTTCGCCGAGCTGGTGCAGGAAGCGGGCATTCCGGACGGGGTGATCAACATTGTCACCGGTCGCGGCAGCGTGGTCGGCGCGGCCATGGCCACGCACCCGGGCATCGACAAGCTGACCTTCACCGGCTCGACCCCGGTCGGCCGTACCGTCGGCCGCGCCGCGCTGGACGAGATGAAGCGCCTGACCCTGGAACTGGGTGGGAAATCACCGGTGATCGTGTTTGCCGATGCGGACATTCCCGCCGCGGCTCAAGCGGTCGCCAACGGCGTGTTTTTCAACTCCGGACAGGTATGCGATGCCGGCACGCGGGCCTATATTCATAGCAGCGTCTATGACGAATTCCTGCGCGAACTGATCGCCTATACGCGCACCTTGAAAATGGCCCCCGGCATGGATCCGGACTGCTTCATCGGTCCGCTGGTCTCGGCCCTGCAAAAGCAGCGCGTGAGCGAGTACATCGAAACCGGCAAGCAGGAAGGTGCCGAACTGGTCTATGGCGGCCAGCCGGTCGATGGCCCTGGCTTCTTCGTCGAACCGACCATCTTCGCCCACTGCCGCAATGACATGCGCATCGTCCAGGAGGAAATCTTTGGCCCGGTGCTGGTCACGGCACCGTTCGACGATGAGGAAGAGGCCCTGGCCCTGGCCAACGACTCGCCTTACGGCTTGGCGGCAGCCCTGTATTCCAATGACCTGGGCAAGGTGCACAGCCTGATCCCGCGCCTCAAGGCAGGCTCGGTCTACGTCAACGCCCACGGCACCCTCGATCCGTCGATGCCGTTCGGCGGCTACAAGCAGTCCGGGTTCGGCAAAGACCTGGGCGCAGAGCAGCTCGATTATCTGCTCGAAACCAAGGCAGTCTGGATCACGCTTCCCTGAGTCAAGGCTGACTCAATCCCTTGTAGGAGCGAGCTTGCTCGCGAAGGTCGTTAACGAAAACGCGTGCTTGCTGGTTAAACGCGGCGCATTTGAGTTCTTCGCGAGCAAGCTCGCTCCTACAGGGCCTGCAAAAGAATGCGGTTTTCTCGTCATGATCTTCCAACAATAAGAGTCCATCATGAACACTAACGCCAAGTCAGCCACGAGCGTGTCCACCCTCGACGACAAGTCAGTCGTCGAGGGGCATTCGATTGACTTCATCCCCGAAAACGAACGCAGCGACAAGCTGTCGAGCCAGGGCCCGTTCTGGTTCCTCGGCAACTTCACCTTCTTCACCATGACAATCGGCTTCGTCGGCCCCAGCGTTGGCCTGACCGCCTTGTGGACCACCCTGGCCGGCACGCTGGGCATCATGTTCGGCACGCTGTTCATGGCCTTTCACGGCTCCCAGGGCCCGCACCTCGGTCTGCCGCAGATGATCCAGTCCCGCGCGCAGTTCGGCTATCGCGGAGTGATTCTGGTGCTGTTGGCGACGCTGTTCGTGTTCGCCGGTTTCAACATCGTCAACCTGGTGTTGATGATGCAGGGCCTGCACACGCTCTTCGGTTTCAACCCCGCAGCGGTCGCCGTGGCGGTGACTATCCCGGCGGCGGTCCTGGCGATCCTTGGCCATGACTGGATGCACCGCAGCTTCAAATGGGCGTTGTGCCTGTCGATCCCGCTGTACGGCCTGGTGACCCTGGCCGTGATGATGGGGTGGGTGCCCGATGCGCCGTTGCCGGTACTCGCGGCCGGCGAAGTAGAACCCGCCCCCCTGGGCTTCAACTGGACCGGTTTTATCGCCCAGTTCGCGGCGGCGGCCAGCTACAACATCGCCTATGCCCCTTACGTGTCCGACTATTCGCGCTACCTGCCGAAGAACACCTCCAGCGGCAAACTGATTGCCGTGGTGTTTCTCGGGGCCTCGCTGTCCGGTGCCTGGATGATCTCGGTCGGTGGCTGGCTGGCCGATCACCTGCACTCCACCGACGTGCTGGTGGCCCTGGGCCAAGTGGGCAACACCGTATCGCCGCTGATGGGCACCGCGGTGGTGGTGATTACCATCCTGGCGTTCCTGCCAGTGATTGCCATGAACATCTACAGCGCGAAGCTGACCACGCTGACCTGTGTCGACTCCATCAAGCACATCGAGCCGACCCGCAGGGCGCGGATCCTGGCCATCGCGTTCGTGATCCTGCTGCAACTGGGCGTGGCCCTGAGCATCCAGAGTACCGGCAAGGGCTTGTCGGTGCTGGGTATCTACCTGGTGGTGATGCTGTACTTCCTGGTGCCGTGGACCTCGGTCAACCTCACTGACTACTTCTTCGTGCGCAAGGGCCGCTACGCCATCCCGCACTTCTTCATGCCCCACGGCAACATCTACGGCAACTGGGGCCTGCGTGGCATCGCGGCGTACGCGATCGGTTTCATCTCCATGATCCCGTTCTTCTACATCTACGACGGCGTCGAGCAGCGCGAGGTGTATGTCGGGCCGCTCGCCAAGGCCCTGGGCAGTATCGACATCGCCTGGCTCGTCGGGCTGATCGTGTCGGGGCTGGTGTACTACTGGTTCAGCCGCTCCATCGACCTGACGCGCGAAGAAGCGGTGATCCAGCACATCGAAATCACCTCGCCGCAATACACCACCGGTGACTCGCTGACCCAGCGCACGTCGTCCGCATTCACTGAATCGAAGGTCGGGAGATAACCATGGCCATCCAACAATACGACTACATCATCATCGGCGCCGGTTCGGCAGGTTGTGTGCTGGCCAACCGCTTGAGCGAAGATGCGGCCACCTCGGTGCTGGTCCTGGAATTCGGCGGCAGCGACAAGAGTGTGGTGATCCAGATGCCCAGTGCCTTCTCGATCCCGATGAACACCAAGAAGTACAACTGGCGCTACGAAACCGAGCCGGAGCCTTACCTCAACGGGCGTCGCATCCACTGCCCGCGAGGCAAGGTGCTGGGGGGCTCGTCCTCGATCAATGGCCTGGTGTACATCCGGGGCCACGCCTACGACTTCGATGAATGGGAGTCGCTCGGCGCCCAGGGCTGGGGCTACCGCAATTGCCTGCCGTACTTCAAGCGGGCAGAGAGCTATGAAGCCGGTGGCGACAGCTATCGCGGGCAAAGCGGGCCCTTGCACACCACCAACGGCAACAACATGAAGAACCCGTTGTATGGTGCCTGGGTCGAAGCCGGTGCCCAGGCCGGCTACATCAAGACCGACGACTGCAACGGCTTCATGCAGGAAGGCTTCGGCGCCATGCACATGACCGTGAAGAACGGCGTGCGCTGCTCCACGGCCAACGCCTACCTGCGCCCGGCCATGGGGCGTGCGAACCTGACGGTGATCACCAAGGCGATGACCCGACGGATCGTCTTCGAGGGCAAGCGCGCGGTGGGCATTCTCTACGACCACCAGGGCCAGACCCATGAGGTGCGCTGCAAGCGGGAAATCCTCGTGTCGGCCGGGCCGATCGGTTCGCCGCACCTGCTGCAACGTTCCGGTATCGGCCCGGCCGAAGTACTGCGTACCGCCGGGGTCGAGTTGCTGCATGACCTGCCGGGCGTCGGGGAAAACCTGCAGGATCACGCCGAGGTTTACATCCAGTTCGGCTGCAAGCAACCGGTCACCCTCAACAGCAAGATGGACCCGCTGAGCAAACTGTTGATCGGCCTGCGCTGGCTGTTGTTCAAGGATGGCCTGGGCGCCACCAACCATTTCGAGGCGGGTGGCTTCATCCGGTCCGAGGAAGGGCTGCGCTGGCCGGACATCCAGTTCCACTTCCTGCCCGCGGCCATGCGCTACGACGGCAACAAACCGATCAAGGGCCACGGCTTCATGGTGCTCACCGGGCCGAACAAACCCAAGAGCCGCGGCTACGTGCGCGTCCGCTCCGCCGACCCGTACGAGCATCCGCTGATCCAGTTCAATTACCTGCAACGCGAAGAGGACCGCGAAGGTTTCCGCCGTTGCATCCGTCTGACCCGGGAGATCATCGGCCAGCCGGCGATGGACAGTTTCCGCGACGGCGAGATTGCCCCCGGCCCGCTGGTCAACACCGATGCCGAGATCGATGCGTTCGTACGCGACAACCTGGAGAGCACCTACCATCCGTGTGGCTCGTGCCGCATGGGCGAGGACGACATGGCGGTGGTCGATTCCGACCTGCGGGTACGGGGCATCGCGGGGCTGCGGGTGGTCGACTCGTCGGTGTTCCCGACGGAGCCCAACGGCAACCTCAATGCGCCCACCATCATGCTCGCCGAGCGCGCCAGCGACCTGATTCGCGGACGCCAGACGTTACCGGCCTCCGATGCACCGGTGGGGCTGGCCGATGCCTGGGAGACACGCCAGCGTACGTCGGCACCGGCGCGTAATGTGAGGGTTTGATTCCAGCGGTGTAACCGTTCGCGGACCGCCCCTATCAGGCACACGGCCTTGGCGAGCCTTGCTCCCCAGGGCCGTGGCGCGTCAGGGCATGGGGTTGGCGTTGCCGCCAGCAGGGCAGGGGTGTGCGGCTAGTTTTCGGGTGTTTGCTATAGTCAGACGGCGCTGACCAACGTAACCTTTGCCGGTTAAAGCATTCTACCCAGGAGTCCAGATATGCGAATCGTAGCGGCACTTGCCTGCACGTTCATGTTGTCCCTGACGTTGCCATCGATGTCATTTGCAGGTTCCGATTGTGATGATGCGGACAGTGCGAGTGAGCTCAGGAACTGTCTCAAGAACAACAGCGATTATGACAACGACAACAAAGGCAAAGGCAATTGCAATGCCAACGGCAATTGCGACAAGTCCAAGAACAAGGGCAAGAACAAAGGCGATGACGATGATTACGCGGTCAGTTGCATGGACATCAACAACCTGACCCTGCGCCGTGAATGCATCGAGAAACGCAGGGACTGAAACCCCGATGCCCAATGGGGAGCGGACGCTGCAACAGCGCCCGCCGCTGACTGAAATACCGGCTCCGTGGGAGCCGGACACTCAGGCGGACCTTGGGCAGCCGGTCATTGCCGCTCAGCCTTCAAGGTATTCAATCACCTGATCAAGGGCACCAAGCGGCGGCGCCGCAGCCATCATGTCGCCTGGCAGGCACCATGGATAATTGAGGCGCTGTAGCCAATCCATCACCGGTTCCAGGTCCTGTGCAGGACAAGCCTGCATGTGCTCGATCGTAATGCTCAGGTGTTCTGCGAGCCCTGATTCCGGCAGGAACCGCCAAAGATAGTCCCCGCAGCCTACGCGCAGTTCGCCAGTGGCCTTGACTGACATGCCGACCAGCCATTTGCATCTATGTGTGGTCGCGCCTGTCGTTGGTGGGGCACCAAGACAGAAGGTGTAGACGTTTTCGTAGGTCTGGCCGAAGCGGCGTGCCAATATGTCGGCGATGCCGGCCCGGCCGTCGACCGTCGGGGGGAATGAGATGGCACCTGTGCGCACAACCATTTCAAGGGTTGCATGGGCAGCAAAGCATTGACGCAGAAGATCGGGACGGTTGCCATCCTTGGCCAGAATGTAGTGCTCGATGGTACGGGCGGTGCTCTGCATTGCAGATTTCTCCTTGAAGTCGATGATGTCCAGTTTGATGCGTCGCGCAACCGGTTAACGGGCTGAAGGCCCAAACGCACGTTCCAGCGAATGGGATCGACTGGCGCGCACATTCAGAATCTGCAATACAGCGCCCAGCAATGCCACGGCTGCGGCACTGATCGCCAGTGTCCAGCTTGGCATCTCCAGCAACAACAGTAAGCCTCCAGCGCCCGCGCCCAATGCACTGCCCATATACAGTGCCGATTCATTCAAGGCCACAGCCAGATTGCCATCGCCGTGTCGATCGCGTGCCGCGAGCAGTTCGTTGTTTTGGGGAATCTGCAGGGCCCAACCCACACATCCCCAGACAGCGACAGGAATCATGGCCAGCCAGGGCGACAGGGCGGCTGCCGCTGGCAACACCAATAGCGATGCAGTCAATACCAGCATAATGATGAGGGTCAGCAATGGCCCTTGAATACGCTCTACCAACGGGGCAACCAGGAAGCTACCCACTACCCCGCCAAGGCCCCAGATCCAGAGATAGGGTGTCACGCTATCGACGCCACCATGCGCGGGATCATGCATGAATGGGGCGATGAAAGTGTACATGCCCAGGCTGGATACGGCGGCCAGCAGAGAAACCAAAAGGATGGTCATCACCTTCCTGTCAGCGAGCAAGGAGAGTTTGCGATGGAGCGTCATCCCCGGCCCGGCAGGGATCACCGGGAGCTTGACCAGTAACCCCAACCATGCGGCGGCCCCCAGCAGCGCCACCAGCCATAGCGCGGCCTGCCACCCGGATTGACTGGCAAGCAGCAGGCTGAGGGGGACCCCCAGAACGGTTCCGCAGGCCATCCCTCCCATGATGACGGCGATCGCCCTGCCGCGCTGCTGCGGCGCAGAGAGCGCAGCACACGCCGTGATACCCGTCGCCAGGTAAACCCCGGCCCCCAGCCCGGCCACCGCCCGACACACCAGCAGCACAGCGAAGTCATCTACAACAGCGCTGGCCGCATTGGCCAGGACGAAGATTGCCAGGGCGCACAACAACCCGAACCGCTGTCGATGTGGAGGGAGGAGGGCCACGACGACAGGCGAACCGATGCCATAGGCCAATGAGAACACGGTCACCAATTGGGCTGCCACGGCGACTTGCACGCCAAATGCCTGTTCAATCATCGGAATGAGGCCAGCCGTTACGTAGGAGGCCATGCCCAGCGCGAAGGCGCCGACAGCGATCAGGTAGACCGAAGGGGGTATTGTCTTGAACATCAGATTCATCCTTGGCGAAATCGGGTGGGACGTGTGGTTAGCCCCGGAGCGCTGGATTCTTTAGCAAGCTAAGTATTGTTACAATATCTACAACTTATGCTGTTACTGCGGAGCAACTGGGTAATGGGAAGGACTCTTGAACGCACGCGTGGCGAGCTGGCTGCGTTTCTGCGAAGCCGCCGGGAACGCGTTTCACCCGAGCAAGCCGGATTGCCAACTACCGGGCGGCGCAGGACGCCAGGGTTGCGTCGCGAGGAAGTCGCGGCATTGGCTGGCGTTGGATTGACCTGGTATACCTGGCTCGAGCAAGGCCGCGATATCGGGGTATCTCCGGCCTTTCTCGACAATCTGTGTCGGGTCCTGAAACTCGACGCCGTGGAGCGCAGGCATCTCTACTTGCTCACCTATCAGCGTGCCCCGGTAGAACAGGCACAGACCTGGTGCGTTGTTCCGAAGATCATTCACCAGCTGCTGGCAGACATGCCGCTACGCCCCGCGTATGTCCTGAATCTGCGTTGGGACGTTCTCGCCTGGAATCGGGCGGGCGATAAAGTATTCAACTTTTCGGACACATCACCCGAGCAGCGCAACCTGCTCTGGATGCTGTTTACCGATGAGGACATGCGCTCGTTACTGTGCCCCTGGGAGGATCAGGCGATGCAAATGCTCTCGGGTTTTCGCAGGGACTTCGTTCACGCTTCCAAGCAGAGCGATGTCGCGGATCTGGTGCGTGGCCTGGAAAAAGTCAGCGCACAGTTCAAGGAATGGTGGCGCCGACAGGATATCCATGGCCCATGCCAGGGGATTCGGCAGCTCAGCATTCCGTCATTTGGAACAGTCTCGTTCGAGCATACGACGTTGACCATCGACGTCGACCGGCATTTACGGCTGGTCTATTACGCACCCAGCCAGGACGCCCGTGTGCAGACTGAGTTTGAAGCCTGGCTCGAAGGCAGATAGCACCCTTCAATCACGCCTGGCGTCAGTCGGCAATCAGGGGGCGATGGACAAACGATACCAGCCTGGCTCGATCCCGCCCGACGCCCGGCGTAGCGACAGGCATTACGCAAGGTCGGCATGGGCAAGATCTCTCCCGGCGTCAACGGACGGCTTGCGCCTGTTGCTCAGGAGTCTTGAGGGTGACGATGGGAGGGCGGGTGCGGCGGGAGGTTGTGCAACGACTGTGCAAGCCAGGCGGGCCGGCTTGCACAGCGGATCGGTCAGAGCCCTGCGCTGTCTTCGGCCACGGTCTTTGGCTTGCCGTAGTGCCATTCGTAGACCACGAACTTGAAGTCCTTGAGGTCGCCTTTCTCATCGAAGCTCAGGTCCCCGGTGGGGGTCTTGAAGGTGCCGCCATGGATCGCCTCGGCCACTTTCTCCGGGTCTTCGCTCTTGGCAGCCGCGATGGCGCCGGCAATCACTTCGACCGCCGAATAGGTGGGCAGGACAAACGGCCCGGTAGGGTTTTCCTGCTTCGCTTCGAAGGCTTGCACCAGGGTCTGGTTGGCCGGGTCCTGATCGAAGGATTTAGGCAGGGTCACCAGCATGCCTTCCGAGGCATCCTTGGCGATTTGCGAGATGGAGTCGTTACCCACGCCTTCAGGCCCCATGAAGCGGGCGGTGAGGCCTTTCTCCCTGGCCTGGCGCAGCAGCAGGCCCATTTCCGGGTGGTAGCCGCCGAAGTACACGAAGTCGACATTGGCCTGCTTGAGCCGGGTCAGGATCGAGGAGTAGTCACGCTCGCCGACATTGAGGCCTTCGAACATCGCGACCTTGATGCCTTCCTTGCCCAGGATGTCGCGGACCGAGGTGGCGATGCCTTCGCCGTATTGCTGCTTGTCGTGCAGGACCGCGACGCTGGCCGGTTTCAGGCCCGTGATGTAGCGCGCCGCCGCCGGGCCCTGGGCGTTGTCCAGGCCAATGGTGCGGAAGATCATCCGGTAGCCGCGTGCCGTCAGTTCCGGGCTGGTGGCGGCGGGGGTAATCATGACGATACCTTCGTCTTCGTAGATGTCAGACGCCGGTTGGGTCGAGCTGGAGCACAGGTGGCCGACCACGAACTTGATGCCGTCGTTGACCACTTTGTTGGCCACCGCCACCGCTTGCTTGGGGTCACAGGCATCGTCGTATTCCACGGCCACCAGTTGCTTGCCGTCGACGCCACCCTTGGCGTTGATTTGCTCGATGGCCATGCGGGCACCGCTGAACTGCATGTCACCGTACTGCGCCACCGGGCCGGTCTTGGGGCCGGCGATGCCGATCCTGATGCTGTCGGCCGCCAGCGTATGGCAGGACAGGCCAGCGAGGATCATGGCGCTGAGCAGGCGGGTGGTTGTGTTGTTGATACGACTCATGGGGGTTCCACTCCTGTGGGTAACGATTCATAAGGTGTTGCAGGTGATTCAGCGATCCCAGGGCGCGGTGCGCGCGGGGTCGGGTTTGTAGCGCCGGATCGCCTCGGCGAGTACGCCGGGGTCGAGGCCATCGTGGTCCACCAGGCTTTTCAAGCCGGCAATGACAATGCTGTGCCGGTCCACCTCAAAGAACTCCCTGAGGTTGTGGCGATTATCGCTGCGCCCGAAACCGTCGGTGCCCAGGGTGGTGTAGGGCGCTTCCAGGTATTGGGCGATCAGTTGTGGCCAGGCGCGGATGTAGTCGGTGGCGGCGATCACCGGCTGTGTGCCGCCCAGGTATTTATCCAGCTGGCTGCTGCGTTGGGCGCCGCCCTGCAGGCGGTTGTCGCGCTCGACTTCGCGGGCCTGGCGTGCCAGTTCGCTGAAGCTGGTGGCGCTGAACACCTCGCTGTCGATGTTCCAGTCCCGGGCCAGGATCGCGCTGGCTTCGATCACCTCCCGCAGGATGGTCCCGGAGCCCAGCAGCCGCAGGCGAATCCGCGAAGCCTCCGTGCTGCTGCTCGAATAGCGGTACAGGCCGCGCAGGATATCGTCGTGCCGGTCGGCATCGATCGATGGCTGGGGGTAGTTCTCATTCATCACCGCCACGTAGTGGAACTCGTCGCACTGTTCCTCCAGCAGGCGGCGCGCAGCGTGGTCGAGGATCACCGCCAGCTCCCCGGCAAAGCACGGGTCCCAGGCGCGGCAGTTGGGCACCATCGAGGCCATCACCAGGCTGGAACCGTCCTGGTGCTGCAAGCCTTCGCCGCCCAGGGTGGTACGACCGGCGGTCGCCCCCAGCAAAATGCCCCGGGAGCGCTGGTCGGCGGCAGCCCAGATCAGGTCGCCGACCCGTTGGAAGCCGAACATCGAGTAGTAGATGTACACCGGCAGCATCGGCTCGCCATGCACCGAATAGGAGGTGGCCGCCGCGACCCAGGACGACAGGGCGCCGGCTTCGGTGATGCCTTCTTCCAGTAACTGGCCATTGCGCGATTCGCGATAAGACAGGATCGAGCCGCTGTCTTCCGGCTCGTACAACTGCCCGTGGGGCGAGTAAATGCCGATCTGCCGAAACAGGCTGGCCATGCCGAAGGTGCGCGCTTCATCGGCGACGATCGGCACCACCCGCGGCCCCAATTGCGGGGCCTTGAGCCAGGCGGTGAGCAGGCGCACGGCGGCCATGGTGGTCGACATCTCCTTGCCCTCGGCCTGCAAGGCAAAGCCGCCGGTGACGTCCAGCGGCGGCACCGGGATCGTTGGCGCCTGGTGCTTGCGCGCCGGCAATGGCCCGCCCAGGGCCTGGCGCCGGGCATGCAGGTAGCGCATCTCCGGGCTGTTTTCCGGCGGACGATAGAAACGCAGTTGCGCGACGTCCTCATCCGTCAGCGGCAGATGGAAGCGGTCACGGAAGGTCAGCAGGGCAGTGATATCGAGCTTTTTCGCCTGGTGCGCAGTCATTCGCGACTCGCCGGCGGCGCCGATGCCAAAGCCTTTCTTGGTCTTGGCCAGAATCACGGTCGGTCGGCCCTTGCAGGCCTTGGCGGCGGCAAAGGCGGCGTAGAGTTTGCGCAAGTCGTGCCCGCCGCGCTTGAGGGCGTTGATTTCCTCAGCGCTCATGTGCTCCACCAGGCGCCGGACGTTCGGGTCCTTCTGGAAGAAGTGCTCCAGGTTATACGCGCCGTCATGGGCGCCGAGGGTCTGGAATTCACCATCGGGGGTCGCCGCCAGGCGCTTGAGTAGCACATGTTCGGTATCGCGGGCGAACAGCGCATCCCACTCCGAGCCCCACAGAACTTTGATCACGTTCCAGCCGGCGCCGGCGAACAACGCTTCCAGTTCCTGGATGATCTGGCCGTTACCGCGCACCGGGCCGTCGAGGCGTTGCAGGTTGCAGTTGACGATGAAGGTCAGGTTGTCCAATTGCTCCCGGGCGGCCAGGGACAGGCCGGCGATGGATTCCGGCTCGTCCATCTCGCCATCGCCGAACACGCCCCAGACGTGGCGCCCATCGGTCTGCTTCAGGCCTCGGTGCTGCAAATAGCGCATGAACCGCGCCTGGTACACCGCGCTGATGGGGCCGATGCCCATGGACCCGGTAGGGAACTGCCAGAAGTCCGGCATCAGCCACGGATGAGGGTAGGAGCACAGGCCGGGACCGTTGATTTCCTGGCGGTAGTTGGCCAGTTGCTCTTCACTCAGGCGCCCTTCGAGAAACGCCCTGGCATACACCCCGGGCGCCGAGTGTGGCTGGAAGAACACCAGGTCGGCATTGCGCTGGCCGTCGTCGCCATCCCCGCGAAAAAAATGCTGGAATCCCACCTCGAAGATTTCCGCCGCCGACGCGTAACTGGCGATATGTCCACCCAGTTCGCCGTAGGCCTGGTTGGCGCGAACCACCATGGCCAGGGCGTTCCAGCGCAGTAACCCGGTGATGCGTTCTTCCAGTGGCAGATCACCGGGGTAGGTGCCCTGTTGCTCCAGGGACAGGGTGTTGCGGTAGGCGGAAAAGGCCTGGGCCTCGCGGCTGATACCGTGTTCCCTGGCATATTCCTCCAGGCGCTTGAGCAGGTAGCGGGCGCGCTCCGGGCCGCAGGCGTCGAGGGTGGAGCCCAGGGCGTCGAGCCATTCCCGGGTTTCCTGCGGGTCCTGGTCACTGAAGTCGCTATCGTTGTCGGGGTAAGCCATGGCCATTTTCAACCTCCCTCACGCGCACACATCGAGGGCCTGGGCGACGTCGGCAAGCAAGTCGGCGCAGTCTTCCAAGCCTACCGACAAGCGTACCAGCCCCTCGGCAATACCGTGGCGGGCGCGTTCTTCAGGGGTGTAGGTGGAGTGGGTCATGCTGGCCGGGTGCTGGGCGAGGGATTCGGCGTCTCCCAGGCTGACGGCGCGGCTGAACAGTTGCAGGGCGTTCATGAAGCGCTTGCCGGTGGGCAGCCCGCCCTTGAGTTCGAACGCAATCATGCCCCCCGGCAATTTCATTTGCCGGGCCGCCAACTCGTACTGGGCAAAGGAGGGCAGGCCGGGGTACGTCACCGACTCGACGGCAGGGTGTTCCTGCAAATATCGGGCAATCACCTGAGCGTTGCTGCAATGGCGCTCCATGCGCAACGACAGGGTCTTGAGCCCGCGCATCAGCAAGAAGGCGTCCTGGGGCGACATCACGGCACCGGTCAGGTCCTTGAGCCCTTGCAGGCGGATTCGGTTCGCCAGTGCCTGGCTGCTCACCACGATACCGGCGGTGATGTCGCCATGGCCGCTGAGGTACTTGGTGGCCGAATGCACCACTACGTCCGCGCCCAGGTCCAGCGGTCGTTGCAGGTACGGGGTGCAGTAGGTGTTATCCACCACCAGGGTGACATCCGGGTGCTTGCGGGTGATCCCGGCCACCGCCGCGATATCGACCAGTTGCATGTTCGGGTTGGCCGGCGACTCGAAATAGATCATGCGCGTCGCGGGCCCGATGGCATCGCGCAACTCGGCCAGGTTGGCCATGTCGACATGGCGCACCTTGATGCCAAACTCGCCGATGCCGTGGTGCAGCAGGGCGAAGGTGCACCCGTACAGGGTGCCATTGACGATGATCTCGTCGCCGGGACGCAGCAGGCTCCAGAAGGTCGCGGCAATCGCCCCCATGCCGGAGCTGAAGGCCACCGCGGCCTCGCCGTTTTCCAGGGTGGCCATGCGTGACTCCAGCAGCGCCAGGGTCGGGTTGGAGATGCGAGTGTAGAAGTGCCCGGGCTCTTCGCCGGCGAAACACCCTGCACCGTATTCGACGGTGGGGAAGGCGAAGGTGGACGTCAGGTAGATCGGCGGGATCAGTGCGCCGTTGTTGTCCAGCGGGTTGTAGCCGTGATGGATGGCGCGGGTAGAAAAGCCAAGCTCATTGTTTTTATTGTTCATGGTCAACGCTCCCTGATTTCCTACAATGCTATGCTCAAACTCAACGCGAAAAATTCCAAAATAACCGACGAATAAACGGTTGTTTAGAATAAATATCCCTAAAAACAAGATTGAGAGGCAAGACATGCCCCCTGGCCTGGATCGCACTGACAAGGCACTCCTCATCGCCCTGCAAGGCAATGCCCGACTGACGGTCGCCGAGTTGGCCGATCAGGTTGCCCTGACCACCTCGCCGTGCTGGCGACGGGTGAAACTCCTCGAGGAGAGCGGGGTGATCACGGGCTATCAGGCGGTGCTTTCGCCCAAGGCGCTGGGCTACGGTGTCACCGCGTTTGTCAGCGTGATGATGGAGTCCCATAACCAGGACATGGCCAGGACCTTCGAACAGCGCTTGCTGGAAATTCCGGAAATCGTCGCCTGCCACAACGTCTCCGGGCGCTACGACTTTCTGCTGGAAGTGGTGGCCAAGGACCTGGAGTCCTTCGGCGAGTTCGCGCGCGAGGTGCTGCAAACCCTGCCGGCGGTCAAGGAGATCTACTCGAGCTTTTCGTTCAAATCGGTCAAGCCGTCGCGCGTGGTCCCGGTGCTGGACTGAGCGCGACCGTGCCCTGGCGGGTCTCAGACCCCGCGCGGCTCAGGGCATGAGGCTCAACAGCCCGCCGGCAATGCCGCAACCCACGACCACCAGCCAGGGTGGGAGCTTCCAGTACATCAACGCCACCAAGGCGACCAGTGCCAGGCCGAAGTCCGCCGGCTGCACAATGGCGCTGGTCCATACCGGCCGATAGAGCGCGGCCAGCAGCAGGCCGACCACCGCGGCGTTGATCCCGAACATCGCCGCTTGCACGCCTTGATTGCGCCGCAGTCGCTCCCAGAACGGCAGGACGCCGAGTACCAGCAGCCAGGACGGTGCGAAGATCGCCAGCAGGCACAGCAGACCGCCGAGCCAGCCTGACTGCGGGCCGTGCATCGAGGCCCCGAGAAAGGCGGCAAAGGTGAACAACGGACCGGGCATGGCCTGGGTCGCACCGTAGCCGGCCAGGAAGGTCTCGTTACTGATCCAGCCAGTGGGGACCACTTCGGCCTGGAGCAGCGGGAGCATGACGTGCCCGCCACCGAACACCAGGGATCCGCTGCGGTAGAAGGCACCCAGCATGTTCAGGGTCGGACTGGCCATCAGTCCGGCCAACAGTGGCAGGCCCGCCAGCAAGGCCAGAAAGAGTGTCAGCCACAGCGCCCCCGCCCGGCGACTGACCGTGATCGGCAGCGGCTCATGCTCGCCGGCCTGCGGGGGCTTGCACAGCAACAGGCCCGCGATGCCCGCGCCAGCCATCACCCCAACCTGTGCCCAGGCCGATGGCAGCAGTAGCACCAGGCAGGTCGCGGCCACCATCAACGTGATGCGGGGTACATCCGGGCAGAGGGTGCGCGCCATGCCCCATACCGCCTGGGCGACGATGGCCACCGCGACGACTTTCAGGCCGTGCAGGGTGCCGGACGGTAGCACTTCCCCATAACCGGAAATACCCAGCGCCAGCAGGATCAGGAGCAGTGCCGAGGGCAGGGTAAAACCGAGCCAGGCTGCCAGCGCGCCACGGTAGCCGGCCCGCGACAGGCCCAGGGCCATGCCGACCTGGCTGCTGGCGGGGCCGGGCAAAAACTGGCAGAGCGTCACCAGATCCCCATAGCTGCGCTCACTCAACCAGCGTCGGCGGACCACGAACTCCGCTCGAAAGTAGCCCAGATGGGCGACGGGGCCACCGAACGAGGTCAGTCCCAGGCGTAGGAAGACAAGAAAGACCTGCCAGGGGCTACGATCGTCGAGGTGGGTAGGGGGCATGGGCTGTTCTTCTGGAAATCATGTGGGCTGCATCGGTCATCGGGATGAGCGACGGACTCAGGGGTTCTCTACAGCCTATCAGCGGGCAGGAATCATTCACCAGACGCCGGGGAGCAATCTCCACCGCACCCGACGGGAATAGTCGGCATAGCCGGGCAGTTCGGCCTGCAATAACCGGTCTTCCCAGGCCGTGCGCAGGACCAGTAGCGCTGCCGCGAGCGCGGCGGGCACCAGCGCCCAGAACGAGCCCAGCGCCAGCGCCATGCCGAAGAACAGAAACAGTGCGCCGACATACCCGGGGTGCCGCACGAAGCGGTAGGGACCGCCATCAATCACGCGCTGATGCCGTTCGGACTGGATCCGTACGCCCGGTTCGAAGAACGGATTCACCGCCTGTGCCCAGCCCGTCACACCGATCCCCGCCAGCACGCCGAGATAACCCGCCAGCACCGCCCAGGCCGGAACGGCCGAGCCATGAAACCGCCCGGCATCGAGGGCGGCCACCGGCAGGATCGCCACCAGAGTCGGCAGGAGGAGCGCCAGCAGCGCTTTGTCCCAGCGTTTGGTGCCCGCCTGAATCCGGCTGCGCGCACGGTAGATCACCGGGTTGACCCGGGCGAGCACCAGGGCCGAGATCCCGAAACCCAGCACCAGCACGCCGAGGAATATCCACCCGGGCCGCCAGGCGAGGGTACCGGCGGGCAGGAAGATCAGGCCCAACAGCGCCAGCGGCAGGCCGATCGCATAGGCGACGACCATACCCGGCGACATCGGGCTCGGGTCACGGGGCTCTTCGGTGTTTGCCATGCTGCTTACCCTTTGTGATGCAGTGTTTGCTCGTCATCGGTGTTGCGGCAGTTGTACTGTCAGTGACATCCGTATGACACAGATCGTTCGATCTGCAACGCGGACATCCGCCAAGGGGTGTTTTCTTCAATACAGCTGCCTGGGCCTCCTTCTACCTTGAGCGCCGGGATGTCCCCGGTTGTCTGAAGGAAGGTGTGCAATGAGTCTGATCATTTCCATGGCCGCGTTTGCGTTGGTTGCGTCGATCACCCCGGGGCCGGTGAACATTGTTGCCCTGAGTTCGGGGGCGCAGTACGGCTTTCGCGCCAGTCAGCGGCACGTGGCGGGGGCCACCCTGGGGTTTGTGCTGTTGCTGGTGTTGATGGGGTTGGGCTTGCATGAGCTGCTGGAACGCTGGCCGGCGTTGACCCGGGTGGTGCAGTTGGCCGGGGTGGCGTTTCTACTGTTCATGGCCTGGAAACTGGCGACCGATGATGGCCGTCTCGGCACCAAGGACGGGGGCAAGGCGCCGACGATGTTCTACGGGGCGCTGATGCAGTGGCTCAACCCCAAGGCCTGGCTGGCCTGTGTCGCGGGCATGGGGGCCTTTGTCGCTGACGGAGATGCGCGGCTGGTCTGGCAGTTTGCGGCGGTGTACCTGGTGATCTGCTACCTGTCGGTCGCCTGTTGGGCCTATGCCGGTACCTATTTGCGGCACTACCTGAACAATGCCGGTGGCATGCGTCTGTTCAACCGCTTGATGGCATTGCTGCTGGCGCTCAGCGCCGGCTATCTGCTGCTGCCTCAGGCGGTTTAGCCGCGATATTGCCCGGGTGTCGCGGCCAGGTGCTGTTTGAAGGCGCGCTGAAAGTGCGCCTGGTCGGCGAACCCCGCTTGCAGCGCGACGTCGGCAATCAGCTTGCCCTGGCGCAACTGGTGGCGGGCGAACTGGATGCGCTGGTTGACCAGGAACGCATGGGGCGTCATCCCGTACTGTTGCTTGAACGCGCGGATCAGGTACGACGTCGAGAGCTGCGCCGCTTCGCAGATATCCTCCAGTTTCAGCGCCTGGGTGCAGTGCTCGCGGATGTACTCGGCGGCCCGTTCGAGCTTGAAGTTGGGTTCGCGAACCAGGACCTCGGCCGGGTTGAGCAGGGTCTGTACCTCGGTAAAGAACGCCACCGTGGCGCTGTGTTTTTGCAGGATCGGCGCCTGTTCGTCGAGCAGGGTGTCATACAGTTGATTGAGCCCGTCGAACACGGCGCGGTCGTCGCAATGGGGGATGGCAAAGCGCCGAAAATCCAGTTCCGCGCTGAATCCCAGCTGATGCTGGAGGTCGGTCAGCCACGGCGTATCGACATACAGCATGCGGTAGGCCCATGGCTGGTCGTCGATGGGGTTGCAGGCATGGACGTCGCCGGGGTTCATCAGCACCACGGTGCCAGCTGCAACTTCGAAGGCCGAGCGCTCATGCAGGTAGGTGCTGCGTCCGGCCGTGATTGCACCGATGGAGAAATGCTCGTGGGAATGCCGGGCGTAACAGACTTCTCGACCATCGGCGATGGCGCGTGCCTCGATGAAGGGCAGGGCATCATCGCGCCAGAAGCGCGGGGACGTGTCCCCTGCCTGGGTCTTTGGTCGAGGTGAAGGGGGGGTAAAAACGCCCTTGGCCTGTGCGGCATTGCGGTATGACATGGGGGTGGATTCCATTGTGCGCATCACGGCAGTGGCGTGCGTGACATGCGGGCAACGAGACGCATGCGCCTCTTCTACACTGTTAATCGTTGTTTGAGAAGCGGGTGCCGATGCCTCCCGGTGGTCCGGCGCAGGTGATGAGTGCACTGCGCAGCCAAGGGAAAAATTACGGAAACTTTACGCGGGCGCACGGTTCGACCTCTGATACTGCGTGCCTTTTATCTGGTGGGTCTGTTTGATGTCTGGCACGGCAATTCGGCTTATCGGTTTTATCCTGGGCATGTTTCTGATAACGCTGGCTGTCAGCATGGCGATCCCCATGCTGACCCTGGTGGCGCACGAGCGCAGCGACGACCTGCCGGCCTTTCTCTGGTCGAGCCTGATCACCTTCGTTTGCGGGCTGTTGCTGGTGGCAAAGGGGCGCCCGGAAACCGTGCAATTGCGCCCCCGGGACATGTACCTGCTGACGACGGCGAGCTGGGTCGTGGTCTGCACCTTTGCGGCGCTGCCCATGGTGTTCATCCGTCACATCAGCTACACCGACGCGTTCTTTGAAACGATGTCGGGGATTACCACCACCGGCTCCACGGTCCTGACCGGCCTGGACACCGCCTCTCCCGGATTGTTGATCTGGCGCTCGATGCTGCATTGGCTCGGGGGTATAGGCTTTATCGGTATGGCGGTGGCGATTCTTCCCATGTTGCGGGTGGGCGGCATGCGGCTGTTCCAGACCGAGTCGTCGGACTGGTCGGAGAAAGTGACGCCACGCTCCCATGTCGGTGCCACGTACATCGTCTGGATTTACCTGGGCCTGACTGGCCTTGGCACGCTGGCGCTGTGGCTTGCCGGGATGACCCCGTTCGAAGCAGTCAACCATGCCATGTCGCTGATCTCGACCGGCGGCTTCTCGACCTCGGATGCGTCCCTGGGGCACTGGACCCAACCGGCGATTCATTGGGTGGCGGTGGTCATCATGATCCTCGGCAGCCTGCCGTTCGCGTTGTACGTCGCGAGCTTGCGCGGCCATCGAAGTGCCGTGCTCAAGGATCAGCAGGTGCGGGGGTTCATCGGTTTCCTGGTCTTGACCTGGCTGGCGTTCGGTACCTGGCTGTGGCTGCACAGCGACTTCGGGTGGTGGGATGCGTTTCGCATCGTGGCGGTCAACGTGACGTCAGTGGTCACGACCACGGGGGTCGCGGTCGGCGACTACACCTTGTGGGGCAGCTTTTCCGTGCTGCTGTTCTTCTACCTGACCTTCGTGGGGGGGTGTTCCGGCTCCACGGCGGGAGGCCTGAAGATCTTTCGTTTCCAGGTGGCCGCCGCGCTGCTGATGAGCAACCTCAAGCAACTCATCCACCCACGGGCGGTGATTCAGAAGCAGTACAACGGTCACGCCATTGACGAGGAGATTGTCCGGTCGCTGTTGACCTTCTCGTTTTTTTTCACCATCACCATTGCCGTGATTGCCCTGGGGCTGGCGCTTATCGGGCTGGACTGGACGACCGCGTTGACGGGGGCCGCCACGGCCGTGTGTAACGTGGGCCCGGGGGCAGGGGCGATCATCGGGCCGGCAGGTAATTTTTCAACCTTGCCTGATGCCGCGAAGTGGCTGTTGACCATTGGCATGCTCCTGGGGCGCCTGGAAATCCTGACGGTACTGGTGCTGTTCACGCCGGTGTTCTGGAAGTACTGAACCCGGAACGGAATGATTTAGCGACTACACTGGCCGGCGACAGGACTCTGTTGCCACCTGGTGCGCGACGTGCTCAATCAAACCGGAAAGGGAGTTTCGAATGCTTGAGTTCTTGCTGGGTGCGCTACAGGCGTCACCGGAAATCGCGGTGTTCCTGGCGATTTCCCTAGGCGTGCTCATCGGTCGGATTCAGCTGGGCAGCTTTCACCTCGGATCGGTGGCCGGCGCCCTGTTGATGGGGTTGCTGATCGGGCAGATCGGCATTGAGGTGCCACAAGCCTTCAAATCGGTGTTCTTTGCACTGTTCATCTACGCAGTGGGGTTCAAGAGCGGGCCGGAGTTTTTTGGCAGCCTCAACCGCGGCACCCTGAAACTGGTGTTGCTGTCGGTGGTGCTGTGTGCGACGGCACTGGGCTCGATCCTGCTGATGAACGCGGTCTTCCATTTCGACGCCGGCTTCACCGCCGGTCTCGGCGCGGGTGCGCTGACCGACACGGCGATCATGGGAACCGCCAGCAGCGCCATCAACGAACTGGCCCTCGAGCCGGCGGCCCGGAACCTGCTCAACAGCCATATGGCCGTGGCCTATGCGGTGACGTACCTGTTCGGCACCATCGGCCTGATCGTGTTTGTCGGCACTGTTGCCCCACGTCTGCTGGGGATCGACCTGAAAAGCTCGGCCCGGGAACTGGAGCGGGAGTTGGGCATCGACAATGAGGAAGACGCCATCGCCGTACCTTATACCCGCGTGGTGGTGCGTGCCCATCGGGTCGCGGCCAACGGGCCCGCGGACGGTCACCCCATTGCCTGGCTCGAACAGCAGCATGCGGGCCTGACGGTGGAGCGGGTGGTGCGCGACGGTCACGTACTGGAGCGGGATATCAGTCTGGTCCTGCGGGCGGATGACATTCTGGGGGGCTATGCGCTGCGCGAGGCCGTGGGACCTTTGAACGAGTGGATCGGACCGGAACTGGATCACCCACTATCGCTTTCGTTTGCTACACGTCAGGCGGACATTGTCCTGACCTCGGCTGAGTTTGCGGGCAAGACCCTGCAGCAGATCAAGCGTCTGGTCACCGGCGGCGACCGCCCGGGGTGTTTTGTCAACGCCATTACCCGCCAGACGTTTGAACTGCCGCTGTTGCCCAATACCGTTCTGCGCCGTGGCGACGTGATTTCCCTGACCGGGCGTACCCGCAGTGTCGAAGCGCTGGCGGCGCGCCTGGGGCGGATCCGCAAGCAGGATTACAAGAGCGATATCGCCATTCATACCCTGGGCATGGTCATCGGCTCGGTGCTGGGGCTGCTGTCGACCCATGTCGGCATGATCCCGGTGGAGCTCGGAGTCGGCGGTGGCGTGCTGGTGACGGGGCTGGTGATTGGCTGGTACAACTCCCGTCACCCTGAAACGGGTGCGTTGCCCCCGGCCGCGCAATGGGCGTTTTCCGAGTTCGGCCTGACCGCCTTTGGCGCCGTGATCGGGTTGCTGGCCGGGCCTGCGGCCATCACCGCCATGCGCGAGCATGGTCTGCCACTGTTGCTTTCAGGGGTGGTGGTGACCCTGTTGCCGCCTCTGGTCTCCCTGTATTTCGGTCGATATGTGTTGCGCTTGCACCCCATGATCCTGCTTGGCGCCCTCGCCGGGGCGCAGACCGAAGCGGCGTCCATGAACAAAATCATCGAACAGTCCGGCAGTAGCACGCCGGTGATCGGCTTTACCGTGTGTTATGCGATCTCCAACGTGCTGCTGGCCGTGTGCGGCCCCATCATCGTGTTTGTGGTCGCAGGCTGAGCCCCGAGTGGCCGGGGCGTCTCAGCCCTGGTCGTTGAAGGCCCGCTCGAGTGTGGCGATGTCGATTTTCTTCATGTTGAGCATGGCCTGCATGGCGCGTTGGGACTTGCTGGAGTCCTGGTCGGTCATCATCTCCATCAACGCCACCGGTACGATTTGCCAGGACAGGCCGAACTTGTCCTTGAGCCAGCCGCATTGCTGGGCCTGCTCGTCGCCCCCGGCCGACAGAGCGTACCAGAAGTGATCGATTTCAAACTGCGAGTGGCAGTTGACCTGGAACGAGATCGCCTCGTTGAAGCGAAACACCGGGCCGCCGTTGAGAGCGGTGAAGGTCTGGCCGTCGAGCACGAAACTGATGGTCATCACCGAGCCTTCGGGCCGACCGTGGAACTCGAAGCCGGCCTTGCCGTAGCGAGTGATGGCGGTGACGGTGGAGTGCTCGAACACCGAGCAGTAGAAGTGCGCGGCGTCTTCGGCCTGGTCGTCGAACCACAGGCAGGGGGTGAGTTTCTGGATACGCGACATGGCGGTTCTCCTCAACAGGTCATCACACTGGACTATCAGCATAGTCGTTGGGTGATGCCGTGGATCGACCGTCGGGAGAACCGCGCGCTGCCGACGGTTCGGCAGCGGCGGGAGGGGCAGTTGGCCTAGAAGTCCCACTTGGTGGTGAGCATCAGGTTGCGCGGCTCGCCATAAAAGGTGGTGTCGAAGTTGCCCAGGCCCGTCAGGTACTTCTTGTCGAAGACGTTGTTGGCGTTGGCGGTGAAGCTCAGGTGCTCGTTGTACTGATAGCGGGTCATCAGGTCGACGAGGCTGTAGCCGCCCTGGCTGATCCGGGTGTTATCGCCCACGGTCGGGCTGTAGACCTTGCCGTAGAACGCGCTCTGCCAACTGACCCCGCCACCGACGGTGACCTTGTCCAGGGCGCCCGGCAGGCGGTAGGTGGTGAATGTGCGGATCACGTGTTCCGGCTTGGTGGTGGACAGCGGGTAACCGTAGACGCGTTGATCGTCCTGGTCGCGGGTGCGGGCGTAGGTGTAGCCGGCGATCAGGTTCCAGCCTTCCTGCAGTTCACCGGCCAGTTCCAGCTCCACGCCCTGGGTGGTGGCGCCATCGACGGCCTTGTAGATGCCTTCGTCGGTGACCGGGTTGGTGCCGATCGATTCGGCAACGTTGTCCTGCTCGATGCGGAACAGGGCCAGGCTGGCGTTCAGCCTGCCGTCCAGGTACGCGGCCTTGAGGCCGGTTTCATAGCTGTCGCCTTCCACCGGCGCCAGGGTCTTGCCATCGGTGTCCTTGTAGACCTGCGGCTGGTAGATCGAGGTGTAGCTGGCGTAGACCGAGTAGGTATCGTCCAGGTCATAGATCACGCCGGCGTAGGGGGTAACGACGCCATGTTCCTTGTAGCTGGCGTGGGTGTCGTCCAGGCCTGAGCCCGGGTAGTAGGCGTAGTCTTCGTTGTACTTGAAGGTGCTCAAGCGGCTGCCGAGGATGAACGACAGGTCGTCGGTCGGTCGCAGGCGGGTGGCCAGGTAAACACCGTTCTGGCTCTGGGTGCGCTCGTATTTGCCGTTTTTCGGAAATGCCTGGTACGGCAGGTCGCCGTTCCAGTCATAGATGCTGCCCGGCACCGTTTCGAAGGCGCTGGTGTCGTAGGTCGAGCCGGTCTGGCGCGAGTGGGACGCCATGACGCCGGCCACCAGGTCATGCTCGCGACCGCCCAGGGTGAAGGGGCCGGAGAGGTTGACGTCGGCGGTGTCCTGGACGCGATGGCCTTCCCAGCGGCCCCAGTACAGGAACATGCCTTCGCCGGTGGCCCGGTCCGGGTTGCCGCCACTGGCCGAGGCCAGGCGGGTGTCGTGGTCGGTGGTTTTCTCGTCGAGGCTGACTTTGAGTTTCCAGTCATTGGCCAGCGCCTGCTCCAGGGAGGCGAAGTAGGTGATGTCGTCGAAGTCGCGACGACTCCAGTCGGCGCCCGGGTTGAAGTGGCGCGAAAAATCGGTGCGGCCGCCGTCGGAGAAGTAGGTCGGGTTGCCGGTCCAGGAGGTCCCGCGTGGGGTCACGCTGGACTTGTCGATACCGAAGGTCAGCAGGGTGTCCGGGGTCAGGTCGGCTTCCAGGATGCCGTAGAACAGATCCTTCTTCTGGCTGTAATGATCGAGGTAGGAGTTCTTGTCCTGATAGGCGCCGACGAAGCGCCCGCGCAGGCTGCCGCTGTCGTTCAACGGTCCGGAGATATCGCCTTCGGTGCGGTAGGCGTCCCAGGAGCCGACGGTACCGCTGACCGAAGCCTTGAACGCCTTGGTTGGCTTCTTGCGAATCAGGTTGACCGTGGCAGAGGGGTCGCCGGAGCCGGTCATCAGGCCGGTAGCGCCCTTGACCACTTCAATACGGTCCAGGGTGGCCGCGTCGACGTTAGTGGCCGCTTCACCGTAAACGCCGTCGTAGACGCGGTTGACGCCATCGTACTGGTAGTTGGTGATGGCAAAGCCGCGGGACGAGAACTCCATGCGGTCGGTGTCGTAGGCCTGTTGCGTGATGCCGGGGGTATTGCGCAACACGTCGCCGACATCCTGTGCGCCGCGATCGTCCATTTGCTGACGGGTGATCACGGTGACCGACTGCGGCGTTTCACGCAGTGACAACGGCAAGCCGGTGGCCGAGGACGTGGAGCCGGTGGTGTAGGAGTGGGTGTCCTCGGTGGTCGTCCCCAGGCCTTGGCCGGAAATGGTCGTGGCCCCCAGTTGCAACGTGCCGTCACCCGTGGGCTCCGCTTGCAGCACGTAGCTGCCATCGGCTTGCGGCTGGGCTTGCAGGCCGCTGCCCTGAAGCAGGTGCTGCAAGGCTTCCTGTTCAGTGAAACTGCCGTTGAGCCCCGGGCTGCGTTTGCCGCTGGCCAGGTCGTTGTGCCCGGCGAGGAACACCCCGGATTGCTCGGCGTAGCTATTGAGCGCACTGACCAACGAACCCGCGGCAATGCGGTACTGGCGCTGGCTGCTGGACTGCTCGCGGCTGGCGGTGTCAGCCGCCTGGGTGGCCACAGGGGCCAGGCTCAGCAGGGCGGCGGGAAGGGCCAGTGCCAAGGGGCGCAAGGCGAAACGAAAACGGGCGGCGACGTGGTGCGGCATGGAGGTCCCTTTGGATCGAGTCGATCGGCAATTGAAGTGCTTCTTGGGGTTAACCGAACGAAAAACGCAAAAGGGAACCGCGATCTGAAAAAAATCTGGTTCTGGTGTAATGCAGTTCAGTTAAGGCGATGAGACTGCACTTGTAGGAGCAGCCGGTCGACGCTCGAGTGCTCGCGATGGGCGTTAACGATTACGCGTATTTTCTGAGTAACCGTGTAGTTCTTGAGTTCATCGCGAGCGCGCTCGCTCCTACAAAGCTCGGTGTCGCTTGATTGATCAGCAGTACGATTCTGGCGATGGTTCAGGCTTTGGCACCGACGCTGACCCACCAGGCCAGGGTCTTTTCGACGCGGATCGGCAGCGCCGCTTCCAGCAGGCGCAGGGCCTGGTCAGTGTCCTTGAGCGGGAAAGAACCCATCACCGGCAACTGCGCCACTGCCGGGTCGCAGGCCAGATAGCCTTGGCGATAGCGGCTCAGCTCTTCGATCAACTGGCCCAGCGGCAGGTTATCCGCCAACAGCACGCCACGGCGCCAGGCTTCGCGGGCCATAGAGACGGCGCGCCCGGGTTCGAAGGCCGTCTGGCTGAAAGCCATTTGCCGCCCAGCCTGCACCACGTTGACCTGATCGTTGGCCAGGCGCACCTCAACGGCCCCTTCGAACACGTTGAGCAAGGTCCGCTCATCGTCCTGGCGCACACTGAAACGCGTGCCCAATGCCCGTAACAGGCCCTGTGCGGTCTGCACCCGAAACGGTCGCAACGGGTCCCTGGCCGTGTCGATCAGCACTTCGCCGGCGCGCAATCGCAGCAGGCGTTCACGGGCGTCAAAGCGCACATCCAGCGCGCTGAGCGCATTGAGCCAGAGCTGGCTGCCGTCGCTGAGCCGGCTTTCGCGGATCTCTGCGGTGCCGGTGGAAAGGTCGGCGGTCCAGCGGTCCAGGGTGTCCGGCAGCGATGTCTGGTGCCAGGCGCTCCAGCCGAGCAGGCTGCCGGAGGTGAGAATCAGCAGGGACTTGAGGGTCTGGCGGCGCGTGACGCTGGTACGCCCGGTACCCCGCAAGGCCTGGCTGGCCGCGGGTGATGCGCCGTCGCCGTGCAGCGGCGCAAAGCGCTCGCCGACCCGCTCCACGTAGCGCCAGGCCGCCTGGTGCTCGCCGCTCTGGGCCAGCCAGGCTTGCCAGCGCAGGCGCTCGTGTTCGTCGACCTGTTGGTCGTTGAGTTGCACATACCAGTGGGCCGCCTGTTGCAGGCTGGCGTGGCTGAGTGCTTTCAAGGCTCCAGGCAAGGGCGCTTACTCGATCAGCAGGCCGTCGAGCTCGGCCTCCAGCAGGGCGCAATGCATCAGGGCCTGGGCCAGGTACTTCTTGACCATGCGTTCGGACACCCCGATCTCAAGGCCAATGGCCTTGTAGGGCATGCCATGCAGTTGCGCGAGGATGAACGCATCGCTGACCCGCTGGGGCAGGCGCTGCAGCATGGCATCCACTTCGTGCAGGGTCTCGACGATGATCAAGCGTTGCTCGGGGGAGGGCTGCAGGGCCTGGGGGCGTTCGCTCAATGCCTGCAGCCAGGCCTGTTCCAGCTGCCGGCGGCGCCAGTGATCAATGCACAGGCCCCGGGCAATAGTCGCCAGGTGGGAGCGCTCATGCACTTCGCACTCGAAGTCCTGCGGGCGCTTGAGGACGCGGACAAAGGTGTCGTGTGCCAGGTCGGCCGCATCGAACGCATCGCTCAAACGTCGGCGTAATAGCGCGTACAGCCAGCGATGGTGGCTGGTGTAGAGGTTCTGCACGAGGGAGGTTTCGACGACCATCATTGAGTGCGCATGTCCAGGAGGCGCCGTAACGCCAAGGCTGCAAATGGGAATTGGTCGCGATTAAAACAAAAGGTCTTCGGCGATGCAAATGATATTGGTTTGCTTTTGGGTGGCGTGTCGGGCGGGTGTGTGGGTGGAGCGTTGTTGGCTGTCGATGTGACAACTTCATGGGGCTTTGAAGAGGTGACCCCGTTTTTGTGCTGGCCGTTGGGTGACCGGTGGTCGCTCAACCCCGAGCCTCAGGGAAATTGCGCTTAGCTCAATGAACAACCCGACGCGCGCGTAGGCATCCGTTGCCACAGCGACGCGATCAAAGGACAGAAAGTCCTGACCGCCCCGAGGAGATTGCCGTGCTGACGTTCAATATCAATGGTAAGGACCACCCCCTGGAAGTGCCTGGCGACATGCCGTTGTTGTGGGTGTTGCGTGATGTCGCGCACCTGACCGGGACCAAGTTCGGCTGTGGCATGGCCCAGTGCGGCGCCTGCACGGTCAACGTCGATGGCGCGCCGTTGCGCTCGTGCATCACGCCGGCTGCGGCGGTGGCCAACGGGCAGAAGATTCTCACCATCGAAGGCTTGTCGAGCGACGGTTCGCACCCGGTGCAGCGCGCCTGGGCCGAGATCGATGTGGTGCAGTGCGGCTACTGTCAATCCGGGCAAATCATGTCGACCGTGGCGTTGCTGGCAAAAATACCGGCACCGACGGACAGCGACATCGACCAGGCGCTGTCGGGCAATCTCTGCCGTTGCGGCACCTATCCACGCATTCGTGCCGCGGTCAAACGCGCTGCCGACCTTGGGGAGGCTTGAACATGGGTCCTGTCATGGATACGTCCGGCGCACCTTTCTGAAAGGCAGCGCTGTGCTGGGTGCGGGCCTGGTGGTGGGGTTCTTCATCCCCGGGGCCAATCGCTTTGCCCAGGCTGCAGCGGCACCGGATGCGGTGTTCGCCCCCAACGCCTTTCTTCGCATCGCTCCCGATGGCCGAGTGACGGTCCTGCTGGGGCATTCGGAAATGGGCCAGGGGATCTGGACCGGTCTGACCATGCTGATCGCCGAAGAACTGGATGCCGATTGGAGCCGCATCCGTGTTGAACACGCGCCGGCATCGGCGGCTGACTATGGACTGCCGGCCTTCGGAGGCATGCAGATTACCGGGGGCTCGACCTCGACCTGGATGGAGTTCGACCGTTACCGCCAGGCCGGTGCCGCCGCCCGGTTGATGCTGATCCAGGCGGCCGCCAAGCGCTTCAATGTTGCACTGTCGCAGGTCCGGACGGAGTCGGGGGTGGTCATCGCCGGTGACCAGCGTGCCACCTATGGCGAACTGGCCAATGAGGCCGGGCAACTGCCGGCACCGGATCCGGCGTCGATCAAGCTCAAGGAGGCCAGGGACTGGAGGATTATCGGCAAACCCACCCAGCGCCTGGACACTCCGGAGAAAATCACCGGGCAGGCGAAGTTCGGCATGGATGTGCAGTTCGACGGCTTGCTGACCGCCATGGTCGCCCGTTCGCCGGTGTTTGGCGGCAGCGTCAGGTCATTCGATGCCCAGGCCGCGCTGGCCCTGCCGGGGGTGCATAAAGTAGTGCAAGTGCCGACCGGGATCGCGGTGGTAGCCGATCATTACTGGGCGGCGAAGCTGGGTCGCGATGCCTTGAAAATCGACTGGGACCTTGGCCCCAACAAGGGGCTGGACAGCCTGGCGCTGCTGCAAAGCTTCCGCAAGCTGGCCGCCACCCCGGGGACGCCCGCCAGCCAGGCCGGCGACGTCAATTCAGCGCTGGGTAAGGCGGTGAAAACCGTCGAGGCCGAGTACAGCGTGCCTTATCTGGCCCATGCCCCGATGGAGCCGCTCAACTGCACTGTCAGGATTACCCCGGACCAGTGCGAGATCTGGACCGGCACCCAGTTCCAGACCCTGGACCAGATGATCGCGGCAAAAATCACCGGGCTCAAACCCGAGCAGGTGGTGATCCACACCGAGTTCCTCGGTGGCGGGTTTGGCCGGCGGGCCAATCCGACCTCGGACTTTGTCAGCGAAGCGGTGCAGGTGGCCAAGGCCGCGGGCGCGCCGGTGAAAACCGTCTGGTCGAGGGAGGATGACATTCGCGGTGGCTATTACCGCTCGGCGTTTGTGCATCAGGCCCGTATCGGCCTGGGTGCCGATGGCTTGCCCCAGGCCTGGAAGCATGTGCTGGTCGGCCAGTCGATCATGGCCGGGACCATGCTGGAGGCGACCATGGTCAAGGACGGCATCGACAAGACCTCGGTCGAAGGGGTGGCCGACAGCCCTTACCTGACCGGGCTGGCCAACCACCGGGTGGACCTGCACTCACCGCAGACCGGGATCAGCGTGTTGTGGTTGCGTTCGGTGGGGCACACCCACACGGCCTTCGTCATGGAGTCGCTGATCGACGAACTGGCCGCGGCGGCGGGCCAGGATCCGGTGGCATACCGACGCACCTTGCTCAAGGCGCATCCACGGCATCTGGGCGTACTGAACCTGGCGGTGGAGAAGGCCAACTGGAAGGCGCCGTTGCCGGCGGGGCATGCCTTGGGCGTGGCGGTACACGAGTCCTTTGGCAGTTACGTCGCGCAGGTGGCCGAGGTGTCGCAGGACAACCTGAAAATCCGTGTGCACCGCGTAGTCTGTGCGGTCGACTGCGGGATTGCGGTGAACCCTGCGAGCATTGCCGCGCAAATGGAGTCCTGTATCACCTTTGGCCTGGGGTTCACCCTGCACAGCAAGCTGACGTTCAAGGACGGCCAGGTTCAGCAGTCCAACTACCATGACTATCAGGTGCTGCGTCTGAACGAAATGTCGGTGGTGGAGGTGCACATCGTGCCCAGCACCGACAAACCGGGCGGTATCGGCGAGACCGGTGTGCCGCCGACCGCGCCGGCAGTGGCCAACGCGGTGTTCGCCCTGACCGGGCAACGGCTGCGTGAACTGCCCTTGCAACTGGCGGGGGTGTGAGATGCGGCGGCACCTGTTTTTGGGCACCGTGCTGCTGTTCGGGATGGGCGGTTACGCCCCGGACCTGTTTGCTGAGGACCAGGCGGCATTGACCGCGTTTGCCACGGTGCAGAAGGTCTTCCAGAACCCGCGCTGCCAGAACTGCCATATCCCTGGCGACTCACCCCTGCAGTTCGGTGCGGCGGGTTTCGAGGTTTGGAGCCGCTGGGGTGTTGTTCAAGGTTGCGGCCACCTGGCGGGCGACCCACAGCAGTTGGCGGTCGTTTCTGAATCCAGCGATCAGTTGCAACCCGATCGGTAGCAGACCCTCTGCGCGCTTCAGTGGGAGGTTCAATTGCGGCCAGCCGAACGCGCCCCAGAACTTGATGAAATCCGAGGGGCCGGTTGATGCCAGACCGGCTGGCGCGACCATGGCGCAACTGACGTCGAGCATGGCATCGAAGGATTGGCAATGCCGGGCCAACTGTGGGGCGAGCCGGGACAGGCGGGCTTTAGCTGCTGACTCTTTCTCCCAGGTCGTGGCCTGTGCACGCTCGAACATTGCCAACAGGGCGTCGCTGAGTTGCTCGCGCCGGGCGTGGAATTCCTTGGCGAGTGAGCGCGCACCTTCGCAATCATTGATCAAGGCGTGATCATCGAATACACCCGCGAATGACACGGGCAGTTGCACCTCTTCCACCTGGTGCCCGGCGGCGCGCAGTTGGGCGATAGCGGCCAGCAGTGTGTCGGCAACGGACGGCTCGACCTGCTCCCCGTGCGGGGGCCGGCACAGGCCCAGGCGTAACGGGCGGTGTTCGCCGGTGACGACGGTAAAACCGGGAATCAGCACGCGCGCGACACGTTCGAGGTCGCGTACCGAGCGACCGTACCAGCCGACCGTGTCAAAACTCTGGGCCAAGGGTTTGACACCTTCCAGGGAAACCAGCCCAAGGGAAGGCTTGAAGGCATGGAGGCCGCAATAGGCAGCGGGCTTGAGCAATGATCCGGCTGTCTGGGTACCCAGAGCCAGTGCAAAGAAACCCGCGGCCATCCCGGCGGCCGAGCCGGCACTGGAGCTGCCGGGCGTGTGCGCAAGGTTGTGGGGGTTGCGCGTGGGCCCCGTGTGCATATACGCGAATTCCGTCGTGTGGGTCTTACCCATGATCAACGCGCCGGCTTGATGCAACAGGGTGACCACATGGGCATCTCGGGAAGGCTGATGGCCGGCATACAGAGGCGAATAGAACTGTGTCGGCAGGTCGGCGCTGTCAAAGATGTCTTTTATGCCCACCGGTACGCCGGCCAGCAACCCTTGATGGCCCTCTAGCGCAAGCCCGTTGGCTTGAGCGCGCACACCCTGTGGGTCGAAAGCGGCGAACGCCTGCACGCAGGGCTCATGCGCTTCGATCCGCCGCAGGAAATGTTCGGCAACCCGGTTGCAGGACGTTTGACCACTGCGCACCGAATCACTGATACCGCTGGCATCCAGTTGGTTGAGCGGCGCATCGCGGTCATCGGCGTTTGCCAGGAGCGGCGAGGGACGGACGCTCATTTGGCGAACAACTGGTCGATATGCTTGAACGCCTTGAACTCCAGCGCGTTGCCACAGGGGTCGAACAGAAACATCGTCGCCTGCTCGCCCACCAGGCCCTTGAAGCGGATGCCGGGTTCGATCACGAAGCGTGTGCCCAGCGTTGTGAGGCGTTCGGCCAGGGACTCCCATTCCGTCATCGACAGCACCACACCAAAATGCGGAACCGGCACGTCATGGCCGTCCACCGCATTGGTGTGGGCGGCTTCCTGGGTGGCGGTTTCAGGGTGTTGGTGGATGACCAGTTGATGGCCGAAGAAATTGAAATCCACCCAGTGCTCGCTTGAGCGGCCTTCTTCAAGGCCGAAAACCTGGCCGTAAAACCGCCGTGCAGCGTTTAGGTCATAGACCGGGATAGCCAGATGGAAAGGAGAGATGCTCATGACGATCAGCCTCGGGGTAGGGGAGTCAGCTGATTCTAGTGGTGTTAATTTCGATTAAAAGACGATAATTTTTGCGTCCAGCTCAAATAATATCGATCAATCGGAACCCTCATGCTGCGTGAACTGAAAACCTTTATCGCGGTGACCCGCTATGGCACTTTCGCTGCGGCCGGCATGCACATAGGCCTGACCCAGTCGGCGGTCAGTGCACAAATGCGCAATCTGGAACAGGCGCTGGGGATCCGTTTGTTTGACCGTACCGGGCGCCAGGCGATTCTCAATGCGGCCGGACAGCGGGCATTGCCGATGGCGCGGGAGATGCTTGAGCTGTTCCAGCGCATGGCGGTCAGCGACGACGTCAGTGAGTTTCGTGGCGAACTGAAGATCGGCGCCGTGGCGACGGTGCAGACCGGATTGTTACCTCAGGCGTTGCTACGCTTGCGACAACAGGCGCCATTGCTTGAGGTGAAGCTGGTGCCCGGGGTTTCCCTTGACCTGTTGAGTCAGGTGGACACGGGCGAAGTCGACCTGGCACTGCTGATCAAGCCACCCTTCGATCTGCCCAAGGAGATGTCGGTCCAGGTCGTGCGCAAGGAACCCTTTGTACTGATCGTTCCGTCGAACCTTGAGGGCGACGATCCGTTGCAGTTGCTGGCTGACCATCCCCATGTCCGCTACGACCGTAATTCATTTGGTGGCCGGCTGGTGACACGGTTTTTGCGTGAGCAGCAGATCGAGGTGAAAGTGGCTCTGGAGCTGGACGAACTGGAGGCCATCGTGAAAATGGTCGAATGTGGCTTGGGGTGTCGTTGCTGCCCCTGGCCGGGCTCTGGCTTGAGCGCAGCATGAAGGTCAGGGTTGTCGAGATGGGTGAGCTGACGTTTTACCGGGAGATCGTGCTGTTGCAGCGTTACAGCCAGCGTACACAACCCATCCAGCAGTTGTTTGCAGGGTGTCTGACGCCGACCGACCCCGATCAGTGCTGAAGTACTCATGAAAACAAAACACCCTGCGAAAGCGTGGCCCTCGCAGGGTGTGGGGGTGACCTTCTGATAAACCCGCCTCAATCGGCGGGTTCATTGTCACACCGCGAAGATCACTCTTCGATGCTGCCCATGGCGGTGGTGTTGAAGCCGCCATCCACGTACATGATTTCGCCGCTGATGCCGGAAGCCAGGTCCGAGCACAGGAAGGCGCCGGCGTTGCCGACTTCGTCGATGGTGACGTTACGACGCAGCGGAGTTTGCGCTTCGTTGGCGGCCAGCATCTTGCGGAAGTTCTTGATGCCGGAAGCAGCCAGAGTGCGGATCGGGCCTGCCGATACGCAGTTGACGCGGGTGCCGTCCGGGCCCAGGGAGCCGGCCAGGTAACGTACGCCCGCTTCCAGGGAGGCCTTGGCCATGCCCATCACGTTGTAGTTCGGCATGGTGCGTTCGGCACCCAGGTACGACAGGGTCAGCAGGCTGCCGTTGCGGCCTTTCATCATTTCGCGGCCAGCCTTGGCCAGGGCCACGAAGCTGTAGGCGCTGATGTCGTGAGCGATGCGGAAGCCTTCACGGGTGGTGGCTTCGGTGAAGTCGCCGTCCAGTTGGTCGCCCGGGGCGAAGCCCACGGAGTGCACGATGCAGTCCAGGCCGTCCCACTTCTTGCTCAGTGCTTCGAAGACCTTGGCGATTTCTTCATCGCTGGCCACGTCACACGGGAAGCACAGCTCAGGGCTCGAGCCCCAGCCTTGTGCGAATTCTTCGACACGACCTTTCAGTTTGTCGTTCTGATAAGTGAAGGCAAGCTCAGCGCCCTCGCGATGCATGGCGGCAGCAATGCCGGATGCGATGGACAGCTTGCTGGCGACACCGACGATCAGTACGCGCTTACCGGCGAGAAAACCCATGTGTTGCTCCTCTTTCAGGTTATTCGGCTATTGCTGGGGCCAGGAAAGCGGCCTCCAGCAACTGCTGGGTATAAGGATGTTGCGGTGCGGCAAAGATACCTTGCGCATCACCTTGTTCGACCACTTGGCCATGCTTGACCACCATCAATTGGTGGCTCAGCGCTTTCACCACAGCCAGGTCATGGCTGATGAACAGATACGTCAGGTTGTACTTGCTTTGCAGTCTGCGCAGCAGTTCAACCACCTGGCGTTGCACGGTGCGGTCCAGAGCCGAGGTCGGCTCGTCCAGCAAAATCAACGCCGGTTTTAGCACTAAAGCCCGGGCAATGGCGATTCTTTGCCGTTGCCCGCCGGAAAATTCATGGGGGTAGCGGTGCCGGGTTTCCGGGTCCAGGCCTACCTCCTCAAGGGCTGCAATGATAGCCAGTTCCTGTTCGGCCTCCGTGCCGATCTTGTGTATCCGCAGGCCTTCACCGACGATCTGGCTCACGCACATCCGTGGGCTCAGGCTGCCGAAGGGGTCCTGGAAGACCACCTGCATTTCCCGCCGAAGCGGCCTTACCTGTTGCTGCGACAGGCAGTCTAGCTGCTTGCCTTCAAAGCGGATCACACCTTTGCTGGCAATCAGGCGCAAAATCGCCAGGCCCAGCGTCGACTTGCCCGAACCACTCTCGCCGACGATGCCCAGGGTCTGGCCCTGGGGCAGGCTGAAGTGGATACCGTCCACTGCCTTGACGTAATCGACGGTGCTGCGCAAAAAGCCTTTCTTGATCGGGAACCAGACTTTCAGGTCCTCGACCTGCAGCAACGGCGGGCCAATTTCATTGGTCGCCGGGTTGCCGCTGGGCTCCGCTGCCAGCAGCTCCCGCGTGTACGGATGCTGCGGCGCGCGAAACAATTGTTCACACGATGCCTGTTCGACGATGCAACCGCGCTGCATGACACATACGCGGTGCGCAATTCTTTGCACCAGATTCAAATCGTGGCTGATCAGCAGCAGGGCCATGCCCAGGCGGGCCTGTAATTCCTTGAGCAGTTCGAGGATTTTCAGCTGAACGGTCACATCCAGCGCGGTGGTTGGCTCGTCGGCGATCAACAGCTCCGGCTCGTTGGCCAGGGCCATGGCGATCATCACCCGTTGCCGCTGGCCGCCGGACAACTCGTGGGGCAGGGCCTTGAGCCGTTTATGCGGTTCGGGAATGCCCACCAGCTCCAGTAGCTCGAGGGTGCGCCGGGTTGCCACCTTGCCGGTCAGGCCTTTGTGAATGCCCAATACCTCGTTGATCTGCTTCTCGATCGAGTGCAGCGGGTTGAGCGAGGTCATGGGCTCCTGAAAGATCATCGCAATCCGGTTGCCGCGAATGTGCCGGATGGTTTTCTCTTTCAGGCTCAGCAGATCATGCCCGGCATACTGGATGGTGCCGCTGGGGTGGCTCGCCAGGGGGTAGGGCAGCAGGCGCAGGATCGAGTGCGCCGTCACGGATTTTCCCGAGCCGCTTTCGCCCACCAGCGCCAGGGTTTCCCCGCGCTTGATGTCGAAGCTGACGCCTTCGACCACCCGTTGTCGAGACTCACCGCTGGTGAACTCGACGCAGAGGTCGCGCACTTCGATCAGATTGTCCTGATTCATTTCACTTCCTCGGGTCGAAGGCATCGCGAGCTGACTCGCCGATAAACACCAGCAGACTCAACATCAGCGCCAGCACCGCAAAGGCGCTGATGCCGAGCCAGGGCGCCTGCAGGTTGGACTTGCCCTGGGCCACCAGCTCGCCCAGCGACGCGCTGCCGGCAGGGAGGCCGAAGCCGAGGAAGTCCAGCGCGGTCAAGGTGCCGATGGCGCCCGTGAGGATGAAGGGCATGAAGGTCATGGTCGAAACCATGGCATTGGGCAGGATGTGCCGGAACATGATCGCGCCATTGCGCATGCCCAGCGCCCGGGCGGCGCGCACGTACTCCAGGTTACGCCCGCGCAGGAACTCGGCACGCACCACGTCCACCAGGCTCATCCAGGAAAACAGCAACATGATGCCCAGCAGCCACCAGAAGTTGGGTTGTACGAAGCTGGCGAGGATGATCAGCAGGTACAGCACCGGCAATCCGGACCAGATTTCCAGGAAACGCTGGCCGGCCAGGTCGACCCAGCCGCCATAGAAGCCCTGCAAGGCCCCGGCGATCACGCCGATGATCGAGCTCAGCAGGGTCAGTGTCAGGGCAAACAGTACCGATACCCGGAACCCATAGATCACCCGCGCCAGCACATCGCGTCCCTGGTCGTCGGTGCCCAGCAGGTTGTCCGCCGAGGGCGGGCCCGGGGCCGGTACTTTCAGGTCGTAGTTGATGCTCTGGTAGCTGAACGGGATCGGCGCCCACAGGGTCCAGGCGTCCTTGGCCTTGAGCAGCTCACGGATGTACGGGCTCTTGTAGTTGGCTTCCAGGGGGAATTCGCCACCGAAGGTGGTTTCCGGGTAGCGCTTGAGGGCCGGGAAGTACCACTGGCCGTCGTAATGCACGGCCAGCGGTTTGTCGTTGGCGATCAGTTCGGCGCCCAGGCTGGCGCCGAATAGGACCAGGAACAGCCACAGCGACCACCAGCCACGCTTGTTGGCCTTGAACAGCTCGAAACGTCGGCGATTGAGAGGGGAAAGGCGCATCTCAATGCTCCCGTGTTTCGAAGTCGATACGTGGATCGACCAGGGTGTAGGTCAGGTCGCCGATCAGTTTCACCACCAGCCCCAGCAGGGTGAAGATGAACAGGGTGCCGAAGACCACCGGGTAGTCGCGGTTGATCGCCGCCTCGAAACTCATCAGACCGAGGCCGTCGAGGGAGAAGATCACTTCCACCAGGAGGGAACCGGTGAAGAAAATGCCGATAAAGGCCGAAGGAAAGCCCGCGATCACCAGCAGCATGGCGTTGCGGAACACATGGCCATAGAGCACGCGGTGTCGGGTCAGGCCCTTGGCCTTGGCGGTGACCACATACTGCTTGTTGATTTCATCCAGGAAGCTGTTTTTGGTCAGCAGGGTCATGGTGGCGAAGTTACCGATCACCAGCGCGGTCACAGGCAGCGCCAGGTGCCAGAAGTAATCGAGGACCTTGCCGCCCAGGCTCAGCTCGTCGAAGTCGTTCGAGGTCAGGCCGCGCAAGGGGAACCAGTCCAGGTAACTGCCACCGGCAAACACCACGATCAGCAGGATGGCGAACAGGAATGCCGGGATCGCGTAGCCGACAATGATCGCCGAACTGGTCCAGATGTCGAAGTGGCTGCCATGCCGGGTGGCCTTGGCGATCCCCAGGGGTATCGACACCAGGTACATGATCAGGGTGCTCCACAGTCCGAGGGAGATCGACACCGGCAGCTTTTCCTTGATCAGGTCGATGACCTTGGCGTCGCGGAAGAAGCTGTCGCCGAAATCCAGGCGGGCGTAGTTCTTGATCATGATCCACAAGCGTTCCGGTGCCGACTTGTCGAAACCGTACATGTGTTCGATTTCCTTGATCAGCGCCGGGTCCAGGCCTTGGGCGCCCCGATAGCTGGAGCCCGCCACCGAGACTTCGGCGCCGCCACCGGCAATGCGGCTGGTGGCGCCCTCGAAGCCTTCGAGCTTGGCGATCATCTGCTCCACCGGGCCGCCAGGTGCGGCCTGGATGATCAAGAAGTTGATCAGCAGGATGCCGAACAGGGTCGGGATGATCAGCAACAGTCGCCGTAATATGTACGCCAGCATCTTATTGCTCCACGCCCGTTTGCTCTTTGCTCAGGACTTCGATCGCAGGTTTGGCGTCGGGTTTGATCCACCAGGTGTTGATGCCCACGTCATAGGTGGGCGGGACCTGCGGATGGCCGATGTGATTCCAGTAGGCCACGCGCCAAGTCTTGATGTGCCAGTTGGGGATCACGTAATAGCCCCATTGCAGCACCCTGTCGAGCGCCCGGGCATGGGCCACCAGGCTGTTGCGCGAGTCGGCATTGATCAGCTCCTCGACCAACTGGTCGATGGCCGGGTCCCTGAGGCCGATGTAGTTGCGGCTACCGGGCTTGTCGGCGCTTTCGGACTTCCAGAACTCACGCTGTTCGTTACCCGGTGAACTGGATTGCGGGAAGCTGCCCACCACCATGTCGAAGTCCCGCGAGCGGACCCGATTGATGTATTGCGATACGTCGACCCGGCGAATCACCAGGTCGATCCCCAGGTCACTCAGGTTGCGCTTGAACGGCAGCAGCACCCGCTCGAACTCGGTCTGGGCCAGCAGAAACTCGATGGTCACCGGTTTACCGGTGGCATCGACCATCTTGTCATCAACGATCCGCCAGCCGGCCTCCTGCAGCAGTTGATAGGCCTGGCGCTGTTGGGCGCGGATCATCCCGCTGCCATCACATACCGGATTCTGGAAGGCTTCGCTGAAGACCTGGTCGGGGATCTTGCCGCGCAACGGCTCGAGGATCGCCAGTTGTGCCGCGTCCGGCAGGCCGGTGGCGGCCATTTCCGAGTTCTCGAAGTAGCTGCGGGTGCGGGCGTAGGCGCCGTTGAACAGTTGCTTGTTGGTCCACTCGAAGTCCAGCAACAGGCTCAGGGCCTGGCGCACGCGCACATCCTGGAACACCGGACGACGCAAGTTGAAGATGAAGCCTTGCATGCCGGTCGGGTTGCCGTTGGGGATCTGTTCCTTGATCAGCCGGCCCTCGGTGACCGCCGGGATGTTGTAGGCGTTGGCCCAGCTCTTCGCGGTCATCTCCAGCCAGTAGTCGAACTGCCCGGCCTTGAGGGCTTCCAGCGCCACGGTGTTGTCGCGGTAGTAGTCGGTGGTCATGACGTCGAAGTTGTAGACCCCCCGATTGATCGGCAGGTCCTTGCCCCAGTAGTCCTTGACGCGTTCATAGCGTACCGAGCGCCCGGCCTTGACCTCGCTGACCTTGTACGGGCCGCTGCCCAGGGGGATTTCCAGGTTGCCCTTGGAGAAGTCTCGGTTTTCCCACCAATGCTTGGGCAGGACCGGAAGCTGGCCGAGAATCAGCGGCAGTTCGCGATTGTTGTTGTGTTTGAACCTGAACAGTACCCGCAGCGGGTCTTCGGCGATCACTTCTTGCACGTCGCCATAGTAGCCACGGTAGAGCGGGGCGCCGCTTTTCATCAGGGTCTGGAAGCTGAACACCACGTCGTCGGCACGCACCGGATGGCCATCATGAAAGCGGGCTTCGGGACGCAGGTAGAAACGCACCCAACTGTTGTCCGGGGCCTTTTCGATCTTGCCGGCGATCAGGCCGTATTCGGTGAAAGGTTCATCCAGGCTCTGCCGGGCCAGGGTGTCGTAGATCAGGTCGATGTCGGTGGCCGCCACGCCTTTGCTGATAAAGGGGTTGAGGCTGTCGAAGCCGCCGAAGCCGGCCTGGCGAAAGGTGCCGCCCTTGGGCGCGTCTGGATTGACGTAGTCGAAGTGCTTGAAGTTTGCCGGGTACTTCGGTGGCTCGTTGTACAGGGTCAGGGCATGTTGCGGGGCCGCGAGGGAAACGCTACACATCCCGGCAAACAGCAGGCCCAGCAGGGTACGCAAAGGCATCATTGGGCTTTCTCCGAAGTCTTCAGCCACCACGCATTCAGCCCGAGGGTGTAGGGCGGCGTGGTGACGAAGGCGAACCGGTTGCGGTACGCCAGGCGATGATAATTGATATACCAGTTGGGGATCATGTAGTGCTGCCACAGCAGCACCCGGTCCAGCGCCTTGCCGGCCGCCAGTTGTTCGTCGCGCGACCTGGCCGCCAGCAGTTGTTCCAGCAGGTGGTCCACCACCGGGTTGGCCACGCCTGCGTAATTCTTGCTGCCCTTGACCCCGACCTGGCTGGAGTGGAAGTACTGCCACTGCTCGAGGCCCGGGCTCAGGGTCTGGTCGAGGGTCATGAGGATCATGTCGAAATCGAACTGGTCCAGTCGCTGTTTGTACTGGGCACGGTCCACCGTGCGCAGGCGGGCATCGACGCCGATGCTGGCCAGGTTTTCGGCGTAGGGCTGGAGGATGCGTTCCAGGTTCGGGTTGACCAGCAGAATTTCGAGGCGCAGCGGCTGGCCGGCGGCATTTTGCAAACGCTGGCCATTGAGTGTCCAGCCGGCCTCCGCGAGCAGGCCCAGGGCCTGGCGCAGGGTGTGTCGGGGAATGCCGCGGCCCTCGGTTTGCGGCAGGCTGAAGGGCACGGTGAACAGTTTGGCGGGCAATTGCTCACGGTAGGGCGAGAGCATCAGCCATTCGTGGCCGACCGGGAGTCCGACGGCGGCGAACTCGCTGTTGGGGTAGTAGCTGGTGGCCCGTTTGTAGGCGCCGCTGAACAGTGTGCGGTTGGTCCATTCGAAGTCGAACATCAGGCCCAGGGCTTCACGCACCCTGGTGTCGGCGAAGGCCCCGCGCCGGGTGTTCATGAACAAACCTTGGGTCTGGGTCGGAATCTGGTGGTTGACCTGGGCCTTGATCACGTCGCCACGGCGTACCGCCGGGAAGTTGTAGGCATTGGCCCAGTTCTTGGCCTGGTGCTCGATGTAGATATCGAACTCGCCCGCCTTGAACGCTTCGAACGCTACCGCGCTGTCGCGGTAGAACTCGACTTCCATGCGGTCGTAGTTGTACTTGCCGCGATTGACCGGCAGGTCCTTGCCCCAGTAGTCCTTGACCCGTTCCAGCACCAGTCGGCGCCCCGGCTGGACCTGGGTGATGCGATAGGGCCCGCTGCCCAGGGGCGGCTCGAAGGTGGTGGCCTGGAAGTCGCGGCCTTTCCAGTAGTGTTGCGGCAGTACCGGCAACTCGCCCAGGCGCAGGATCAACAGCGGGTTGCCCGCGCGCTTGAACACGAAGCGAATGCGCTGCGGGTTGAGGACGTCGACCCGCTGTACTTCCTGAAGGTTGGTGCGGTATCGCGGGTGGCCCTGCTTGAGCAGCAAGCGGTAAGAGAACGCCACATCGTAGGCGGTGATCGGCTTGCCGTCGTGGAAGCGCGCTTCGGGCCGCAGGTTGAACACCACCCAGCTGCGGTCTTCGCTGTATTCGACCGACTGGGCGATCAAGCCATAGCTGGAGGCGGGTTCATCGCCCGAGGGGGCGTACTGCCCGGTGCCGACCATCAACGGCTCGTTCAGCTCGTTGATGCCGTATTGCAGGAAATTCGGGGTGGCAACCGGGCTGGTGCCCTTGAAGGTGTAGGGGTTGAGCGTGTCGAAGGTGCCAAACGCCATGACCCGCAAGGTGCCGCCCTTGGGCGCTTGCGGGTTGACCCAGTCGAAGTGGGTGAATCGGGTCGGGTACTTGAGTGTGCCGAACTGCGCATAACCATGGCTTTCGCTGATCGTGGCGCTTACCGGGGAGCTCAAGGCCAGACTGATCAGGAACAGGGGGAGGGGACGCTTCAAGTCAGAGATCCGATCCAGGCGGCTTGGGCTTTGTGGATCGTACAGTAACAGCTTGTATGCACAGGAAAAAGGTAGGGGTCAACGTTAAGCGAACGTGGACCTTCGTGGGAGCGAGCCAGCTCGCGAAGAACGCAAAAACAACACGTTTAGTCAGAAAACACGCGTTATCGTTAACGTCCATCGCGAGCACGCTCGCTCCTACAGGTGCCGGATCAGTGCGGCTGGTAAACCGTCAGCATCTGCCCGGGCTTGAGGGCCTGGCCCACACGCGGGTTCCAGCGCTTGAGGTGCTGCATCTCGACGTTGAAGCGCTTGGCAACCATGTACAGCGAGTCGCCTTGCTTGACCTTGTACTGGGTCTGCTTCTTGGTGTTGGCGGCGAGCACCGTGGTGGTCCGGCCGCTGCGTCGGGTGTCCTGCATGACCAGGGTCTGGCCGGCCTTGAGGTGCTTGCCGGTCAGGTTGTTCCAGCGTTGCAGGTCCTTGACCTCGACCTTGTTGGCCTTGGCGATGGACGACAGGCTGTCGCCACGCTTGACCCGATAGCTGCGTTTGGCGCCTGCCAGCGCCGGGCCATCGGCCCCTTCGAAAACCGGTTTGAACGAGCGTTTGCTGATCAGCTCCTCGGGTTTCATGGTCGACAGGCTGGCCGTCAGCAGTTGCGCCTTGGACGTCGGCACCAGCAAGTGCTGGGGGCCGTCGATGGTGGTGCGTTGCTTGAAGGCCGGGTTGAGCTGGAACAGTTCGTCTTCGTCGATGTTGGCCACCGCGGCAACCTTGGACAGGTCCATGCGCTGGTTGATTTCGACGACTTCAAAGTAGGGTTCGTTGGCGATCGGGTTGAGGTTCACGCCGTAGGCTTGCGGGGTCAACACCACTTGCGACAGGGCCAGCAACTTGGGCACGTAGGCCTGGGTTTCCGAGGGCAGCGTCAGGTTCCAGTAGTCGGTGGGCAGGCCGAGCCTTTCATTGCGCTCGATGGCCCGGCTGACGGTGCCTTCACCGGCGTTGTAGGCCGCCAGGGCCAGCAGCCAGTCGCCGTTGAACATGTCGTGCAGGCGGCTCAGGTAGTCGAGGGCCGCGGTCGTGGAAGCGGTAATGTCGCGACGACCGTCATAGAAGCGGGTTTGACGCAGGTTGAAGTAGCGCCCGGTGGACGGGATGAACTGCCACAGGCCCACGGCATGGGCACGCGAATAGGCCATCGGGTTGTAGGAGCTTTCAATCACCGGCAGCAGGGCCAGTTCCAGCGGCATGTTGCGTTCATCGAGACGTTCGACGATGTAATGGATGTACAGGCTGCCGCGTTCGCCGGCGTTTTCCAGGACTGACGGGTTGCTGGCAAACCACAGGCGCTGTTGCTCGATGCGTGGGTTGACGCCCAGCCCGTCCTGCAACTGGTAGCCCTGGCGCATGCGTTCCCAGACGTCCTGGGGAATCTCTGGCGTCGGCTTCTCGCTGAGCCAGACCGGCTTCTGTTTGGCGCGGGCAGAAGCCAGGTGGGCCGCGTCGGTTTGCGGCACTTGACTGGTGCTTTGGCAGCCCGCCAGGGTGGCGGACACAGCCACCGCGATGGCTTGTGCCAGGCGGGTCAATGCGTCTGAGTTGATGGACTTACGAATAGATGACGACATTGGCTGGAAGTAAGTTCCGGGCAAAAATGTCGGGCGATTCTAGAAAGCGTACCGGGTGCGGTCAACCATTCAGAATTTTCCGGCCTATGCCCGGCCTGTTTAGAACGTATCTTTCCAAGCCCTCAGGGCCGCAAAAACCTCACTCGGAGACCGGTTATTACGGCCGATCCGTTCGTCTACTTTTTCTTTAACAGATGTTTCTCCGGTACGCAGAAACGGGTTTGTCAGTTTTTCCAGGGCCAGGGTGGAGGGCAGGGACATGCGTCCGGCCTCGCGCAGTTGGGAGACCTTCTCGAAACGCTCGGCGATCGCGGCGTTGTCCGGCTCGACGGCGACGGCAAAGCGCAGGTTGCTCAAGGTGTACTCGTGGGTGCAATACACCAGGGTGTCTTCAGGCAGGGCCGCGAGCCGGCCGAGGGAGTGGTGCATCTGTTCTGGCGTGCCTTCGAACAAACGCCCGCAGCCGGCGGCGAACAGGGTATCGCCACAGAACAGCAGGCCATGATGGTAGTAGGCGATGTGGCCCAGGGTGTGGCCAGGCACCGCATACACCTCGAACGCCCAGCCCAGTACGGTGACACGGTCGTTGTCGTGCAACGCCACGTCCCGCGCCGGGATGTTTTCACTGGCCGGGCCGTAGACCGTGGCGCCCGTCGCTTTTTTCAACCGTTCGACGCCGCCGACGTGATCATGGTGGTGGTGAGTGATCAGGATATCGCTCAGGCGCCAGTCCGGATGTTCGGCCAGCCAGGCCTGCACTGGGGCGGCGTCACCCGGATCGACCACGGCGCAGCACTGGCTGCGGTGATCCTGTAACAACCAGATATAGTTGTCGGTAAAGGCGGGAAGAGCACTGATCTGTATCATCGCGGGATTCGCCAAGCGGTAAACATTAGCGCATCTTAGGGGCTGTTGACGTTGGGTGGCTAGCCGCGGGATACCGCCCATGGTTACTCCTTGGGTTACAGACACTGGAATTCTTGGCGAGTTGGAGAATGCAATGACCGATAAAGCGTTCGCTCAGGCGGATCCGGACTGGTTGGCATTGATCAGCGCAGCCCGCGAGTGGTTGTCCGGTCCCCTCGGGCAATTTCTGCTGGATGAAGAGCGCCGGATGCTCGAAGACGAACTGGGGCGCTTCTTTGGTGGTTACCTGGTGCACTACGGCCCGTCGGCCGAAGCACCGCCCACGGCACCCCAGGTGCAACGCAATGTGCGGCTTGGCGCACCACTGCCGGGGGTGGAGATCGTCTGCGAAGAGCAGGCTTGGCCCCTGAGCGAGCATGCCGCCGACGTGGTGGTGATGCAGCACGGGCTGGATTTCTGCCTGTCGCCCCATGGCTTGCTGCGCGAGGCGGCCAGTGCCGTGCGCCCCGGTGGGCACTTGCTGATTGTCGGCATCAACCCCTGGAGCAGTTGGGGGCTACGCCATGTGTTTGCCCAGGACGCCCTGCGCAAGGCCCGTTGCATTTCGCCGTCGCGGGTTGCCGACTGGCTCAATCTGCTGGGTTTTGCGCTGGAGAAACGCCGCTTCGGGTGCTATCGTCCGCCGCTCGCATCCCCCGCCTGGCAAGCTCGCCTGGCCGGTTGGGAACGCAGGGCCGGTGACTGGCAGTGGTCCGGGGGCGGCTTCTATTTGTTAGTGGCGCGCAAGATCGTCGTCGGCTTGCGACCGGTTCGCCAGGCACGCCGCGAACCGATGGGCAAGCTGATTCCGCTGCCGATGGCCAAGGTCAATCGCCGCGACAGCAAGCCGTAACACTCCCTTTATTTTTCCGGCCGGGCTTGCCCGGCCTCAGGCGTTGTCGGTCCTCGATTGGCAAGCCGCAGACATTTTCTGGATAGATTGGCATGAGCGATAGCGTAGAACTCTTCACCGACGGCGCCTGCAAGGGCAACCCTGGTCCTGGCGGCTGGGGCGCGCTGCTGGTGTGCAAGGGCGTTGAAAAGGAACTCTGGGGGGGCGAAGCCAACACCACCAACAACCGCATGGAGTTGATGGGGGCGATTCGCGGCCTGGAGGAGCTCAAGCGCTCCTGCGACGTGCTGCTGGTGACCGACTCGCAGTATGTGATGAAGGGCATCAACGAGTGGATGGTCAACTGGAAAAAGCGCGGCTGGAAAACCGCAGCCAAGGAACCGGTGAAGAACGCCGACCTGTGGAAGCAGCTCGACGAACAGGTCAACCGCCACAACGTGACCTGGAAGTGGGTTCGCGGACACATCGGCCATCCGGGCAACGAACGCGCTGACCAGTTGGCCAACCGTGGCGTCGATGACGTCCGGGGTTACAAGCAGGACTGAGGCTGTTGTGAGGCTGCCTGGTCATGGACAACGCAGTGGTTGTTCCATGTGCTGCTTGAGCGTTTTCATTTTCTCTGGCGAGTCGACCAGTACCGCGTCGACTCCCAGACAGGCCACCGCTTTATAGTCCTCTGCGGTTTCAGCGCCGATAACCAGCACATTCACTTTGCCCCGGGATGCAAAGCAACGCATTGCATCGGGTGTCCAGAATTTGGCGCTTACCTGGGACCTGGCTTCACCCAGGGTAAAGGTTTCAACCACGGCAACCTTGCGCTGATATTCGAACGCCGCCCAGGTTCCGGGAGAAGGTGGTGCGGGGCAAGACTGCGCGAGTGCAACGCTTGCCAGTCGGTCGCGGGTGTTGTCTCTGGACTCGAACAGCCTGGCGTGAGGGTGACTGGCAAATGCTTGTTGATAGGTGTCGTCGGTCGAATAGATCAGCACGTCGTCCCAGCGTCTGGTGGCGTCCAGTATTTTGGCCACTGCATGAGCTTGAGGCGGCGCTGGTAGCGCCTTCATATCGAGAATGACCCGGGTCGACGGTGGGATTGCTTTCAGGGCCTGTTGCAACGAAGGGATCGGCATCTGTCGTGAACGATAGGGATAGGCACTGTTTTCAGCGGGCTGCTTGAAGTTCCATCCGGCATTGAGCTGTTGCAACTCTGCAAAGGTTTTTTGCGCCACGGGACCGGAACCCTGCGTATTGGCGCTCAAGTCCGCCGGGCGATACAGCACGGGTACGCCGTCGCGGCTCAGCTGCACGGTGAGCCAGATCATGTCGGCGTGATTGCGCAGCGCGGCTTCGATGGCCAGCAAGGTGTTTTCTGGATAGTCCGCTGTACCCGCCCGGTGAGCGACGATCAAGGGCAGATGCTCGACCAGGCGAGCGTCGGGCGCGGTGTTCGGCCGCGAGGAGCAACCGGTGCCGAGCACCGCTGCAATCAGCAGACAAAAAATTCGTTGCGTGGTCATCAGGGCTTACTCACCTCAGGCATGGCGAAATCGGAGTATTCATTGCCCATGATGCATGAACGAAGCAGCAGGCCGTCAATTCAGGTGTTTTTACAGCGTGAGGTTTGCTACTGAATGTTAAAAACTGCGCAGGGTCGTCACAGTCGGGGACGCATACGCAATTCCTCGATCATTCTCAGGCAATGACTCAACCCCGGTGACACATCGCCGACGCGCCGACTCAGGATGATCGGCGAGGTGGCATTGGTTTCCAGCACTGGAGTGAAACCGATGTCGTCGCGGTGCAACAACTGCACCGAGGCCGGCACCAGGGTGACGCCGATCCCGGCGCCCACCAGGCCGATGGCGGTTTGCAGTTCGTTGGTCCACTGCGCGACCTTGATGCTCACACCGTAGGACTCGAACAGCGCGATCACATGGTCGGCATAGCTGGGACGGGGATTGCCGGGGTAGAGCACAAACGGCTCATCGGCCAGCTCGGTGAGGCTGATGGGGCCAGCCAGCAGTGGATGTCCAGCGGGCAGGGCCGCCACCAGCCGGTCTTCGTTCAATACGGTCTGGATGATCGCCGGGTCATCGATGCGAATCCGCCCGAAACCGACGTCGATCCGGCCTGCCTTGAGGGCCTGCACCTGTTGCAGGGTGGTCATTTCCGACAGCCCCAGTTCCAGCTCCATGGCGTCATTGCTGCGCAGGCGACGGATCAGCTCCGGCAGCACGCCATACAAGGTCGAAGGCGCAAAGCCGATGCCCAGCCAGGTCTTTTCGCCCAGGCCGATGCGACGGGTGCTGTCGCAGACCTTGTTCAGCTGTTCCAGCAGTGCTGTGGAGTGTTCAAGGAAAAACCGCCCGGCCTCGGTCAGGCGCAATGGCCGCCCACGCTCAAGCAGCACCACGCCGAGTTCGTCTTCCAACTGCTGGATCTGCCGGCTCAGCGGCGGTTGGGCGATGTGCAGGCGCTCGGCGGCGCGGGTGAAATTCAGGGTTTGCCCCAGCACCTGGAAATACCGCAGATGACGCAGTTCCATGGGTTCTCACTCGTCGAGGGTGGTGTATACCTTTAAGGTATCGATCAAGACCAATTCTATATTGGAACCCGGAAAAAAGCCGTACGAGAATCCATCCCAGAACTTCAAGAACCTGACGGGTATGGACATGCTTTCTTCTGCCATTGAATCGATCGAAACGATCATCGTCGATCTGCCGACCATCCGCCCGCACAAGCTGGCCATGCACACCATGCAGAACCAGACCCTGGTGATCATCCGTGTGCGCTGTGCCGACGGCATCGAAGGCATCGGCGAGGCGACCACCATCGGCGGCCTGGCCTACGGCAATGAAAGCCCGGACAGCATCAAGACCAACATCGATCGCCACTTCGCGCCGCTGCTGCTGGGCCAGGATGCGTGCAACATCAACGCGGCCATGCTGCGCCTGGACCGCAGCATTCGCGGTAATACCTTCGCCAGGTCCGGTATCGAAACTGCCTTGCTCGACGCCCAGGGCAAACGCCTGGGGCTGCCGGTCAGCGAGTTGCTGGGTGGGCGGGTACGTGATTCGCTGCCAGTGGCCTGGACCCTGGCCAGCGGCGATACCGCCAAGGACATCGCCGAAGCCGAGCAGATGCTCGACCTGCGGCGCCACCGGATCTTCAAGTTGAAGATCGGGGCTGGCGAAGTCGACCGCGACCTGGCGCACGTGATTGCCATCAAGAAAGCCCTGGGCGACCGTGCCAGCGTGCGGGTCGACGTCAACCAGGCCTGGGACGAAGCGGTGGCGCTGCGGGCCTGCCGGATCCTGGGTGGCAACGGCATCGACCTGATCGAACAACCGATTTCCCGCAACAACCGCGCCGGTATGGCGCGCCTCAATGCCATCAGCCCGGCACCGATCATGGCGGACGAGTCGATCGAGTGCGTCGAAGATGCGTTCAACCTGGCCCGTGAAGGCGCGGCGTCGGTGTTCGCCCTGAAGATCGCCAAGAACGGTGGCCCGCGCGCGGTGTTGCGCACAGCGGCAATTGCCGAGGCGGCGGGGATCGGCCTGTACGGCGGCACCATGCTCGAAGGCGGGATCGGCACCCTGGCCTCGGCCCATGCCTTTCTGACCTTGAATAAGCTGGCGTGGGACACCGAGTTGTTCGGCCCGCTGTTGCTGACTGAGGACATCCTCAGCGAAGCGCCGGTGTACCGCGATTTCCACCTGCATGTTTCCAGGGCGCCTGGCCTTGGCCTGACTCTGGACGAGGAGCGCCTGGCGTTCTTCCGCCGCGACAAAACCTCCACTGCCATTCATTCCGCCTGAGGAGATGCGCATGTTGTTCCACGTAAAGATGACCGTGAACCTGCCGGTCGACATGAATCCCGAGCAGGCCGCCCAGCTCAAGGCCGATGAAAAGGCCCTGGCCCAGCGCCTGCAGCAACAGGGCAAGTGGCGGCACCTGTGGCGTATCGCCGGGTTGTACGCCAACTACAGCGTGTTCGACGTCGACAGCGTGCAGGAGCTGCACGACCTGCTGATGCAACTGCCGCTGTATCCCTACATGGCTATCGAAGTGAACGCGATGTGCAGGCATCCTTCCTCTATTCATGAGGATGATCGCTGATTCGTTGTTTGCCTGTTCTGTACTCTAATAAATACAAGATGAGGATTAATCATGAACGTCAGAATTTCCCACACTGCCAGCGCCCAGAAGTTCCTCGAAGACGCCAGCGGCCTGCTCAACGACCAGGGCAATCCACGGGCCAAGGCGTTGATCTACCGCATCCTGCGCGATTCGGTGAACATCATTGAAGACCTGCAGGTGACCCCGCAAGAGTTCTGGAAAGCCGTCAACTACCTCAACGAGCTGGGCGCACGCCAGGAAGCCGGTCTACTGGTTGCAGGCCTTGGCCTGGAACACTACCTGGACCTGTTGATGGACGCCGAAGACGAGCAGGCCGGCAAGGCCGGTGGCACCCCGCGCACCATCGAAGGCCCGCTGTACGTGGCCGGCGCGCCGTTGGCCGAAGGTTTTGCGCGACTGGACGACGGGGTCGATCCGGGCGTGGTGCTGTTCATGCAGGGCCAGGTCAAGAACACCGATGGCACGCCGCTGGCCGGCGCCGTGGTGGATGTCTGGCACGCCAACACCGGCGGCACCTATTCGTACTTCGATGGCAGCCAGTCGGAATTCAACCTGCGTCGCCGGATCGTCACCGATGCCGAAGGCCGCTACCGCCTCCAGAGCATCGTGCCGTCGGGTTATGGCTGCCCGCCGGACGGTCCGACCCAGCAACTGCTCGATCAACTGGGCCGTCATGGCCAGCGCCCGGCGCACATTCACTTCTTCATCTCGGCGGACGATCATCGCCACCTGACCACCCAGATCAACCTGGACGGTGACCAGTACCTGCACGATGACTTCGCCTACGCCACCCGTGACGAACTGATCGCCAGGATCACCTTCAGCGACGATCAGCAGCGTGCGGCCGAGCATGGCGTCAGCGGGCGTTTCGCCGAGATCGACTTCGATTTCACCTTGCAGTCGACGGCACAGCCGCAAGAACAACAGCGCAGCGAGCGGGTTCGCGCACTGGAGGCCTGAAGTCGCTGAGGTCCTGGCCACGAGATAACCCACCGTTTATCTCGTGGCTTTGCGTTATGGAATGACACCCATAGAATGATCGGGCCCGATGTACTGGGCGGGCGCCACTCGCGACCCGCCACAGCCTATAAAAACAATGAGAGTGACCGGTTATGCAAGCGCATCTATTGAGTGAGCGCAGCAGCGTGTTTGTCCAGGCCGACCCCTACGCGGTGTCGGGCTATGTCAATCAGCACGTGGGCAGCCATTGCATCCGCCTGCCCCGCAGCGGTAGCCCGCAGGCCAGTCTCAATCACAGCAAATTCGCCAGCCTGGACCTGTGCCGTATCAGTTACGGCGGCAGCGTGCGGGTGACCTCGCCGGCGCTGGAAACCATTTTTCACCTGCAAGTGCTGCTCAAGGGCCATTGCCTGTGGCGCGGCCATCGCCAGGAGCACTACTTCGCCCCTGGCGAGCTGCTGCTGATCAACCCGGACGATCCGGTGGACCTGACGTACTCCGACGATTGCGAAAAATTCATCCTGAAAATGCCCGCCAGCCTGCTGGAGTCGGTCTGCCAGGAGCAACGCTGGATTCACCCGGGGCAGGGCGTGCGGTTCCTGGAGAATCGCTACCAGCTGGACGAGCTTGAAGGGTTCGTCAACTTGCTGGGCATGGTCTGTCAGGAGGCCGAGGCGGCCGAGAGCATGCCGCGGGTCCAGGAGCATTACGCGCACATCATCGTGAGCAAGATGCTCAGCCTGATGAAAACCAACGTCAGCCGCGCCGGCCTGGGTTCGCAGTCGGCCAGTTTCGAGCGGATTGCCGACTATATCGAACGTAACCTCAAGCAGGACATCTGCAGCGAGGAGCTGGCTCGCCAGGCGCAGATGAGCCTGCGCTCGCTGTACGGCCTGTTTGAGCGCAACGCCGCCACCACGCCGAAAAACTACATCCGCCAGAAGAAGCTCGAGCGGGTCCAGGCTTGCCTCAGCGACCCGACCTGCACCGTGCGCAACGTCACCGAACTGGCCATGGATTATGGCTTCCTGCACCTGGGGCGGTTCTCCGACAGCTACCGCAAGCAGTTCGGCGAACTGCCCTCCGACACCCTCAAGCGCCGGCATTGATCGCGTCCTCGTTGATTGATCGTTCCCACGCAGGGAGCATGGGAACGATCGGCCCGACACTTGCCAAGCCATTCGTGCGCCTTGCACAAAACGGATAACGATCTGCACCCAGCGGATATTGCCGCGCCGCCCCCCGCCCTAGCATGAGCCTGCCTGAATAAAAACAATGGAGGCGGCGGCCATGTCCCTGCGACCCGAATACCTTCACTCCCTGCTCGAAGACGACAAAGAACAGGGCCTCTTCCGCTGCAAGCGGGAGATGTTTACCGACCCGCGCTTGTTCGATCTCGAGATGCAGCACATCTTCGAAGGCAACTGGCTGTACCTCGCCCACGAGAGCCAGATTCCGAACAAAAACGATTTCTACACCACCACCATGGGCCGCCAGTCGATCTTCATTGCGCGCAACAAAGACGGCGAGCTCAATGCCTTCATCAACGCCTGCAGTCACCGCGGTGCGATGCTGTGCCGACACAAGACCGGCAACAAATCTTCCTATACCTGCCCATTCCACGGCTGGACGTTCAACAACTCCGGCAAACTGCTCAAGGTCAAGGACCCGGCTGCGGCGGGCTATCCGGCCAGCTTCAACTGCGAAGGCTCCCACGACCTGACCAAGGTGGCTCGCTTCGAGTCCTATCGCGGCTTCCTGTTCGGCAGCCTCAAGGCCGACGTGGTGCCGTTGGTCGAGCACTTGGGTGAGTCGGCGAAGATCATCGACATGATCGTCGACCAGTCTGCCGATGGTCTGGAAGTGTTGCGCGGCTCCAGCAGCTACATCTACGAAGGCAACTGGAAACTCACCGCTGAAAATGGCGCCGACGGCTACCATGTCAGTTCCGTGCACTGGAACTATGCCGCCACCCAGAACCAGCGCAAGCAGCGCGAATGCGGTGACGAGAACCCGACCATGAGCGCCGGCACCTGGGCCAAGCAGGGCGGTGGTTTCTACTCCTTCGACAAGGGCCACATGCTGCTCTGGACCCGTTGGTCCAACCCCGAGGACCGTCCGTTGTACGAGCGCCGCGACGAACTGGCCAAGGACTTCGGCCAGGCCCGCGCCGACTGGATGATCGAGAATTCGCGCAATCTGTGCCTGTACCCCAACGTGTACCTGATGGACCAGTTCAGCTCGCAGATCCGCATTGCCCGACCGATCTCGGTCAACCGCACCGAGATCACCATCTACTGCATCGCCCCCAAAGGTGAAAGCGACTCGGCGCGTTCGAGCCGGATTCGTCAGTACGAAGACTTCTTCAACGTCAGCGGCATGGCCACCCCGGACGACCTGGAAGAATTCCGATCCTGCCAGATGGGTTATCAGGGCAGTGCCAGCGCCTGGAACGATATGTCCCGTGGCGCCGAGCACTGGATCGAGGGCGCCGACGAGGCGGCCAGGGAAATCGACCTGCATCCGCTGCTCAGCGGCGTGCGCACCGAAGACGAGGGCCTGTTCGTGCTGCAACACAAGTACTGGCAGGAAACCATGCTCAAGGCCTTGAGCGAAGAGCAGTCGGCGCTGATCAAGGTGGAGGAACTGGCATGAACATGACCTACGACGCCGTGCGCGATTTTCTCTACCGCGAAGCGCGCTACCTCGACGACAAGGACTGGGACAACTGGCTGGAGCTGTATGCCGCCGACGCCAGCTTCTGGATGCCGTCCTGGGACGATAACGACGAATTGACCTGCGATCCGCAACGGGAAATCTCGCTGATCTGGTACGGCAACCGCATGGGGCTTGAAGACCGGATCTTCCGGATCAAGACCGAGCGTTCCAGTGCCAGCGTGCCGGACACCCGCACCTCTCACAACATCAGCAACATCGAGCTGCTCGAACAGGTCGACGGCCTGTGCAAGGTGCGCTTCAACTGGCACACCCTGAGCTTTCGCTACAAGACCGTCGACAGCTACTTCGGCAGCAGCTTCTACACCCTCGACGTGCGCGGCGACAGCCCGCTGATCAAGGCCAAGAAAGTGATCCTGAAGAACGACTACGTTCGCCAGGTCATCGATGTCTACCATTTGTGAGGCGCTCGCCATGGCTCATTCCATTGCACTGAATTTTGAAGACGGCGTCACTCGGTTCGTTGACGCCAATCCCGGTGAGACCGTGGCCGATGCGGCGTACCGCCAGGGCATCAACATCCCCCTGGATTGCCGCGACGGCGCGTGCGGCACCTGCAAATGCTTTGCCGAAGCCGGCCGTTACGAGCTGGGCGAGGAGTACATCGAGGACGCCCTGAGCAGCGAAGAGGCCGACGCCGGCTTTGTGCTGACCTGCCAGATGCGCGCCCTCAGCGATTGCGTGGTACGGGTGCCGGTGTCTTCGGACGTGTGCCGGACCCAGCAGGCCAGCTACAGCGCGGCGATCAGCCAGGTGCGCCAGTTGTCGGACAGCACCATCGCGCTGTCGATCAAGGGCGAGGCCTTGAGCAAGCTGGCCTTTCTGCCGGGCCAGTACGTCAACCTGGGCATTCCTGGCAGCGAGCAGACACGCGCCTACTCGTTCAGCTCGTTGCAGCGTGACGGCGAGGTCAGCTTCCTGATCCGCAACGTCCCCGGCGGCCTGATGAGCAGTTTCCTCACCGGTATCGCCAAGGCGGGCGACAGCATGAGCCTGGCCGGACCCCTGGGCAGCTTCTACCTGCGGGACATTCAGCGCCCCTTGCTGCTGCTGGCTGGCGGCACCGGGCTGGCGCCGTTCACCGCGATGCTGGAGAAAATCGCCGATCAGGGCAGCGCGCATCCTTTGCACCTGATCTATGGCGTGACCAACGACTTCGACCTGGTGGAACTGGACCGTCTGCAAGGCTTTGCGGCGCGGATCCCCAACTTCAGCTTCAGTGCTTGCGTGGCCAACCCGCAGAGCGTCCACCCGCTCAAGGGCTACGTGACCCAGCACATCGAGCCCCGCCATTTGAACGACGGTGACGTCGACGTCTACCTCTGCGGCCCGCCGCCGATGGTCGAGGCGGTCAGCCAGTACATCCGTGAGCAGGGTATTGCCCCGAAAAACTTCTACTACGAAAAATTCGCCGCCAGCGCGGCGTAGGCACAGGAGATCGGCATGAACAGGTTTCACGAAAAAGTCGCGCTGATCACCGGTGCTGCCCAAGGCATCGGGCGCCGGGTTGCCGAACGCATGGCGGCCGAGGGCGCGCGACTGGTGCTGGTCGACCGTTCCGAACTGGTGTTCGAGCTGCAGGAACAACTAGGCCAGCACCATGAAGTGCTGACCCTCACCGCCGACCTCGAGCAGTTCGCCGAGTGCAACCGGGTGATGCAGGCAGCCATCGAGCGTTTCGGCCGACTGGACATCCTGGTCAACAACGTCGGCGGGACCATTTGGGCCAAGCCGTTCGAACACTATGAAGCGCAGCAGATCGAAGCCGAAGTCCGCCGCTCGCTGTTCCCCACGCTGTGGTGCTGCCATGCCGCGCTGCCGTACATGCTGGAGCAGGGCAGCGGCGCCATCGTCAATGTCTCCTCGATTGCCACCCGCAGCATCAACCGCGTGCCGTATGGCGCGGCCAAGGGCGGGGTCAATGCGCTGACGGCGTGCCTGGCGTTCGAAACCGCCGAGCGCGGGGTGCGGGTCAACGCCACGGCGCCTGGCGGCACTGAAGCCCCCCCCCGGCGGATTCCGCGCAACAGCGCCGAGCAGAGTCCGCAGGAGAAGGTCTGGTACCAGCAGATTGTCGACCAGACCGTCGACAGCACGCTGATGAAGCGCTACGGCACCATCGATGAACAAGTCGGGGCGATCCTGTTCCTGGCCTCCGACGACGCAGCCTACATCACCGGGCTGGTGATGCCGGTCGGCGGCGGCGACCAGGGCTGAGTCACGCCGCCCGTGCCGATACCCGACGGGACAACCACCGGCTATCGGCGTGCGGCTCAATTAAACGAACGCGACCTCTGTAGGAGCGAGCGCGCTCGCGATGAACTCAAGATCTACGCGCTTATTCAGAAAATACGCGTAATCGTTAACGTCCATCGCGAGCGTGCTCGCTCCTACCTAATGCGCTTTCATCTCCTGGACAGACCGGCATTACGGCTATCGGCGTGCCTTTCAAGCTCTGTGTTAAGATCGCGCCCCTATGCAAAACGGCACGAAGAGGGGTTGAACGAAGATGGCTCAGAGGATGGTGGTGCTCGACACCGAAACCACCGGCATGCCGGTGACCGACGGCCACCGGATCATCGAGATCGGTTGCGTCGAGTTGATCGGTCGACGCCTGACGGGCCGGCATTTCCACGTTTACTTGCAGCCCGACCGGGAAAGTGACGAGGGCGCGATTGGCGTCCACGGCATCACCAACGAGTTCCTGGTGGGCAAGCCGCGTTTCGCTGAAGTGGCCGATGAATTCTTCGAGTTCATCAAGGGCGCGCAGCTGATCATCCATAACGCGGCGTTCGACGTTGGCTTCATCAACAACGAATTCGCGCTGATGGGCCAGCAGGACCGGGCGGACATCACCCAGCACTGCTCGATCCTCGACACCCTGATGATGGCCCGTGAGCGTCACCCGGGGCAGCGCAACAGCCTCGACGCCTTGTGCAAACGCTATGGCGTCGACAACTCCGGTCGTGAACTGCACGGCGCCTTGCTCGACTCCGAGATCCTCGCCGACGTTTACCTGACCATGACCGGCGGCCAGACCAGCCTGTCCCTGGCCGGTAACGCGTCTGACGGCAATGGTTCCGGTGAGGGTTCGGGCAGCCAGGCCAGTGAAATCCGTCGCCTGCCGGCCGATCGCACGCCGGCGCGGATCATTCGCGCCAGCGAAGCGGAACTGGCCGCGCACGAGGCACGGCTGGCAATCATCGCCAAGTCCGCCGGTGCACCCGCACTATGGACCCAGTTGGCCGAGGCCAAGGCGCAAGGCTAACCAGCAGATGGTGAATCGAGCGGGTTGTTGTGGTGAGGGAGCTTGCTCCCGCCGGCCGGTCCGCGCTCGGGCGAAGCGGTCGTAATCCGGCAATTGCGTTCCGTCCGAGCCCCCGCGGTAGCTGATTTCAGGGGCGCTTCGCACCCCCGCGGGAGCAAGCGCCCTCGCCACAGTGGGGTGGTTGCCCTGTTTCGGAGCATTCACTCGCCACATCAGCCTCCACCCTCTACCCTGAGTGTATTGGCAGCCCAGGTCTGCCGTCTCAGGACGCTGAGCCCCCATGTATAAAGACTTGAAGTTTCCCATCCTGATTGTCCACCGCGACATCAAGGCCGATACGGTTGCCGGTGACCGCGTGCGCGGCATCGCCAGGGAGCTGGAACAGGAAGGTTTCAGTATCTTCTCGGCCGTCGATTACGCCGAAGGGCGCCTGGTTGCCTCCACCCACCATGGCCTGGCGTGCATGCTGATCGCCGCCGAAGGGGCCGGGGAAAATACCCACCTGCTGCAGAACATGGTCGAGCTGATTCGCCTGGCCCGCCTGCGCGCGCCCCATCTGCCGATCTTTGCCCTGGGCGAGCAGGTCACGCTGGAAAACGCCCCGGCCGATGCCATGAGCGAACTGAACCAGTTGCGCGGCATTCTCTACCTGTTCGAAGACACCGTGCCGTTTCTCGCGCGCCAGGTGGCGCGGGCGGCGCGCAACTACCTCGATGGCCTGTTGCCGCCATTTTTCAAGGCGCTGGTGCAACACACCGCCGACTCCAACTATTCCTGGCACACTCCAGGGCACGGTGGCGGCGTGGCCTATCACAAGAGCCCGGTGGGGCAGGCGTTTCACCAGTTCTTTGGCGAGAACACCTTGCGCTCGGACTTGTCGGTGTCGGTGCCCGAGCTCGGTTCACTGCTGGACCACACCGGGCCGCTGGCGGAAGCGGAAGCCCGTGCGGCGCGCAATTTCGGCGCCGACCATACATTTTTCGTGATCAATGGCACCTCGACCGCCAACAAGATCGTCTGGCAGGCGATGGTGGCCCGGGACGACCTGGTGTTGGTGGACCGCAACTGCCACAAGTCCGTGCTGCATTCGATCATCATGACCGGGGCGATTCCCCTGTACCTGTGCCCGGAACGCAATGAACTGGGGATCATCGGGCCGATCCCCTTGAGTGAGTTCAGTCCCGAGTCGATCCAGGCCAAGATCGATGCCAGCCCGCTGACCCAGGGTCGTCCCGCCAAAGTGAAACTGGCGGTGGTCACCAACTCGACTTACGACGGCCTCTGCTACAACGCCGAACTGATCAAGCAAACCCTGGGCAACAGTGTCGAGGTCCTGCACTTCGACGAAGCCTGGTACGCCTATGCGGCCTTTCACGAGTTCTTCGCCGGGCGTTATGGCATGGGCACCTCGCGCTCGGCCGACAGCCCGCTGGTGTTCACCACCCATTCCACCCACAAGCTGCTGGCGGCCTTCAGCCAGGCGTCGATGATTCATGTGCAGGACGGTGGGGCGCGGCAACTGGACCGCGACCGCTTCAATGAAGCCTTCATGATGCACATCTCGACCTCGCCGCAGTACAGCATCATCGCCTCGCTGGACGTGGCGTCGGCGATGATGGAAGGCCCGGCGGGGCGTTCGCTGCTGCAGGAAATGTTCGACGAAGCCCTGAGTTTTCGCCGTGCCCTGGCCAATCTGCGGCAGCACATCGCCGCCGACGACTGGTGGTTCTCGATCTGGCAGCCACCGCTGGTGGAAGGCATTGACCAGGTGAGCACCGCCGACTGGCTGTTGGGGCCTGAAGCCGACTGGCACGGATTTGGCGACATCGCCGAAGATTACGTGCTGCTGGACCCGATCAAGGTGACCCTGGTCATGCCGGGCCTGACCGCGGGAGGGGCACTGAGCGAGCGCGGGATACCGGCAGCGGTGGTCAGCAAGTTCCTCTGGGAGCGCGGGCTGGTGGTGGAGAAGACCGGCCTGTATTCGTTCCTGGTGCTGTTTTCCATGGGCATCACCAAGGGCAAATGGAGTACCTTGCTCACCGAACTGCTGGAGTTCAAGCGCAGTTACGACGCCAACATCAGCCTGGTCACCTGTCTGCCCTGTGTGGCGCAACGCGACCTGGCCCGGTATCAGGGCATGGGCCTGCGGGATTTGTGCGACCAACTGCACGCCTGCTATCGCAGCAATGCCACGGCCAAACACCTCAAGCGCATGTACACCGTGCTGCCCGAGATCGCCCTGAAACCGGCCGACGCCTATGATCAACTGGTGCGTGGCGAGGTCGAGGCGGTGTCCATCGATCACTTGCAGGGCCGGATCGCGGCGGTGATGCTGGTGCCATACCCGCCGGGCATCCCGTTGATCATGCCCGGGGAGCGGTTCACCGAAGCGACCCGCTCGATCATCGATTACCTGGCATTTGCCCGCACGTTCGATAGCAGTTTCCCGGGGTTTGTTGCCGATGTGCACGGCCTGCAACATGAAGGCGAGGGCAATGGACGGCAGTACACCGTCGATTGCATCAAGATTTGAGGACGTTTCCCAGTATGCAGCCGGTGATCAATCCCAAGTACCCGGGCCTGGCCGTGCGTGTCGCCGACGAAGGTTTTGCCGAGTATGTCTGGTGCAGTGACTTCAGCTTTGAAGTCAAGGCCTATGCCGCCGCGCGGATCGACACGCCGGTGAGCGAGTGGCCGTTGCAGCCCATTACGCCTTATCGCAAATGCTACGGCATCGACCCCGAGGAGTTCGCCAGTTACCGCGATGGGGTGGACAGCGCGATTTTCATGGCCTTCCTGGATGATTTTCCGGTGGGGCACATCGTGGTCAGTACCAACTGGAACGGTTTTGCCCACATCGACGAGCTGGCGGTGCATGCTCCGGCGCGTCGCCATGGGGTCGCCAAGGCACTGCTGGACGTTGCGCAGTTCTGGAGCCGCAAGAAGAAGCTGCCGGGCATCATGCTGGAAACCCAGAACAACAACCTGGGCGCCTGTCGACTCTATGAGCGTTGCGGCTATGTGATCGGCGGTATCGACCACCTGCGTTATCGCGGGATCGACCCGCAAACGGCCGAAGTGGCCTTGTTCTGGTACCGGGTCTTTGACAACCCGCTGGAACACCCGGTCAAGTCGCCAACATCGCCTGTGCTTGTGCCTTGAGGATGTCGAGCAAGACTTCGACCGTCGGTGTTGGCGCGACGTTGTTCAGGGTCAGGGCGTAGAGATTGATCGGCACGGCCGGTGACACTGGGCAGACGTCCAGGCCGCCAGCCCTGGCGCCGATGGCGGTAAAGGGGTCGACAACGGCCAGGCCTTCGCCGGCCTCGACCATGCTGCGCATCATCTGGTGAGTCTGCACCCGGGTATGGACGACCGGGGCCGGACGCAATGCCTGCAACTTGCTCTCGAACAGCACGCTGAGCGGGTCGTGGCCTTCCAGCCCGACCATCGACTGGCCGGCCAGGTCTTGCACACCGATGTATTTCTGCCGGGGTTGCAGCCAGCCGTGGGGCGCCAGGAGTTGCAGCTTGCCCTGGGCAATGACCTGGCACTGAATGTCCTCGTGCTCCGGATCATGCAGGCTCAGCCCCAGATCGCTCTCACGCAGCAGCAGGCTTTTGACGATCTCGCGAGTGGGCAGGCATAGCAGCGAGCAGGGCACATCCGGGAAGCGCCGCCGCAAGCTTGCAATGCCTTGGGGTAGCAACTGCTGGGCCAGGGGCGGCGTGCCAATGACCCGCAGGGGAGGGGCCTGATACTGCTTGAGGCTGTCAGCCAGGCGTTGCACCGGTTCCAGTGCTTCATAGACGTGGGCGATCTGAACCTGCAACTCACGGGCTTCGCGGGTCGCCTGCAAACGTCCGCGCACGCTGGCAAACAGCATGAAACCCAGTTGCCCTTCGGTCTCGCGCAACAGGGCTTCGACCTCGGCCACCGGCAGTTGCAGCATCTCGGCGGCGGTGCCCAGGTGGCCGGTTTGCAGGAGCGCCTGGATCACTTCGATATGACGTAAACGCATGCGTGAAGTCCATGTTCAGCAGGTGAAGGATTCATTGGCTGAATCCTAACCCAAGTCCGTGCCTGTGACTTCAGCGGATAAAGGCGGGTTATGACGCAACGCGGGGCTCAGGTTCACGGATGAGGGTGACATTGGACTGCACCAGCAGGAATTCATTGTCATCGAGCTTGTTGACCCGGTCGCCAATGGCCAGCTTGTAAGTGGTCACGGGCGCAGCGCCTTCGATGCCCTCTGCCGACGGGGTGGATTCCTGGAACTCATGCACGGAATAGACACGGCCTTGCGCGTCTCTTGCATGGAATTGTCCGACGAGTACTGCTGCCATCTGCTTAGAACCTCTGGAGATAAGTCACTCAATTTGCGGCTCTATAGACCGTCGATAAGCGGTGTAAGTTTTCCCGTGGGAAAAAAATAATGTTTTGCCCTGATTCCATGATCTGGAGTCGTTGCAGGGCGGCTGGATCATCTATAACTACAGGCTCCTTTAGCCAGATAGTCGGGAGTCTCCCATGAGCAAGGTCTATACGGTTGCTGTCCTGGTGGGCAGCTTGAGAAAACAGTCGATCAACCGCAAGGTTGCCCAGGCGCTGATCGAACTGGCGCCGGCAAACCTTCACATGAAGATCGTCGAGATTGGCGATCTGCCGCTCTACAACGAAGACATCGACGTTACACCGCCGGCAGCCTACAGTACTTTCCGCGATCAAGTCAGTGCTTGCGATGCGGTATTGTTTGTCACCCCTGAGTACAACCGCTCGGTGCCGGCACCGCTGAAGAATGCCATTGACGTCGGCTCCAGGCCTTACGGCAAGAGCGCCTGGGGCGGCAAGCCGGGTGCGGTGATCAGTGCGTCGCCCGGCGCCATCGGCGGTTTCGGTGCCAATCACCATCTGCGACAGTCCATGGTGTTTCTCAACGTGCCGTGCATGCAGCAGCCGGAGGCCTACCTGAGCAATGCCGGTTCGGCCTTCGACGAGTCGGGCAAGCTGTCGGAGAAACTGCAGCCGTTCTTGCAGAGTTTCATCAATGCCTACGGCGAGTGGGTCGAGCAACATAAAAAGGCCTGACTTTGGTCGTGCCAGTGCGTGCTGTCGGCAGGCACTGGCCAATCGGCGGTCACTGCAACGGACGCTTTACCTTATATTCGAAACTCCATATATTTGCGCCTCCTATGTCCAGGCGTTGATAGTCCATGTCCGAAACCGCCAATCCCGTCGACGTGTTCAAGGCCCTGGCCGATGACACCCGCGCGCGTATCGCCTTGCTGATCTGCGCCGAAGGTGAACTGTGCGTCTGTGAGCTGACGGCGGCACTGGACCTGAGCCAGCCGAAAATTTCCCGTCACCTGGCGCAATTGCGCAGCAGCGGTTTGCTTGCCGACCGTCGTCAGGGGCAGTGGGTGTACTACCGCGTGCACCCGCAACTGGCGCCCTGGGTCACCACACTCCTGCAAGGTGCCCTGGCAGCCCACGGGCATTGGCTCGCCGCCGACATCGCGCGCCTGCAGGCGATGGCAGGCCGTCCGGTGCGCTGCTGCTGATCCCCCCTCATTATTCCTGTCTCCTCGTGTTGAAGGCTGTTGCGCATGCTGATCGCATCATTGATTTTCCTGCTGACCATTACCCTGGTGATCTGGCAACCCAAAGGCCTGGGTGTCGGCTGGAGCGCCGTATTCGGCGCCGTGCTGGCGCTGCTCAGTGGGGTGGTCCACGTCAGTGATATTCCGCTGGTGTGGGAAATCATCTGGAACGCCACCGGCACTTTTGTCGCGCTGATCATCATCAGCCTGCTGCTCGATGAAGCCGGGCTCTTTGCCTGGGCGGCCCTGCATGTGGCGCGCTGGGGGCGTGGCAGCGGGCGCAAGCTGTTTGCTTACATGGTGTTGCTCGGGGCGCTGGTCTCGGCGCTGTTCGCCAATGATGGCGCGGCGTTGATCCTCACGCCGATCGTGATGTCGATGCTGCTGGCCCTGCGGTTTTCCCCGGTGGCCACCCTGGCGTTTGTCATGGGCGCCGGCTTCATTGCCGATACCGCGAGCCTGCCGCTGGTGGTGTCGAACCTGGTGAACATTGTCTCCGCGGACTTCTTTCACATCGGTTTCAACCGTTATTCGGCGGTGATGGTGCCGGTCAACCTGGTGGCGGTCGCGGCGACCCTGGCGGTATTGCTGTGGTTCTTCCGTCGCGACATTCCGGCCCGTTACGACCCGCACCAGCTGGATGAGCCGAAAACGGCGATCCATGACAAGGCCACGTTCTTTGCCGGTTGGGGGGTGTTGGCGATTCTGTTGCTGGGGTGCTTTGCCCTGGAGCCGCTGGGGATTCCCATCAGCGCGATCTCGGCGCTGTGTGCCGCGTTGCTGCTGATGATCGCCGGCCGTGGGCACCGGATTTCCACGCGCAAGGTGATGAAGGGGGCGCCGTGGCACATCGTGATCTTCTCCCTGGGCATGTACCTGGTGGTCTATGGACTGCGTAACGCCGGGCTGACCGCGCAACTGGCCGGCTGGCTCGATGTGTTCGCCCAATACGGCGTCTGGGGCGCGGCCATGGGCACCGGGCTGCTGACTGCGTTGTTGTCATCGATCATGAACAACCTGCCCACGGTGCTGATCGGTGCGTTGTCGATCGATGCCAGCCAGGCCACCGGGGTGGTGAAGGAGGCGATGATCTACGCCAACGTGATTGGCAGCGACCTGGGGCCGAAGATCACCCCGATCGGCAGCCTGGCGACCTTGCTCTGGCTGCATGTGCTGCAGCGCAAGGGCATCCGGATTGGCTGGGGTTATTACTTCAAGGTCGGGATCGTGCTGACGTTGCCGGTGTTGCTGGTGACCCTGGCAGCACTGGCCCTGCGGTTGTCGCTGTAGACCGCCAATCCGGGCATCAAGCCTGCCCTGGTACGTTCGGCCACAAATCGGACACCACAAACAAGCGCTCGGCTTCCTCCCAGTCGCCACGGCTGTTTTCGGTCAAGCGCACCATCAACTGCGCCGGGGCCAGTGGTTCCAGGGCGCTGAGCCACGCCTGCAGCTGTTCATCGCTCCAGGTCTGGTCGGCCGGGTAGTGCGCCGGTGCCAGCCAGGCATGGCGGGGCAGGTGCTGCCAACGGCCGTGGGGACGCTGGGCGACAAACGCCAGCCAGTCCTTCTGGTGCAGCCAGCTGCCGCGCAGGTGTTGCGGATGGGCGCCACGCGGTGGTTCGCACAGTCCCGGCCACGGATACAACAGATAGCCCCCCAGCCACAGCTGTGCGCTGACGTGATGGATGTCCAGCGCGGCCAGGGCTTCGCGGCTTTCGGGGCGGGCGGAGATGGGGAGCTGATGCTGGCTCAGGTGTTCCAGTTTGCGATCCAGTCGGTCATGGCAACCGGGCCCCAGCCAGAGCGCGGGGTCATGGCCGTTGCCTCCCTGGGGGCCGAGGTAGAGCTTGATCGCCAGCTCCAGGTGATGCACGCCGTCGCCGTCACGCAGCAGCATGTCCAGCTCGCCCAATGTGTGCCCTTCGCGACGGATCGGCAGGTTGGCCGCCAGCAGTTCGATCCCGGGGGCATGCCCCACGGCAAACTGCCACAGGCGTTCGTAATACAGCCCCAGTCGCCGGGTGCGGGCCTGGGCCAGCCAATACTGCAGTGCGTGGCTGTCCTGGTCGAGCTGATGCAGCCAATGCTCCAGCTGTTGCGGGGCGCGTACCCAGTCGCTGCCGGCCAGCGGATGACGTTGCGGCCATGGCGTCGCACTGAGCATGGGCGGTGCGAGGATGACCCACGCCAGATCGCGCACTTGCGGGTGGTGCAATTGGTGGGGCAACTGGAGCAAATCGGGAAATAGGATCATCTTGCGAGCATAGACTCAAATAGGGGAGTCCCCGTGGCTGAAAGGATTTTGTCTACGGCCCGGTTTCGCCCATAATCGTGCTTTTGGCCGTCGCAGACCCTCGCAGGAGCCCCATGGAGCAATTTCGCAATATCGGCATCATCGGTCGCCTGGGCAGTTCGCAGGTGCTGGATACCGTTCGCCGACTGAAAAGATTCCTGCTTGACCGGCACTTGCACGTGATTCTCGAAGACACCATTGGCGAAGTCCTGCCTGGCCACGGCCTGCAAACCTCGTCGCGCAAGATGCTCGGCGAAGTCTGCGACATGGTCATCGTCGTGGGCGGCGATGGCAGCCTGTTGGGGGCCGCCCGCGCATTGGCCCGGCACAATATTCCGGTGCTGGGGATCAACCGCGGCAACCTGGGCTTTCTCACCGACATCCGTCCCGACGAGCTGGAAACCAAGGTCGCCGAAGTGCTCGACGGCCATTACCTGGTGGAAAACCGCTTCCTGTTGCAGGCCGAGGTTCGCCGTCACGCCGAGGCCATCGGCCAGGGCGATGCGTTGAATGACGTGGTGCTGCACCCCGGCAAATCCACCCGGATGATCGAGTTCGAACTGTACATCGATGGCCAGTTCGTCTGCAGCCAGAAGGCCGACGGCCTGATCGTCGCCACACCCACCGGCTCGACGGCCTACGCGTTGTCGGCAGGCGGGCCGATCATGCATCCCAAGCTCGATGCCATTGTTATTGTGCCGATGTACCCCCATACCTTGTCCGGAAGGCCGATTGTGGTCGATGGCAACAGCGAGCTGAAAATCGTCGTGTCCAAGGATATGCAGATTTACCCGCAAGTTTCGTGTGACGGGCAGAACCACTTCACCTGCGCCCCCGGTGACACCATCACCGTGAGCAAGAAGGCGCAGAAGCTGCGTCTGATTCACCCTCTGGATCACAACTACTACGAGGTCTGCCGGACCAAGCTTGGCTGGGGCAGCCGTCTGGGTGGTGGAGGCGACTGATGCTCGATCCCGCGCGTAGCTACGACCTGATCGGTGACGTGCACGGTTGCGCTCATACCCTTGAGCATCTGCTGGACCGACTCGGGTACCACAAGCAGGGGGGCGTCTGGCGCCACCCGTCACGCATGGCGGTGTTCCTCGGTGACATCATCGACCGTGGCCCGCGCATCCGCGAAGCGTTGCACATCGTTCACGACATGGTCGAGGCCGGCCAGGCGCTGTGCATCATGGGCAACCACGAGTTCAACGCGCTGGGTTGGAGCACCCCGGCACCGGCCGGCTGCGGCAAGCAGTACGTGCGTGAGCACACTCCGCGGCATGCCCGGCTGATCGACGAAACCCTGAGCCAGTTCGCCCATCATCCGGGGGACTGGCACGATTTCCTGCAATGGTTCTACAAGATGCCGCTGTTTGTCGACGCCGGCCGTTTCCGGGTGGTTCACGCCTGCTGGGATGGTGCCTTGATCGACCTGCTGCGCAAGCAGCATCCCGATGGCTGCGTCGACGAGCACTTCGTCCAGGCCGCTGCGATTTCCGGCAGCTTCGCCTGCATGGCCTTCGACCGTTTGCTGCGGGGCACCGACATGCGCCTGCCCCACGGCCTGACCATGACCAGCGGCGACGGCCTGATACGCTCGTTCTTCCGCACCAAATTCTGGGAAGACAACCCGCAGACCTACGGCGATATCGTGTTCCAGCCCGATGCCTTGCCCGAGCCGGTGGCGCAGACGCCATTGTCAGCGGTGGAAAAGGACACCTTGCTGCGCTACGGCATCGACGAGCCGCTGTTGTTTGTCGGGCACTACTGGCGCAGCGGCAAGCCGGCGCCGATTCGTCAGAACCTGGCCTGCCTGGACTACAGCGCAGTGCTCTACGGCAAACTGGTTGCCTATCGACTGGATCAGGAAACACGTCTCGACCCGGGCAAGTTCGTCTGGGTCGATGTCGAACGGCCGGAGGCCATGCAATGACTGCTGTTGCTGTTTTACGTCTGCCGTTGGCGGTGGACCTGAGTGGTTTTGTGAAGTTGCTGCAACGCATGCAGGTCCCTCACCGCGTCAGTGAAGAGGCGGGGGAGCAGGTGCTCTGGGTATCGGACGCCATCAGCGAGGATGTACGTTCCTTGTACGAACGTTTTCCGGCGGGCGACCCCGATCAGCAACTGGACATTCCGGCGCAGGCGAAGGTCCGGCGCCCGGGGTTCGTCGAGCAACTGCGCTACAGCCCGATGACCGCGCTGGTCCTGCTGTTGAGTGCGCTGGTGGGCGTCGTGACGCTGCTGGGCGACAACCTCGATACCCTGCACTGGTTCACCTTCCTCGAGTTCCGCGTGGCGGGCGAGTACATCCACTTCACGCCGCTGGCTGACAGCCTGGCGGCGGGGCAGTGGTGGCGTCTGTTCACGCCCATGTTGATTCACTTCGGCTTCCTGCACTTGGCCATGAACGGCATGTGGTACTGGGAGCTGGGGCGGCGCATCGAGTCGCGCCAGGGCGGTATCAACCTGCTGGGGCTGACGCTGCTGTTCAGTCTGGTGTCGAACTACGGCCAGTATCTTTACGGCGGCCCAAGCCTGTTCGGCGGGCTGTCCGGGGTGCTCTACGGCTTGCTTGGGCATTGCTGGATCTACCAGTTGCTGTCGCCGAACCCGGCGTATCGCCTGCCTCGCGGGGTGTTGGTGATGATGCTGGTGTGGCTGGCCCTGTGTATGTCGGGGCTGATCTCGATGATCGGTTTCGGCGAAATTGCCAATGCGGCGCACGTCGGCGGGTTACTCGTCGGATGCCTCACCGGTTTGTTGGGTGGCTTGTACAGTCGCCGTAAACTCGCCCTCTAAATTGTTATGTGAATAAAGAGCACGGAGACCCTGATGTCCTCTTTTAACGAAATGATCAGCAACATCACCCCCGAGATCTACCAGAGCCTCAAGCTGGCGGTGGAGATCGGCAAGTGGTCCGACGGTGGCAAACTGACCGCCGAACAGCGTGAACTGTCGCTGCAGGCGATGATTGCCTGGGAAATGCAGAACCTGCCCGAAGACCAGCGCACCGGCTACATGGGCCCGCAGGAATGCAGCTCCAAGTCCATCGAAGTGCCGAATATCCTGTTCAAGTCGGATGCCATCCATTGATCGAGATTGGCCGCGGTGCAATCAGCAAGATGTCGGTGCGCCTTGACGCCTCGACGGTGCAATACGCTTTTCGCCTGGGCGATACCGAGGTGCCGGTCAATCCGATGATTGGCAGCACGGTTCGCCTGGAGTACCTGGGGGCAATCCATTGCATCCATTGTGGGCGTAAAACCAAGACCAGTTTCAGCCAGGGCTACTGCTACCCCTGCATGACCAAGCTGGCCCAGTGCGATGTCTGCATCATGAGCCCGGAGCGCTGCCACTACGACGCCGGCACCTGCCGCGAGCCCTCCTGGGGCGAGCAGTTCTGCATGACCGACCACGTGGTGTACCTGGCCAACTCGTCGGGGGTCAAGGTCGGGATCACGCGCGCCACCCAGTTGCCGACCCGCTGGCTCGACCAGGGTGCGAGCCAGGCGTTGCCGATCATGCGGGTGTCGACCCGCCAGCAGTCGGGCCTGGTCGAAGACCTGCTGCGCACTCAGGTGGCCGACAAGACCAACTGGCGTGCCTTGCTCAAGGGCGATGCGGCAGCTGTTGACCTCAAGCAGGTACGTGACCAGCTGTTCGCCAGCTGTGCCGAGGGCCTGCTGGGCCTGCAGGAGCGCTTCGGCCTGCAAGCGATTCAACCGGTGAGCGATATCGAGCCGCTTGAAATCCGTTACCCGGTCGAGCAGTACCCGGCCAAGATCGTCAGCTTCAATCTGGACAAGAACCCGATTGCCGAAGGCACGCTGATGGGGATCAAGGGCCAGTACCTGATCTTCGACACCGGCGTTATCAATATTCGTAAATACACGGCTTATCAGCTCGCCGTCCATCACTAGGCGTGCCCCAGTAAAAGGATTCCAGCATGCGCACCGAACAACCGAAGATGATTTACCTGAAGGACTATCAGGCGCCCGAGTACCTGATCGACGAGACGCACCTGACCTTCGAGTTGTTCGAGGACCACAGCCTGGTCCATGCGCAACTGGTGATGCGCCGCAACCCTGCCTGCCTTTTGAACAGTGCAGCGGGCCTGCCGCCGCTGGTGCTCGACGGCCAGCAGCTTGAGCTGTTGTCGGTCGCCCTGGGCGACGCCGAGCTTGCGTCCGGTGACTATCAATTGACGGAAAGCCACCTGACCCTGCACCCGACCAGCGCTACCTTCACGGTCGACACCAGTGTCAGGATCCACCCGGAAACCAACACCGCACTGGAAGGCCTGTACAAGTCCAGCGGCATGTTCTGCACCCAGTGCGAGGCCGAGGGTTTCCGCAAGATCACCTATTACCTCGACCGCCCGGACGTGATGAGCAAGTTCACCACCACCGTGGTCGCCGAGCAGCACCGTTACCCGGTGCTCCTGTCCAACGGCAACCCGATTGCCAGCGGTCCTGGCGAAGACGGTCGGCACTGGGCCACCTGGGAAGATCCGTTCATGAAGCCGGCGTACCTGTTCGCGCTGGTGGCCGGTGACCTGTGGTGCGTCGAAGACACCTTCACCACCATGACCCAGCGCACCGTGGCGCTGCGCATTTATGTCGAGCCGGAAAACATCGACAAGTGCCAGCACGCCATGAACAGCCTGAAGAAGTCCATGCGCTGGGACGAAGACGTCTATGGTCGCGAATACGACCTGGACATCTTCATGATCGTGGCGGTCAACGACTTCAACATGGGTGCGATGGAGAACAAGGGCCTCAACATCTTCAACTCCAGCTGCGTGCTGGCCCGCGCCGAAACCGCCACCGATGCCGCACACCAGCGGGTCGAGGCAGTGGTGGCCCACGAATACTTCCACAACTGGTCGGGCAACCGCGTCACCTGCCGCGACTGGTTCCAGCTGTCGCTCAAGGAAGGGTTCACGGTGTTCCGAGATGCCGAGTTCTCGGCCGACATGCACTCGCGCACCGTCAAGCGGATCGAAGACGTGGCGTACCTGCGCACTCATCAGTTCGCCGAAGACGCCGGCCCCATGGCCCACGCCGTGCGCCCTGACAGCTTCATCGAGATCTCCAACTTTTACACCCTGACGGTGTACGAGAAGGGTTCGGAAGTGGTGCGCATGATCCGCACCTTGCTCGGCGCTGAGGGTTTTCGCCAAGGCAGCGACCTGTATTTCGAGCGCCACGATGGCCAGGCCGTGACCTGCGATGACTTCATCAAGGCCATGGAAGACGCCAACGGCGTTGACCTGACCCAGTTCAAGCGCTGGTACAGCCAGGCAGGGACACCGCGCCTGGCGGTCAGTGAGTCCTATGATGCCGCCGCGAACACCTACAGCCTGACCTTGCGTCAAAGCTGCCCGGCGACACCGGACAAGGTCGAGAAACTGCCCTTCGTGATCCCGGTCGAACTCGGCCTGCTGGACAGCCAGGGGGCTGGTATTGCCTTGCGTCTTGCAGGCGAGGCCGCTGCCACGGGTACCTCCCGCGTGCTGTCGGTGACCCAGGCCGAGCAAACCTTCACCTTCGTCGACATCGCCGAACAACCATTGCCTTCCTTGCTGCGCGGCTTCTCGGCGCCGGTGAAACTGAGCTTCCCGTACAACCGCGATCAACTGATGTTCCTGATGCAGCACGACAGCGATGGTTTCAACCGCTGGGAAGCGGGTCAGCAACTGTCGGTGCAAGTCTTGCAGGAGCTGATTGCCCAGCATCAGGCAGGCCAGCCCTTGGTGCTCGACCCGCGCTTGATCAGTGCGCTGCGCAGCGTATTGGCGGACGAGTCCCTGGACCAGGCCATGGTCGCCGAAATGCTCTCGCTGCCCAGCGAGGCCTACCTGACCGAAATCAGCGAAGTGGCTGACGTCGATGCCATTCACGCGGCCCGCGAATTCGCGCGCAAGCAGTTGGCCGACAGCCTGTTCGACGGCCTGTTGGCGCGTTACCAGGCCAACCGCGAAACGTCGAAGAACACCTCGTACGTGGCCGAAGCCGAACACTTCGCCCGACGCAGCCTGCAGAACATCGCCTTGTCGTACCTGATGCTCAGCGGCAAGCCTGAAGTGCTGGCGGCAACCCTTGAGCAGTTCGATGCCTGTGACAACATGACCGAGCGCCTGACCGCGCTGGCGGTACTGGTGAATTCGCCGTTCGAAGCCGAGAAGGCCAAGGCGCTGGCGAGCTTTGCCGAGCACTTCAAGGACAACCCGCTGGTCATGGACCAGTGGTTCAGTGTCCAGGCCGGCAGTGGTTTGCCGGGTGGCTTGCAGCGGGTTCGCCAGTTGATGGAGCATCCGGCGTTCAACATCAAGAACCCGAACAAGGTGCGCGCGCTGGTGGGGGCCTTTGCCGGGCAGAACCTGATCAACTTCCACGCGGCCGATGGTTCGGGTTATCGCTTCCTGGCGGACCTGGTCATTGAGTTGAACGCGTTGAATCCGCAGATGGCGTCGCGCCAACTGGCGCCTTTGACTCGCTGGCGCAAGTACGACAGCGCTCGCCAGGCGTTGATGAAGGGCGAACTTGAGCGCATCCGCGCCTCGGGCGAGCTGTCCAGCGACGTGTTTGAAGTGGTCAGCAAAAGCCTGGCGTGATGCCGGTTGCGCTCGCACAGGCGTTCACGCGAACCCTGTGCGAGCGGAGCATGGCCGTTACGGGGCAGGCTTGGCCTTGCGTCTGGCGGTCGGTGCGGCTTTGCGCTTGCCGGTGGTCTTGCGCTTGTTCTTCCAAGGGGCCGCGCCTTTGCCGGCGGGGCTGGCCGGGCCGCTGATGGTCAGGCGCAGGCCGGCGCAGCGACTGACCTGCTTGCTCATCCAGGCGGCTTGCTTGGCGACGAATTCCTCGAGGCTCATTTCACCGCTCTGGACCATGTCCAGGGCCTGTTCCCAGATGGCCGTGGTGCCGGGGTCGGCGATGGCCCGGGGCACGGCGTCGATCAGGCTGAAGGCTGCGGGAGTGGCGGCCAGGGCCTTGCCGTGCTTGACCAGGTAGCCGCGATCCAGCAGGCCCTGAATGATTCCGGCGCGGGTCGCTTCGGTGCCGATGCCGGTGGTGTCCTTGAGCTTCTGTTTTAGCAGCGGATCTTCCACCAGTCGGGCGACGTTTTTCATGGCCTTGATCAGGTCACCCTCGGTGAAGGGCTTGGGTGGCTGGGTCCAGAGGTCCTTGAGGGTTACGCCGGCAACCGGATAGTCCTGGCCCTGGGTCAACGGCGGCAGGTTCTGCGGTGCCGGTGCTTCGCGTCCCTTGGCCGGGGCCAGGGCTTCGGGCAGGGCGCGTTTCCAGCCGGCTTCCACCACCTGTTTACCGCCCGCTCGAAGGACCTGGCCGGCACAGTCGAAGTCGGCCTGGGTGCGATCGTACTCGTGGTTGGGCAGGAACTGCGCCAGATACCGGGCGCGAATCAGGGTGTAGACCGCCCGGTGCTTGCCAGTCAGGCGTTCGAAGTTTTGCGCCGCCGCGGTCGGGATGATGCCGTGGTGAGCGCTGACCTTGGCGTCGTTCCAGGCCCGGGAGCGGCGCTGCGGATCAAGGTGCCTGGCCAGTTCGCCAAGGCTTGGATCGGCACGCCCGAGCGCCGCGAGAATGGCGGGTGCCTCGCTGTGCTGGCTGATCGGCAGGTAGCCGCAGTCACTGCGTGGGTAGGTGATGACTTTGTAGGTTTCGTATAACGCCTGGGCGACGTCGAGGGTTTCCTGGGCGCCGAGGCCGAGTTTCTTCGAGCAGATCTCCTGCAGGGTGCCCAGGTCGAACGGCAGCGGGGCGACTTCGCGGACCCGTTCGGTGCGTAGTTTGACCAGCCGCGCACTGGCGGCGTTGCCCATGGCGCTGGCGGCTTCCCTGGCCAACGCCGGGTCAAGGCAGCGGTCATGCTCATCGCAGACCTGGGGGGGCGCACGCCACTGGGCGGTGAACGGCGTACCGGCGTGCAGCAGTTGTACGTCAATCGCCCAGTACGGCACCGGCACGAAGTCGGCAATGCTGCGGTCGCGGTCCACCACCAGGCGCAAGGTCGGGGTTTGCACCCGGCCGACCGGCAATACGCCCTGGTAGCCGGACTGGCGCCCGAGCAGGGTGAACAAGCGACTCATGTTCATGCCGATCAGCCAGTCCGCCCGCGAGCGACCCAACGCCGAGTGATACAGGCTGAAGGTGTCGGCGCCAGGCTTGAGTGCGCCCAGGGCCTTGCGAATCGAGGCGTCGTCCAGCGCCGAAAGCCACAGGCGCTGGATCGGCCCGCGATAACGACAATGCTCCACCAGCTCACGGGCGATCATCTCGCCTTCACGGTCGGCGTCGGTGGCGATCACCAACTCCTGAGCTTCGCCCAGCAGCCGCTTGACCGCCTTGAACTGGCTGGCGGTCTTGGGCTTGACCTGCATCTTCCACTTCTCGGGAACGATCGGCAGGTCTTCCAGCACCCAGCGCTTATAGCGTGCGTCGTAGGCGTCCGGCGGGGCGGTTTCGAGCAAGTGGCCGATGCACCAGGTGACCGTGATCCCGCTTCCCAGCCAGCAACCGTCACCACGCCGGCTGGCGCCGAGCACGGCGGCAATGTCTTTGGCCTGGGAAGGTTTTTCACACAGAAACAGCCGCATAACCACCATCAGTCATCAGGTTTGAAAGGTGCACAGCATGCGCGGTACGGCGGTATGGATCAATCTTTATCTGTATGGATGTACAGCAAAAGACGTTGCGGCGGATTGCCCCGCACGCCACGCCCGGCAGATGACGAAATTGTAATCGGCCAATCATCTCCACGTTATCTCGCGCTTGCCACGATACCCCTCGGCGGCTTCGGGGCACCCGGCCCCGCCTACAACAAGACCCAAGCCTGGGAACGGTTTCCGTTCTGCCGAACATTCACAGGAGCAACAGATGAACAACACAACACCTTTCACCGTGGCGGCGCTGGCGGCCCTGCTCGGTGTCGCGCCATCGTGGGCGCTGGCCGAGGAAAAGGCCGAAGGCTTTATCGAGGGCAGCAGCCTGACGGTGCTCAACCGCAACTACTACTTCAACCGTGACAACCGCAAGGGCCAGTCCAGTCCTACTGGCAATGGATATTCCGAAGCCTGGGCCCAGGGCATCATCGGTAACTTCGAGTCGGGATTCACCCAGGGCACCGTGGGCGTGGGGGTCGATGCCTTTGCCATGATCGGGCTGAAACTGGACACTGGCGATGGTCGCAACGGCGGCCGCAGTTCATTCGATGTGCTGCCGGTCAACAGTGACGGCGAGGCGAGTGACGAGTACACCAAGGTCGGTGGCGCCGCCAAGGTCCGGGCGTTCGATACGGTGGTCAAGGTCGGCGATGTGTTTCCCGCCACCCCCGTGGTGGCTGCCGGCGACTCGCGGTTGCTGCCGGAGAGCTTCACCGGGGTGACCGCCAGCAACACCAGTATTGATGGCCTGACCGTGCAGGGCGGGCGCCTGCATGCCATGAGCCAGCCGACGTCGAGCAACATGCGCGACAACTTCGAGACCTTTTACGCCGGCCCCGTGGATTCACCCTGGATGGCCTACTTCGGGGGCGACTACAACCTCGACAGCCATGTCAGCTTCAGCCTGTACTCCAGCCGCCTCAAGGACGCCTGGAACCAGTACTACGCGGGCACGACCCTGAGTTATCCGCTGTCCGACGAGGTCTCGTTGTTCGGCGGCTTCAACTATTACAAGGCGGTGGACGAGGGCAAGCAGTTGCTGGGGGCGTTCGACAACAACATCTGGAGCGCCAGGGCGGGCGTCGCGTTCGGTGCCCACAGCGTGGCGTTGTCCCACCAGCGCAACAACGGCAATGACGACTTCGATTACCTGCGCCAGTCGGACTCGATCTACCTCGACAACTCGATCCAGTACAGCGATTTCAACGCGCCCAAGGAGCGTTCCTGGATGGTGCGCTATGACCTGGACATGACCACCTATGGTGTGCCCGGGTTGTCCTTCATGACCCGTTATGGCCGTGGCAGCGACGCCGACTATGGCAACGCCAACTCGGTGTACGTGCGCCGTGACGATGCGGGCAATCCGTTGACCGACCAGAAGCGCTGGGAGCGCGATATCGAAGCCAAATACGTGGTCCAGGCCGGCAAGCTCAAGGACATGTCGTTCCGGGTGCGCCAGGCCACCACCCGCGCCACGGACTTCGAGTCGGATCTGGACGAAGTACGGTTGATTGTCGAATACCCGATGACAATTCTGTAACAAACCTGCTCAAAACCTGAACATGTCAAGAATGTAATGCCGCGAACATGCTCCTGTTAGCTTGGCTTTTTTATCATTCACGGGAACCCAAGGACTTGAAGGCCAACAGGCCCGTAAGTCTTCCCGTGAAGGTAAGAGGAAACTCACCATGAAACTTCTGAACGTTCTGTTTATGACCGCAATGGCTATCACCAGCAGCAGCGTATTTGCCGAAGGTGGCGCTGAACGCTCTCAGGAATACTTGAAGCAATTCAAACTGAGCCAGGCACAAGTGCATGGCAGTGCCAGCGGCGCGGATGTCCAGTCGACAGCTGAAGCCGGTTCGCAAGACCTGCAAAAACAGGTCACGAAGTCGGAAGGATAAGCCAAGGTTTTACAGTGTGGCCATTCACCTTTAGAAGCTCCTTGCTCCTTTGGAAGAGGTGAATCTTTAGCGTCCTTCGGGACGCTTTTTTTTGTTGTTTTGATCTGTGGTGAAACGTTGCCCGTGAACGCCGACCTCTGTAGGCGCGAGCCCGCTCGCGATGAACTCAAGAACTACGCAGTTACTCAGAACATACGCGTAATCGTTAACGTCCATCGCGAGCGGGCTCGCTCCTACTGAACAGCCTTACGCGACTGCCAGGATTAACCACCGCGTGTACGACACTCCCCGGCGACGTTGTAGCGCAGGGTGTTGAGCTCACCACTGGAGTCTTCATAGGTCATCTGCGCCGGTACGACGCCGCACGACTTGATCGGTGGCGTGACACTCACCACGTTCACCACATCCAGTTGCATGCCGTATGCATACTCGCGGACTTGCGGCGGGTTCTTGCCTTGTTTCGCGGCATAGTTTTCCATGGCGACGCGGTTGTTCTGCATCATCTTTTCAAAGGCTTTATCGCCACCACTTTCTGCCATGGCTGACGCAGACACTAGCAGGGCGCCGGTTAAGGTCAGGAACTTGATCGGTTTCATGGTTAAACCCTCATGTAAGTACAGCCTGAAGCCTATCAACCACAGCCTTTCGTCGAGGTGGCGCCAGGGTTACAGATTCGTCATGCGCGTAATGGGTCAATAAAAAACCCGCCACCGATAACCGGGGCGGGTGGTTTGTTTCGGCTGGGTTAGTGGCCGGACTCTGTTAGGGGTTTGCCGGGTTCCTCTTCATCCCGTCGGTGGGCCCAGTGATACAGCGCTGGCAGTATCAGCAACGTCAGGGCCGTGGAAGACAGGATGCCGCCGATCACCACGGTCGCCAGCGGTCGCTGCACTTCAGCGCCGGTGCCGGTGGCCAGTGCCATGGGGATGAAGCCCAGGGATGCGACCAGGGCGGTCATCAGCACCGGCCGCAGGCGGGTCAAGGCGCCTTCGTTGACTGCCACGCTGAGTGAACGTCCTTCCTCGCGCAGGTTGCGGATGAAGGCGATCATCACCAGCCCGTTGAGCACCGCCACCCCCGACAGTGCAATGAAGCCGACGCCGGCCGAGATCGACAGCGGGATATCCCGCAACCACAGCGCCATCACGCCGCCGGTCAGGGCGAACGGGATCCCGGTGAACACCAGCAGGCCGTCCTTGAGGTTGTTGAACATCATGAACAGCAGGGCGAACACCAGCAGCAAGGCCACGGGTACCACGACCTGCAAGCGCTTGGCCGCCGATTGCAGTTGTTCGAACTGTCCACCCCAACTGATCCAGTAGCCGGCGGGGATGGGCACGTCCTGCTCGATCTGCGCGCCGGCCTGCTGGACAAAGGAGCCGATGTCGCGCCCGCGCACGTTGGCGCTGACGATCACCAGGCGTTTTCCGTTTTCGCGACTGACCTGGTTCGGCCCCGGCGCCAGGTCGAGGCTGGCGACTTCCGATAGGGCAATGAAACCGATCTGGTCGGCACTGCCATTGGGCAAGGCCGGCACCGGAATCAGCAACTTCGACAGGCCCTCGACGTCCTGGCGCATGGCGTCGGAAAGACGCACCACCATGTCGAAACGGCGGTCACCTTCATACAGGGTGCCGGCCGACCGTCCGCCCACGGCGACGGCGATGGTGTCCTGCACATCGCCGACGTTCAGCCCGTAGCGTGCGGCCTTGTCGCGGTCGATGTCGATGGTCAGCACCGGCAGGCCCGTGGTCTGTTCCACCTTGACCTCGGAGGCACCCTCGACCTTCTGCATCGATGCCGCAATTTTCGCCGCGGTGCTGTTCAGCACGGCCATGTCGTCGCCGAAGACCTTCACCGCCACATCGCTGCGCACCCCGGAAATCAGCTCGTTGAAACGCAACTGGATTGGCTGAGACAGCTCGTAGTTGCTTCCCGGCACTTGCTCGATCACCCGCTGGATATCGGCAATCAACGCCTCGCGGGACTTGCTCGGGTCAGGCCACTGGTCTTTCGGCTTGAGCATCACGTAACTGTCGGAGATGTTCGGCGGCATCGGGTCCGAGGCAATCTCGGCTGTGCCGGTGCGGGCGAACATGCGTTGAACCTCGGGGACTTTTTCCAGGACCCGTTGCTCAAGGCGCTGCTGCATGTCAACTGATTGCGTCAGGCTGGTGCCCGGCACTCGCAGGGCCTGCAGGGCGAAGTCGCCTTCGCTGAGGCTGGGCACAAACTCGCTGCCCATGCGGCTGGCGACCACGCCGCAGACACCGATCACCCCGAGGGCCAGGGCAAACGCCAGCGCGCGGTGGCGCATGACCCAGTCCAGTGCCGGCGCATAGGCCCGCCGCGCACCGCGCATCACCAGGTTTTCCTCTTCCTTGACCTTGCCGGTGACGAACATCGCGATAGCGGCCGGCACGAAGGTCACCGACAGCAGCATGGCGCCCAGCAGGGCGATCACCACGGTGAAGGCCATCGGGTGGAACATTTTGCCCTCGACCCCGGTGAGGGCAAAGATCGGCAGGTACACCACCATGATGATCAACTGGCCGTAGATCAACGGTCGACGGGCTTCCCTGGCCGCGGCGAACACCTCATGCATGCGCTCGGAGCGGCTGAGCATGCGGCCGTGGTGTTGCTGGGCGTGGGCCAGGCGGCGGATGGCGTTTTCGACGATTACCACGGCACCGTCGACAATGATGCCGAAGTCCAGTGCGCCAAGGCTCATCAGGTTGGCACTGACCTTGTTGGTGAACATGCCGGTGAAGGTGAAGAGCATGGCCAGTGGAATCACCATGGCGGTGATCAGTGCCGCGCGGATGTTGCCCAGGAACAGGAACAGCACGGCGATCACTAGGATCGCGCCCTCGATGAGGTTTTTCTTCACCGTGGCGATGGCCTTGTCCACCAGCGTAGTACGGTCGTAGACGGTGACCGCGACCACGCCCTTGGGCAGCGTGCGGTTGATCTGTTGCAGTTTGTCGGCCACGGCCTGGGAGACGCTGCGGCTGTTTTCGCCGATCAGCATGAACACCGTGCCTAGCACCACCTCACGGCCGTTCTCGGTGGCGGCGCCGGTGCGCAGTTCGCGGCCGATGTCGACGTTGGCGACGTTGCGGATGCGGATTGGCGTGCCGTCGACGTTGGCCATCACGATATTGGCGATGTCCTCGATGCTCGCCACCTGGCCGGGCGCGCGAATCAGCAGTTGCTCGCCACTGCGCTCGATGTAACCGGCGCCGACGTTGGCGTTGTTACGCTCCAGCGCGGTCACCAGGTCGGTGAGGGTCAGCTTGTAGGCGGCCAGGCGCTTGGGGTCCGGCGCGATCTGGTATTCCTTGGCGAAACCGCCGATGGTGTTGATCTCGGCGACCCCGGGGACGTTGCGCAGTTGCGGCTTGATGATCCAGTCCTGGATCACCCGCAGGTCGGTGGGCGTGTAAGCGGTGCCGTCCTCCTTGAGCGCACCGTCCTCGGCTTCCACCGTCCACAGGAAAATCTCCCCCAGGCCCGTGGAGATCGGCCCCATCATCGGGTCCGCGCCGTCGGGCAGGTGCTCCCTGGCCACCTGCAGCCGTTCGTTGACCAGTTGCCGGGCGAAGAACAGGTCCGTGCCCTCCTTGAAAATCACCGTGACTTGCGAAAGCCCGGAGCGTGACAGCGAGCGCGTCTGCTCCAGGGCCGGCAAGCCGGCCATCGCGGTCTCGATGGGGAAGGTGATGCGCTGTTCGGTTTCCAGCGGTGAAAAGCCGGCGGCTGTGGTGTTGATCTGTACCTGGACGTTGGTGATGTCCGGTACCGCGTCGATCGGCAGTTTCTGGTAGCTGGCGATACCCAGGCCAGCCATGAGCAGCACCGCGAGCAGCACGATAATGCGCTGCTCGATGGCGAATTGGATCAGGCGTTCGAACATAGAGACCTTCTTGTGCCAGTGGCGGATCAGTGAGCGTGCTCGGCCGAAGCCTTGCCCAGTTCTGACTTGAGGACGAAGCTGCCGGTCGTGGCGACGAGCACCCCGGCCTGCAGTCCCTGGGTGATTTCAACCTGGCCGGCGGCGCGACTGCCGAGCACCACCGGTTGTGCCTGGAAGCCGTCTTCGGTGCGCACGAACACCGTGGGTTTGTCCTCCACGGTCTGGATCGCGGCTTCCGGTACCGCGACCCTGGCCTGGCGGGTGTCGGTGCTCACCCGGACGTTGACGAACAGGCCCGGCCGCCAGGCGCCCTGGGGGTTTTCCAGGGTGACCCGGACCGTGGCGGTGCGGGTTTGCTCCCCCAGCAGGCTGCCGACGTAAGACACGGTGCCGGTCACTTCGGCCTTGAGTTCCGGGGCATTGACCGTGACCGACTTGCCCACTAGCACGCTGTTCAAATCCTTGGGCGACACGCCAAAGGTCACCCAGACCCGCGACAGGTCGGAGAGGGTCAACACGCTGGTGGTGTCGTTGACCACTTCGCCCAGAGTCAGGTGTTTTTCCACTACTACGCCATCGAACGGCGCCCGCAGCTCATAACGGTTACCGCCCTGGGCGGTGGTACTGCCGCTCAGGGCGCTGATTTTCTGCCGGGCGTTGTTCAGGGCGATTTCGGCTTCCTGCAGGGCCTGACGCGCCAGCAGGACGTCCTGCTCGGCGGAGATCCTGTCCTGCCACAGCTGGCGTTCACGCTCATAGGTGGTACGCGCCAGTTCCACTCGACGCTGGGCCGCGGCCTGTTCGCTGCGTTGCTCGGAGACCTGTTGGCTGGCAATCACCGCCAGCAGCTGACCTTTTTTCACCGACTGCCCGAGGTTGACCAGTACTTGCTCGACCACGCCGGTGGCACGGGGCACCACGTGTGCGGTGCGGTCTTCGTCGAAACGGACTTCACCGGGGAAAGGCAATGCCAGGCCGATGGCCTGCGCCCGGGCTTCGGCCAACTGGATGCCGGCGGCCTTGATCTGTTCATCGCTGAGCGCCAGGTGACCTTCGCCCTCGGGCTCTTCTTCATCGTGGGCACCGGTGGGCTCTGCAGCGCCCTGGTCGGCCTGGGCCTGCTCGTTGGTGGCGGGGGGCTGAGCCTTGCCCGCCAGCAATGAACCCAGGCCGACGCCGGCCATCAGGGTCAACGCGATGGCCAGGAAAATTTTTTTGTCCATGCAAACTCCTTGCACCCTGGCGTCAAGCGGGCATGGCTCGACTGCGCGGGTGAGAAAAAACGTCGGTTGAAAAGGATTCAGGGGGTGAGGGCGCGGGTATCGCCGTAGATGCGTTCGATGCGTACCCAGGCGTCGGTGGAGTCGGCCATGGCCTGGATGTACTGGCTACGCGCACTGATCAGCGTGCGCTGGGCGTCGAGTACATCGAGGAAGTTGAACTTGCCCATTTCAAAGCCACGGGTGGCGGTGTCGACGGCACTTTGCGCGGCCGGCAGGATCACCTGGTTGAAGGCCTTCACTTCGGTGCTGGCGGTGGCCCATTGGTCAAGGCTGGACTGGATTTCGCTACGCAGGCGCAGCTCGGCGGCGTTGCGCAGGTCCTGCGCCTGGTCGGCCCGTCGGGCGGCGGCCAGGACGTTGCCCTGATTGCGGTCGAACAAGGGAATGGGCATGGACAGGCCGACGACATTGACCCGCTCGCGGTCGGTTTCGCTGTACTGGCTACCGACACTCACCGTCAGGTCGGGAATGCGCCGGGCTCTTTCGAGGTCCAACGCGGCTTCTTTCTCAGTGATTTGCAACCGCGCCAGACGCATCTCGGCGGTCTCGGCGAGGCGGCCCAGCAACAGCGGGGAAGGCGGGATGGCAGGCGGCGGGGTGGCCGGGGCCTCGACGCGGGAAAAACCGGCCTGTGGCGCCCCCGTGACTTGCGCCAGTTGTTGAAAGGCGTTGGCCTGGTCCCGTTCGGCACGCCGCAGTTCAAGGCGCACCTCTGACAATTGCACCTGCGCGCGGGTCGCTTCGACGGGCGACGATTTTCCCGCGTTGATTTGCCCTTGGGCAACACTCAAGCCACGCTCGGCCAATTGCAGGGATTGTTGCGTCAGTTGCAGGCGTTGCTGTGCGGTGAACGAGCCATAGAAGGCGGCGATCACATCGGCTCGCAAGCCGTTGCGTTTGCGCTCAAGGTCCACATTGACCGCATCCTGCGCGCGGCTGGCGACTTCGATTCGGGCACCGCGTTTGCCGCCCAGTTCCAGGGGCTGGCTGAGCATCATGGTGGTGGTGCGGGATTCGCGCCGGGTGTCCTCGGCTTCCCAGGACAGTTCCGGGTTGGGGATCAGCCCGGCCTGTTGGCGTTCACCCTGGGCGATACCCACGGCCCACTGCGCGGCCGCCAGCTCTGGGTTGTTGGCGAAGGCACTGTCGAGTGCCTGATCCAGGGTCAGCGTCGGTCCTTGCGCGACGGCAGGCAACGAAGTACCAAGGAGCATCGCGGTGATGAGCAGAACACCGGGAAGGGATATTAATTTGCTGACCCTGGGGGGGTGGATGACCGCACTGTACCCATGCACTTTAGTCTTTCCTTCAAAGCGAAAATTGATTGGCGTGAATGTAGTAGTCGGCACTTATCAGCAAGGTGACTGGATAATTACAAATACGTTATCCGCGGGTTGTCGGTCATTTTTTGCATTAGGATATGAAGTGTCAGGCGGTGGCGCTTGAAGGATGTGCAACATGACGAAACAAAAACTCCAAGGTTATCCGCTGAAGTGCCCTTGCTAGTTTGTTTTATTCATGCGGAAACCGGTCCATTTCAGCAATCGGCTGCGGCATTTCGTCGCAAAATTGCTTTCTGGCCTTCTGGCACGGGGCTTTTCGTTGACCCTGAAGTCACTTCAGGCTTTACCGTGGCAGGCCTGTTGCGTAGGAAAACCACCCTCTATGTCGTCGTGCAAATCGCTGTTATTCGATCAGGAAGTTCAATAATTAACGTGCTTTAATTTTCTGAAGTTATCCAATCGTTACTTGTTTAAGGGTAAATATTTATGCGAATCCTTGTGGTCGAGGATGAACTAAAAACCGCCGAGTACTTGCATCAAGGTCTGAGTGAAAGTGGTTATGTCGTGGATTGTGCCTCGACCGGTCCGGATGGACTTCACCTGGCCCGGCAACAGGCCTATGACCTGGTGATACTGGACGTGAATTTGCCTGAGATCGATGGCTGGGGCGTGCTGGAACTGATCCGCAAGAGTGGCAACACCCGGGTGATGATGTTGACCGCCAGGGGACGTCTGGCCGACAAGGTCAGGGGGCTGGACCTGGGGGCGGATGACTATCTGGTCAAGCCATTCGAGTTTCCCGAGTTGCTGGCTCGGGTGCGTACCTTGTTGCGCCGCAGCGAGCAGATGCCGGTGCCACAGGTACTGAAAGTAGCGGACCTCGAACTGGATCAAGGTCGGCACCGGGCCTATCGCGGCGAACAACGCATCGACCTGACCACCAAGGAGTTCGCGTTGCTGCACCTGTTGATGCGCCAGTCCGGCGAGGTGCTGTCGCGCACCCAGATCATTTCCCTGGTGTGGGACATGAACTTTGATTGCGACACCAACGTGGTCGAAGTCTCGATCCGGCGCTTGCGGGCAAAAATCGACGACCCGTTCGACAGCAAGCTGATTCACACCTTGCGCGGCGTCGGCTATGTGCTGGAGGCCAGGGAATGAAGCCGGCCAGCCTGTCGATGCGGTTGGGGCTGACGGTGAGCGTCCTGGGTGCGGTGCTGGTGGTGTTGCTGGCGGTGCTGGCGTTTGTGGCGCTGACCCATGAACTCGACTCGATGGCGAAAAACAGCCTCGAGAAAAAGATGCAGCAACTCGAGCACAGTCTGGCGATGGGCATGACCGCCAGCGATATCGCGCTCAAGCCGCACTCGCTGCTGGACCAGGTGATGGGCCATGACAACCTGAACCTGACGATCCTCGACAAGAACAACCCGACCACGCCGCTGCTCAGTGTCGGCAGCGAACCGCCAACCCCGGCGCTCGCCCGGCGCAAAGCCGCCACCGCGAGCCTGGACCGGGTCTCGTATTTCAGTCGCTCGGACGGCGAGGGCCGGCACTTCCTCACCGCGACCCAACTGATGGCGTTGAAGAATGGCGACTCGGTGCCGGTGCTGTTGTCAATCGATCGCTCCAATGACGAAGCGCTGCTCAGCGCCTACCTCAGTTCGACCCTGATTGCCTTGCCATTGCTGCTGATCCTGATCGGCCTCAGTGCGTGGGCGATTGTCCAGCGGGGGCTTGCGCCCCTGCGCGAGTTTCGCAAGGTGGCGGCGATGGTATCTGCCCAGGACTTGAGCCATCGCCTGTCAGAAGTCAACATGCCACAGGAGCTCAGCGAACTGGCCCATGGCATCAATTTCATGCTGCACCGGCTCGACAGCGGCGTGCAGCAGTTGTCGCAGTTCTCCGATGACCTGGCCCACGAACTGCGCACGCCGATCACCAACCTGATGGGCAAGGCCCAGGTGACGTTGTCGCGGGAGCGGCCGAGCAGCGAGTACAAGGCGGTACTGGAGTCGTGTACGGAGGAGTTGGGGCGGGTCAACCGGATCGTCTCCGACATGCTATTCCTGGCCCAGGTCAGCCATCCGGCGGCCCTGGTGCCGTTTGAACGGATTACCCTGGAAGACGAAGCGCTGAAGGTCGTGGACCTGTTCTCCCTGATGGCCGAAGAAAAACGCATCAGCCTGCGTGTGTCGGGCGCCGGGCATACCCTGGGAGATCGGCTGATGATCCAGCGCGCGATGTCCAACCTGTTGTCCAATGCTATCCGCCACTGCCCGGCGGGCAACGAGGTGTCCATCGTCATCGAGTCCCATGCCGAGCAGGTCTCGGTGCTGGTGGGCAACCCCGGCGCCGGCATTGCAGCGCAGCATTTGCCGCACCTGTTCGAGCGCTTCTACCGGGTCGAACACAGCCGCTCGCGTACTGAAGGCGGCACTGGCCTGGGGCTGGCGATCGTGCGCTCGATCATGAGCCTGCACCAGGGCCTGGCCCAGGTGCAGAGCCTGCCGGGGAGTGTGACGGTGTTTCGCCTGGTGTTTCCCAATGGTGACATCAGCACCTGAGGGCTTCACTGCCACACTTCAAGCTGGATCGCTTGTGAGTTGTTGAAGTACATGATCCTTACGTCGTTGGCAAAGCAGTACAACTGCCCCGATGCCGGGGCGACCCACCCCGTCGGCCAACGCAGGCCGTCGCCGATGACAAAAAAGCTGTCGGTGTCTTTTTCAATCGAGCCTATGAGGGTGAACCAGGTCGCCCCCTCGGATTTGCAACGCAGCATGGGGTGGGCGAAGGCGAGCGATGGGGCGTCTTCGCCGCTGGCGCTGTGGGGGGTGTGCCAGTCGAACCACTGCCCGGATGCACGGAAGAAATAGCGTTCTCCCGCGTGCAGTTGCACAGAAGGTTTGAACCATGGATCGCCTGCTGGCACGGGGCCGCGATAGAGGCATTCTTGTGCGCCCAAGGGGGCAATGATTGTGTCTGGCATGGTCTCTCTCCTTGGCTGGTGGATTCAGTAATCGAGGTTGATCACTGGTCGCGGCAACTTCACGTCGGGTGCCAGGTCGAGGATGATCGACACAACCCGGGTCATGAGGTTGATGTTGTTGTCGAAGCCGCCGTGGGAGGTGTCGGGCTTCCTGGTCGCACCTGAGCTGTCGTCCATTTTCGGATCGTTGACGATGTGCAAGGTCTTTGCGATCCGTCTCATGGGTGGGCGCACTGAATAGCGAACCCCACGCCCCGAACGCTTACGACGACGCAAGGGCCTCTACGGATGCAACAATCGTAGACGACATCGGATCGCCGGGCACGCCGGCCGGACATGACGTCGTGGAGAAAATTTCATGTCTACGCGCGAATTCACAATGGCCGCCGCAAACTAAAAGTACGCTTTCATGTGTGTTGCAAGAGGCACTGATGAAGGCGGTGGCCGGGATGTGTTAAATCCGCTGGTTGATGTTGCGTGAGTGAGGCGGCAGGAATGTATCTGTCATGTAAATGTTGGGAAGTTTGACTTCTAAACAGGTGAATCATAACTGTCGATTGACCGTTGTTTCATAGTGGTCAAGTAGGTATGCGGTTATAGCCTTCAGCTATTTTTATTATTCGATAAGATTTTTAATGGATTTATACCTTTGCGAGTGCTTGAGCTATTGTCAGTTCAAGTTGTTAACGATTGTTCGGGAGTCTACGTCGAGCGCTTAGACAGATGTTTGCAGTGTGCATGTAGGGTGTTTTGTTGATGGGTGCATTGAGTGCAGGTATTTACTGGGTCAAGCGAGGTGCTTAAATACTTCCTGGATTTTAGTTGGGCTTACGCACGTGATGTTTGAGCGGCGTTCAATCTTGAGGCGCGCGCCGGGAGTCTAATGTTGAGTGCTCGTCCATTGTTCCTGGAATGGCTTTCGCTCATCCACGTCTTCAAGGAACGAGAATATGACGACTGACGATACGTCCGCGCAGAGCAAAATCGGTGAAGTGGATCTCCAGGCCCTGTATCAAACCCGGCGCGAAAAACTCCCCGAGGACGTTCAAAAGACCTTGTCGGCACGACCCTGGGGCCTGGCGTTGTCAGGCGGCGGAATCCGTAGCGCTACCTTCTGTTTTGGATTGATCAAGGCGCTGGCGGAGAAGGAGTTGCTGCATCGTTTCGACTTGATGTCGACCGTCTCCGGTGGTGGCTACATCGGTTCGACCATCGGCAAGCTTTTTCACAACGAAGGGCAGTCCGGCGCTCCGGACCCTATGAGGCTGGAGCGAGAGCTGGGTCAGGCTCAGACGCGCTGGTTCGCGGTTTGGCTGCGTGCCAACGGACGCTACCTGATCCCCAGAGGCCTGAAGGATATTCTGTTCGCCGCTGCAAACTTCGGTCGAAATCTGTTGGGCGTGCATGTTGAACTTGCGTTTCTTGCCTTCATCCTTGGCGGCTTTCTTGTCAGCCTGGATCTGGCGGTCTGGCAGTGGGTTGATTGCCTGGCACCCGGTGGCGGTTGCGCTCCCATGCCATGGCTGGACATGGGTTTGATCGGTTTTTTTTCCGACTGGCCGACAATTTGGCTAGGGTTGGTTCCCGTCGCCTGGATCGGTGCGATTCTTTCTTGTACGTATTGGGCGCTGCCCACTCGCAAAGGACAGCGCTTAGGTGCGCAGCGCTTGCTGACGGCGCTGATGGCCAGTGCGGGTATCGTGATTTTACTGCGTCATTCCACGGATTTTCTGAGCAACGTCATACCACTTTGGACGGGCACTCTGGAGCTTCCCGGTGGGTTGGTCGTTTTGGCGTTGGCACTGATGGTCGCCTGGGTGCTGGGCATCCTCATTGCGATGTGCCTGAGCATCAAGTCCGAGAAAGACCCGGACCGCACCCGCAATGGCCTGACTCAAGCGCTGGCTGTTGCATTGAAGGTCGCCCTGGCATTCGTTGTGCTCGGCATGGTCGATTATCTGGCCTGGTCGCTGACCAACTCGAACACCACATCGCAAGGCCAGTTAGGAGGCATGCTCGCCCTGATCGCCATCGCGTTGCGGGCCGCCATGCCGATGATTGCCGATCTGCCAAAAAGTCTGGTCCCGGGCACCCGGCGTGTGGTCATGGAGGTGATCAATGTGTTGGGGGTTGCCCTGGCAGGTGCATTGCTGGTGTTCTGGATCAGCGTATTGCACCGGGCAACCACCAGTGTGCTGTTTGACTCTTCCCTGGGGGCGTTGCATTTTTCGTTTGCGTGGCAATACCTGGCCTGGCTGACCATTCCCCCGCTGTTGATGGTGTTGGTTTCGGCAGCCAACCGCGACTTTCTCAACCGCTCTTCACTCTATTCATTTTATCGTGCCCGTTTGATCCGCAGCTATCTGGGTGCCGCCAACCCCAACAGATTTCAAGCGGCAACGCCTTCGCCCATGTCCTGTGTCGCACCTGCCAATAGCCAGACACTGCCGTTGCGGGTCACGCAGGTGGATGATGGCGATGACTTGACCATGGTTGCCTATCAGCCCCATAAAGGCGGCGGACCGGTGCACCTGATCAATGTGTGCGTCAACCAGACCGAAGACCCGATGGGGGGACTGTTCAATCAGGACAGAAAAGGCTCGCTACTGACCGTTGGCCCTGGTGGTTGTCTGTTACACGGTAGTGATACCTGGCATCCAGGGAGCCAGGCACAGTCCTTGAGCCTGGGGGCGTGGGTAGCGATTTCCGGTGCTGCCGTTGCTCCCGGGCTCGGCAAGTCGACCCGTTCCGGTATCGCGGCCTTGTTGATGATGTCCGGCATCCGTTTGGGTTACTGGTGGGACAGTCATGGCATGGGTGGCCAGCCTTCGGCAAAGCGAATTGGCAAGTATGGCCAGCTGTTGAGCGAGTTGCGTGGACGTTTCGATGGTGATCGTCGTCAGGACTGGTTTCTCAGTGACGGTGGGCACTTCGAGAACACGGCGGCTTATGCGTTGTTACGTGAAGAATGCGAAGTCATCGTGGTGGCTGACTGTGGTGCCGATCCACGTTACGCCTTCGGTGATCTGGAAAATCTAGTGCGCAAGGCGCGTATCGATTTACAGGCCGAGATAACTTTTTTGCGTCCCCGGCAGCCGGATCGGGATTTGCCTGCGGTATTTGGCTCGCTCAATGAGCTGGCATCGCCGGACAGTGAGGCGTGCCTGGCTTTGGCACGAGTCGATTATCGCCGCTCCGGGCGCTCCGGCTACATGATTATCGTCAAGCCAAACATGAGTAACGGTGCACCGGTTGATCTGGTCAACTTCAAATCCGACAACCCGCTGTTCCCCCAAGAACCGACCACGGATCAGTCCTTCAGTGAGGCGCAATGGGAGAGTTATTTCCAGCTCGGGCAAACCCTGGGACGCAATCTCGATCTGGAGCAATTGCAGGATATGCGAGCCTTTGCCAAGAACTATTTCGTCAATGACGACGGCGCCATCCTGATCAAGGAAAGCGACGGCGCCATGGTGCTGCGTTTTTCCTCAAAACGACTCTCATCGCGGATAGCTTCTACAGGTGCCGTGTCGGCATCCATCAGCCTGGGGGCCATTACCTCTATCGGATTGGCTGGCTGGCAGGCGATCAACTCCGAGCTCACTCACCGAGTGGACCAGCAGAAGATTGAGCCTGGTGCACTCAAGGAACTTACCGATATTTTTGGCAAGCTACCGCCGCTCGGCAGGCAATCGGCCCCTTCGAGCAATGATCCGCTAGGAGAAATGGCGACGGCCTTGTTACGCGTTGGTGACAAGGCGTGTACAGCCTACAACCTCGACGCGTTTCGGCACTCTGCATTGATGAAACTGATGGTTAGTCGAACCAAGGAGGCGTGCAGGCAGTCAGTATCTGCGCATCCCTCCTGCGCAGTGCTGCTGGATGACTTCTCGCTATCGGCGTGCTTGCAAGATGAGCCAAGGGGCAAGTGCGAGCCGCAGTACTGGATTCGTGATTATTCGTCTGCAACCTTGATATCAGCGAACTGTTGGGCGCCTGCGCGTGACTATGTTGATCAGGGTGAATTTGAACTGGCGTCATCTGCACCTGCACCTGCACCGATGCCGGAACTGGAATCGTCAGCGCCTGATGAGGTCACGATTCAGGAGCACAATACTGCATCGGTTGAAGCCACTCCGGTCGAGGACACCACAGATATTTGCAAGGGCCAGACGGTCTACCTGCAAATCCATGGCCCTGAGCTTCGGGATTTCGCCAGGACGCTGCGTGGGCCTTGGCGAAGCTTCGGTGCGTCGGTGCCACCGGTGGAGGATGTGGTGGACAGCGCACGACGGGCAAACCGGCGCGCGCCGACCCCTTACCCGAGCCCTATCGTGATCTACCACAATGCAGCGTCAAAGGGCTGTGCCGAAAAACTCATCTCCATCGAAGCAGCAAAATCCTGGGGTATCGCGCCCTTGGCTGATGGTCTGAAGGGCCAGAAAGGTGTCATCGAGGTCTGGCTGCCGCCCTCGACCAAGGTCCCCCTTGATAAGGCGTTTTAGCGGAATCCACACAGTCGGTTCACGGTTGAAAGGAGCTCACAATGCGTATCGCACTGCTGTTGATAATGGGACTGCTCACCGCTTGTTCATCGCCACCTCAGTATTTGAGTGATCGCGGTCTGGGAACCGAGAAGGTGAGAGTGAGTGCCACCAAAACTTCGCTTGACGACATACTGATTGGCAAGGCCTGGGCTGCGAATTGCCAAGGCATCGACCAACTCGACCCCAATGCAGCGAATGATGGCTATTTCAAGGTGCAAGCGCGCTGGAGCCTGCTCAACTGCATCCACAGCAATGGAAAACCAAGAAAACTGGTGGTGCTGCTCGACGGTACGGCCAATGACAAGGATGACAGCACCAACATCTGGCAGATGTACAACATGGCACTGATTCGCTCACTGGCCGATACCGGGCAGGGCGGCGAACCGGTCATTGCCTACTATGACAAAGGGGTGGGAACCAGCCCTGTGACACCCATCAGCGGTGCGGCGTTTGGCAATGGAGTCAGTATCAACATTCGGCAAGCCTATCGATTCCTGGTGGAGGCTTATCAGCCCGGGGATCAGATCTATCTCTTCGGTTTCAGCCGAGGGGCGTTTACCGCTCGCTCGCTCAACGGCTTTATTGAATTCGCCGGCCTGGCGAAGTTCGATACCCTCAAGGCAAACGGGTTGGACGCTACGCCACTGTTTGGCTGGGCTGGGCATATGCACAACGTGGTCAAGGACATGTATGACCTCTATCACGTCAAGAACACTGGGAACCCAAGGTTCTACCAGGATCTGAGAGCCAGGCTCCACGCGTATCGTAAATCCCACGGTATTGATGCCTATGGTATTGACGCCGACGGCAATGAAATTCCCGGAAAGCAAGTGGTGGTGAAGGTCATCGGAGTATTCGACACGGTGCCAGCGGTGGGATGGGGGTTGGACGAAGATCCCGATGGTCATCGTCTGGAGCTTTATGCAGATGCCGGTTATCAGGCCATGTCCCTCGATGAGCAACGAGAGGCCTTCCGCTTGCTCAGGTTCGGCGTCCCGCAAACCCAGGGTCAGACACTGGAGGAGGTGTGGTTTGCCGGGGTGCATGCGGATGTCGGGGGCGGTTACCTGAACAAGCAAAACCTTGCGGGCTGTGGAAAGAGTCCCTACGGCGAGAACCCTGAAGGGGCCGTCGGGCTTGAGAGTATTCCTCTGCGCTGGATGCTGGAAAAGCTCAAGAGCGAGCAGTTGTTTCCTGACGATCCCTGGCCTCCCGCGTGTATTGGCGCGCATCTGCATGACGAGTACTTCGATGCCCCATCGGCACTTTCCTGGCTCTACAAAAATGCCGGGTTATTTCGTCGCAAGCCAGTAGAAATGGATCGTGTTCATATCAGCGTCTACCAGCGGATGGACATCGGCAAACTGGAGGATCCCCATCAAGCGCGTGAGCCTGGTGGCCGTTATCAACCCGTGAATATCGGTCATGAGCCTTTGAATGTCTTCAGGACGGCCGGTGCTGACGAGTCCGGGAAGAAGCTCCCGGTGAGTGCGGTTCAGTGATTGTCGTCAGGCGTGTGTCATGAAACCTGGGCTGCTGTTGCTCGCGTTGCTGGTGACAGTCGGTTCCTGTACCCAAACCCCGCAAGAGCAGGGGCTTGCCGTTTGGCGCGGGCCGGATATCAGCGAGCCGAAGATCCAGTTTCTCGGCGTCGGTGGCTGGTTGTTGCACTGGCGCGGGGAGGGGGTGCTGATGGCGCCGTCCTTCAGCAATCCTGCATGGTTGGGGATACCTGGTATTCCGCCGCTCTGGGTCGAGGCGGACAAAGCGCGGATTGATCACCTGATGCCAGCCGCCAAGAACGTCAGCATGGTGTTGGTGGGGCACGGGCACTATGACCATTTGCTGGATGTGCCGTGGGTCATGCAAAACTACACACCCAACGCTCAGGTGTACGGGTCGAGGTCGGTGGCGCATATGTTGCGGGCGATGGTGCCAGCCTCCAGGGTGGTCAGCGCCGAGTGGGCGATGGCCAGGGTCGATCCGGCTCAAGGTCCGCGAGCGTCTTCACGCCCCGGTGAGTGGATCACATCGTTGGGTAAAAACATCCGGGTCATGCCTATCGAGAATCGGCACGCCCCACAAGTCGCCGGTCATCTGGTGGCCCCCGGCAGCTATGACTACGACCTGACCAGCACCCCGTCCTTTATGTTGAACTGGAGACTGGGGCAGTCGATGGCCTGGTTGATCGACCTGCTGGACGAACACGGCAAACCGGTTTATCGCCTTCACTACCAAGACTCTGCAGCCCCTGCGCCTTACGGGTTTCCACCCGCGTTAGCAGACGGCAAGGGCATAGATGTCGAGATTCTTTGCGTGGGGTCGTGGAGTGAAGTGGATGGTTACCCGTTGCGACTGTTGCAGTTGACCCAACCTCGAATGGTGCTGCTTGGTCACTGGGAGAACTTCTTTGGTAATGACCCGGCCAGCCGGCGGCAGACAATGATTCCGTTGCTCAACGGCAAGCCGATGGAGCGGATAGTGCGATTGACGGTTGGCCCCGACGTGCCGGTATTGCTGCCCGCCCCCTTTGCTTTTATTGCGTTGCCTCCCGCGCAATAAAAGCAAGGAGGAGCGCCTAGAACCTCAGTGTCACCCCGGTCGTCAGCCACTGATCGCGGTCCTGGGTCAGGTCGCGTCCGACCACTAAATCCAGATCCAGGCGTTCGCCAATGTGCAACCGCGGCCCCGCCTGCCACGCCTGTTGGCCGCCCCTCTGGCCGAAGCGCTCGGCGATCAGGGTCAGGGCGTCGGCCAGGTCGTATTCCACACCTGTGCCCCAGGTCCAGCGGTGGTTCTGCTCACCTTCGTCATAGGCATGGGCCCAGCCGGCGTTGAGGTTCAGGCGCAGGGTCTGGATCGGCGTGTAGGTCAGGGGCAGGCTCAGGTCGGCGCCGTCGAAGGCGTGCCCCCGGTTGATGGCGACGTGGGCGTTGGCGGCCAAGGCCAGTTGCAGTCCGAGGTCTTCGCGGTCGAGCAGTTGCGCCTTGAGTTGCGGGCTGACTTGGGTTTCGCCATCCCCATCGTCACGGCCGTGCTCGATGGCGGCGCCCAGTTGAATCCCGGGAAGTCCCTTGAAGGTGCAGGCCTGAGACAGCACCAGATTGTGGGTGGAATGGTTGTGTCGGCCGCTTTGGTTCCACAGGTCGACGTTGCATTCGCCGGGAGCATTGATGGCACCGTCGTCGACCACGTAGGCACCGCCGGCGGCGTTGGCTTTGGAAATCAGTGACAGGCCGGCAATGGCTGTCAGGGTCATACCGACGAACATCAGATTGCGCCGCAGCATGCGGCGCTTGGCAGGCGGCAGATCGTGGGTGAATGAGTGAGTACGGCGATGGGAAGGGTGCTTTGGCATGTTGACCTCTGCGTGATGCATTCGAGGAGGGAGGCAGTGCGCGGGCGCGCGGGTGCCTCCTTGATTCAGGGAGTGAACGGGGTCAGCTCCGTTCGTTGATCGACAGGGTCTTAATGCCGGCTGCGTTGGCCTGGGCCAGCAATGCCTGGGTGTCTTCACCGCCGGGTAGGGCGATGACGGTGTCCGGTCGGCTGTCGTTGAGCATGAAGGTGTTGCGCAGGCGTTCGGCCTGCTTGCCGTGCAACTGCCAGTTGGGGGGATAGCGCACGATGTCGACGCCCTGTTCCCGGGCCCAGTCTTCGACCTCGCCGCCCAGCAGCGGATGGCCACCGTGAACCAGCACGCTGATCTTGTGCAGGCGCTGGAAGGCGTTGAGGACCTGGCGGCAGGTTTGGCGATCGGCGTAGTGACGCCCGGCGCACATCAGTACACGCATGGCGCTTGATCCTGTTTCATGTGGTTGCTCCATGAAAGTGCCCTGGGTCATGGGCCGCGAGGCGGCCCATGACGTATCGGTGGCGGGGTTCAGGCACTCAGTACCATTGCTTGAAGCGGCGGATGTACAGGGTCTTCATCAACTGCGCGACCACGCAGTAGCTGAGCAGGGTGCCCACCAGCCACGGGAAGTACGACCATGGCAGCGGTTGCAGGCCGACCAGCGTGCCCAGCGGCGAGAACGGAATGTAGATGCCCAGCACCATCACCAATCCGGTCATCAGGATCACCGGCAACGCGGCGGTGCTCTGGAAGAACGGAATCTTTTGCGTGCGCAGCATGTGCACCACCAGGGTTTGCGAGAGCAACCCTTCGATGAACCAGCCAGACTGGAACAGGGTCTGCATTTCCACGCTGTTGGCGGCGAACACGTACCACATCAGGGCAAAGGTGGTGATGTCGAAGATCGACGAGGTCGGCCCGATCCACAGCATGAAGCGCCCGATGTTCTTGGCGTCCCACTTGCGCGGTTTGCTCAGGTACTCCTTGTCCATCTTGTCCCAGGGCAGTGCCAGCTGAGAGATGTCGTACATCAGGTTTTGCAGCAGCAGGTGGATCGCCAGCATCGGCAGGAACGGAATGAAGGCACTGGCCACCAGCACCGAAAACACGTTGCCGAAGTTCGAGCTGGCGGTCATGTTCAGGTACTTCATGATGTTGCCGAAGGTCTCGCGGCCTTTGAGGACGCCTTCTTCGAGCACCATCAGGCTCTTTTCCAGCAGGATGATGTCCGCCGACTCCTTGGCGATGTCGGTGCCGCTGTCGACCGAGATCCCCACGTCGGCGTCCCGCAGGGCCGGGGCGTCGTTGATCCCGTCGCCGAGAAAACCGACGGTGTGACCGTTCGATTGCAAGGCCTTGAGCACCCGGGATTTCTGCAACGGCGTGAGTTTGGCGAATACCGTGCGCTCTTCGACCCGGCGCTTGAGGGTCGCTTCGTCCATGCGTTCGATGTCCTGCCCAAGCAGGGGCGTGCCGGGCTCCAGCCCGACTTCGCGGCAGATCTTGCAGGTCACCACGGCGTTGTCGCCGGTCAGCACCTTGACGGTTACGCCCATGTCACGCAGTGCGGCAATCGCCGGCCCGGCGGTTTCCTTCGGCGGATCGAGGAAGGTCAGGAAGCCACGGATCACCAACTCCCGCTCATCGCTGGTGGTGTACTGGTGTTTACTCTGGGCCTTGGGGATCTTGCGGGTGGCCAGCAGCAGTACGCGGAAACCGTCTTCGTTGTATTCGCAAGCCTTGTTCAGCAACTCGACGCGTCGCTGTGGGTCCAGGTGAACGACCACGCCGTCCTCCTGGATGTGGCTGGCGATGTTCAGCATCTCCTCGACCGCGCCCTTGCAGATCAACAGGTGATCGTCGCGGCTGTCCTTGACGATGATCGACAGGCGCCGGCGAATGAAGTCGAACGGCAGTTCATCGACCTTGCTGTAGGCGAACGGCGGCTGGAACTTCGGGTTGCGTTCGGCGAACTGCACCACCGCCTGGTCCATCAGGTTTTTCATGCCGCTCTGGTGATGGCTGTTGAGCCAGGCCAGTTCGAGGATCGAGTCATCACGCTGTCCGTCGACGTTGATGTGATGCTCGAGGATGATCTTGTCCTGGGTCAGGGTGCCGGTCTTGTCGGTGCACAGTACGTCCATCGAACCGAAGTTCTGGATCGCATTGAGGCGCTTGACCACCACCTTGCGCTTGGCCATCGCCACCGCACCCTTGGCCAGGTTGGCGCTGACGATCATTGGCAGCATTTCCGGGGTCAGTCCGACGGCGACCGCCAGGGCGAACATGAAGGCTTCGCTCCAGTCGCCCTTGGTGAAGCCATTGATCAACAGCACCACCGGCACCATCACCAGCATGAAGCGGATCAGCAGCCAGCTGACGCTGTTCACCCCCCGGTCGAAGGCGGTTTGCACCCGCGAGCCGACGATGGCCTTGGCCAGCGAACCGAAGTAGGTGCGCGGGCCCGTGGCGACGACTACCGCCCGGGCGGTGCCGCTGACCACGTTGGTGCCCATGAAGCAGATGTTGGGCAAGTCCAGCAGGTTGGCCTGGTCGGCCGCGGCCGCGGTGGCGGAAGCGGATTTCTGGGCGACGTTGCCCAGGGTGTCGTACTTTTCAACCGGCAAGGCTTCACCGGTCAGGACCGCCTGGCTGATGAACAGGTCCCGGGATTCGATCAGCCGGACATCGGCTGGGATCATGTCGCCGGCAGACAACTGGATGATGTCGCCCGCTACCAATTCACGCATCGGCACTTCGCGCAGCACCGACTTGCTGCCCACCTGCTCGCGGCGCAGCACGGTGGCGGTGGTGCGCACCATGGATTTGAGGGCCTCGGCGGACTTGCCGGAGCGGTACTCCTGCCAGAAGCGCATCAGGCCGCTGGCCAGGACCATGACCAGGACGATGATGACCCCGGTGAGGTCGGTTTCCTCGCCTTCCTGCAGGGGCAGCCAGAAGTCGGTGATGAAACTGATGAGGGTCAGTGTCATCAGTACGTAGATGAAGGGGTTGTTGAAGGCCTTGAGCACTTGCACCAGGGCGTGGGGCGGCTTGTCGTGGGCGACCTCGTTGAAGCCTTCGCGTTGCAGCCGGCCTTCGGCGTCGAGTTCGGTCAGGCCGGCGGGGGTGGTCTTGACGTTGGCGAAGGTCACCGCCAGGCCGTTCTGTGCTTCACGGGCAGCGCGCATCGACAGCCGGGTGTCGTCGGCGGTGGCGCCCTGGGTGGTTTTTTTCGGGGTTTTTACGGTGGTCATAGCGTGTGCTCCTGCCGCAGGCTTGCGGCACGACACACCGACAACTCAACTAATGAAAGACGAGCGAAAGTATGTCGAGCCGCCCATAAGCGATCGATTCAGGGAGTTATGTTTCTTGTGCTTTAACGTTCGCTGCATACCGAACAACAACGGGTATGCAGCGAACCGTCTACTGGCTTCGTCCATGCTGGTGTCCACTGTTTTTTATGTTTAAGCAGGCAACAGAAAGTTGCCGAATTCCTGAATAAGGAAAACGCCGGTTAAAGAGTCGAGAGAACTTTCAGGTCAACTGAAAGTGCGCACGCCGAAGTTCAGGCCGAGTACGAGGCCGATCTGCTGCAACAGGTGCGCGAAGCACCGGTTCGGTGGTTCCTGGCTTTCGTCCAGGCGCCAGCGTTGCTGGAGTTGCCCGCTCAGGGGGCAGACGCGCCAATGGGCACGCAGATGATGCTGCATGCGCGAAGGAGGGGAGGACAAGGTGGCGCGGGTCATGGTTGCTTGCGCGTGGCAGCGCTTGGCGCGCGTCGCGTTGGCGAAGGCGCGGACACCGGGCATTACCGTGGATGTGAAGTTCATAACATGCCTCGCGACCGGACTGGCGCCGGGGAGGCAAGTTACGGCGGAGCATCAAGCTCTAGCGCAGCTTACCCGACCGAGGTGTCGAGTCCCGTCAATATTTGGGTTAAGTGCCCGGCTCTGTGCATTCGCATCAGCCAGGCAGCATCTAGATACTGTGTCCATTGGATTCTTTTGTGAGTTGAAAAAAGGCCGGATTAACCGGCCCGCGCAATTTACGCAGGCGACTTAATGAAGTCAACCTTGGAAGTCATATTATTCAGGTGTCAGACAGGTGAGAGTTGGATAGGTGCAAGTGGGGGGTATTAAGAACAGTCGATATATAACGATGTTGTTCCAGCCGGTGCCCATGAAAGTATCGCGGACTATCATGGGCTCGGGTGGCTTCTTCTGTCAGTCTGCCTAGGCAGTCAGGACTCTTTACCCTTGAGCAGCGCGTAAATGGCCATGGAGTGTCCATGGCCCAGGTCGAAGTCGGATTTGAGCCATTCAATGATCTGGCCGGCCTTGACACCGGCTTTCAATTTGCCGTCTTCGGCGAAGCCCTTTTCGTTTGCCAATTGTTTGAGGTCGGCCGGCGATTTGCCGGTCTTGGCCTGGATGTTGTCCAGATAGGCTTGGAAGGACATGACGTGGCAGCTCCTGGTTGCACGATGGAGGTAGTCGTGGACGCGTTCTACGGCTCTGGCGCTCGGGAAAGGTTAGCGGGTTGTATCCGTCTCTCAAGTCGCCAGGGCGCTATCTGAGGAGCTATCTAAAAATTCAATACTATGCGGCTTCAATTTGTGTCAGTTTTGTTGCGCCTTCTGCAGTGCAGGGCGAGTGATAGGACGATCTCGCGAAGGGCTCGCCGTGGTCTATCGGAATCGATTATTTGAAACAAGGATGTGAACAATGTCACAGGCAAAAGCAAAAGAAAAAGTGATGGCCACCTCGGGCCAGGTCAGTTCGGCCTACAGCCAGGTCGATGCCTTCAGCCATTTGTATGATCGTGGCGGCTCGGAACTGATCAACGGGAAACCGTCGTTCACTGCCGACCAGGCGGCCGATTCGATCCTGCGCAAAAACATGTCCTGGCACGACAAGGACGGTAATGGCAAGGTCGAACTGAGCTTCAGTTTCATGACCTCCGCGCCGTCCAATTACGACTCGAGATTGGGGGATTTCAGCGAGTTCAGCGCTCAGCAGAAAGCCCAGGCAGTACTCGCACTGCAATCCTGGTCGGACGTGGCCAACGTGACGTTCACGCAAGGTGTAGCGAGTGGTGATGGTCACCTGAGTTTCGGCAACTACAACGTCAGCACGGGTGGCGCTGCCTTCGCGTATCTCCCTTCGGGCAGCAGTTACGACGGTCAGTCGTGGTACCTGATCAATGATCGGTATCAGGTCAACAAAACCCCGGACCATGGCAACTATGGCCGGCAGACCCTGACCCATGAAATCGGCCACAGCCTGGGCCTGTCCCATCCAGGCGTCTACAACGCGGGTAACGGTAACCCGACCTATAACGACGCCACTTACGCGCAAGACACACGCGGCTACAGCCTGATGAGTTACTGGAGCGAGAGCAACACCAACCAGGACTTCAGCAAGGACGGCAGCGGTGCCTATGCCTCGGCGCCGTTGATGGATGACATCGTCGCCGTGCAAAAGCTCTACGGGGCCAACCTGGATACCCGTGCCGATAACACCGTGTATGGTTTTAATTCCAACGCCGATCGCGACTTCTACAGCGCTACGTCGGCGGCCTCCAAAGTGGTGTTCTCGGTGTGGGATGGCGGTGGCAACGACACACTGGACTTCTCCGGGTTCACCCAGAATCAGAAGATCAACCTCAACCAGGGCTCGTTCTCCGATGTTGGTGGCCTGGTGGGCAACGTTTCGATCGCCCATGGCGTGACAGTGGAAGCCGCTATCGGTGGTTCAGGAAATGATCTGTTGATCGGCAACGCGGTGGCCAACCTGCTGGAAGGCGGTGCCGGTAACGACATTCTCTACGGCGGTGGTGGTGGCGATACCTTGTGGGGGGGCGCGGGGGCGGACACCTTTGTGTTTGGTGCTGCCAGCGATACTCACTACAGTGCACCGGACTGGATCATGGACTTCACCAGCGGCCAGGACAAGATCGACCTGTCGGGCCTCGCGCCGTTCGCATCAGGTGGTGCAATGCTGAACTTCGTCAGCGGCTTCACCGGCCATGCCGGTGATGCGGTCCTGACTTACTTCGCTGAAACCAACCAGACGAGTCTGTATGTCGACCTTGACGGCATGGGTGTGGCGGGCTTTGCCGTGGGTACGGTGGGCCAGGCCGCGATGACGGACATCGTGGCGTAAGCCTCAATGCAAGAGAGCGACTGACGTCGCTCTCTTGAAAGGAAGGTCCGTCCATGGCCAACGTGGACGGACCTTTTTTATTGGGTCAGTTCTTGTTCAGATCCACATCCTTGGTTTCACGCAGGCACAACAGACCCACCACCAGGCTGACCCCGGTAATCAGCACCGGGTACCACAGCCCGTAGAAAATATCCCCGGTGTACACCACCAGTGCGAACGACACGGTCGGCAGGAAGCCGCCGAACCAGCCATTGCCGATGTGATAGGGCAGGGACATCGAGGTGTAGCGGATGCGGGTTGGGAACAGTTCGACCATCAGCGCCGCCAGCGGCCCGTAGCACATGGCCGAGATGATGATCAGGGCCACGATCAGGGCGACGATCATCGGTTTGTTGATCAGCTGGGTGTCGGCCGTCTGTGGATAGCCGGCCAGGGTCACGGCACCGCGCAGGGCGGCTTCGTCGTAACCGTCGATTTTCACTTCGCCGATGCTCACCTGCACGTTGCTGCCGGCCGGTGCGGCTTCGCTGTTGTAGGGCAGGCCCTGTTTGACCAGAAAGGTCTTGACCTTGTCGCAGGGGCTGTCAAAGCGTGCCTTGCCCACCGGGTCGAACTGGAAGGTGCAGGTTGCCGGGTCGGCCAGCACGGTGATCGGTGCCTGCTGGCTGGCGCGGTCGATCGCCGGGTTGGCGTAGTGGGCCAGGGTCTTGAAGATCGGGAAGTACAGCACGGTGGCCAGTAGCAGGCCGAGCATCAGGATCGGCTTACGGCCGACCCGATCCGATAACCAGCCGAAGAACACGAAGAACGGCGCGCCGATCACCACGCTGACGATCAGCAAGGTATTGGCCAGGGCAGGGTCCATTTTCAGGAACTGGGTGAGGAAGAACAGCACGTAGAACTGGGCGGCATAGAAGGTCACCGCTTGCCCGGCGTTGATGCTGAACAGGGCGATCAGGACGACCTTGAGGTTTTCCCAGTTGCCGAAGGATTCGCGGATCGGTGCCTTGCAGGACTTGCCTTCCTCCTTCATTTTCAGGAACGCCGGCGACTCGTGCAGGCTCAGGCGGATCCAGGTGGAAATACCCAGCAGCACGATCGACAGCAGGAACGGAATGCGCCAGCCCCAGACTTCGAACTGGTCACCGGTGAAGTAACGGCAGCCGAGTACTACCAGCAGCGACAGCAGCAGTCCGAGGGTGGCGGTGGACTGAATCCAGCTGGTGTGGAAACCGCGCTTGCCCATGGGCGCGTGCTCGGCGACGTAGGTCGCGGCCCCGCCGTATTCGCCACCCAGCGCCAGGCCCTGGAGCATGCGCAGCACCACCAGGATGATCGGCGCGGCAATCCCGATGCTGGCGTAGTTGGGCAGCAGGCCGACGCAGAAGGTCGCCATCCCCATCAGGACGATGGTCGCCAGGAAGGTGTACTTGCGCCCGATCATGTCTCCCAGGCGGCCGAACACCAGGGCGCCGAAGGGGCGCACGATGAAACCGGCGGCGAAGGCCATCAGGGCGAAGATAAAGGCCGTGGTGTCGTTGACCCCGGCAAAGAACTGTTTGCTGATCACCGCCGCGAGGGCGCCGTAGAGGAAGAAGTCGTACCACTCGAAGACCGTCCCCAGGGACGAGGCGAAAATGACTTTCTGCGTATCCTTGCTGGTGCCGGCGCTGAGCGTTCCGGCGACAGCTTGAGCCTGTTCTGACATATCGGTTTCCCTCACAGTGTTTATTTATTGTTGTTCCACTGTCAGCGCCGGCCTTGTGGGCGGGCGCCGCTATTCCATTGGCGAGCGAGCAGGTGTTTCAAGACAGTGCGGTCAGGTGTTTGTCCGGTGCGGTGCTCCTTGTCGATGCGGCGAGAATCAGCTGCGCCGCTTTCTCGGCGATCATCAGCGTGGGTGAACAGGTATTGCCGGAGGTGATGCGCGGCATGATCGAGGCATCGGCGATACGCAGGCCGGGAATGCCGTGCACCCGTAGTTGGGCGTCCACCACGGCTTCGGCGTCGTGGCCCATGCGGCAGGTGCCGACCGGGTGGAAGATGGTGGTGCCGATCCGCGCGGCGGCTTCGTGCAATTGCTCTTCTGTCTGCAAGGCCGCGCCCGGCAGGTATTCCACCGGCTTGAATGGCTGCAGGGCCGGTGCGGCGACAATGCGCCGGGTCAGGCGAATGGCATCGGCGGCCACTCGCAAGTCTTCGGGGTGGCTCAGGTAGTTGGGCTGGATCAAGGGCGCGTGTTGCGGGTCGGCAGAGCTGATCTCCACTCGGCCACGGCTGTGCGGGTGCAGGTCGCAGACCGACGCGGTGAATGCCGGGAAGGGGTGCAAGGGCTCGCCGAAACGTTCCAGCGACAACGGCTGGACGTGGTATTGGAGGTTTGCCGAAGTCTGCTCCGGCCCGGAGCGGGCAAAGGCGCCCAGTTGGCTGGGGGCCATCGACAGCGGACCACTGCGGTTGTACAGGTAGCGCAGGCCCATGCCCATTTTGCCCCACACACTGCCGGCGATCTGGTTCAGGGTGCGGGCGTTTTCCAGTGTGTAGATCAACCGCAGCTGCAAGTGATCCTGCAGGTTGCCGCCGACGCCGTTGAGTTCATGAACGACGCCGATCCCCAGGCGCTTGAGCAAGCTGGCAGGGCCGATACCGGAGCGTTGCAGGATGCTCGGCGAGCCGACGGAGCCGGCGCTGAGAATGATTTCCCGACGGGCGCTGAATGAGGTGGCCTGGCCCTGCCAGCGGGCCATGACGGTGCTGGCCCGGCCGTTCTCCAGCAGCACGCGGTCGACCTCGACGCCGGTCAGCACAGTGAGGTTCGCGCGCTGGGCAACGGGTTTGAGAAAGGCCTTGGCCGCGTTCCAGCGGACCCCGGCTTTCTGGTTGACCTGAAAGTAGCCGCAGCCTTCGTTGTCGCCCTGGTTGAAGTCATCGATGTTGGCGATGCCGCTTTGTTCGGCGGCCGTGCGGAAGGCATCGAGAATCGGCCATGACAGGCGCTGGCGTTCGACCCGCCATTCCCCGGCGGCGCCATGAAAGTCCGAGTCGCCGGCAAAGTGGTTTTCGCTGCGCTTGAACAGCGGCAGTACGTCGCTCCAGCTCCAGCCGGGGTTGCCGTCGGCGGCCCAGCCATCGTAATCGGTGGCCTGGCCACGCATGTAGATCATGCCGTTGATCGAGGAACTGCCCCCCAGCACCTTGCCCCGCGGGTAGCTCAGGCTGCGGTCCTGCAGGCCGGCTTGTGCTTGCGTCTTGTAGCACCAGTCGGTACGCGGGTTGCCGATGCAGAACAGGTAACCCACGGGAATGTGAATCCACGGATAGTTGTCGCGCCCACCCGCTTCGAGCAGCAACACCCGGTGCTGCGGGTTGGCGCTCAGGCGATTGGCCAGCAGGCAACCGGCCGGCCCGGCGCCGACCACGATGTAATCGTATGCATCAACGGCAGGTTGCATCCATGACCTCGCAGCGTGTTGTTCTTATTGGGATCCATCCTAGTTGTTAGTTTTCGGTAAAAGAATGTTAGTTTTTGCTCAGCCGCTGTGCGTTTTTAAACAGCGATCCACAGGCATGGATTCAGGGATGGCAGATGTTCGACTGGAATGACTTGCGGTTTTTTCTCGAATTGCAACGCAGCGGGCGGTTGCTGACCGCCGCGCGGCGCCTGAAAACCACCCACGCCACCGTGGCCCGGCATATCGAGGCGATTGAAAAGAGCCTGGGGACGGCGCTGTTCGTCCAGCAGGCCCAGGGTTATGAGCTGACCCCGGCCGGCGAAGCGTTGCTCAAGCACGCCGAGGCCATGGAGAACGTCGCCTTGCTGGCGCAGGAGGAGATCACCCAGTCCACCGCGCCGTTGGGCAAGATCCGCGTCGGTGTGACCGAGGGCCTGGGCATCATGTTCCTCGCCAGCCGCATGAAAGGGCTGTTCGATCGTTATCCGGGGCTGGAGGTGGAACTGGTGGCGGTGCCACGGTTTGTCAGCATCCTCAACCGCGAGGCCGAGATCAGCATTCACCTGGAGCGCCCGGCCGCCGACATGCTGGTGACCCGCAAGCTGACCGATTACCGCCTGGCGCTGTACGCCAGCCAGGACTACCTGGACCGCTCACCACCGTTACGCAGTCGCGAAGACCTGGCGCGGCATGCCTGGATCGGCTATGTCGACGACCTGCTATTCAGCCAGGAACTGATGTTCCTCAACAATTTCTGCCGCAGTCCGCAGGTGGTGTTCCACAGCACCAGCGTGATTGCCCAGCAACAGGCGGCGCGAGCGGGGCTGGGGATCGCGGTCCTGCCGTGCTACATGGCCAGCAACGACCCGGGCCTGGTGCCGCTGCTGCCCGCCGAAAGTCTGCAGCGCAGTTACTGGATCAGCACCCGCCGCGAGCTGCACAAGTCGGTACGGTTGCGGGTGTTATGGGATTACGTGGTGCAGTTGTGCGACAGCGAGCAGGCGCTGTTGCTGGGCCCCGTCGCCCTGTAGGCGCGGCATGTTCGCGCCTGCAGGGCGGGGTGTTTCAAGGGAGCAGTTCGAACGCGCTGCTGGCCAGCCGTTCGCCATTCACCAGCACATGCACCGCATGCAGGCCCGGGTAATGCTTCCGGGTGGTCAGTGCCTTGATGGACTGGGCACGGGCGATGGTCTCGGTGGCCTTGCCGGGAAGCGTCAGGACCTTGAGCTTGAATACCTTTGTCGAGGTGCTGCCATTGGCCTTGACGTAATCGATGGCGTAGTCGATCACCAGGCGCTGGCTGCTCTCGGTCGTGGATGTGATGGCAAAGGACAGGGTGATGGTTTGCCCCAGGGCAATCACCGACGGGTTGACCTTCAGGTCGATGATCCGCACTTCAGGCCTGCCACCGGCACCGATGATCGCCAATGCCCGCCGGTTGCCCTGTTTGATCAGGCTGCGCAGGGCATGTTTGGCGATCCATGCCGTGCGCGGGTCCTCCAGCGACCAGCCTTCGATCAGGCCCAGCACCCACTCGGGATGGTCCTTGGTGATGTCGTTGAGGTGATTGGCCACCGATTTGCGGACGTAGAGGCTGCTGTCGGCCTTGAGGTTGTCGAGGATCGTCGCCGCCAGGCTCGGGTCGGCCTGCACCCGTTCCAGGCGAAACGACCAGGGCAGGCGCGGGCGGCTACCCTCGCTGGCCAGGCGGCGTACGTGTTCGTTGGCATCCAGCGACCAGTCGTGCATCAGCGCCATGGAGCGTTCGAAATCGCTGCGCAGAAAATGCCGGATCGCGAACTCCGAGGAGCCGAAGCGGGTGAAGTACTTCAGCGCGGCCATTGACGGCTCGTAGGTGTGCATCCCGTAGGTGGCGACATACTGTGGCAGGCACATGCTGACAAAACTGCTGTTCAGGCGCGGTGCCAGTGGATGCAGGATGTCCAGGGTCTGCTCGTAGTTCAGTGGCAACACCGCGTGCAGGCAGTCGCCCACCCGGGCCATGCGTTGCATCACCGACAGCTCGTTCAGGCCGTCGTTGGTCATTGCCAGGAACGCCCTGGCGTCGAATGCCGGGTACACCGCGCACAGTTGCGTGGCGATATGTTCGAAGCGTTCGGCGTTGAAGATTTCCTTCAGCGCGGGGGCAGCGTCACTCATCCTGTGGTCCTCCTCGGTTCAACCCTTGCCCGATTGTTCTTCAATCTGGTCGGCGTCGAACAGGCGTGCCAGGTCGGCACGAGCCTGTTGCGCGGTCTGCATGACTTTGACGGCGTCATCGTAGATCGCATGCTGGGTCTCGAGCACTTGCTCGTCGTGGTGCTTGAAGCGTTCGATGCGCGCATCGGCCTGGCTTTGGCTAAGCCCCAGGCCCATCAGGGTGCGGCGGCTCATTTCCAGGCTGGAGTAGTAGGTTTCCCGTACGGCCTCGGTGCCGAGGTCCATCAGGCGGTGCACGTGCTGGCGGTTACGGGCCCGGGCGATGATCTTGACGTGGGGATAGAGTTTGCGCACCAAGGCGGCGGTCTTGATATTGGTCTCCGGGTCATTGGTGGCGATCACGAAGAATTCCGCCTGGCCGACCTTGGCCGCGCTGAGGATCTCCGGGCGCATCGGGTCGCCGTAAAACACCGGCACGCCGCCAAAGCTACGGGACAGCTCGATGGTTTCCACCGAGGTGTCGAGGGCCACGAAACTGATCTTTTGTGCCCGCAGGATCCGCGCCACGATCTGCCCCATGCGGCCCATGCCGGCGATCACCACGCGCGGGGTATCGGAGTCGATTTCCCGCAGGTGCGGCGGCACGGCGACCGGCTCGACCCGGTTTTTCACCAGGCGCGCGCACATCAGCAGCAACAGCGGCGTCAGCGCCATGGACAGGGTGATGGTCAACACTTGCATGTCGTACAGCCGGGTGTCGAACAGGCCGTGGTCGCGTCCGATCTTGAACACCACGAACGCAAACTCACCACCAGCGGCCAGCACAATGCCCAGGCGCACGGCACTCAGCCGATTCAGGCCACCGGCCATGCGCCCGACCAGGTACAACAGTGGCAGCTTGAGGGCGATCAACAACAGGGTCAGGCCCAGCACGGTCGCCGGGGCGCTGAAAAGCAGGCTGATGTTGGCGCCCATGCCGACGCTCATGAAAAACAACCCCAGCAGCAGGCCCTTGAAGGGTTCGATCTGGGCTTCCAGTTCATGCCGGTATTCGGAGTCCGCCAGCAGCAGGCCGGCGAGGAACGCACCGAGGGCCATCGACACGCCGACTTCGTCCATCAGCCACGCGGTACCCATCACCACCAGCAAGGCGGTGGCCGTGGAGACTTCCGGCAGGTTGGCCTTGGCGACGATGCGAAACACCGGGCGCAACAGGTAACGGCCACCGACCACCACCACGGCGATGCTGCCCAGTACCCGCAGGCCATGATCGAGGTTCTCGGCCGTGCTGGTGCTGTGGTCGACGCCGGCCAGCAGCGGGACCATGGCGATCAGCGGGATCGCCGCGATGTCCTGGAACAGCAGGATGGCAAACGCCAGCCGCCCGTGGGGGCTGGTCAACTCCTTGCGCTCGGCCAGGCTTTGCAGGCCGAAGGCGGTGGACGACAACGCCAGCCCCAGGCCGAGCACGACGGCACTGTTGAGCGGCTGGCCAAAGGTGTAGTACGCCAGCACCCCGATCACTGAACCGGTCAGCAGCACTTGCGCCAGACCGACGCCGAACACCGATTTGCGCATCACCCACAGCCGTCGTGGCGACAGTTCCAGGCCGATGATGAACAGCAGAAGCACGACGCCGAGTTCGGAAATGTGCATGACGCTTTGCGGGTTGTCGATCAACCCCAGCACGGCAGGCCCGATGAGTACCCCGGCCAGCAGGTAGCCCAGCACGGCTCCCAGTTGCAGGCGCTTGGCCAGAGGCACGGTGAGCACGGCCGCGAATAAAAAAACGACTGCGGCCTGCAGCAGGTTGCCTTCATGTGGCATGGATCACTCCTGGATTCTCGACATTTGAATGCACGGCGCTAGCGCCGTCATGTTCGACGCGCAGTGTAAGGGTGTGGCGCATCGGGTGCATCCGTGGATAAGGCGCAGTGCCCGGCAAACATCAGAGTGTACCGCCATGGAGAGGCTGGATTAACATAACCAACCGCCACTACTGGTCAGGATCGCAATCGCTATGACGGCAACTTATCAATGATCCCGATGTGGCTTGGTCTCTGCGCCGTAGGGGTGATCGTTGTCTTGATCGCCGTTCTGATCGTTCGTGAGCGCCGCTGGCGTCAACTCACGGCGCACTACCGCGCCATGCCTGAAGGGTTGCCCGTGCGACCCGTCATGGTGGAGGAGCCCGCGCCCACGGAGCTGGACGACGTCGAACGCTTCAAGCGCAGCCAGTACTTCGCCCGCATCGGCACTTGGGACTGGGATGTCGACACCGAAAAACTCTATTGGTCCGATGCCATCTACGGCATGTTTGGCTTCAAGGTGGGTGAGGTAGTGCCCAGCTATCAATTGTTCTGTTCCTGCGTGCACCCCGATGATCGGGAGCGGGTACGCGCCGGCGAGTTACGGTGCCTGGCAACGGGGGAAAACCATGACGAAGAGTACCGGGTGGTCTGGCCGGACGGCAGCGTCCACTGGCTACGGGAAACCGGCAATGTGGTCAAGACGCCGGAGCAGTCCATTGTGAAAATGATGGGGGTGGTGCGTGACATCACCGACGAAAAAGCCAGTGCCAGCCAGTTGCAACGCCTGGCGCACTTCGACCGGTTGACGGGGCTGCCCAACCGCCTGGTACTGGAGCAACGCCTGGCCAGTGCGCTGGAGCAGGCGCGCCTGAATGCCACGCGGGTGATGCTGGTATTTGTCGACCTCAATGGGTTCAAGGCGATCAACGACGCTTTCGGACACGCGGCCGGTGACCAGGTGCTGGCGACCACGGCCAGTCGCCTGAAAAATATCATGCGGGCCAGTGACACCGTCGCGCGGATCGGCGGCGATGAATTCGTGGTCATCCTCGAAGGCTTGCCTCAAGGCAAGAGCCTGGAGGAAGAGGCCCGCAGTATCTGCCAGAAAATCTTCAGCGAGCTTTCCCCGTCGATCAACGTCGGCAAGGCGCATCGACAGATTGGCACCAGCCTCGGGGTCGCGGTGTTCCCCGACCATGCCTCGAGCATGGACACGCTGCTACACATCGCCGATCTGGCGATGTATGAAGCCAAGCGCAGTGGCAACAATCAGTACCGACTGGGGCGGCAGTCGGCAAGCTGGCCCACAGGAACTGCGCCCGACGGTGGCATAGCCGTGAAGCTGGCACAGTCATAGCACCCGATACTGGCAACCGGCTGCGGATGGGCAAGGGTACATGAGGTTGCCAACCGGCCAGTTTTCTGGGAAAACCCTGCCCCTCAACGCCCGGTCGGGCCAGCGAACAGACGAGAGCGGTAATGAACGACGAATTACAAGTCATCGACCTTGAAGTGGGTACCGGCAAAGCCGCGGTAAAAGGCGCCCTGATCACCACCCAATACCGTGGCTGCCTGGAGGATGGCAGTGAATTCGATTCCTCCTGGTCTCGCGGCAAGCCGTTCCAGTGCGTGATCGGTACCGGCCGGGTGATCAAGGGCTGGGACCAGGGCATCATCGGCATGCAGGTCGGCGGCAAGCGCAAACTGTTGGTGCCGGCGCACCTGGCCTATGGCGAACGGACGATGGGCGCCATCCCGGCCAACTCGAACCTGGTGTTCGAGATTGAGTTGCTGGAAGTGTTGACCCGCGACGATTGACGGCCGTCATCAGTGGGCCGGCTAGCGCTCACTGAACAACGGGATACGCCCGTTCAGTGAAGGGCGGTAGGACCAGGTCAATCGGTCCCGAGCAATATCCTGCCGCAGGAGCTCACCGACGGTGCTGCTGGCGATGTGCAAGGCCAATTGTTGGCCCGGGCATTGGTGGTGGCCGGCGCCAAAGGTGAAGCTGCGCCGCTGCGGGCGCTCAAGGATCAAGGTGTCCGGCTGGTCGTTGAGTTGCGGGTCGCGATTGGCCGAGGCCAGCAGCACCAGAAGGGTATCGCCGGGGTTGAGGCTCACGCCCTCGATCTCGCACGGGGCTGCGACAAAACGTCGAGTGTTCTGTACGGGCGGGTCAAAGCGCTGGACTTCCGTCAACAGATCGTCGATTCGCCCGGGGTCGCGCCGCATTTCACGCTCAAGCGCCGGGTTGCGAATCAGCGCCAGCACCGCGTTGCCGATCAACCCGGCGCTGGCCTCATAGGTTTGAGAGAACAGGCCGATGAGGTTGGCGAGCAGGGTGTCGCGCTCGCTCAGGCGCAGGGCAATACCTTCCAGCAAAGGGCTTTGGCCGTCATCGGCGTTCAGGCGTGTGCTGAAGTAATCGCTCAAGTGTTCGGCGGCCCGGTGGGCCGTGTCCAGTTGTTCGGGTGTGCTCAGGGGCGACAGGCAGGCGACGAAATCGGCGGTCAGTTGGCTGAGTATCCGGCCTTCGCTTGCCGTGAAGCCGAGCAATGCGGCAACCACCCACACCGGGCCCGTGAACATGGCCTCGTGCAGCCCGTCAGCGGTTGGAGTGATCGAACGGGTGCGGAGCAGATCACGGACGCGGGCGCTGTCGATGATCTCCAGCCCCGGTGCAATGGCGGATCGAGGGCAACGCTGGCGTTCACCGTCGTTCATCCGCATCAACAGGCCGAACACTTTACCCGCCGCGCCCTGTGCGATGGCATTGGGCACCGGTTCGTGGGCCGGACGAACCCTGCAATCGGGATGGGCCAGTACGGCCGCGACGGCCTCGGCGCTGCTGGCCACCCACAGGCGCAGGCCTGGATCGAAGGACAAGCCGCCGGCAGCCCGAAGGCTGGCGTAGTAAGGGTAGGGGGCGGCGTGGGTCGCGGCGGTGATCGGGTCCATGAAGCGCTGCCTTATTCGTCGTGGAAAGTGTTGCTATTCTCTGCGGTTCGACAGGGCGACGATTCGTCCGGGAGCGAAATATGAGCGTATCGAACACAGAGCAACATGACGTCGGCGTCTCGCAGGTCGCCGCCGCGATTGCCGAGCCTGCCAGGACAAAAATCCTGTGCTCGTTGATGGACGGCCACGCCCGCACCAGCACTGAGCTGGCGAGCATTGCCCAGGTCAGCGCGTCCACGGCCAGCGCCCACCTGACCAGGCTCAAGGAACTGGCGTTGGTGCGTCTGCACGTCCAGGGTCGCCATCGTTACTACAGTCTTGCGGACCAGCGCGTCGCCCAGGCACTGGAAGCGCTGATGGTGATCGGCCAGAACGCAACGCCAACCTTCACCCCGCGCACCCCGGATCGCCTGCAATTCGCCCGGACCTGCTACGACCACATGGCGGGTACGCTGGCGGTCTTGCTGCACGACCGGATGTTCGAGGCCGGGTGGTTGTTGGTGACCGATCAGCAGGCGTATCGGTTGAGCGACAGCGGCGAGGCGTTGTTTGAAGGGCTGGGGGCCGAGGTCAAGGACTTGAGCACATTGCGCCGGCGTTTTGCCTGTCCGTGCCTGGACTGGAGCATGCGTCGCCCCCATCTGGGCGGCGCATTGGGGGCGGCCTTGCTGACGATCGCGATCAAGCGCAAATGGGTCACTCAGGACCTGGACAGCCGGGCGCTGGCGTTGACAGCGACGGGGCGCAAGGAAATCAGCCGCCGGTTCGCGATCAAACTGCCGGTCCAGTTACCGACAGCCCCCCACACGTCCTCCCACACCAGACGCCGAACGATCGCCAGCCCTGCGCCTTAACGGCTGGCCGAGGCCATCAGTACGCCGAAGCCGGCAAAGGTCACGCCCGAGACTTTTGCCGCCAGCCAGGAACCCTTCGGGCTCGACAACCAGCCCTTGGCGGCATTGGCGAGCAGCGCATAGCTGCCATGGACCAGGATCACCAGCACTGCGTAGGAGCTGACCAGCTTGAAGAACTGGGTGTAGAAGTGCGCGGAGGTGTCGATGAACTGCGGAAACACCGCCAGGAAGAAAAACACCGCCTTGGGGTTCAACAACTGGATCGAGGCCGCTTCGATGAAGCGATAGCCGGGGCTTGCGGCGGGTGTTTCCAACAGTGCGCTGAAACGGTCCGAGCGCCAGCTTTTGTAGCCCAGGTACAGCAGGTAGGCGGCGCCTGCGTATTTCAATGCGGTGAAGGCGTGAGCCGAGGTGGCGAGTATCAGGCCGACGCTGGTGGCACTGATGGCCGCGACCACAAACGCCCCCGAGGCGATCCCCAGAATCCCGGGCAGTGCGCCGGCCCAGCCGTGGCGCAGGGCGTTGGACAGCGTCAGGATCACACCAGGCCCGGGGCTCAAAATGGTCAGGGTGGCGAAAAGTAAAAAGAGTCCGTAGCTGTTCATGTCTTGCTCCGACGGGGGGCGCTGGCTGTGTGCCGGCAGATTGGCGTGGTGACGAGGGCATGACAAACGCTTTAAATGCAGCGCATATGTGACAAAATTAGACCCATGATAAATTCACTCCCTCCCCTGAACGCTGTCCGCGCCTTTGTCGTTGCGGCTCGCCACCAGAGTTTCAGCCTGGCTGCCGAGGAACTGCATGTCAGCCACAGCGCTGTCAGCCGGCATATCAAACGGCTTGAAGAGCACCTGGGCGTGCTGCTGTTCGAGCGGCGTATCCGCCAATCGCTGCTGACCCCGGCCGGCCAGCGCTTCTATGAGCAGGTCAGCGCCGGGCTGGTGCAGATTGCCGAGGCCGCCGCCACGCTGAAACAGCAGGCCGCGCAGCCGACGGTGAAGATCAACGTCCGTCCGTCCTTCGCCATGCTGTGGCTGGCACCCCGGCTTGCGGATTTCACCGCGCAACATCCGCAGATCACACTGCAGGTCATGACCCAGACCCAGGCACCTGACCCTGCGCGCGACGGGTTCGACATTGTCATTCGTCGCGGTCGTGATGACTGGGCGCCGAGTATCGAGGCGCACAGCCTGTTTGCCGATGAGTTGGTGCTGGTTGCCGCGCCCTCGCTGCTGGCGCGCCTGGCGCTGGATGACCTCGACGCCTTGGGTCGGCACACGCTGCTGATCGCCAAGGCGCGCCGCGAAGACTGGCACCATTGGGCCCTGCATGTTGGTCAGCCACCGGCAGCCACCCAGTTGACCCGGCAGTTCGATCACATGCACCTGGTGCTTGACGCCGTCGTGGCGGGGCAGGGCATTGCCTTGTGCCCGACGTCCCTGCTGGGCACCCACCTGTCGAGCGGACGCCTGGTCTGCCCGCTGCCCGGGCTGCGCATGCCGTTGCCGCGTTATTACTACGGGGTTGCGCCGCACGCCAGCGCGCACACGCGGGTCTTTGTGGAGTGGTTGCTGGCCCAGGGCGGCATGGCACTGTAGGTGCCGCTGCATAAAAAAACCCACCCGACGCTTTCGCGAAGGGTGGGCTTTTCAGTGCCGGGGGGCGTTGATCAGACCTTGACGATCCAGCCCGCTGGCGCTTCGATGTCGCCGGTTTGCACGCCGGTCAGCTCTTTGTAGAGCTTCTGGGTGATCGGGCCGACTTCGGTTTCGCTGTGGAACACGTGCAGGTGGTCGTTGTAGCTGATCCCGCCGATTGGCGTGATCACGGCAGCAGTACCGCAGGCACCGGCTTCCTTGAAGTCCGACAGCTTGTCGATGAACACGTCGCCTTCGACCACTTCCAGGCCCAGGCGGGTCTTGGCCAGCTCGATCAGCGACAGACGGGTGATACCCGGCAGCACCGATGGGGATTTCGGCGTGACGAAGGTGTCGTCGTGGGTGATACCAAAGAAGTTGGCGGAGCCGACTTCTTCGATTTTCGAGTGAGTCATCGGGTCCAGGTAGATGCAGTCGGCGTAGTGCGCCTTCTTGGCCTGGGAGCCAGGCATCAGGCTGGCGGCGTAGTTGCCACCGACCTTGGCCGCGCCGGTGCCCTGTGGGGCAGCACGGTCATAGCTGGAGATCAGGAAGTTATGCGGGGTCAGGCCACCCTTGAAGTAGGCGCCGACCGGGATGCAGAAGATCGAGAAGATGAACTCGGGGGCGGTGCGCACGCCGATGTTGTCACCCACGCCGATCACGAACGGACGCAGGTACAGCGCGCCGCCGGTGCCGTACGGCGGAATGAAGCGCTCGTTGGCGCGGACCACGGCCTTGCAGGCCTCGACGAACTGCTCGGTGTCTACCTGTGGCATCAGCAGGCGGGCGCAGCTGCGCTGCATGCGCAGGGCATTCTGGTCCGGACGGAACAGGTTGATCGAGCCGTCCTTGCAGCGATAGGCCTTCAGGCCTTCGAAGCATTGCTGACCGTAGTGCAGGGCGGTCGAGCCTTCGCTGATGTGCAGCACGTTATCTTCGGTCAGGGTGCCTGCGTCCCACTCGCCATTACGCCAGTGCGACAGATAACGCTTGTCTGTCTTGATGTAGTCAAAGCCCAGCTTGTCCCAATTGATGCTCTCGTTACCCATGACACCCTCTATCACTTAACAATCGCCTGAACGGTTCAAGGCTTCTGGCGTTTTACTGGATGGGCACAACAATACTTCATTCCGGGGTGGTTTCGCAGCCCGGACGATGGAGGGATTGGCAAAAGTCGTCGCTTGCTCACTCAATCCCTGCCGATATCGCTCTTTTTACCCCTTTGTGGCGAGGGAGCAAGCTCCCTCGCCACAGGGGATGCACGGTTACAGGTGCAGCGCATGCCCCAAGGCACGCAGCGCCGCTTCCTGCACCGCTTCACCCAGGGTCGGATGCGCGTGGATGGTGCCGGCGATGTCTTCCAGGCGCGCGCCCATTTCCAGGGACTGGCCGAATGCGGTGGACAGCTCGGACACGCCGACGCCCACGGCTTGCCAGCCAACAATCAGATGATTGTCACGTCGCGCCACCACCCGCACGAAGCCGCTTTTCGATTCCAGGGTCATCGCTCGGCCGTTGGCCGCGAACGGGAAGTTCGACACGATGCAGTCCAGGCCTGAGGCCTTGGCTTCGTCCGGGGTCTTGCCGACCACCACCAGTTCCGGGTCGGTAAAGCACACGGCGGCGATGGCGGCAGGGTTGAACTCGCGCTGTTTGCCCGAAATCAGTTCGGCGACCATTTCACCTTGCGCCATGGCACGGTGGGCCAGCATCGGCTCGCCGCTCAGGTCGCCGATGGCGTAGACGTTGCGCATGCTGGTCTGGCAGCGGTTGTCGATCTTGATCGACGAACCATTCATGTCCAGGTTCAGCGCTTCAAGGTTCCAACCCTGAGTATTCGGTTTACGGCCCACGGCCACCAGCACCTGATCGGTTTCCAGGCTCAGGGTGTCGCCATTCGGGTCCATGACTTGCAAGGTGTTTGATTTAGAATCAAAGGCTTGCACGCTATGCTTCAAGTAAAGCTTCACGCCAAGCTTCTTCAGTTCTTCGTGTACTGGTTGCGTCAATTCGGCGTCGTAGGCTGGCAGGATGCGCTCCTGGGCTTCAACCACGCTGACCTCGGCACCGAGCTTGCGGTAGGCAATCCCCAGCTCCAGGCCGATATAGCCGCCGCCGACCACGATCAGGCGCTTGGGCACGCTGTTCGGCGCCAGGGCTTCGGTGGAGGAGATGACTGCTCCGCCGATTGGCAGCATCGGCAGGTTGACGCTGGTCGAACCGGTGGCGAGCACCAGGTGCTCGCACTGGATGCGGGTGTCGCCGACGTCCACGGTTTTGCCGTCGATGACCTTGGCCCAGCCTTGAATCACCTGGACTTTGTTCTTTTTCAGCAGGGCCGCGACGCCGGTGGTCAGGCGATCGACGATGCCGTCCTTCCACTCGACGCTCTTGCCGATGTCCAGGGTTGGCGCCGAGACGTTGATGCCCAGGGCCGAATGCTGGCTGTGGTGCCGGGTCTGGTGGAACTGCTCGGCGACATGGATCAGCGCCTTGGACGGAATGCAGCCTATATTCAGGCAGGTGCCGCCCAGTGCCTGGCCTTCCACGACAATGGTGTTGATGCCCAGCTGGCCCGCGCGGATTGCTGTCACATAACCGCCAGGGCCGCCGCCGATGATCAGCAGCGTGGTGTTCAGAGTCTGCATTCTTTACTCCATAAACAGCGTGGCGGGTTGTTCGAGCAGAGCGCGGATGGCCTGGATGAAGAGCGCCGCGTCCATGCCGTCGACCACCCGGTGATCGAAGGAGCTGGAGAGGTTCATCATCTTGCGGATCACCACCTGGCCCTTGATCACCATCGGCCGCTCAACGATCTTGTTGACGCCGACGATGGCCACTTCCGGCAGGTTCAGCACCGGGGTGCTGACGATGCCGCCCAGGGCGCCCAGGCTGGTCAGGGTGATGGTCGAGCCGGACAACTCGTCACGGCCGGCCTTGCCGGTGCGTGCGGCGGTGGCCAGGCGGGCGATTTCCGCGGCGCTGTCCCACAGGTTGCGCGCTTCGGCGTGCCGCACCACAGGCACCATCAAGCCGATGTCGGCTTGAGTGGCGATGCCCACATGCACGGCGCCGAGGCGGGTGATGACCTGGGCTTCGTCGTCGTAACGGGCGTTGATCTGCGGGAAGTCACGCAGGGCAACGACCATGGCGCGCACCAGGAACGGCAGCAAGGTCAGCTTGCCGCGGGTGGCACCGTGTTTTTCATTCAGGTGCGCACGCAGCTCTTCCACCGCGGTGACGTCGATTTCCTCGACATAACTGAAATGCGCCGCGCGCTGGGTGGCGTCCTGCATGCGTTGGGCGATCTTGCGGCGCATGCCGATGACCGGGATCTGCTCTTCGTCATGGCGTTCGCTGTAGGCAGCGCCGGCAGCGGGTTTGGCCGAAGGACCTTGTGTCAGGTAGGCCTCAAGGTCCTCGTGCAGAATACGTCCAGCGGGACCTGTGCCCTGAACCAGGCGTAGTTGAATGCCGGCGTCCAGTGCGTGCTTACGCACGGCTGGTGATGCCAGCGGACGTTCGTTGGCTTCGCGAGCCACTGGCGCCTGGGGCGCTGGGCGGCAGGTCGGTGCCGGTTTGCTGGCGACCACGGTTTCGACCTTGGGGGCCGGCGCGGGCGCGGCTTTCGGTGCCTCGGCTTTGACTTCGGCAACGGCGGCCGGCTGCGCGGACTCTTTGTAGTTGCCCGCGCCTTCGACTTCGATGCTGATCAAGATGCTGCCAACGGCCATGACTTCACCGGGCACACCGCCCAGGGAGATCACCTTGCCGTGCACCGGCGACGGGATGTCGACCATCGCCTTGTCGGTCATCACATCGGCCAGTAGCTGGTCTTCGACCACCATGTCGCCGACCTTGACGTGCCAGGCCGACAGTTCAACTTCTGCAATGCCTTCGCCAATGTCCGGCATTTTAATAACGTGCGTGCCCATTCAGACCTCCATGACCCGTTTCAAAGCCGCGCCCACACGGGACGGGCCAGGGAAATACGCCCACTCTTGCGCGTGGGGGTAGGGGGTGTCCCAACCGGTCACGCGTTCGATTGGCGCTTCCAGGTAGTGGAAGCAGTGTTCCTGCACCAGCGACACCAGTTCGGCGCCAAAACCGCAGGTCCGGGTGGCTTCGTGGACGACCACGCAGCGTCCGGTTTTTTTCACCGATTTGACGATGGTGTCCAGGTCCAGCGGCCACAGGCTGCGCAGGTCGATGACTTCGGCGTCGATGCCGGTTTCTTCGGCGGCGACTTGCGACACATACACCGTGGTGCCGTAGGTCAGGACGGTGACGGCCGAGCCCGGGCGGGTGATGGCGGCGACGTCCAGTGGGACGGTGTAGTAACCATCCGGCACTTGGGCGGCAGGGTGTTTCGACCACGGCGTTACCGGGCGGTCGTGGTGGCCGTCGAACGGGCCGTTGTACAGGCGTTTTGGCTCAAGGAAGATCACCGGGTCATCGTTTTCGATGGCGGCGATCAGCAGGCCCTTGGCGTCGTAGGGGTTGGACGGCATGACCGTGCGCAGGCCGCAGACCTGGGTGAACATCGCTTCGATGCTCTGGCTGTGGGTCTGGCCACCGTAGATGCCACCGCCGCACGGCATGCGCAGGGTCATCGGGGCGGTGAACTCGCCAGCCGAACGATAACGCAGGCGCGCGGCTTCGGAGATGATCTGGTCCGACGCCGGGTAGACATAGTCGGCGAACTGGATCTCGGCCACCGGACGCAGGCCGTAGGCACCCATGCCCACCGCCACGCCGACGATGCCGCTTTCCGAGATCGGCGCGTCGAACACCCGCGAGGTGCCGTACTTGTTCTGCAAGCCTTCGGTGCAACGGAACACACCGCCGAAGTAACCGACGTCCTGGCCGAACACCACGACGTCGTCGTCGCGCTCGAGCATCACGTCCATGGCCGAGCGCAGGGCCTGGATCATGGTCATGGTGGTGGTGGTCATGGCGGTATCCAACTCAATAGTGTTGTTGTGATCGTTCATGTCAGATCCCCAACTCTTGGCGCTGGCGCTTCAAGTGCTCTGGCATCTCTTTGTAGACGTCTTCGAACATGGTCGCGGCGCTCGGGATCTGGCCACCGGCGAGGGTGCCGTACTGCTCGGCTTCTTTCTGCGCGGCAATCACCTGGGCCTCGAGTTCGGCGCTCAGGGCTACATGTTCCTCTTCGGACCACTGGCCGATCTTCACCAGGTGCTGCTTGAGGCGCGCGATCGGGTCGCCCAGCGGGAAGTGGCTCCAGTCATCGGCAGGACGGTACTTGGACGGGTCATCCGACGTCGAGTGCGGGCCTGCACGGTAGGTGACCCACTCGATCATGGTCGGGCCGAGGTTGCGGCGGGCGCGTTCGGCGGCCCAGGCGGAGGCGGCGTACACCGCGATGAAATCGTTGCCGTCGACCCGCAGGGAGGCGATGCCGCAGCCTACGCCACGACCGGCAAAGGTGGTGGCTTCACCACCGGCGATGGCCTGGAAGGTGGAGATGGCCCACTGGTTGTTGACCACGTTGAGGATCACCGGCGCACGGTACACGTGGGCAAAGGTCAGGGCGGTGTGGAAGTCCGACTCGGCGGTGGCGCCGTCGCCGATCCATGCCGAGGCAATCTTGGTATCGCCCTTGATGGCGGAGGCCATGCCCCAGCCCACTGCCTGGATGAACTGGGTGGCGAGGTTACCGGAAATGGTGAAGAAACCGGCTTCCTTGACCGAGTACATGATCGGCAACTGACGGCCCTTGAGCGGATCGCGCTCGTTGGACAGCAGCTGGCAAATCAGGTCCACCAGCGGCACGTCGCGGGCCATCAGGATGCTTTGCTGGCGGTAGGTGGGGAAGCACATGTCGTCGATGTTCAAGGCCAGGGCCTGGGCGCTGCCGATGGCTTCTTCGCCAAGGCTCTGCATGTAGAACGACATTTTTTTCTGACGTTGGGCGACGACCATGCGGTTGTCGTAGATCCGCGTCTTGAGCATGGCGCGCATGCCTTGGCGCAGAATCTCCACCGGCACGCCTTCGGCCCATGGGCCCAGGGCATTGCCCTGGTCGTCGAGCACGCGAATCAGGCCGCGGGCAAGGTCTGCGGTGTCGGCGGGTTCAACGTCGATTGGGGGTTTGCGCACCGTGCCGGCATCGGTCAGGTGCAGGTAGGAGAAGTCGGTTTTGCAGCCGGGACGGCCCGAAGGTTCGGGAACGTGCAGGCGCAGCGGTTCGTACGCTTGGTTCATGGCTTCTACGCTCGATCTTGTGAATTTCTTGTAGTGAGCTGACGGTCATTCTTCGATAAAAGAAATCTTGTCCTACAACAATCATAGGCCGGCCCAAGAAGAATATTTCTCTCTGTTTCATTGCGCTTTAGGCTGTTTGAGGATAAAAAATCTGAATAAACATAAAAAACAGGTGGTTTTATCTCATGCGCAAGCTGGATCGTACGGATATCGGCATTCTCAACAGCCTTCAGGAGAACGCGCGCATCACCAATGCCGACCTCGCGCGTTCGGTGAATCTGTCGCCGACACCCTGTTTCAACCGGGTCAAGGCGATGGAGGAATTGGGCTTGATTCGCGAGCAGGTCACGCTGCTGGATGCCGACTTGCTAGGGCTGCACGTCAACGTGTTCATTCACGTCAGCCTGGAGAAACAGGTGGAGGAGGCCCTGGCGCAGTTCGAAGCGGCGATTGCCAACCGCCCGGAGGTGATGGAGTGCTATCTGATGGCCGGCGACCCGGACTACCTGATCCGGGTGCTGGTGCCGACCATTCAATCGTTGGAGCGCTTCATGATGGACTTTTTGACCAAGGTCCCGGGAGTGGCGAACATCCGGTCGAGTTTTGCGCTCAAGCAGGTGCGCTACAAGACGGCGTTGCCGTTGCCGGCCAATGGGTTGACCCTGGCCCTCTGAGTCGTTGTTGGCGCCAGTTTCCAGCGCCTCTCAGAACTGGTTGATCGGGATTTTCAGGTAGGTCACGCCGTTGTCTTCGGCGGGCGGCAGATTGCCCGCCCGCACGTTGATCTGTATTGCCGGCAGTAACAGCTTCGGCATGTCCAACCCGGCGTCACGCCGGGTGCGCATGGCGACGAACGTGGCTTCGTCGATGCCGTCGTGGATATGAATGTTGCGTTGGCGCTGTTCGCCCACCGTCGTTTGGCATTGCACCTCCCGGCCTTCAGGCGGGTAGTCGTGGCAGACATAGAGCCGCACGCAGGCGGGGAAGGCCAGCAGCCTGTGGATCGAGGCAAACAGTTGGTTGGCGTTGCCGCCGGGGAAGTCGCAACGGGCGGTACCCACGTCGGGCATGAACAAGGTGTCACCCACCAGGATCATATCGCTGTCGATCAGGTAAGCCATGTCCGCTGGTGTATGACCGGGAACATGCAGGGCCGTGGCCTTGAGTGTGCCGATCATGAACGATTCGTCTGCGGCAAACAGGTGATCGAACTGCGAACCGTCGATACGGAACTCCGGCTCAAGGTTGAACAAGCGCTTGAACACCCCCTGAACCTTGCTGATGGATTCGCCGATCGCGATCTTGCCACCCAGCTCGCGGCGCAGGTAAGGCGCGGCGGACAGGTGATCGGCATGGGCATGGGTTTCCAGCAGCCATTGCACCTGTAGCCGGTGCGCGCGCACGAAGGCGATCACGCGGTCGGCCTGGGTCGTTGCCGTTCGCCCGGCCGCCGGGTCGTAGTCGAGCACCGGATCGACGATGGCGCAGGCCCCGCCATCGTGGTCATAGATGACGTAGGTAAAGGTCGATGACGCGGGGTCGAAAAAAGCTTCAATCAAGGCGGGCATGGTGGGAGATTCATTCAGGACAAGCCTTGAGCGTAGTGGCATTTTCCCTGTGCTGACCAGCCCCCATGCAATTCAATGAAGGAAAAAAGCCTGCGGGGCTCTATCCTGTCAGGCATCGATACCGGGCGCTCCCGGCTTTTTACGCAGATCACGAGTGGTTTATGTTGCTGGCGAGTTTTTTTGGCGTGGTGATGGGGTTGTTGCTGGGGTTGACCGGTGCCGGTGGCGGTATTCTTGCGGTGCCGGCGTTGGTACTGGGGTTGGGCTGGACCATGACCCAGGCTGCTCCTGTCGCGTTGTTCGCGGTGGGCAGTGCCGCGGCGGTCGGCGCCATCGACGGTTTGCGCCACGGCCTGGTGCGTTACCGCGCGGCGCTGCTGATTGCCTTGCTGGGCGCGGTGTTTTCCCCGCTGGGTATCTACTTTGCCCATCAGTTACCGGAAAAAATCCTGATGATCCTGTTCAGCCTGCTGATGGTCATGGTGGCCTGGCGGATGTTGCGTCGCGAGCGCCGGGAGACGGGGCCGAGCGACCATGGCCACGCCAACTGGGGCCAGAAGAATTGCATGCTCGATCAACAGACCGGCCGCTTTTCCTGGACCGCCAAATGCACCGCGACCCTGGCCGCGCTTGGCGCGGTGACCGGTGTGGTGTCGGGGCTTCTGGGCGTGGGCGGCGGGTTTCTGATCGTCCCGGCGTTCAAGCAACTGACCGACGTCCAGATGCGCGGCATTGTCGCCACCTCCCTGATGGTGATCAGCCTGATCTCGGCGATCGGGGTGATTGGCGCCTTGCAGGCCGGCGTCAGGATCGATGGCCTGGGTGTCGCGTTCATTGGCGCCAGCATCGTCGGTATGGTGATTGGCCGTCGCCTGTGTGCCCGCGTGCCCGCCCGGGCGTTACAGGTGGGGTTTGCCAGCGTGTGCCTATTGGTGGCCGGCTACATGTTGCTCAAGGCGTAAGACGCGGCCGATGGTGATCGGAGCGGCGTAAGTCGACCGTTGCTGTGGGACGTTTCGTTTCGTCGGTGGCGAATGCTAGTCTTGATCCATGCCGCTGTCAGGGAGCCCTTATGGGCAATCACAAGATCGAGATCCGTCGCAGTAACGTCGATAAAATCCTGCTGGCCGCCGAAAAGGTCTTTGCCGAAAAAGGCTTCGGCGGCACGGCGATGGGCGACATTGCCAAGGAAGTGCAGTTGCCGCGCTCCAACCTGCATTACTACTTCAGCACCAAGACCGAACTCTATAGCGCGGTGCTCCTGGACTTGCTGGACGTGTGGAAGCAGGACGCGTTGTGCTTCGAAATGTTCGATGACCCCCGGGTGGTGCTCAGCAGCTACATCCGCGCCAAGATGAACCATTCCCGTAGCCGCCCCTACGGCTCGAAAGTCTGGGCCAATGAAATCATTCACGGCGCACCGACCCTGGGTGAAGCCCTGGATGCCAGCCTCTACGACTGGGCCAAGATGAAGGAGGCCAAGATTCGTCAGTGGGTGGAAGACAAACGCATCCTGCCGGTGGAGCCTTCCAGCCTGCTGTACATGATCTGGGCCTCGACCCAGCACTACGCCGACTTCGATCACCAGGTGAACATCCTCAACGACCATCAGCCGTTGTCGGACATGCAGTTCGAACGGGCGGTGCAGACGGTGACCGGTGTGATTTTGCGCGGGATCGGGCTGGAGCCGTAGTCGACCGCCAGGGTGGGAACGATCAGTTGCGCTTGAGGTTTGTGGTGTAGCTGTCGGCCTCATCGCGAGTAAGCGGAGCGCCGCCCGGCCCGCTCCCACAGGGATCTTGTGAACACTAGAGACCCTGTGTGGGAGCGGGCCGCGATGGCGTCCGGCAAGACCCCGCTGATTTCACCCGGCAACGTGGTACGGATTGCGCGGATCATGGTTCCAGTCCAGAAACGGCTTGCCATTGTCCACGGGCACCATCTCGATGCAGTCCTGCACCGGGCAGGTGATCTGGCACAGGTTGCAACCCACGCATTCGTCGTCGATCACTTCATATCGATGGGTCCCGTCGGCTTGTTTCAGGCTGGCCACGGCCTGGTGCGAGGTGTCTTCGCAGGCAATGTGGCAACGGCCGCAGCCGATGCAGGCCTCCTGGTCGATCCTGGCGATCACCTGGTAGTTGATGTCCAGGTACTTCCAGTCGGTGGTATTGCCCACCGCATGCCCGGCGAAGTCCTGCACGCGGGCATAGCCCCGGCTGTCCATCCAGCGCGACAGGCCATCCTTCATGTCCTCGACGATGCGAAAGCCATGCAGCATCGCTGCCGTGCACACCTGCACCGCGCCGCTGCCCAGGGCCATGAACTCGGCGGCGTCGCGCCAACTGCCGATGCCGCCGATGCCGCAGATGGGCAAGCCCTGGGTCTGCGGGTCGCGGGCGATCTCGGCGACCATGTTCAAGGCAATGGGTTTGACTGCCGAGCCGCAATAACCGCCATGGGTGCTCTGGGTGCCCACGATGGGCAGGGCCACCATGCGGTCGAGGTCGACGCTGGTGATCGAGTTGATGGTGTTGATCAGCGACACCGCATCGGCGCCGCCACGATGGGCGGCCCGGGCGGCGACCCGGATGTCGGTGATGTTCGGCGTGAGCTTGACGATCACCGGCAACGAGCAATAGGTCTTGCACCAGCGGGTGACCTGTTCGACATATTCCGGCACCTGACCCACGGCGGCCCCCATGCCGCGCTCCGGCATGCCGTGGGGGCAGCCGAAGTTCAGCTCGATGCCGTCGGCCCCCGTGGCCTCCACCAGCGGCAGGATGTTTTTCCACGACTCTTCGACGCAAGGCACCATCAGCGAGACGATCAAGGCGCGGTCCGGCCAGTCTTTCTTGACCTGGGTGATTTCCCGCAGGTTGATTTCCAGCGAGCGGTCGGTGATCAGCTCGATGTTGTTGATGCCCAGCACCTCGCGGTTGGCAGCAAAGTGCGCGGAGTAACGCGACGACACGTTGACCGCCGCCGGGTCTTCACCCAGGGTTTTCCAGACCACGCCGCCCCAGCCGGCCTCGAAGGCACGGACGACGTTGTAGGCTTTGTCGGTGGGCGGCGCGGAGGCCAGCCAGAAGGGATTGGGGGCCTTGATGCCGGCGAAGACAATCGAGAGATCGGCCATTTACGCAGCCTCCACAGTGGGCATGAGTCGGGCATGGATCGCTTGCGCGGCCAGCTTGCCGTGCTGGACCGCCTGTACGGTGAGGTCCTGGTCGAGGCTGGTGCAATCGCCGCCGGCATAGACCCCCGGGATGCTGGTACGCATCTGTTCGTCCACCAGAATCCGGTCACCCTGGCGTTTCAGTTCCCTGGCCAGCGGATCGCTCAACGTACTGTCGTCGAAGGTCTGGCCGATGGCCTTGAAGATCGCATCGGCGGCCAGTTCGAAGGTGTCCCCGGTGGTGATCAACCGACCCTTGTCCAGGCGCGTGCGGGCGAAGCGCATGCCGCGCACCTGGCCTTTATCGTCGAGCAAGACTTCCTCGGGTTGGGCCCAGGTCATCAGCCGCACCTGATTGGCCTTGGCGATGTCTTGCTCGTGGCCGGTGGCGCCCATGTCTTCGAGGCCGCGGCGGTACACCAGGTTGACGTCATGAGCCCCCAGGCGAGCCATTTGCACGGCCATGTCGATGGCCGTATTGCCGGCGCCCAGGACGATGCAATGCTCGGCCAGCGGCAGTTGGCTCAGGTCATCCGCCTGGCGCAGTTCACGAATGTAGTCGGTGGCGGCCAGCAACCCCGGAGCGTCTTCATGGGCCAGGCCCAGCTGTTTGCTGGCGGCCAGGCCGAGGCCGAGGAATACCGCATCGAATTGTTGCTGCAGTTCGCCGAGGCTCAGGTTATCGCCGAGCCTTTGCCCGTGGCGGATTTCGATGCCACCGATTTCCAGCAGAAAATCCAGCTCATGCTGGGCGAAGTCATCCACCAGCTTGTACTTGGCGATCCCGTATTCGTTGAGGCCACCGGCCTTTGCCCGGGCTTCGAAAATCACCACATCGTGGCCGTGCATCGCACAGCGGTGGGCGCAGGACAACCCGGCAGGCCCGGCACCCACCACGGCAATGCGTTTGCCGGTGAGCGCTGCACGCGTGAACGGGTGCTCGGTGAAATGGGCGTTATCGATGGCGTAGCGTTGCAGCAGGCCGATCAGCACCGGCGCACATTCCTCGGCGTTGTTGCGCACGCAGGCTTTCTGGCAAAGGATTTCCGTCGGGCAGACCCTGGCGCAACTGCCGCCGAGGATGTTCGCCGAGAGGATCTTTTGCGCCGCGCCCTGGACGTTTTCCTGATGAATGTTGCGGATGAACGAGGGGATGTCGATCTCGCTCGGGCAGGCGTTGACGCATGGGGCATCGTAGCAGTACAGGCACCGCGAGGCTTCCAGGTGAGCCTGGCGAGCATTGAGGGGGGGCGCCAGATCGGTGAAGTGGCCGGCGAGGGTGGCCCCGTCCTCCGGGGGATGGGGCAAGTGGCTCAGGGTCGGGATCACGGTATTGGCCTCACGGTTAATTGAGGAAGTGCCTCTGACGGGCATTGATGTTGTGTTGCCGGTGCCGGCCTCTTCGCGGGCAAGCCCGCTCCCACGGGAGGAATACCTTACGAGTGTGGGAACGGGCCGGGCGGTGCTTCGCTTACCTGCGAAGGCCTGGATTTCAGCGTTTCACGGCCGTCGGCTTGTGCAGTTCGGCGCGCTTGCTCAACAGGTCGAACACCGCCGGGTAGGCCGGGCGATCGATGTAGCGCCCGGCCCCGCGCACCGCTCGCAGGTCGCCGTCGGCCCAGACCAGGCGACCCTGGCTGATGGTGTGGCTGGGTACGCCGCGCACGGTCTTGCCTTCGAAGATGTTGAAATCGACGTTCTGGTGGTGGGTCTTGGCGGAAATGGTGCGGCTGCCTTGCGGGTCCCAGAGCACCAGGTCGGCATCGGCACCGACGCGGATCGCGCCTTTGCGCGGGTAGAGGTTGAAGATCTTCGCGGTGTTGGTGGAGGTCAGTGCCACGAAGTCCTGCATTGACAGGCGCCCGCTGTTGACCCCTTCGTGCCACAGCACGGCCATGCGGTCTTCGATGCCGGCGGTGCCGTTGGGGATCTTGCTGAAATCGTCACGGCCGGCGGCTTTCTGATCGGCGCAGAAGCAGCAGTGGTCGGTGGCGGTGGTGTGCAGGTTGCCCGCTTGCAACCCATGCCACAGCGCCTCCTGATGCCCGCGCGGGCGGAAGGGCGGGCTCATCACGTAACCGGCGGCGGTTTGCCAGTCGGGGTGGCGGTAGACGCTGTCGTCCAGCAGCAGGTGCCCGGCCAGTACTTCGCCGTAGACCGGCTGGCCCTTGCTGCGGGCGTAGGTGATTTCGTCCAGCGCTTCCTTGGTGGAGACGTGGACCAGGTACAGCGGCGTGCCCAGGGTCTCGGCGATGCGAATTGCCCGGCTGGCGGCCTCGCCCTCGACTTGCGAGGGGCGCGACAGCGGGTGGGCTTCAGGGCCGGTGATGCCCTGGGCCATCAGCTTGCGCTGCAGGTGGTAGACCAGTTCGCCGTTCTCCGCGTGCACGGTGGGCACCGCGCCCAGTTCCAGGCAGCGTTCGAAACTGGCCACCAGGGTGTCGTCGGCCGCCATGATCGCGTTCTTGTAGGCCATGAAGTGCTTGAAGCTGTTGACCCCGTGCAGGCGTACCAGCTCGGCCATTTCCTCGCGTACCTGTTCGCTCCACCAGGTGATGGCCACATGAAAGCCGTAGTCGGAGGCGGATTTTTCCGCCCAGCCGCGCCACTGATGAAAGGCCTCGAGCAACGACTGCTGCGGGTTGGGAATCACGAAGTCGATGATCGAGGTGGTGCCGCCGGCCAGTCCCGCCGCCGTACCGCTGAAGAAGTCTTCGCTGGCCACGGTGCCCATGAAGGGCAGTTGCATGTGGGTGTGCGGGTCGATGCCGCCCGGCATCAAGTACTGGCCAATGCCATCGAGTACTTCGCAGCCTGCGGGTGCATCCAGATTATTGCCAATGGCCTTGATCACGCCGTCGGCGCACAAGACATCAGAGCGGTAACTATCATCATGGGTAATGACGGTGGCGCCACGGATCAACAGAGACATTCCGGTTTCCTCGCAGGCATGACCGGCTGATGCCGGTTCTAAGTGTTGTTATATGTAGCAGGCTAAGGAAGTTGCATTCCTGTCAGCACTGTCAGGAATAAACGCTAGCTGCAGTTTATGGATTGGGCAAGAATATTTTTTATAAGCTTATAACTGTATTAACTAATTGTTTTTAAAGATTAAAAAGTTAAAAGCAGCAATGTGGTGCAGTCGCTCACCATTTTGACGCACTTGACAGGAACGAAATATGGTCAAGATTTCCTATGTGAAATCAGCTATTTGAGGTGCGCCTGTGGCTGACAGGAAAATTCACATCAACTGTAGCGCACCCGATTGAACCCTGACGGCTCGGATAACGTGCCTGGCATTTGGCCTGAGTGCCCAGGCAAGTGTTTGTGAGTGGATCGGTTGTTGAAGTAAAACTGATTAACTTCAGTGCTTTACATGGATTTTATTGACGCGCCCAGCGCATCGGCAACGTGTCCGGCATGGTTATTGATTGGGGCCGCTGACACCTTGGCCGGTCGATAAAAATTGTCAGTTCTCCGGCCATCGTCCGGCCCGCGGTCCTGCAGCGGGTCACCGATGAGCACAATAATCAAAACAACAGTGGAGCGGCCATGCAGCAGAACACATCGCAAGTCATCGAGCGCGACGGGTTGTACGAACTGGACGCCGCCAGCGACGTCCTCGACAGCCCCAGGTACAACCACGACATCGCGCCGACCAAGGTGCACGAACGCACCTGGAACAAATGGCACATCACCGCCCTGTGGGTCGGGATGGCGATCTGCGTGCCGACCTACACCCTGGGCGGGGTACTCACCGCCTACTTTGGCCTGAGCGTTGGCGAGGCGTTGCTGGCGATTCTGCTGGCCAACGTCATCGTCCTGATTCCGCTGACCCTCAATGCCTTCGCCGGCACCAAGTACGGCATCCCGTTTCCGGTGCTGCTGCGTTCGTCGTTCGGGGTGATCGGCTCCAACGTCCCCTGCCTGATTCGCGCCCTGGTGGCCTGCGGCTGGTTTGGCATCCAGACGATGTTCGGCGGGCTGGCCATTCACCTGTTCCTCGGTTCGATCTTCGAGGGCTGGAAGTCCCTGGGGGGCACCGGTGAAGTCATCGGCTTCATGCTGTTCTGGGCGCTGAACCTGTGGGTGGTGTTGCGCGGCGCCGAGTCGATCAAATGGCTGGAAACCCTCTCGGCGCCGCTGTTGGTGCTGGTGGGGCTGGGCCTGTTGGTCTGGGCCATGCCGAACGTGTCGCTCAGCGAGTTGCTCGCCCAGCCGCCGAAACGTCCGGAAGGCGCCAGCCTGTGGGGCTACTTTTTTGCCGGGTTGACCGCCATGGTCGGCTTCTGGGCCACCCTGTCGCTGAACATCCCGGACTTCAGTCGCTACGCCAGGAGCCAGAAGGACCAGATCGTCGGGCAGATCATCGGGTTGCCGTTGACCATGTTCCTGTTCGCCTCCCTGGGCGTGGTCATGACCGCCGCCTCGGAACAACTGGTGGGGGTCACGGTGTCCGACCCCGTGACCCTGATCGGGCATATCCAGAGTCCGGTCTGGGTTGCCTTGGCCATGGCCCTGATCATCATCGCCACCTTGTCCACCAACACCGCCGCCAACATTGTCTCGCCCACCAACGACTTCCAGAACCTGGCCCCCAAACTGATCAACCGCACCAGCGCCGTGATGCTCACCGGGTTTGTCGGGCTGGCCTTGATGGGGCACGAGTTGTTGAAGAAGCTCGGCTGGATCGTCTCCGACATTAGCCTGGAGTCGGTCTATTCCAACTGGCTGCTCGGCTATTCGAGCCTGCTCGGGCCCATCGCCGGGATCATGGTGGTGGACTACTTCCTGATCAAGAAACAGCAACTGGACCTGGCCGGCCTGTACCGCGATGACGTGTACCCGGCGTGGAACTGGTTTGGCTTCATCGCCTTCGGCGTACCGGTGGCGCTGACCGTGCTGTCGCTGGGCAGCGATGCCTTCAGCTGGTTCTACAGCTACGGATGGTTTACCGGGTCGGCGTTGGGCGGCCTGATTTATTACGGGCTGTGTTCGATGGGCGGGGCGCAGGCCGTGACCGTGAAGACGCCTGTGTGAGCGAGCAGAAGAACACCAGAGGAGATGATCATGAACGCTGCCGTTGACGTTCTGCAGTCCAGCCATCAGCACATTAATCGCGACCGCTTGTGGCAGTCGCTCATGGAACTGGCCCGGCTCGGTGCCACGGTCAAGGGCGGCGTTTGTCGCCTGGCACTGACCGACCTCGACCGCCAGGCCCGGGATTTGTTCGTCACCTGGTGCGAGGAGGCGGGCTGCACCGTCAGCATCGATGGGGTCGGCAATATCTTCGCCCGGCGTGCCGGGCGTAACCCGGCGTTGCCTCCGGTGATGACCGGCAGCCACATCGACACCCAACCCACAGGCGGCAAGTTCGACGGCTGTTTCGGGGTGCTGGCCGGCGTTGAGGTACTGCGTACCCTCAACGACCTGGGCGTGGAGACCGAGGCTCCGCTGGAAGTGGTGGTCTGGACCAACGAAGAGGGATCGCGTTTCGCCCCGTGTATGATGGGTTCGGGGGTGTTTGCCGAGAAGTTCACCCTGGAAGAGACCCTGGCCAAGACCGATGCCGACGGCGTGACGGTGGGCCAGGCATTGAATGCCATTGGCTATGCCGGCCCGCGTAAGGTCAGCGGCCACCCGGTGGGGGCCTACTTTGAGGCGCATATCGAACAAGGGCCGATCCTGGAGGATGAGCGCAAGACCATTGGCGTGGTAATGGGGGCGCTGGGGCAGAAGTGGTTCGACCTGAAACTGCGCGGAGTCGAGGCCCATGCCGGGCCGACCCCGATGCATTTGCGCAAGGACGCACTGGTGGGCGCAGCCGCGGTGGTGGCGGCGGTGAACCGCGCGGCCCTCGGCCATCAGCCTCATGCCTGCGGCACCGTGGGGTGCCTGCAGGCCTATCCGGGCTCGCGCAACGTGATCCCCGGCGAGGTGCGCATGACCCTGGACTTCCGGCATCTGGAGCCGGCACGGCTGGACTCGATGATTGCCGAAGTTCGCCAGGTGATCGACAGCACCTGCGACGAGCACGGCCTGAGCTTCGAACTGACCCCGACCGCCGACTTCCCGCCGCTGTACTTCGACAAGGACTGCGTCGAGGCCGTGCGCAGCGCCGCGCAAGGGCTGGGGCTGTCGCACATGGACATCGTCAGCGGCGCGGGGCATGACGCGATCTTCCTCGCCGAACTGGGGCCGGCCGGGATGATCTTCGTGCCGTGCGAAGGCGGCATCAGCCACAACGAAATCGAAAACGCCGCGCCGGATGACCTGGCCGCCGGCTGTGCGGTGTTGTTGCGGGCGATGCTGGCGGCCTCGAAGACAGTTGCCAGCAGCACGCCGGCACCCTGAACCGTAGGCGTGATCGTTCCCGCGTGGGAGCGATCATCCAGGCGCGTTCCCCCGGGTTGTGTATAAGCGTCCTGCTTTTGGCCGATGCACTGCCTGGGGTGATGTGCGTGGGCTTGTTATAGTTCCAGCCTCATTTCCAGCGCCAGCAAGGACCACCACCATGTCGGAATTCCAGGACCTCAGCGTCGATCTGAAGGACAACATTCTCCCTGAGTACAAGGCCTTTCGTGTCGAACTGAACGACAACATCGCCCATGTGCAGATCAACCGTCCGGAGAAGATCAATGCGATGAACGCGGCGTTCTGGACCGAGATCATCGAGATCTTCCAGTGGATCGATGACACCGATGCCGTGCGGGCGGTGGTGATCAGCGGTGCCGGCAAGCACTTCTCTTCGGGTATCGACCTGATGATGCTGGCCTCGGTCGCCAACGAAATGGGCAAGGACGTGGGACGCAATGCGCGTTTGCTGCGGCGCAAGATTCTCGCCCTGCAAGCGTCGTTCAACGCCGTGGATAACTGCCGTAAACCGGTGCTGGCCGCTATCCAGGGTTATTGCCTGGGCGGCGCCATCGATCTGATCTCTGCCTGCGACATGCGCTATGCCGCCGAGGACGCGCAATTCTCGATCAAGGAAATCGATATCGGCATGGCCGCCGACGTCGGGACCTTGCAACGCTTGCCGCGGATCATCGGTGACGGCATGCTGCGTGAACTGGCTTACACGGGGCGCACCTTTGGCGCCGACGAGGCCCGCACGATCGGCCTGGTCAACCGTGTCTACCCGGACACCGCCAGCCTCTTGGACGGGGTCATGGGCATCGCCCGTGAAATCGCGGCCAAGTCGCCGATTGCCATCGCCGGCACCAAGGAGATGATCAGCTACATGCGCGATCACGGCATCAACGACGGCCTGGAATACATCGCTACCTGGAACGCCGCCATGTTGCAGTCCAATGATCTGCGCGTGGCCATGGCCGCCCACATGAGCAAACGGAAACCCGAATTTCTGGACTGAGCACACATGACTTTACGCTGGACCACCGCGGTACTCGACACTGACGTAGCAGGCGGCTGGGCCGTGGCCCGCAGCCCCGAAGGTTTTCTGTTCGATGACAATGGCGCGCTGTTCCCGCGTGAATGGCTCAAGCGCCAGGACCTGTCGATTCTCGCCGAGCACGGCATCGGCTACCTGGACGGCGAGCCGGTGTACCTGCTGGAACTCAAGGCGTCGAGCGAGGTGTCGGGTTGCGACTGGAAGGGGCTGCGGGCCTTCATGCTCGATGGCGACCACACGCTGTACAAGGTGTTGGGGTATGCCGCGCAAATCGGCACCTGGGCCCGTGAGCACCGTTTCTGTGGCAACTGTGGCCAACCCATGGTCCAGGTGTCGCGCGAGCGGGCGATGTACTGCGAACCCTGTGACCTGCGTAGCTACCCGCGGATTTCACCGAGCATGATCGTGTTGATCACCCGCGGTGACGAGATCCTGCTGGCCCGTTCGCCACGCTTTGTCGCCGGGGTCTACAGCACCCTGGCGGGCTTCGCCGAGCCGGGGGAGTCCGCCGAGGATTGCCTGGTCCGGGAAGTGCGCGAAGAAGTGCAGATCGAGGTGCGCAACATCCAGTACCTGGGCAGCCAGTGCTGGCCGTTCCCGCACTCGATGATGCTAGGGTTTCATGCCGAGTATGCCGGTGGCGAGATCGTCCCGCAGGCGGATGAAATCGAAGACGCCCAGTGGTTCAACATTCATGCGCTGCCGCCGTTGCCGGCGTCGCGCTCGATTGCCCGGTACCTGATCGACGTCTATGTCGCGCGGCGCTTAGGCCACGCTGAACCAGTGCTGCCAGGCTAGGCGTACGGTCAACCCCAGCACCACCGCGATGAACACCGGGCGAATGAACTTCGCCCCTCCGCTGATGGCGGTGCGTGCGCCGAAGAACGCACCGACCATGACCGACAGGCCCATGCACAGGCCGATGATCCAGTCCACTTGCCCGGAAAAGATGAACACCGACAGCGCCGCGATGTTGCTGACGAAGTTCATGCTGCGCGCCACACCGCTGGCCTTGACCAGGTCGATCGGATAGAGCAGCAGGCTGCTGACGGTCCAGAACGCGCCCGTACCGGGCCCGGCCACGCCATCATAGAAACCCAGGCTGAAGCCCTGGCTCGACTGCCACTTCTTTTTGATCGGTGCGTCACTGTCCAGTGGCGCTTTTGGCGTGCCGCCGAACAACAGGTACAGGCCACAGGCAAACACGATCACCGGCAGCATCTTGTTCAGCCACTCCGCCGGCAGGTAATGCGCGACGATGGCGCCGGTCAACGCACCCACCAGGGTGCCGACAATCGCGTGGGTCCATTGCCGCGGGTGGAACAGCTTGCGTCGGTAGAAGGTGAAGCTGGCGGTGGCCGAGCCGAAGGTGGAGCTCAGTTTGTTGGTGCCCAGCACAAGGTGCGGCGGCAGGCCGGCGGTGAGCAGTGCTGGAGTGGTCAGCAGGCCGCCGCCGCCGGCAATGGCATCAATGAAACCGGCAATGAACGCGACGATGGCCAGAATGGCCAGAGTGGTGAGGTCTACGCTGAGTTCGAAAGGCATGGGGTCGACTTATTCGGTGGGGCAGAGGGGTAACGGCAGGGCGCCATCTTACCCATAACCGCCGCCTCCGGCGACCGCACTAACGTCTAGGGCGTGAGGGGGTGACGCCGGTAGGTGTGCGAAGGCGCTTCACCGTAAGCGTGCTGGTAGTCCTTGGAAAAACGCCCCAGATGGAAAAAATTCCAGTGCATCGCCGTCTCGGTCACCGACGGCCAGGTGTGCCTGATCAGGTCCTGTCGAGCGTTTGAGAGCCGAATGTTTCGCAGGTAGGCCATGGGGGTGGTGCCGAAGGACTCGATAAAGCCCTGGTGCAAGCTGCGACCCGTGGTGTTGAGCCGTTCGGCCAGGTCAAGCAGGGTGATCGGCTTATGCGCATGCTCATGAATGTACTCAATGGCACGTGCCGCCACTTTCCGGCGTGTGGGGACGTCCCGAACCCTGAGTTGATCAGGTGTCAGCGCTTGCAGGAGCGCACCGAGCACGGTCGATTCCCATTGGCTGTTCCAGCCTGGGTGGCGGGAGGCGAGGGTGGTGGGCGATAGCGCTGCCAGCGAGTCGCCGATCAGCTTGAATGCTGACCGTATGGGCTGATGGCTTTCAGCTTGATAGCGGTGTTCCTTGCGAGCCTTGAGCAGGTCAATGGCGCCATGGCGTTCCCGACACGCCTCATAGTGTTCGAGCGTCGTGGTCACGGTAAACAGGGCTTCATTCGGTTCGCAGCGGTAGTGCACCGACTCGCCGCCGTGCAGTACGACAATCTCGTTGGGTTGCAGTCGCTGGTTGTTCCAGGTCGGCCGGCCAGCGGTCAGACGGGAAATGGCGAAGGTGACGAATCCGTCGGGAATGGCGCCGACGGCCGTGACGCAGGCATTGAAATCGAAACGACTGTGCCGCAGTTGGGGGCCACGAATGTGCCTGAAACGCTGGATGAGGGCTGCCTGCTCGACAGAAGACAAGTCGATGTCCCAATGATCCTTGCGTCCGCTCAACTCGTCCAGGGGGGCGGACTCCAGTTCAAGAAACCGGGGAGGCGCAAAGCTGTTCATGGGGTTGGGGGCTCATCGGGTCATTCGATGCAAGGAGCGGCCGGGTTGGCCGCTCGATACAGGTGCCTTAGAACAGCACGTAGGCGGAAGCAGTGGTCTGGTTCAAGTCCAGGTCGCCCACTTCCAGGACTTCGTATTCGGCGCGGATGCCGATGTTACGAAACACGTCCATCTCGACGCCGGCACCGTAGGTCAGGTCAACACCGGTGTCATCGTCTTCGACGTTGCCGTCGGAATCCCATGCGTGAGCACCGACACTGCCGAACAGGCGGATGCGGTCGCCGATCGGAAAGCCGAGATGGGCCGCCGCTTGCATCGATTTACCCTCGAACTTGCGGTTGTTATCCTCGAGTTCACCCAGGTCGACGTAGGCCCCTTCGATCGCCAGGTTGCCGTTGAAGCGATAACCGGCGAACACCTTGTAGCTGTTGTCATCACCATCCAGATCGCTCTCGTCGGTTTCAATGCTGGTAACACCAGCGCCTAGGTACAGTCCTTTGTCATCGCCAGCGGCCAGTGCCTGAAAGGACAGCAGGGAGAGCAACGAGGCGATTGCTAGGTTTCTGAATTGCATGTGCGGTGGATTCCTTGTGCGGGGATTTCCGGTTAGTCAAAAAGTTGTGCCGTGGCACATTGTTTCGGTGCCTGATCATTGGCAGGGGCTGCGATTGATCAAAGTCATTAATCTGTATTTCCAGTGCAAGACTCACCCGCACAGGGTTTGCTCTTCGCTTGAAATCGAGAAGTACAGTTTGGCCAGCGCTTCAGGTGTTACGTCCCTGGAGTACAGCCAGCCCTGGGCAAACTGAACGCCGCCGGATGTCAGGTGCTGCACTTGCTGCGGGGTTTCCACACCTTCGGCAACGACCTGGAACTTCAGGTCCCGGGCGATGTTGGCGATGTGTTGCCAGAGAGCATCCACCGCTGCGACTTTCTCGCCTTCAATGAATGAGCGATCGATCTTCAGGATGTCGATGGGCAGTGAATGGATCAGGGAGAGGTTGGAATAGCCCGTACCGAAGTCATCGATGGCTATCCGATGCCCGCACGCTCGCAGGCGCTGCAGTTGTGCGGCGGCGATGGTCTGTTCGAACAGGGTGCTTTCGGTGACTTCAAAGACAATGTTGGACGCCGGGATATCGTGCAGGGCCAGAACCTCGGCGACAAAGTCTGGAAAGGTTTCGTCGAGGATGTCACGGGCGGAAACGTTGATGGTGATGTAGAAGTTCTTGCAGGCCCAAAGGTAGGTGCTGTAATCCTCGGCAATGCGCTGAATGACATAGCGCGTGAGTTCGCAAATCAGATCGGACTTCTCGGCGGCGCCAATGAACACTTCCGGCGAAATGCTCACGTCGTCGAGTTTCCAGCGTGACAGCGCTTCTGCGCCGACCAGGCAACCGGTTCGCATATCAACGATAGGCTGGTAGTTGACCTGCAGTTCACCGTCTCGCAAGGCACGCCGCAGTTTTACCGCGGTAGAGCTGTAGTGCTGATGCGTGCGTCGGGCGATATACAGCGCGGCACCGAGCAGTGCGGCGCCGACGAGGATCAGCGCGATAAATACATTCATCTTCAAGCTACTCAAGTGGCTGGCGGGAAGTGAGATGACCGGTACCAGTGCATTGCGGCTGTTGGCATATGCCATAAAGACCCGGTCGGCCGAGACCGTGAGTTGTCCAATACCCGGCGATTGCTCAAGGGTCAGGGACCGCCGATGGGAGGAAACAACGGATTCCTTGTCGTTTGCGTCTATCAGGTCCAGCTGGACGCCTGACGGGATGCCCAGGCTTTTCAGGAGAATCGCTTTGTTGAGCCAGACGTAAGTCGATGAGTCCGAGACGATAATAAAGTCAGTATCCACGGACCTGTTGTGATCGGTGTGGAACCAATAGGTGTAGCCATCGGTGGCTGGATAGCCTCGCTCATTACCTTGCAAGGGGGAGAGAAGTTTTCGACCGTAAGATGAGCAAACTTTCCTGTTCTGAAGTTTGACAGCGGCCTGATAGATATATCGGTTCTCTTCGACCTTCTCGGCAAGCATTGAATACAGCTCGCTGGAGCAGTCCGGGGTCGAGCGCTCGAAAGATTTCAGGCTGCTGAATACATCAACCAACTGTATGTGCGGTTCGATGAGCGCAGTGTTCACCTTTTCATGCACGTTATTGAGTTGTTGCGCGATACGCCGCTCCGCAATCGTTCCGGCACAAAGCCAGGCGAGCCATCCCATTGCAATCGATCCGGATAACACCAGCGTTGATCTTCGAAGTGAGCTTTTCAAGCGGCCCTCGGCAAATGGTTTGTTTTGCTTGAAGTAAGTGACGGCGCACGGCGTATCAGGGATCAATAACGAATCCCAGTGCGATTCCGCTGATATAGGCAAGGGCGCACAGCAGTATCTTTTGCTTGAGCGGCAGTGTGTTTAACTGAAGAAGGAGGCGCATGCTTATTCACCTGCTGACAGAGATAAGTCAGGGTGAGGCGGGGGAGGGGCGAAGGGAAATTATTAATCGTTATTTTGCTGGGCGTCGCGTGGCGATGGCGCACCGGGCAAGGCCATTTCCAGGCGACTATTCACCTTCAAAATGGCTTTGCCACGTGTGGGGAGATCAGTTGTTCATGCAGCGCAAGCGGCCGAATTCGTGGAGGTAGAAGCAGACGGTGTTGTCGTCGGAGGTCGGCAGAAAGCTGTAATTGAGAGTAGAACCTTCCTGACCAATGTACTGGCGCCTGAAAAACAGGTCGGGCATTTTGTCGATCGCAAAGAGTTCGCTGTCCTGGCTCAGTTTAGTGCTGGCTATTTTGATTTCCAGGTTGCTCTGGTTCGAACGGATGATGTCGGCGGACACCGTTGCATTGCGCAGTTTTCCATTCAGGCTTTCGATGGCGGACAGTGTGAGCCGGTCTTCGCCTATGGTGAGATACTCTTCAGTATTCAGTTGGTTCTGATCTTCAAGCCATTGATGGCTATTGGTGTGGTAGCCAACATTCTTCTTGAAAGAGATGGGCGAAGAAATGAGCGCGTAAATACAGGCGGCATTGATCAGTCCCAGCACTACCCATTGAGTGGCCGGTTTTTTCAGCAGGCTCATAGAGCAGTCTCCAGGCACTGTTGGATCATGACAAGAAGTTCTTTTTGTTGGCTATTGAATTGATAGTTGTGGGTGCTTTGATCTGCCCGGATGCAGGCGAGTGTGTAATTCGACTTGGACTGGCTGATCCAGATCTGCCCCTTCAAACTGGCCGGTGACTTCTCGAGTTGTTTGGCCACGGTGTCACTGAGTGCCCGGGCTTCGTCGAGGCTGTTGCCGACCGTGTTCAAGGTGATGTTGTGGAGTTGCGTATTGACGACTTTGACTTCGGGCCTGTTGAATGGAAAACCCAGGTGCATCAGGGTCGCCACGCACAGGGCAACGGTCGCGGCATAACCGATAAAGAGTTTATTGATAATAAACCCCGGTCTTTGTTGCGTGGGTGTTGCGGGGGTAACAGGAGTGTCATCGATTGAAGGCGCAACGGTCGAGTCCGCTTCGATTACATCCGCAGGGACGAGTTGTTCACTCTCCGGTGACGTCGCCAGCTCGGTCTGTGGGTCGATGACATGATTTTGATTGAACCGATAACCACGCCGGGGGATGGTCATCACAATCTCGTGATCGCGACTGTCGTTAAGGCTGTTTCTCAGGGAAAAGATCGCCTGGTTCAAACTGCCCGACGCGACGACCCGGTCATTCCAGGTGTATTCGACAATTTCATCGCGGGTTTTGGTAACGCCGGGTTCTGCCAGTAGCAACGCTAAAAGACGTGACTCTGCTCTGCCCAGTGTGGTGTCTTGAACCTCTCCGAGCGGCGTCGTGATGGATAGCAGTGAGTTCTCTGGGTCGAAAATGGCAATCGAGCCATTTTTCAACTTAAAAGAGTAGCTCATGGTTAATTCTCCATTCGGATATGTTCAGTCTTTGTGCCAGGATCGTTTTGCTCAGGCGGGGGGCGCAGCAGATAGACGTGGGAAGGTAACTTCTAATTTTATCAGGCAAGCGGCGCTGACGATAGCGCCAAATCCTTGTAGGGGCTGACGGGCAAGATCGTCAGGAAGGTTTTCCAGGTGTCGCCAGGTCGATGCAACTCGATGGCTGATCTACCTGGTGGTCAGATTGACGGGTGTCTTGAATGCCGGGGGCGAGGGTGTAGGGGGCGCTTTTTTCCAGGGCGCGAAGCGGGCCTGGTACCCGCTGTCGCGCCTGTGCCGCTCACGGCTGTGCGAAGGCCTTGTCGGCCCGTTCACGCAACTGCCTGGCCCAGGCATCGAGGGCGGGGTAGCTGTCTTCTACCTTGGTCGTGGCAGACGGGGAGAGTTCGTTGCCCGTGGTGGCGCTGACGGATTGCGCCAGCAGTTCGCCCGATGTTGCGTCGCGCATTTCACTTTCGAAATAGACGCGCAGGCTTTCGTCTCGAGTACCGGTCAGTTGCATGACGCCACCCACCACCATGCCAATGGGGAGGTACTCGGGGGTGGACGGGTCGCGTGGTGTCCGTTCGCTGCCGGTGATGGCCGTGCGCAGCAGGAGCGTATCGGGCTCGGGCCGGGTGGTGACTTCATAGCCCGAGGTGAGGAACTGGTAGAGAATCGCCTGCTTCAGGTAGTTGAGCATCGCAGTCGTGTCGGCTGGACTTTTCATGGTCTGGTCAAGGTCTTTGCCAGTGACGTAAAGGCGCGGTGGCTCCAGGTAAATCCGCTTCTGGTAGGACTGCTTGATCTCAAGCGATGGCTTGATCCAGTACTCGCTCTTGGGCCATTGCGGATCCTTGGTCAGGCGGCTGTAATCATTCAGAAAGCCGGAGTGCCGTGTTTCAGGAGCTGGCATGGTGGTACAACCGGCCACGCCGACAAGAAGTACCACTGGAAGCAGGCGGGAGAAGCGCATCACTGAATGACCCATGGATTTTGACTGAGGGGGCAATAGGGTGAGGGGCCTTGGCGGGCAGCGCTATCCGAAAACTGCGAGCCCAAGGGCGTAACCCAATCCAGCGCCGGGCGGACCGGTATAGGTCTCCGGCGCAGGCCTGCACCCCGGGCGGCCTGGAGGCCTGTGTGGTTAGTTCTGTTAGTCAACTTCGACGCCAGCGGCCCATATACTGCGTTGCTGTTCCTCGCCATAGCGGGCTATGGCTTGTCACAGCGCCTTGGCTCTGGGCTGCTGGCATCCGAATTTGAGCTAACGAACTAACCGTACAGGCCACTAGAGGCCCAGCTCGGTCAATCCAGGATGGTCATCCGGGCGCCGGCCCAAGGGCCAGTGGAACTGGCGCGCGCTTTCCAGGATGGGCATGTCGTTGATGCAGGCGTGACGGTTGGACATCAGTCCCTGTTCGTCGAACTCCCAGTTTTCATTGCCGTATGAGCGATACCAGTTGCCGGAGTCGTCGTGCCATTCATAGGCGTAACGCACTGCGATGCGGTTGTCGGTGAAGGCCCAGAGTTCCTTGATCAATCGATAATCCAGTTCCCTCGCCCATTTGCGGGTGAGGAAGCCCTTGGCCTCTTCGCGGTTGTTGGCGAACTCGGCGCGGTTACGCCACTTTGTGTCCAGGGTATAGGCCAGTGAAACCCGCTGTGGGTCACGAGAGTTCCAGCCGTCTTCGGCCAGGCGGATCTTTTCAATGGCCGATTGGCGAGTGAATGGCGGCAGGGGTGGGCGAACTTCGGCATCAGATGACATTTAAAGTCTCCAGGGGAAGTGAACGGTAAGTTGCTCTTGTTTTAAGCGTCACAGGTCCAGTAACTTTCGCGCCATGCATTGCGCATTATCGGCGGCACTGTGATCACCCATGACAAGTGCAACGGTAATGGCTCCATCGATCAGAATCAGCAGTTGGCGGGCCATGGCCTGCGGATCCTGTACGCCATGTTCGGTGCACAGCTCGCCCAGGTAGGCGAGCAGTTTCTGTTTGTGTGCCTTCGCCACGAGACGTACCGGGTCCTGCGGGTCACCGGTTTCACCGCTGGTATTGATGAAGGCGCAGCCGCGAAAACCGTCACTGGCAAACCAGTCCTTCAGCACGCTGAACAGGTTGAGCAAGCGCAGTCCCGGGGTTGGGGCCTGGTTCACTTGCCGGGTAAACCCATGCATCCAGCGCTCGTCACGACGTAGCAGGGCGGCGACGACGAGCTCGTCCTTGTTGGCGAAGTAGCGGTAGATACTTTTTCTGGAAACGCCGGCGGTTTTCACCAGAAGATCCATTCCCGTGGCGGCGATGCCACTTTTGTAGATCAACTTTTCGGTGACATCCAGAATGATGTCGCGTGTGTCGTTGCTAGTTATCTCGTTCATGTCGCCAAAAGTAGAATGATCGTTCTCCTTGGTCAAGAAGAATTGTAAAAGTGTCGGTGATAGCGCCGGAGGGAGGCTCCCGCCAGACTGCAAGACGGGGCCTGAGAGGGTGAGTACAGTGAATCGAACATCACATTTTCCGTACTTTCGGCGTCTATGCGGGCCACGGGAGCAAGCCCGTTCGTCGCACATGGTGTAAGCTCACGGGTTCTTCGGATTAGACCCATTTGCGAGCCCTATGCCGTCGCTTTTCAAACGCTCCCTGCTGCCCAGACTGCGCAGTTTTCCGCTGACCGCCGATGCCGTCACCATTCTCGGCGGCGCGGCCGAGTTCCGTCGATGCCTGCTGGAGAAGATCGCCCAGGCGACCCAGCGTATCTACATCGTTGCGCTCTATCTGCAACACGATGAAGCCGGCCAGGAAATCCTTGATGCCTTGCACGCGGCCAAAGCTGCCCGCCCGGAATTGGACGTGGTGGTGGTGGTCGACTGGTTGCGGGCACAACGGGGTTTGATCGGTGCCGGCAAGCAGCCAGGGAACTCGGCCTGGTATCAGCAGCAAACCCGCGAGCACAGCAGTGAAGTGCCGGTGTATGGCGTGCCGGTGCAGACCCGCGAGCTGTTCGGTGTGTTGCACCTCAAGGGCTTTGTGATCGATGACTGCGTGATCTACAGCGGCGCCAGCCTGAACAACGTCTACCTGCACAAGTTCGACAAGTACCGTTTCGACCGTTATCACCTGTTGCGCAACCGGGCACTGGCCGACTCCATGCAGCACCTGGTGCAACATGGCCTGATCGCCTCCAGTGCTGTGCACCGGCTGGATGTGCCCGACTTGCCGACCACGCGCAGCCTGCGCAACGATATTGGCGACTTGCGCAGTCGCCTCAAGCACGCGGCCTACGACACAGCCTTGGGGGTATTGAACAAGGGCGAGCTGTCCGTCAGCCCATTGCTCGGGGTCGGCAAGAACAACCCGCTGAGCCGGGTGATCTGCGAGTTGATTGCCAGTGCCCGGTATCAATTGACGATCTGCACGCCGTATTTCAACCTGCCCTTGCCGGTGACCCGGGAAATCAACCGGGCGCTGGCGCGTGGGGTGAAGGTCGACATCATCGTTGGCGACAAGACTGCCAACGACTTCTACATCCCGCCGAGCGAACCATTCAAGGTGATCGCGGCATTGCCGTACCTCTACGAGATCAGCCTGCGGCGTTTCGCCAAGCGTCATCAGCGCGAGATCGACAGCGGTGCGCTGAACCTGCATCTGTGGCGCGACGGTGACAACACCTACCACCTCAAGGGCATGTGGGTCGACGAGCGCTACACCCTGTTGACCGGTAACAACCTGAATCCGCGCGCGTTCCGACTGGACCTGGAAAACGCGTTGCTGATCGATGATCCCAAGGGTGAGTTGAGAGAGCCCCGGCGCGGCGAGCTGGCAGAGATTTTCCGCCACACTCGCCGTATCGAAAACTATCAGCACCTGGAGACGCTGCCGGAGTATCCCCCGGCGGTGAGCAAGTTTCTGCGGCGAGTCAGCCGGGTACGCATCGAACGCCTGCTTTACCGCATCCTTTAAGGTTCAGCGGGGTTTGCTGGCGGGCCACACGGCGACCAACAGCAACAACCCCGCGGCGACCAGATAGGGCAGGCGTGGCTCCAGGGCATAGATCAAGGTGCCCGCCAGGGGCCCGATCACCACGCCAAACCCTTGGGCGGCACCGATGCTGCCGGCCGTAGCGCCTTGTTCCGAGGCGTCCACCGCATTGGCGGCCAGGGCGGCGAACGACGGGAAAACCCAGCCCATGCCGCCGGCGGAAACGAAGAAGCACAGCCATAACCCCCAGGCCGTGTCGGCGAACATGCTGCCGGCAAATCCAGTACCGGCAATCACCGACCCCACGCGGATCAAGCGCAGGGGTGACCAGTCCAGCCGACGTACGATCAACTGCGAGCAAATCAACGCCAGGCCGACCATGGTCAGGGCGATGCCGGCGGTTTGTGCGGCATCGGCCGGCCCCATGCCCAGCTTGTCGATGGCGTAGAAACCCACGGTGATCTGGGCAATCGACACGCAGAGCATCGCGACAAACGCCACCGCCATGGGCCGGCGCAGGCGTGGATCATTCAGGTGAACGGTGCGGGGTGCTTGCTTGAGATGCAGTTCCTGGCCCTTGAGTTTGTAGCGCAGGACCAGAAAGGCCAGCAGTGGCAGCAGCGCCATGGCGTAGAACGGCAAGCTCAGGCTGTAGCGTGACAGCAGCGCGGCAATGGCCGGCCCCATCACCAGCCCGCAGGCGTTGGCCGCCCCCAGCGCGGCCATGGAGCGGCCACGGTACTGGGGTTCGACGTTGTCGGCGATTAGTGCATTGCCGCCCACCGGAATGGCCGCGTAGAACACGCCGATGATGCCGCGCCCCAGCATCAAGCCAATGAACCCCAGCAGTGCCGAGGGCAGCAGGCGCAGCGCAACATCGATGAACAGGCACAGCGCCCAGTAGGCGAGGGTGAACCCGGCGGTGCCGAGCAACAGAATATGGCGACGGCCCAGGCGATCGCTGAGCTGGCCCCATGGCCGGGCCAGGACCATCCACAGCACCCCGGACACAGTCACCGCCGCGCCGGCTTGCCAGGTGGCCAGCCCGAGTATCCGCGAGATGGGGCCGATCATCGAAACGAACGCCATCATCGCCATGGTGCAGGCCATGTTGGCGAACATCAGCGGGCGCAGGTCGAAGGCGGCGGGCGTCAGTACAGCATTGGCACTGGCGGTCGGGGTAGACATGTGAACTCTTCCATGATCAGTGTGCGATCTGAAACCTTATAGGCATATCGGTTTCACGCACAGTTTTATTAGTGACGCTGATGGTAGCCACGAGGCCGCCAATGCAAAAGCCCCGTCACTGAGATGTAATGTTGTTCAGTTAAGGAGATGAGACCGCATCTTGTAGGAGCGAGCTTGCTTGCGATGAACTCAAGGACTACGCGGTTACTCGGAGAGTACGCGTAATCGTTAACGTCCATCGCGAGCAAGCTCGCTCCTACAAAGGTCGGCGTTCGCTTAACTGAACAGCATCACGTCACAGGGACGGGGCTTTGCTTGCGGCTTGAAGCGTGCTGCTAAAGGCTGCCTTTAGAACACCACGCCCTGGCTGCGCAGGTAGTCGTCGTAGGTGCCGCTGAAGTCGGTCACGCCGCTTGGGCTCAGCTCGATGATTCGAGTGGCCAGGGACGATACGAACTCACGGTCGTGGCTGACGAAGATCAGCGTGCCCGGGTAGTTTTCCAGCGCCAGGTTCAAGGCTTCGATGGATTCCATGTCCAGGTGGTTGGTCGGTTCGTCCATCACCAGCACGTTTGGTTTTTGCAGGATCAGCTTGCCGAACAACATGCGACCTTGCTCACCACCGGAGATCACCTTGACCGACTTCAGGATCTCGTCGTTGGAGAACAGCATGCGGCCCAGGGTGCCACGCACCAGTTGCTCGCCACCGGTGGTCCAGCGACCCATCCAGTCGAACAGGTTGGATTCGTCTTCGAAGTCCGAAGCGTGGTCCTGTGCGTAGTAGCCGATTTCCGCGGCTTCGGTCCATTTCACGCTACCGGCATCCGGGCTCAGCTCGTTGACCAGGGTGCGCAGCAGGGTGGTCTTGCCGATACCGTTCGGGCCGATGATCGCCACGCGCTCGCCGGCTTCAACGGTGAAGCTGAAGTCCTTGAACAGGGTCTTGCCGTCAAAGCCCTTGGCCATATGCTCGACGATGACTGCCTGGCGGTGCAGCTTTTTGGTCTGCTCGAAACGGATGAACGGGCTGACACGGCTCGAAGGCTTGACCTCGGCCAGCTGGATCTTGTCGATCTGCTTGGCACGGGACGTGGCCTGCTTGGCTTTCGAGGCGTTGGCCGAGAAGCGGCTGACGAACGATTGCAGCTCCGAGATCTGTGCTTTCTTCTTGGCGTTGTCCGACAACAATTGCTCGCGGGACTGGGTCGCCACGGTCATGTATTCGTCGTAGTTGCCCGGGAACAGGCGCAGTTCGCCGTAGTCCAGGTCGGCCATGTGGGTGCAGACGCTGTTCAGGAAGTGACGGTCGTGAGAGATGATGATCATCAGGCTCGAACGCTGGGTCAGCACGTTTTCCAGCCAACGGATGGTGTTGATATCCAGGTGGTTGGTCGGTTCGTCGAGCAGCAGCACTTCCGGATCGGAGAACAACGCCTGAGCCAGCAGGACACGAAGTTTCCAGCCCGGCGACACTTCGCTCATCGGCCCGAAGTGTTGCTCGATGCCGATACCCAGGCCCAGCAGCAGTTCACCGGCGCGGGATTCGGCGGTGTAGCCGTCCATTTCGGCGAATTCGGTTTCCAGCTCCGCAACCGCCATGCCGTCTTCTTCGGTCATTTCCGGCAGCGAGTAGATGCGGTCGCGCTCGGCCTTGACCTTCCACAGCTCTTCGTGACCCATGATGACGGTGTCGATCACGCTGAATTCTTCGTAGGCGAACTGATCCTGGCGCAGCTTACCCAGACGCACGTTCGGCTCGAGCATGACCTGGCCGCCGGACGGGTCGAGGTCATCGCCGAGGATTTTCATGAAGGTCGACTTGCCGCAACCGTTGGCCCCGATCAGGCCATAGCGGTTACCTGCACCAAATTTGACCGAAACGTTCTCGAACAACGGCTTGGCGCCGAACTGCATCGTGATGTTAGCTGTGGAGATCAATTACTTTACCTATCAATGGGTTGCGGGCTGCACGTTTTTGCCTGATACCGACTCGATACCACTCTGGAGCTTTTCCAGTTCCGCCCGGTCTGAGCTTGAGTTCAGCCAACGCGCATACGTCGACAGCAACATCTGGACGCTACGGCCAGGTTGCTGAGCGATGAAGGCGGGGTTCATGTTGGACATTGAGCATATTGTCGCATAAGTACGACCGCAGTTGTACGGCGACCGACAAGGGATACCGGGCGCCTTGAGGGCCGGTCGTCACTGCTTGCGCCGATCTGGCGTCTGCTTGATGTACTCGCTGTTCCTGGATGGCGGAAAGATGAAAGGGGTTTCAAGGATCTTTCCTGTCCCTTTATTCCGACGTTCTGCGTACGTTTGGGCGACCTCCTGGGCGCTGTTCTGCTCGTTCGTTGAGCAGAATAACGCGTTCACTCTCCGTTTCCTTACGCTCCACCGCTTCCCCCAAGGCAATCCCGCGGCAGACGTGGACAGTCCTTGTTGCATACGAGCGCAAATGATAACGGCCGCGCAGGGCCGTTTGTAGCCGTTCTTTTTGGTGCCATGTTCGAGGATCTTGGCCAACTGGGCTAACACGTCATCCACGACTTCAGCGGGCACGCTTCCTGGCTTTTTCCACTTCGGTTATTCGCCGAACAGCAGTTGGGTATATTTCCTGGAGATGGCCCCACTGCGCTCTCCGTTCGCGCCATAGTAGCGATCTTCACGGCACAGCCGCTCCTTCACGTCGCAGAAAATCCCGTTGGCAAACGTGAACTCGGTCAGATCGACGTCGGGCATTGCGAACAGCGTGTTCGCAGCGGCCTTCTTGCCGAGATACTTTTCTGTCAGTTCGTGGGAAATCCCTTTGTCGTCGGCACATACATAGCGGTCGCAGAGCACGCCTGGCGCTGGCGACTGGTTGGCGGCTGGTTGTTTGGCATGAGCGGCCGGCATCACGCCCGCGGCCAACAACAGGGATAGGGAAATCGAGAGATACGGTTTGTTCATACGCTAGCTAAGCCTCCTGATCGGGTGCATAGGGTCCACAATGTGACCAGGATCGTCTACCTCCGATTCGAGTTTTACAGCCAACGCTAATGCGAGTGTCCCTTCTGGTCAGCAACTGTATGCGTCCGGCAAAGTCATCCAGCCGGCTCCGCCAAGCCCGGACAGGGCGTCCACCTGAATCACGCGGACACCGTCGTCCTTGGCGTTGGGATCAGGGCGGTGTGTTGGCCGCACGCTTACCTTGCTAGCGCTATTCGTCCACGCTGATGCCCGATCCCCCTAATTCACTGGGGACATCCTTGAGCTTGGGTAATCCATCTTTAATGCGCAGCACAGTCTCTTGATAATGGACGTGAACGCCTGGCGAGTACGCGAGGTCCGGGATGACTGCGGCATACACGTCGATGAGCCTCATCCCCGGGTGATCGGTGAAGAGGTGCCCGCCGCACGTCTTGCACCACTTGCGGTAACTCTGCGGCGTCTTGTTGTAGGTGCCAATGTTGTCAGCACCCCGAGTCACCTGCACCGCCTCGGGTTTCCATAGCGTGAAGGCATTGACCGGCCCTGCTGACCAATGCCGACACGACTCGCAATGGCAGTAGCCCATCGCGGCCGGCTCGCCGCTGACTGTGAACTCGACTGCGCCGCAGAAACAGCTGCCCTTGTAAGACTGTTCAATACTCATGGAATGACTCCTTGACCCATTGTCAGGCCATACCACTGGACGTGGCATGGAGCGTCTGAACGTTGCCCACCTTCACTCGTCAATGTAGCGCACCGCTGTCGCCGGCGTGCGCCGCACCTGCAGTTCAAAAATGTCAGGGCGCGCGTAGTGCCCGGTAACGTCGAGCGTCCGCCGCGCTGGCGCCACGAGTGTGACGTCGATGTCCGCATACAGGATGCCGGCCTCTCGGTGTAACGGGCCGGCTTTGATCCGGCCTTGGGGATCGACCACCACCGAGTCGCCGTCGTTGATCCATTCGTCCGGATCGGGAAACAGCTGCGTACGCGCCGGGAAGTCGTCGGGGATGTCGCTGCCGCGCAGCAACGTGCCGCTGCCGAGCACCCAACAGCGGCCCTCGAGTGCAATGTGGCGCATTGTGCTGATCCAGCCATCGCCACTGTCGTACGTGGGGGCGACGTAGATCTCCACCCCTTGGGCATACAGTGCATAGCGTGCCAGCGGCATGTAGTTTTCCCAGCAGATGAGCGTGCCAACGCGGCCGGCCGGTGTGTCGACCGTGCGCAACCCGCTTGCATCACCGAAGCCATGTACCATGCGCTCGGGATTGGTTGGCATCAGCTTGCGATGTCGGTTGAGCACGTCGCCGTTCGCTCCGATAACGACTACGCTGTTGTAGAGCGTGCCGCCGCCATGGCGCCGGTCGCATTCATTGATGCCGCACACGATCGTCACGGCGTGAACCCTGGCGGCCTCGCACAATTGGCTCAGGTCACCGCTCGCGATATCGACGGCGTTGGCCAGCAGCCGCGCATGCAACTGGCCCATTAAAGCCCCGTCCGTTCCCGCCGCCAGCCGCCAGATCCATGACGGGTAACCTGGAATGAACTGTTCGGGCAAAACGATCAGCGAGGCTCCCGCAGCCGCAGCCTCGGCGACCGATTGCACGGCCCGGGCGATTGTCGCGCTGCGATCGAGCAGCACTGGCGGGCGCTGAATGATGGCGATCATCGTCATGGCGTTCTCCTGTGGCGGTAGGCTTTCGAAGGTCTCAGCGTGCGCGTGACGAGGTCGCGAGGCTAGTTCAGAATCTGAAGCGTTGCAGTGGCGGAGTCCTGGCGATGGAAGAGAGCTACGGTCAGTTCTGCACGGTCGCACGCGGTGCTGAAGCACTGTGCGAGCGCTGGACACCTTTGGTCGTGCGCGAGTTGCTGTGCGGCAGTAAGCGCTTCAATGAACTGCACCGAGGCGTACCACGGATGTCCACCAGCCTGCTGGCACAGCGGTTGCGCCATCTGGAAGGTATCGGTGTCGTGCATCGCACGGCCGCAGGCAAAGTCTGGGAGTACAGCCTGACCGAGGCGGGCGAGGATTTGCGCCCCATCATCATGGCGCTCGGCCATTGGGGCGCGCGCTGGATTGGCAGTCGTCTTCGCGACGACGAACTCGACGCGGGCCTGCTCATGTGGGATGTGCGCCGATTTGCGCACATTGAGGCGTTCCCGTCCCGACCGGTGGTCATCCACTTCAGGTTCCGCGACGCGCGGCCCGGCGAGCAAGCGTGGTGGCTCGTGGTCGAACAGGGGGTGGCAGACCTGTGCCGCGACGACCCCGGACGCGACCTGACGCTTGTCGTGGACTCTAGCGTGCGGGCGTTGACCGAGGTGTGGACTGGCGACCGCACACCGCAGGAGGTGCTTCAGTCGCGAGAGCTGCGCGTAGACGGCGCCGCGCAGGATGCGAAAAACCTGTGGCGCTGGCTTGGCACGAGCGCGTTCGCCGGTACCCGCAGCGCCGTACTCTAGCCCTGGCGGCGGCCATCGCTAAACCATCTCCCACAGTCGACAAACACGGCCATCAGCCCCCCGGATTCTACCGCGGCACGTTTGGCCGCAGCCGTTCGAACCCGGTTGCAAGGACGCTAGAGACCACTGAACAGGCCGATGATCAAGGCGTTGAGCAGGTCAATGAAAAAGCCGCACACCAACGGTACGATGAGGAAGGCCTGGTGAGCCGCACCGTACTTCTGGGTCACGGTCGTCATGTTGACGATGGCGGTCGCCGTGGAACCGAGGGTAATGCCGCCGAATCCCGAGGCGATCACGCTGGCTTCGTAATCACGGCCCATGAAGCGGAAGACCACCAGTAGCGTATAGGCAATGCTCAATGTGATCTGCAGGGTCAATGTGCACAGGATAAACATCAGTGCGCCGCTGAGTTGCCACAACTGAAGCCCCATCAGGGCCATGGTCAGAAACATCCCCAGGCAGATATCGGAGATCAGCGACAAGCCCTGGCTGGCGCCGCTCCAGGTTTTCAGGCGCTGTTCGCCGATCAGGGCCAACACCAGGTGGTGAATGACGATGCCCGCGAACAGGCAGCTGACAAAGTTGGGGAGAGTGACCCCGGCCTTGACCAGCAGCAGGTTGAGTCCGTAGCCGAGCATCAGGGTCAGGTTGAGCCACATCCAGGCCCAGAGCACATCGTAGTAATCCAATGGCTTGCTCGGCTGTGTCTCGAGAATGCCGACTTCCAGTGCGAGATCCTTTGAGGGTGTTAGCTGATAACGGCGGATCAAACGGTTGGCGATAGGGCCACCGATCACGCAAGCGGCAATCAGGCCAATGGTGTTGCTGGCGATTCCCAGTTCATGCGCGTTCTGGATGCCCAGTTTTTCGACGAACAGCGGCGCCCAGGCCAGCGTGGTGCCAACGCCTCCCGTGAGGGCGATCGAACCCACCATCAGGCCCGCCTTGGGATCCAGCCCGAACGCCTCGGCCACACTCATGCCCAGGAGGTTTTGCAGGATGATGAACACGCCGGCGAGCACGACCAGGATCAGCAGCGGGCGCCCACCCTTGATCAGTTGGCGCACATCCGATTTGAGGCCGATGCCGGCAAAGAAATACAGCAGCAGTGTGTCGCGTACCTGCAGCTCGAATTCGATCTGGATGTTGAGACCGTAGTAGAGCAGGGTAGTTACCGCTGCGCAGATGAAGCCACCGACGACCGATTCGGGAATGCAGTATTGGCGCAGCAAGGTGGTGTGCTGGACGATGGTCTTGCCGAGAAACAGCAGCACGATGGCGAGCGTGAAGCTCACGAGACCATGAACAGGAAAAAGCTGGGCGGTCATCGATAGCCTATTTATGAACCTGAAAAAAGTATTATTCAGACCCGGCCGAACAATACCCAGACATTTGTCAATGAAAGTGGAGGTAGTGGCGCAGGGCGTGCTGACGTTCGTTCGTGGCTGTGGATTCAACCCGTCAATGCAACAGACGGGTTGAATCGTTCAGCGGGTGCCGCCCCATCAGTTAGCGCCCGGCGCGTTTTTCCAGGCTCTGCACGGTGTGCTTGATCACGTCCATTACCGCCGCGGTCATCACGGCGGTCGAGACGCCAAACATCAGGATGCCGTTGGCCGCTTCCATGGGGCCCAACAGGCGCCAGGACGGGGACATGACCATGTCGCCGTAACCCAGGGTCGCGAAGTTGACGCCTGAGTGATACACGGCAGTGGTGTAATCATCGAATTCGCCGATCAGCATGAACAGCGCGGCCCAGATGCCGATTTGCACAAAGTTGCCGATCAGCATCAGCAGCATCGCGGTCGACAACAGGACCATGTTCATCCATTGCGAGATCCGTCCGGCATGGGCTTCACGGATTCTCACGTATTGGCGCAGGCAGACGGTCACGAAAACGCCTTGCAGCAGCAGGCAGAGCAACATCACGGGTATACCGGCCAGCAGATTGTGCAGCATTGCAATTTCCTCAGTGGGCGCGTTTAGGGGCGGGTCGGCGTTGCTCGAGCCAATACACCATCAGGCAGGCATAGAGGGTGACGACGATGAACAGCCCCATGCGCATGGCAAACGCGGTGTAGACGTCCTTGCCGGCGGCACTGTCCTGTACCGACTGGCCCAGCAGGATGATCATGGTGATCAGGGTATTGAGCCAGAAGCCGGGGGTCTGCAATGTCGGACTCAGGCGATACAGCTTGCGCCCGACCAGCAAGCCGAACAGCAGCATCCACAGGAAAAACATCCATAAGTGCACGAACAGGCTGAGCGCGCACCAGAACGCGATGGCCAGCACGCCGCCGAGCAGTGTCGACCCCAGGAGTTCGTGAGCGGCGTTGCGTGCGTTTGTCGTGGAGCTTTGCTGCCCCAGGCTGACCGCCTTGAGGATGATCGGCAGGTATTTGCTCGGGTCGATCAGGGCCAGCAGGAAGGTAGGGATCACGATCAAGGTGGCGCGCAACGCCACTCGGTTGACTTCCTCGGGCGGCATGGCGGCCGTGGCGGGTGGTCGCGCGGGCTGGGCCGGTTCGGGAAACAGCCAATGGCTGCACGTCACGGCCAGCACGGCGAGCGACAAGCCACTGACCATCGCGGCGATGACCGCGACCGCCGCCCCGAAATCGGCGACACCGGCTGCCGAAATCATGGTCAGGCCAATTATCAGAAAAGTGACGATCAGGTTGTTGCCGCCCTGCAGGCCGTGGCGGAATGCCAGGAACAACCCCAGGCTGATCAGCAGGATCCCGGTTGCCGGGTAGTAATCGAGCACAGGGATCAGCAGCAGTCCGCAGCCGGTGGTCAACATCACCGCCAGTGCCAGGCCGACCCCGGCCTTGAAGGATAACGGCCGGTTTGCCATGCCCAGCAGCAGGCACAGCACCGGCGCGAGGAAGGGGATCGAGAGTTCCATCGCGAAGCTGATCGCCAGGCACAACGCCGTGCCCGTCGCCAGGCGCAGAGTACGTTGGGCACGAGGATCATGCTTAGTAGGCATAGGACAGCCAGCTCATGAACCGCAGGAACACGCGGCCGATCGGGTTCAGCGGGTTGCCGGCGCTAGGGAAGGCCATCACCTCGGCCTGCCCGCCGGAACGAATGCCACGCAGATCACGCAGTTCGCCCAGTGCACCAGGGGCGAACTCGATAATCACCGGGAAGCGCTGCGCCGGACGCAACCAGTCGCGGCTGTTCTGTACCGTCGGCAGTGAGCCGGGCGGTGTGCTCTGGCCGACACTCACGCCATAGCCGATGCTACGCACCCGACCTTCGAAGACCTCGCCAGGCAGGGCGTCGAGGACAATGGAGACCGGGGTGTCCGGGGCCACCAGGCCCAGGTTGTTCTCGGTCATGTCGGCGCTGATCCACACGTCGTGGATGGCGATCAGGGTCATGACCGGGTTGCCGGCGGCGGCAAATTGCCCGACATCGGTGCGCAAGTCGGTGATCAACCCCGCAGAACTGGCGCGCACCTGGGTGTTGGCCAGATCCAGTTGGGCTTTTTCCAGGGCCGAGGCGGCGCTGCGCAGCATCGCGTTGTCTTCGTCACTGCCACCTTCCGTTTCGCGGGCTCGTTGCACTTCGGCCCGCGCGGCGGCGACCTGGCTGACCGCCTGCTCACGATTGGCCCGCGAAACTTCCAGCAGGCGTACGGAGATCGTCCCCGGGTCCTGGCGGTACAGGCCCTCGAGGCGCTGATTGTCCTGCTTGGTCTTGAGTTCGTTGGCCTGGGCGGCGCGCAAGGAGGCTTGTGCCGAGGCAATCCCGGCCGTGCTGGCAGCAATCTGGCGACGAGTCGAGTCAAGGTCCGAGCGCGCGCGATCGACGGCGATCTGGTACGGCTGCTGATCCACCTCGAACAGCACATCGCCGGCCTTGACGTCCTGGTTGTTGCGGACATTGACCCGGATCACCCGGCCCGAAACTTCCGAGGCGACCGGAATCACAAAGGCCCCTACGCGGGCCTGTTGCGTATAGGGGGTGAAGCGGTCGGCCAGCAGGTACCAGGCCAGGCTCAGCACAATCAGCAGCAACACCCATTTGACGCCCTTATTCACCGGATCGGCCACCGGCTCTGGCGTCTTGGCGGCGGGCTGGGGGGCTTCAGTCATGGTCGTTTACCTTGTTTGGCGCGAGAGGGGACGGTGGTGCGGGGGTGGACTCATCCAGCATGTCGCCCCAGTCGGTGCGTTTTTCCATCAGTTGGCGAGTGCCGGGATCGACTTTCGGCAGGGCGCTGTACCAACCGCCACCCAGCGACTTGTACAGGGCAATCAAGTTGCTCACGGCATCGGCGCGACTGAGCAGATAGTTGTCCTCTTGCTGCAGCAAGGCACGTTGGGCGTCCAGCACCCGCTGGAAGTCCGAGTAGCCTTCCCGATACAGGGCATTGGCCAGCACCAGCGAACGCTTGGCCGCCAGGGCCGAGTCGCGCAGGATGCGCTCGCGTTCAAGCGCCTTGTTCAAGCCGGTGGCGGCGTCGTCGGCCTCGCGCGCGGCCTGGCGGACTTTGTCGCGGTAGGCCTCGATCAATTGTTGAAGGCGGGCATCCTGCACCCGCACATTGTTAGTGATCTGCCCGAAGTCGAAGACATTCCAGCGCAAGCTGGGGCCGCCCACCAGGTCCAGGCTATTGGAGGTGCCACCCAGCGAGTTGGCGGACCAGGCAATGCTGCCCAGCAGCGACAACGAGGGATAGAAGTCGGACTCGGCCACGCCAATCAGGGCTGACTGGGCCGCGACGTTCAGTTCGGCGGCGCGCACGTCCGGTCGGCGTAACAGCAGTTCGGCCGGCACGTCCTGCAGCACCGCCCGGTCAACCAGCGGGATCAGGCCGGTGTTGGTCACCAGCATGGACAGGGCGCTGGGCGGCTGGCCAATGAGTACGGCCAGCGCGTTGCGGGCACGCAACGCCTGGTCTTCAAGGCTGGGAATGCTGCTCAGGGTACCCAGGTACTGGGTCTTGGCCTGTTGCACGTCGAGCTCGGCACTTTGCCCGCTCTGGAACAGTTTCTCGGTAATCTCAAAGCTGCGCTTTTGTTGCTCCGCGTTGTCGCGGGCTACACGCAGTCGGGCTTCGGTGGTGCGCAAGGCAAAGTAGGTATCGGCCACTTGTGCGCGCAACAGCACAAGGACGTCCTCATAGTTGGCCTGGGCGGCGAAGTAGCTGGCATCGGATGACTCGATGGCGCGACTGAAGCGCCCCCAGAAATCCATCTCCCAGCCAATATCGTAGCCGGCGCTGTATTGCCAGAAATGACTGTCTTGCGGGTTGCGGCCCGCCGACTGGTCGCGATCAACATACAGGCTGTCGGCGCCGACCTGTTGCACCTGCGGGTAGCGCCCGGCTTGGGCGATACCCAGTTGCGCGCGGGCCTCCATCACCCGCAAGCCGGCAATCTTCAGATTCGAGTTGTGGGCGTCCGACTCGGCAATCAGGCGATCGAGCACCGGGTCGGTGAATATCTGCCACCACTGGCGCAAGTCCGGGTTCTGTGCGCGTTGGCTGGCCCGCTCGACCGGCGGGCTGCTCCAATGCTCCATCCACGGCTCGGCCGGCGGCTTAAAGTCCGGTCCCACCTGCATGCAACCGCTGAGGCCAAGTGCGCCGATCAACAGTAACCGCCCGGGACCGGATAGGGACATGCTATGCGTCATGTCGCGTCAGGCCTTCGTCTGGTCGCTCGACCCCTTGTCTTGCGGTTGGTCACCAACCCATTGCCAGAACAGTTGATAGGCAACCGCCAGCACGACCGGGCCGATAAACAGACCAATGATGCCCCCGGTGACCATGCCGCCCAATGCGCCGATCAACACCACCGGCATCGGTACATCGACACCACGCCCCAGCAGCAGTGGCTTGAGGACGTTATCGACCAGGCCTGCGACAAACACAAAGATGGAAAACACAATGGTCCCGGTAGTCGGACCGTCAGTGGCGAAGGCGAAGATGATCACCGGAATGGTAATCAGGGTCGCTGGCAGCTGCATGATGCCCAGCAGCAGTACCGCCAGGGCCAGCAGGCCTGCACCGGGAATGCCCTTGAATATCAGGCCGGCACCCACCAGCAGCATTTGAATGAAGGCGATACCGATCACACCCAGCGCCACTGCGCGAATGGTGGCGGTGCACAGTACGGTGATGCTAGGGCCCCGGTCCGGGCCGCAAATGCGCGAAACAATGCTCACCGCGCTCCGGCTACCGGCTTGGCCATAGGCCATGAAGATCCCCGCGATGATCAGGGCGAAGATGAAAATCAGGAAGCCCATGCTGGCTCCGGCAAGCTTGCCCAGCAGCGAGAGGCTGAAGCCCTTGATTTCGGGGATGTACTTTTGTATCAGCAGGGGCAGGTCGTTGGAGGCTTGCATCCACAGGGCATTCAGGGGTTTGCCTACCAATGGCCAACTGGCAAGGGCCTCGGGTGGTGGTGGAACCTGAACGGTATCGCTCTTGACGACGGCGATGGCACTTTCCACCGAGTCCACCAGGGACGTACCCAGCAGATAGATCGGCACCATCAGGATGGCAACGGCGATCAGTACGAGCAGGGTGGCGGTGTGTCCGCTGCTCAGGCCCAGTCGGTTCTTGAACTTGATATGCAGTGGATAGAGAGTGATTGCCAGGATGATCGACCACAGCATCAAATCCAGGAACGGACTGAAAATGCGGAAGCAGAACATCGCCAGAATGGTGAGTAGTCCTGCTCGAATCAGTACATCAAGCATATTCCGAGACAAACTCTTCTCGGTGATGGGCGAGGGGATCATGGGGAAGGCCTCCGACGGCGGTCAGCAAAGGTGTGAGGTGGCTAAATGCAGCATAGACGCTCAACTTGTACTAGATGGCGAATATGTGCGGGAATCGGAATAAGTGATCAGTCGCTTGATCGCGACCTCTTTGTCAGGAAGCGATGGTGGGACTGTCAGGAAGGGGGGGGCGTCACAAATCATCAAACACGTCCATGGGCATCGAGACCGACAAAAAAATGCCCCGCGTGTGCTTTCGCTTGCGCAGGGCAAAAAATTTCAAGAAAAGAAGGAGTGAGGAGGGTCAGCACCCGCCGGTACTCGTAGAGCGCCCGGGCGGAACAGCCGTGTCTCTTCCATTGGCTCCCCCGCTAACCGTCCTCGGCGCGCATTAGGGCGAAAATCGTGCTCGATGCCCAATCAATCTTTATCAAAAACAATTATTTACGGGGCGTGCAGCGCACCGCAACGCTGCGTTATCAGGTGCCGGGGCAGCGCACCAAAGGCCGGCAGAGTGTCTTCCATGATCAGGGGCAGGCTGCGGGAGCGCGCGATGTCGGTCGCGACGAACAGACGCCCCCGGCGACACAAAAACCATAAGGTTTTTCACACTTGGGTGTTAACCCTGGGTTACAAAGTATGTCTAAAATACCGGCCAATTGCCTTGAACTGACACTTTGCCAAGCCTGCGGCAATTGAATTTCAGACGTTGCGTTCCGATCAGCCCAGTGGTGCGCAGCAGGTATTTCTCTTACGTGTGACGATTTCCCGTGAAGCTCATCCTTGTTTCCCTCTACGTTTTATCCATCGCGTATGTGCATCTGCGTGGCCGTATTCGGCACAAGCTGGGTCGCCAGCTAAGCGATCACTCAAGCTTCCTGGCGCCGATCAACTGCTTCCTCTATCTGTTCTCCAGGCTCCCCAACAAGCCGTACCTGGACCCCGCTAATTTTCCGGACCTGAGCCCGTTGCAGGCCAACTGGCAGGCAATCCGCGCCGAAGGACAGAGCCTGCTGCGGGCCGGGGAGATCAAGCGTTCGGATCAATACGACGACGTGGGCTTCAACTCGTTCTTCAAGTCCGGCTGGAAGCGTTTTTATCTGAAGTGGTATGGCGACAGTCACCCCTCGGCCACCAAGCTGTGCCCCCTTACCACGGAGCTGGTGCAAAGCATCGGTTCGATCAAGGCCGCGATGTTCGCCGAGTTGCCACCGGGCTCCAGGCTGGTTCGCCATCGGGATCCGTATGCCGGCTGTTACCGTTACCACCTGGGCCTGGAAACGCCGAATGATGAAGGGTGCTACATCGACGTCGACGGCGAGCGCTATCACTGGCGCGACGGTGAGGCCGTGATGTTCGACGAGACCTACATCCACTATGCCGAGAACACCACCAGGCAGAACCGTATCATTCTGTTCTGCGACATCGAACGCCCCATGAAATACCGCTGGGCGGCGGCGTTCAATGGCTGGTTCAGCCGCACCGTGATGTCGTCTGCAGGTGCCCCCAACGATGCGGGCGACAGAACCGGTGGCTTGAATCGGGCATTCGGCAAGATCTACAAGATACGCCTGCGGGGCAAGGCGTTGAAAAAGAGCAACCGCACGCTCTACTACCTGGAAAAGTGGGCGATTTTCGGCGGGTTGCTGGCCATTATCGTGCTGATCTGAGGCGATCCCGCTGCCTGCGTCGATTCGTTGGCGCCAGGCACGGCGGTTTCCGACGGCAAGGTTCGTTGGTGTTACATCTTCTTTGGGAGTATTTCCTTCACAGCGTCGAACCCTGGGCGTAGCGTGGTATCGAACAACGTGTCTGCATGTATTGGAGGACCTCCACCATGAACAGGTTTGTCTTGGGTATCGCCGCGCTGACCTCAGGTCTGCTGGGTTCACTGGCGTTGGCGGGCGTAGAGGTCGACACCGGGGCTGCGGTGGCGGGGTATCCCGTACTGCTGGCGCAGAACCTTCCCGGCAGCCCCCAAAACAATCCCTACAACAGTCCGATTCGTCGAGTTAACCCCAACAGCATGCAGGGTACCCAGCCCGCTGCGCCGGCGATTCGCGCCCCCAACACCGTGCCGGTTCCCCGCCTGCCGACCCTGGATAACGGCGGCATTGGCAATGGCTATCCACGGCCCGGAGCCACGCCGCCGACGGTGAAACCCTATGTTTCCCCGGCACCTCCCCACAGAGACCCGGACACCAGTAACCGCTGAAAGGGGGGGGGCTCACCGCAGGTCGAACATCCATTTCAAAAGGAACTGAACATGTCGCGTAAATCGCTTCTGGCAACCTTGTGCGCCAGCGCGCTGCTGACCTCGATGCCGCTGCTTGCCGTGCAAACCCAACAGTTGCCGAGTGAACAGGGCACCCTCAAGGTCACGCAAGTCACTCGGGGCCTGGTGCATCCTTGGGCAGTGGCGTTCCTGCCCGACCAGCAGGGCATGCTGGTGACCGAGCGCCCCGGTGACCTGCGAGTGGTCAGTGCCGAGGGCAAGCGTTCAGCACCGCTCAGTGGCGTGCCCCAGGTGTGGGCCAAAGGCCAGGGGGGATTGCTCGACGTCGTGTTGTCGCCACAGTTCAAGGTCGATCGCATGGTCTATCTGTCCTACGCCGAAGGCGGTGGCGAGGACGGCAAGGCCGGCACGGCGGTGGGGCGTGGCCGCTTATCCGAGGACCTGACGGCGCTCAACGACTTCAGGGTGATTTTTCGCCAGGAGCCCAAGCTCTCCACCAGCAATCATTTCGGCTCACGGCTGGTGTTCGATCGCGACGGTTACCTGTTCATCACCCTGGGCGAGAACAATGTCCGGGAGACCGCCCAAGACCTCGACAAGCTTCAAGGCAAGGTCGTGCGAATCCATTCCGACGGGCAGGTACCGAAGGACAACCCCTTTGTCGGTCAAGCCGGAGTGCGCCCGGAAATCTGGTCATATGGCCAGCGCAATCCGCAAGGTGCGGCGCTGAACCCCTGGACTGGCGAGCTCTGGGAAAACGAGCACGGCCCCAGGGGCGGCGATGAGATCAACCTTATCGAGCGAGGGGCGAACTACGGTTGGCCCACGGCGACCCACGGTATCGACTACTCGGGATTACCCATCCCCGAAGCCGGGGGCACAACCGCCGAGGGTACGGTGGGGCCGCTGCATGTCTGGGAGCAGTCGCCGGCAATCAGTGGCATGGCGTTCTACGACGCGGACCGCTTCAAGGCCTGGCAGCACAATCTGTTCATTGGCACCCTGGCGACCCGGGAGTTGATTCGCCTGCAACTCGATGGCGACAAGGTGGTGCATGAAGAGCGCTTGCTTGGCGAACTCAAGGCACGGATCCGCGACGTTCGCCAAGGGCCGGATGGTTATCTTTATATACTCACGGATGAAGACGACGGGGCGTTGTACAAGATCGGTCTGTAGGTGAGCGTACAGGGTGTGGGGGCATGAGGCCGCAGGCCGTGTCTGGTCGACCCCCTTGCACTGACTGACACATCCGACGATGGTCGAGACATCCAGTACTTGAACCAGGGAGCGTTTGAATGAACACGCAAGACTCGATTGCCGCGATCGTCTACCGGGGTGAAGCGGTGGAGAACACCCATATGGCGCACATTGCCGTGGTCGACGCCCAAGGGCAGTTGCTGTGTGGCTTTGGTAACCCGCTTCGCATGACCCTGACCAGATCGGCGGTCAAGCCCGCTCAAGCATTGGCGATCCTGGAAACCGGTGCGTTGGAAGCATTTGGCCTGGATGAGTCGGACCTGGCTTTGATGTGCGCGTCACACAGCAGTGAAGAGCGGCATATTCGCCTGACGCGCGATCTGCTCGCAAAGTCGGGTGCCACCGAGGCGGACATGCGCTGTGGCGGTCACCCACCGATAGGCGATGCGGTCTATCTCGATTGGATCAGACGCGACTTTCAACCCACCCCCGCGTGCAGCAACTGCTCGGGCAAGCACGCGGGCATGCTGGCGGCGGCCAAAGCCCTGGGACAACCGCTGGAGGGGTATCACCTTGCGCAGCATCCGCTGCAACGCCGGGTGATGGACACCGTCGCCGCGGCCTGCGAAGTGCGCGCCGGAAGCATCCAATGGGCAATCGATGGCTGTAACCTGCCGACTCCCGCGTTTGCGCTCGACCGTCTGGCCTTGCTGTTTGCCAAACTGGCGGCGGCCAGTGACACCACGACGCCCCGTGAAGCCGCACTGGCGCGAATCTACCAGGCGATGACCCGGCACCCGGAACTGGTCGCCGGGGAGGGGCGTTTCTGCACTGCGCTGATGAAAGCCTACGCCGGCCAACTGGTGGGCAAGGTGGGGGCCGACGCCAGTTACGCCATTGGTGTGCGTGGCAGCGATGGCCAGCCGGCACGGGGTATCGCCGTGAAAGTCGAAGACGGTCACCAGGGTGTTTTGTATGCCGTGGTCTGTGAGGTGCTGGAACAGCTGAATATCGGTTCTGCCGAGCAACGCCAGCAACTCAGTGCCTGGCACCACCCCCCGATGATGAACACCATGAAGGTGCCAACGGGGCGAATGGCACTGACCTTTGCACTGGCTCCCCGTCAGGCATCAGACCCTGGGTCCATCACGCCTGTTGCGTAGCGACCGGGCGGGTCTTGCTGGTGCGAAGGCCGCGCACCACCAGGTACAACAGCGGCCCCGCGGAAACGAACACGGCGGTAAGCAGCAGGTATGGCAGTACGGACCACGCTGACTGGCCTCGGTCGCGGGCGTCCTTGTACATCCATATACCCGCCAGCGTGGCCAGCAGATAGAGGTCGATCACCACCTGGGCCGTGTCCGTGCGGGACATCAGGCCGATGCCGAAATCAATCAATGACTGTTCGGCCTGGAGCATCACGGCAAGGGTGTAGCCGGTAAAGGCGAGCAGGGCGATCAACGGTAGCGCGACAGACTTCATGGAGTCCTTCCTTGGGTCAGTGAGCAGTTTTCGCAGACTAACTCACCGTAGGCAAAGTTGGCCATTGACTTGCCATCAGCACGCGGCTAATTTCCAGTCATGACTTTCACTGCACTGCGTTGCCAGCCAAGCATTATTACCGCCATTCCTGATTTGGCGGGCTAGCTGACGGCTGCACCCAACCCGCCCTAGAGGCGGGTTTTCATTTTCTGTCTCCGGGGCCTTGAACACCACCAGGAGACGTTGATGGACTCCCCGACGACCGCTCAGGCCCTGCTTGAGTATTACGTGAAAAAAATCCTCGCCGCCCCGGTTTACCAACTGGCGGTGCGCACGCCGTTGCAGGTCGCGCCGGCATTGTCCGAGGCGTTGGGCAACCAGATTCTGCTCAAGCGCGAAGACCTGCAACCGACCTTTTCCTTCAAGATTCGGGGTGCCTGCAACAAGCTGGCGCAACTCAGCGACGAACAAAAGGCCCGTGGCGTGATCACGGCGTCGGCCGGCAATCATGCGCAAGGTGTGGCGCTGGCGGCACGGGAACTGGGGATCGAGGCGACCATCGTCATGCCTACCTCAACCCCTGCGCTCAAGGTCATCGGAGTGCGTAGCCGTGGCGCGGATGCGGTGCTGCATGGCGACAGTTTTCCGTTCGCCCTGGAGTACGCCTTGAACCTGGCCCGGCAAACCGGTCGCACCTTCGTCTCGCCCTTCGACGACCCGGATGTGATCGCCGGCCAGGGCACCGTGGCCATGGAAATCCTGCGCCAACACCAGGGGCCGCTGGATGCGATTTTCGTTCCGGTGGGGGGCGGCGGCCTGATCGCCGGTATCGCGGCGTACGTCAAATACCTGCGGCCGGATATCCGCATCATCGGTGTGGAGTCCGAGCATTCCGCGTGCTTGCAGGCAGCATTGCAAGCGGGAGCACGGGTGGTGCTGCCGAGTGTGGGCACCTTCGCTGACGGTGTCGCGGTCGCGCAGATCGGCGCGCATGGCTTCCAGATCTGTCGCGATTACGTCGACCAGGTGTTGACTGTCAGCGATGATGAACTGTGCGCCGCGATCAGGAACATCTATGACGACACCCGCTCGATCACCGAGCCTTCCGGCGCGTTGGCCGTGGCGGGCATCAAGCAGTATGTCGCGCAACAGGGCGTGCGGGGGCAGACGCTGGTAGCGATCGATTCAGGCGCCAATATCAACTTCGACAGCTTGCGTCACGTGGCCGAGCGCGCTGCATTGAGCTGCGCGCGGGGAGACGGGGCGCTTTATTCTTGAGTCGCTTTTTCAACCTTGTCGGCGGCCGACCAGATCCGGTAGCGCACTTCGATGTCCTTGGGCACGTAGAGCACGATCGGCAGCTTGCTGTTGTAACGCAACATGAAGCCATCGCCGACCACCGGTACGAAGTCCTGTGTGCGCTTGCCATCGGGGCAGGCCATCAGGGTGCTCATCGGGCCGATGACATTATCCATGCGATAGAAGGGATAGCCCCAGCCTTCGAGGTTTTTCTCTTCGAGGATGCCACCCAAACGTTGCTGGTTGCAGTCCACGGCGAGGGTTTTGCCAGCGAGGATCTCGACCTGGTAATTGTTTTCACGGGCTTGCGGGGCAAGATGAATGACCTGGCGGGTAAAGCCACTTTCGGCTTTGGGGAAGGGCGCAACGTCTTCAAGTTTGGCCGCAACGGCCTGGGTGGACAGGCCGATCAGCAGAGCGGCCGTGGCGGTAAGGGTAGATGAGCGCATGACGCCTCCTTGCTTGTGGTTGATTCAAAAAACGCGAGCATTCTGCCCCATGGGCCTGCCAATGCAAACCGGGTGTATTGACGGGTTTGCGCGGCAGAAGTTCAGGCGGCTCAATCAACGGATTGCGTGAGTTCGACGCAGTCGCGCCGAGTCTGGAGAAAGGCTGTGCCTAGCGCGATCTCGACCACTACCGCCAACAGGATGCCGGGACCGGCGCGGCCATTGAGCCATTCGCTAAAGCCCAGTACTGCCAGGCCGAGCAGCCCGATGACCACACCACTGCTCATGGCGGTGCGGGCTATGGAGGGCGGTGCATGGCGCGCCATGAAGAACATCACGCCCAGGGTCACGAACAACATGGCCCCGCGCCTGGCCATCAAGCCGGCGGTGTTGTCGTAGGCAACCCCCCAGATCGACAGCATGAACTCGGGAATCAAGCCCCAGATCAGCGCCAGGACAAAACACAGTGCGGTAGTAAGGGTGGCGAGGGTACGAAATGACAACTGCATGGCGAATCCTTGCGGCAGCGGAGGGCAGGCCAAAGCATAACCTTTGGCCCGGCGCTCGCCCATCATCAAGAGTTGTCGTGACCCGCTTCACTCAGTTTTGGTAACTGCAGGCCTCCGAGAGTTTCTGATAACGGATGCTCTCCTGTTTGCCAGCGTTGTCGATGAACGTCATTTCGGCGGTTACCACCTTGCAGTCCGTTGTGGTGGGTTCGGTCATTGAAAGCACTTTGTTCACGTGCAGCGCCATGCCGTAGTGATAGGGCACGGCTTGGGACGGTGCGGTGTCGGCCAGCACCAGCCCGGCGTATCCGGTGCAGGTGAGGGCCGCAATAGCCAGCAGGGTGCGCATGTTCATGACACATCTCCGGAGCAGACCAGGATTGGCACGACATCCGCAGATGCCGGCCCTGCCGCGCAGGGTGTCGGAATGTCTGGCACGAACGCGGTTCAGCCACTGTTGGGTAGCAGGGTTAAGCATAGATGACGGGCGCGCGCGATGAGGCTGCCCGGATAGGTGGCGATGGTTTCAGACTAAAGTCGCCTGTAGCGATATGGGGCCATATGCCACCATTGGCGATCACCTTGTAACTTTTCATTTCATTCCGGCAGACAGTGGTTTGCTGGATGAACGCTATTTGTGTTGGCTGATTGTCCCGTCGCAAAGATGCACTGCTGGAGCTTTTGTCATGCGTCCCCCGTTTCCCCTCATCACGTCGTGCCCGGTTCTGGGCGTCGGCGCCGCCTTGCTGTGCGCCGGTTTTTCCACACAGAGCCAGGCCAGTGGTTTCATTGAAGACAGCCACGCTACTGTCGAGGCGCGCACGGTGTATTTCAATCGCGACTTTCGTGATGGCCACACCTCCAACCCGCAGGGCGCCTCGAAACGCGAAGAGTCGGCCGAGGGCTTCATTCTCAATCTGCAGTCGGGGTACACCGAAGGCACCGTAGGGTTTGGTGTCGATGCGCTGGGGATGCTGGGTTTGAAGCTCGACTCCAGTGCCGACAGCAGCAACAGTGGCCTGTTGCCGTCATCCGGCAATGACCCGCGCGGTTCCGCAGACCAATACGCCAAGCTGGGCCTGACCGCCAAGGTCCGGGCGTCCCGCAGCGTACTGAAGTACGGCGCACTGCTGCCGGACCTGCCACTGATCAAGTACAACGACGGCCGCTTGTTGCCGACGATGTTCAACGGTGCGCTGCTCACCTCCAGGGAGCTGAAGAACCTGACCTTCACCGGCGCCCGCCTCAACCGGTACACCGCCCGGGATTCAACGGACGCCCAGGACATTCGCCTGCACTGCAAGAACAAGCGTTACGCTTGCAACGTGACGGCCGATCACTTCGATCTGTACGGCGTGGAGTACAAGCTCAATGATCGCCTGAGCGCTCAGTACCAGTATGGCGAACTGGAAGACATCTATCGCCAGCACTTCCTGGGCGTACTGGCCAATCAACCCTTGGCGGCGGGCTCGTTGAAGGCCGATCTGCGGGTGCTCAGCAGTGCCGACAGCGGTGCGGCCCGTGCTGGCGCCATCGACAACCGCGCCCTGAGCGGCATGCTGGGTTATGCCGTCAGCGGGCACACCTTCAGCGCCGGCTGGCAGCGCATGATCGGCGATAACTCGATGCCGTACCTGGATGGCAGCAACCCCTATCTGGTCAACTATGTGCAGGTCAATGACTTCGCCGCGGCCCAGGAACGCTCCTGGCAGCTGCGTTACGACTACGACTTCAAGGCCATCGGTATCAATGGCTTGAGCTTCCTGACCCGTTACGTGAACGGCGATCACATCAAGGTCGCGGGTAGCGAGCAGGAAGGCAAGGAATGGGAGCGCGACAGCGAACTCAAGTACGTGGTGCAAAGCGGGACGTTCAAGGATGTGAGCCTGCGCCTGCGCAGTGCGACCTACCGCACCAACTACGAACAGTTCGCCCGGGATGTGGATGAGACCCGGCTGATCGTCAGCTACAACTTTTCGCTGCTGTGAGTCTTGGGCGGGCAGTGTGAGCGCGATCGCTGGTCGACCTTGATGGGCGTCACCGGGTGTTGCGGTTTTTCTCTTCAATCCACTGCGACATGTATTGCGTGCTCTTGTGTTGATGATGACGCAGCATGCCACCGATAAAGTTCTCCCGACGCAGCGCCAGCAGGTTGTCACGGCAGTGCTGCAACCGGTCGATCAGCGCCGGACCATGGACGCTCTGCCGGTAACGGGCGTCGAGCAGCTGTACGCCGGCATCCTGGGCCCGGGTCCACAGTGCCTTGTCCTGATACAGGCGCACCGCCGCCTGGGCGATGGCCTCGGCACTTTCGGCAATTTCCCCGGCCCAGGGCATGTCCCCGGACATGCCTTCAGCGCCGGTCGGGGTGGTGATGTTCGGTGTACCACAGAGCATCGCATCGAAGATCTTGCCCTTGATCCCTGCACCAAAGCGCAGGGGCGCGAGGCAGATGCGTGCGGCCGACATGACCTGCAGGGCGTCTTCGGCCCAATTCATGACGTGAAACCCTTGTGCCGGATTGTGCAAGGCCGTGGCCTTGGGCGGTGTATAGGCGCCGTAGATGTGCAGTTGCGCACCGGGCAGCTGTTGGCGGATCAGCGGCCAGATGGCGGTTTTCATCCAGAGCACGGCGTCCCAGTTCGGTGCGTGGCGGAAGTTGCCGATGCTGAGGAAATGCGCACGGTCTTCAAAAGGCACGAAGGCTTGCGCCGGCGGGTCGAGCATCAATGGACACCAATGCACACTGCTGCGTGGCACTGAGAAATGCTCCACCAGCAACTGGATTTCCACTTCCGAGATCATCAGGTTGAGGTCGCAGCGTAACAGCGCGGCAATTTCCCGCTTGGCAAGCTCAGTGTCGGCCATCAGGGCAAACTCCTGCGCCAGCGCAGGGGCAAACAGCGAGGCGAAATCATTGTGGTCGTCGCTGGCCTTCAGGCGGTCTTTCAAACGCTGATGGCGAGCGTGACGCAGGCTTTGCAGGTCCGAGGTTTCCAGGACACGCAGTGCATCGGGGCAGTGTTTTTCAACGCGCCAGCCGAACTGTTCCTCCATCATGAACTGGTCGAACAGCACGATATCCGGAGCCAATTGGCTGACGAAGGCATCAAAGCTGCTGTTGTTGAGCTCGATGGGCTGTTCCTTGATACCCATCGACAGCAGATCGGCCTTGTGCTCGCCGACGCCTGCGGGGCTGCTGAAGGTAATGTCCCAACCCTGCTGGAGAAAGGTTTCGAGGATTTGCATGACGTGACCGCTGGCGGCGGATGAGCGCGGTTCGGGCCAGACGTAACCAATGACCAGGACCTTGGTTGCGCGAGACGGACTCATGAGCGGTATTTCCTTGAAACGGCAGGTGGGCAGGGAGGTGCGGGGGCGCCATTAAACCACAGCCCAGGCATTTGCAGGCTGGGCGGCGACAGTGCCCTCTAGTGGGCGTCACCCAGCAGGCTTTTGACCTTGTCGCGCAGTTGATCGATGGAGAATGGCTTGCCAATCACCGACATGCCGTCAGGTACTTCAATGCTTGCGGCATAACCACTGGCAAACAGAACCGGCAGGTTGGGGCGCAGTTCGCGGGCGCGCATGGCCAGTTCCTTGCCATCCATATCCGGCAAGCCCACATCGGTCATCAGCAGGTCGATCGTATTCGACTGGTTTTCCAGCAGGATCAAGGCGTCCGTGCTGCCTTCGGCCGCAAGCACCTTGAACGCCAGTTCCTCCAGCACATCGACGATCAGCATGCGCACGATGGCGTCGTCTTCGACGACAAGGATGGTGGCGGTGACGGACATAAGGGCTGTTCTCAAAAGGGCGCTCGGTGACCGGGGCCATCACACTGCCCGGCATCATTGATCAAACCCGACACGTGCGCAAAGCGGTACAGCAAAGCGTTAATGTACAGGAATCGGGCGCGGTCTTGCGCGTCTCGGGATCATTGGAGGGCAATACCGGCAATTGCTGGCTAGGCTGTCAGAAACATGGATCCCACATTCGCTTTTGGGGCAAACTCCTTCTCTTACGACAGTTCACCAAGGCCTCCCAATGAACGCTTCGTCTTCGGTTGATGAGCAGAGCTTTCGCAAACTCCTGAGTCGTAACGTCAGTTTGCCGCTGGGGCTGGGTGTCCTCAGCGTGGTGTTCTTTGTCTCCCTGATCACCTACCTGATGTCGGTCATGCAGAGGGTCGAGCATACCGACCGGGTGATCAATAACGCCAACGAAGCGGTGAAGCTGACGGTTGACCTGGAAACCGGCATGCGCGGTTATCTGTTGACCGGTGACGCGCACTTCCTTGACCCCTATGAAACGGCGAAGCCGCGAATCATGGTGGCGCTTAACACCTTGCAGGAGCTGACGGCGGACAACCCGATACAACTTGACCGGTTGCGTCGGATCGAGGCGTTGCAAACCGAGTGGAATGCCTATGCCCAAACGATGATCGACCTGCAGCGTAGCAGCGGCGACTACCGCGCGGTGGTGAAGGCCGGTCGTGGCAAGCGCCTGACCGACGAAATCCGCAAACAGTACGAAGACGTCACCGGCATGGAGCAACAGTTGCGTGCCACGCGCAACGAAGAGGTTCGTCGCACGACGATCTGGAGCATCTCCCTGTACGTGCTGTTCATCGTCGGCATCAGCGGCCTGCTGGCCTACGTCGGGCGCCGCGACCTGGTCAGCCTTTCGAAAAGCTACAGTGCCAACCTGGCCGCGCAACAAAAGAGCGCTCGGCGCCTGGAACAGCAAGCCTGGTTGCGCAAGGGGCAGACCGAACTGGCAGAGCAGGTCCTCGGTCAGCTGACGCTGAACCTGTTGGGGCGCAGTATCCTGCAGTTTTGTGCGCAGTACCTGGGCAGTGTCGTCGCGGCCCTGTATGTGAAGGACGATCATGGCGGCCTTGTTCGGGTGGCCACTTATGGTTTCTCCCGTGAGCAGCAAGCGCGTGAACAATCGATCGCCAGCGGCGAAGGCATTGCCGGACAGGCCGCCCGGCAAGGTCGCTTGATCCGTCTGGACGATGTCCCGGGCGACTATTTCAAAGTCAGCTCAGGACTGGGTGAGGGGGCACCCCGCAGCGTGCTGGTGGTGCCTGCCACGAACGACGACCAGGTCAACGGGGTGATCGAGCTGGGCTTTTTGCGTGCCCTGGACGAGCGCGATGTCGAACTGCTGGAGCTGATTGCCGGCAACATCGGCACCTCGCTCGAGGCGGCGCGCTATCGCCAGCGCCTGCAGGAGGTGCTGGCCGAAACCCAGCAGCTCAACGAAGAGTTGCAGGTGCAGCAGGAAGAGCTCAAGGCGGCCAACGAGGAGCTGGAGGAACAGTCGCGGATTCTCAAGGAGTCCCAGGCCCACCTGGAAACCCAGCAGGTCGAGCTTGAGCAGACCAACGAGCAACTGGCAGACCAGGCACTCACCCTGGCCGAGCAGCGCGATGTCCTGGACCTGAAAAACACCGAGTTGCACCAGGCCCAGGCCCAGCTCGAAGAGCGTGCCGAAGAACTGCAGCGTTCGAGCAAGTACAAGTCCGAGTTCCTGGCCAACATGTCCCATGAGTTGCGCACACCGCTGAACAGTTCGTTGATCCTGGCCAAACTGCTGGCCGAGAACCCCCAAGAGAACCTCAGTGCCGAACAAGTGCAGTACGCCGAGTCGATCTACTCGGCCGGCAACGACTTGCTGAACCTGATCAATGACATCCTCGACATTTCCAGAGTCGAGGCCGGCAAGCTGGAGATACGTGCGCAGAACACCCGCGTCGCGCGGCTGGTAGATGGCCTGCGCGGGATGTTCGTGCCCCTGGCCGCCGACAAGCAACTGGTGTTCACGGCTCAAGTGCAGGCGGATGCAGCGCCGATACTGTTCACCGATCCCCAGCGCCTGGAACAGGTGCTCAAGAACCTGTTGTCGAACGCGATCAAGTTCACCGAAAAGGGCACGGTCAGCCTCACCGTCATCCGCCAGCCGGACGCCGGTATCGGCTTTGTGGTTCGCGATTCGGGGATCGGTATTGCCAGCGATCAGCTTGAAAGTGTTTTCGAGGCGTTCCACCAAGCCGACGGCACCACCAATCGTCGTTACGGTGGCACGGGGCTGGGGTTGTCGATCTCGCGGGACCTGGCGGCCTTGCTCGGCGGATCGATCAGCGTCAGCAGCGAGCCGGGGCAGGGCAGTGTCTTCACCCTGGTGCTGCCTGAGCGTTACGTTGAAGACGATGCGCAGCGGATTCAATCGATGAAGGCTGCCTCGCCTGCACCCGCGGCGCCAGGCAAACCCCGGGCTGTCACACCACAGGCACCACGCTTTGCCGATGACCGCGGCAATGCGCCGTTTACCGGTCGGTGCATTCTGGTGGTGGAGGACGAGGTCAGTTTTGCGCATATCCTCTTCGATCTGGCGCATGAGCTGGGGTATCAGTGCCTGGTGGCCCATGGTGCCGACGAAGGCTATGAGCTGGCCACACAGTTCCTGCCCGATGCGATCCTGCTGGACATGCGCTTGCCGGACCACTCCGGCCTGACCGTGCTGCAGCGCCTCAAGGAACAGGCCGACACCCGACATATTCCGGTCCATGTGATCTCGGTCGAGGACCGTGTCGAGGCCGCCATGCACATGGGCGCGGTTGGCTATGCCGTCAAACCGACCTCCCGCGAAGAGCTCAAGGGTGTGTTTGCACGCCTGGAGGCCAAGCTGACGCAGAAGGTCAAGCGGGTGCTGCTGGTTGAAGACGACGACCTGCAACGCGACAGCATTGCCCGCCTGATCGGCGACGATGACATCGAGATCACTGCCGTGGGGCTTGCCCAGGAAGCGCTGGACCTGCTGCGCGAAAACCTCTACGACTGCATGATCATCGACCTGAAACTGCCAGACATGCTCGGCAACGATCTGCTCAAACGCATGTCCAGCGAAGACATCTGCTCGTTCCCGCCGGTCATTGTCTACACCGGGCGCAACCTGACCCGTGATGAAGAGGCGGAACTGCTCCGCTATTCACGCTCGATCATCATCAAGGGCGCGCGCTCTCCCGAGCGCTTGCTGGATGAAGTGACCCTGTTCCTGCACAAAGTCGAATCCCGCTTGTCCCATGAGCGGCAAAGGATGCTCAAGACTGCCCGCAGCCATGACCGGCTCTTCGAAGGTCGCAAGGTGCTGCTGGTGGATGATGACGTGCGCAACATCTTTGCCCTCACCAGTGCCCTGGAGCAAAAGGGCGCCATCGTGGTCATTGGCCGCAATGGCCGCGAGGCGCTGGAAAAACTCAATGCAGTCGAGGACATCGACCTGGTGCTGATGGACGTGATGATGCCGGAGATGGACGGGCTTGAAGCTACGGCCCGGATTCGCCAGGAGCCGCGCTGGCGCAAGCTGCCGATCATTGCCGTCACCGCCAAGGCGATGAAGGATGATCAGGAGCGCTGCCTGCAAGCGGGTGCCAATGACTACCTGGCCAAGCCCATCGACCTGGATCGCCTGTTCTCGCTGGTTCGCGTGTGGCTACCGAAGATGGAAAGAGTTTAGTGGAGCGCAACACGGGTGCAGCTTGCGAGATCGAACTGAGGTTGCTGATCGAAGCGATCTATCTCAAGTACAGTTACGATTTCCGCGATTATTGCGCAGCGTCGATTCAGCGTCGGGTCAACCACGCGCTGCCTCAGTTCGAGTGCAGGACCATCTCTGCCTTGCAGGAGCGGGTGCTGCACGACCCGACCGCGTTCATGCAGTTGCTGCAACTGCTGACGATTCCGGTCAGTGAGATGTTTCGCGACCCGGCGCACTTTCTGGCGATTCGCCAGGAAGTGGTGCCGCTGCTCAAGACCTATCCTTCGATCAAGCTCTGGATCGCCGGTTGCAGCACCGGGGAGGAGGTCTATTCGTTGGCGATTCTGTTGCGCGAGGAGGGATTGCTGGAACGCACCCTCATTTACGCGACCGACATCAACCCGCGGTCGCTGGAACAGGCCCGGCGGGGCATCTTCTCCCGGGAAAACATCCGCGCCTACACCAAAAATTATCAGCAGGCCGGTGGCCGGCGCTCGTTCGCCGACTATTACACGGCCGCCTATGACCACGGGATTTTCGACAAGAGCCTGTGCGAGCACGTGACCTTTGCCGATCACAGCCTGGCAACGGACAGCGTGTTTTCCGAAGTCCAGTTCATTTCATGTCGTAACGTATTGATTTATTTTAATAAGAAGCTGCAGGATCGGGCTTTTGGCTTGTTTCATGAATCGCTGTGCCATCGCGGCTTCCTGGCGCTGGGCAGCAAGGAGACCCTTGAGTTCTCCGCGTACGGCCAACAGTTCGAGCCCTTGGTCAAACAAGAACGGATCTACCGAAAATGCTGAGTCAGATCCAGGCCAACGTGCTGATCGTCGATGACCTGCCGCAGAATCTGCTGGCACTCAAGGCGTTGATTGCCGGTGAACATCACACCATCTACCCGGCGCAGTCGGCCGACAAAGCCTTGTCGCTGCTGCTGCAACACGAGTTCGCCCTGGCCATTGTCGATGTGCAGATGCCGGGCATGAACGGCTTCGAACTGGCCGAGCTGATGCGCGGTACCGAAAAGACCCGGGACATCCCGATTGTGTTCGTCAGTGCGGCCGGTCGAGAAACGAACTACGTGTTCAAAGGCTATGAAAGCGGCGCCGTGGATTTCCTGCACAAGCCGCTGGATACCCACGCGGTGAAAAGCAAGGTCAAGGTATTTGTCGATCTGTATCGCCAGCAAAAGGCGATGAAGTTGCAGCTGGAGGCTTTGGAGCAAAGCCGCCGCGAGCAGGAAACCTTGCTCAAGCAACTGCAAGCCACACAAGGTGAGCTGGAGCGGGCGGTGCGCATGCGTGACGACTTCATGTCGATCGTGGCCCATGAGGTGCGTACTCCCCTCAACGGGCTGATTCTGGAAACCCAGTTGCGCAAGATGCACCTGGCCCGGGACAACGCTGCCGCCTTCACCCTGGACAAGATGCACGCGATGGTCGATCGCGACGAACGGCAAATCAAGAGTCTGATCCGCTTGATCGAAGACATGCTCGATGTGTCGAGGATTCGCACGGGTAAGCTGTCCATCCGTCCGGGTCGTTTCGACCTGGCGCAACTGGTGGGTAGGGTGGTGCATAGTTTTGCCCCCCAGATCGAAGCCGCCGAGGCTTCGGTGACGCTGGTTGCCGGACAGCCGGTGGAAGGCCTCTGGGATGAGTTTCGTATCGAACAGGTGGTGTCCAACTTGCTGACCAATGCTTTGCGTTACGGTGGCAAGGCGCCGATCAGTGTGCATGTCTATCCTGAAGGTGGTCAGGCCTTGATCGAGGTGCGTGACGCCGGGATGGGAATCAGCGAGGATAACCAGAAGCGGATTTTCCAGCAGTTCGAGCGGGTTAGCACCAGGAATGAGGTGGCCGGCCTTGGATTAGGGCTGTTCATTTGCGAGCAGATTGTGGCGGCCCACGGTGGCACCATCCGTGTCGAGAGCAAGATTGATCAAGGCGCGTTGTTCCGTGTTTGCCTGCCTCTGTAGCAAGACGGGCAAAAAAAAACGCAACCTCTGCATGACCTTAGGGTCGTAATAACAGCTATTGACCGAACAAAGGCTTCCCATGAGTGAAGATGCACAAGATGTCGTATTGATCGTCGAAGATGATCCTTCGATCCTGATGGTGCTCGCCGCGTATCTGTCGGGTGAGGGTTATCGGGTGTTGCAGGCCGTGGATGGCGAGGAGGCCTTCGCGATTCTGGCCAGCAAGCCCCATCTGGACATGATGATCACCGACTACCGGTTGCCTGGCGGCATCTCGGGGGTACAAATCGCCGAGCCCGCGGTGAAGCTGCGGCCGGAACTGAAAGTGATCTTCATCAGCGGTTATCCGCAGGAAATTCGCGAGTCGGGCAGCCCCATTGCGCAGAAAGCGCCGATCCTGGCCAAACCCTTCGACCTGGACGAGCTGCAGGAACTGATGCAGGAAATGCTGTCCTGAACCTTCCCCCAGACTGCGGCGCTTGACCCTGATCGAGCGCCCGGCACGCGTTGTACCTGGGCAGGTTACAGGCCTTGCTGCAAGGCGGGGTCGTCCGGATTCATCTGCTCAAGCTGTGCCAGCAATACCTGGACATTCTGCAACTGGCCGCTTTCCTTCCAGTAGTTGATCAGCAATACCCGGGCCTTGCGGTCGGCGGGATGGCGCTGAACGATCTCTTGCAGCTGTTTTTGCGCCGCCTCCAACTCCTGCTCCTCATGCAGGGTTGTCGCCAGGTCGTAGCGGTATTGTTTGTTATTGGGTTCCAGCTCCACGGCCCTGGACAGCCCGAGGAGGGCGAACTCGTTCTGCCCGTGATGCAGCAGCCACATCCCCAGGGCGTGCTGCAGGTAAGCCGAATCGGGTTGGGCCTTGAGCTGCCTGGCCAGTAACTGCTGGGCCGCTTCGCTTTGCCCCTGCTTATCCAGCACGTCGATCTGCAACACCAGTGCCGGCAGATTCCCCGGGTCCAGGCGCAAGGTGGCATCGAGCGCCTGCTGCGCTTGCTTGAGTTCGGCGTTGTGCAGGTGCAGGCGTGCCAGCTGATACTGGCTTTGCGCGGTGACGGGCTGGCTTTTCAGCGACTGCTCATATTCATCGATGACTTGCTGCAAGGGACCGAAATACAACCCCAGGTCGTCGGGCGACAGGCCAAGCAAGGCGCTGGCGGCAGCAAAACGCACGGTTTGCTCGCTGTCGTCGAGCAACGGGCCGAGCAACAGACTGCGCTGGCCGCTGGGAACCAGCCCGACAATGCTCTTGATCGCGGCCTGGCGGACCGCGACCGATGAGTTGAGCAAGTCCGCATCCGCCAGTTTCAACGCCTGCGGGCTGGGGTAATTGGGCAGTTCGGCATGCAGCCAGACGCGCCGCTTGTCCGAGAGGTCCGGGCGGGCCAGTTGTTGATAGAGCACACGGGCCGCACCGGGCTTGCCGTTGCGCGCCCGTTCCAGGGCTTCGCTGTAGCCGCGCTTGATGGTCTCAGGCACCTGGGGGGCGGAATCGTGCAGGGAAAACCAGGCGACGGCGATGGCAAACAGGGCAAGCAGGCTGATGATCAAATAGCGGCGAGGCTTGGGCATGCAGTAATCCGGGCGCTGACAACGTGTGCAAGGTTGCAAGCTTCGGTCAGCTGGCGCCGCGAGTCAAACCCGGGGCTAGTTCAAAACGTAATCGACGGGTACCAGTGCCGGTGGAAGGTCGTCATGGCCAAGGGCGGCCAGCACTTCGCGCTCAAGAGTGCGCAGGATGGCATTGCAAGGCAGATCGTTTTCATCGAAGCCGAACGGGTCCTCCAGGTCGTCACCGATTTCGTCGAGACCGAGAAAGGTGTAGCTGACGATGGCGGTGATCACTGGCGTCAGCCAGCCCAGCGGCCCGGCCATGGCGAACGGCAGCAAGATGCAGAACAGGTAAATGGTGCGATGCAGTAACAGGGTGTACGGGAAGGGTAGTGGTGTGAATTTGATCCGTTCGCAGGCGGCCTGGACCTGGCTCAGGCTGAGCAGCCGGTTTTCCAGTTGGGTGTAGCGCCATTCGCTGATTCGTCCATCCTCGGCGAGCTGCAAGCAGCGCGCACTGATGCGTTGCAGCAGGCGGTCGGTGAGGTTCGGGTGCCGGTGGTCCGGGGGGGGGGCCGTCCAGGGCTGGATGGCGGCCGCTTCATCTTCCAGTCGCAGGCGGGCGACCAGGCCATGGGCAAAGCCGCAGAGCTCTCTGAGCAGCGGCTCGCGCTGGCCTGCATCCTTGAGCATTTGGGTTTGCCGAATCAGCGAGCGCAGTTCGACGATCATCTGCCCCAGCTGCTTGCGACCTTCCCACCAACGGTCGTAACAGGCGTTGTTGCGAAAACTCATGAAAATCGACAGCGACAAACCCAGCAGGGTGAAAGGCGTGACATTGACCCTGGAGAAGTAGGCCGGGTGCCAGGTTTCCACCAGCACAATGACCGACGCCAGCAGCGTCACCAGCAGGCAGCGCAGGGCAATGCGCTTGGCAATCGAACCCTTGAGGGAAAACAGCAGGCCGATCAGGTTGGGCTTGGGGCGGACAATCATGGTGGGGGCTTCGGTGAGTCAGATGCTTGTGTAGCGGATAAAGGCTAGTGGCGTGCGCATGGCCTGTCCAATTGCTATGGCTGACGGGGTGATCGATGGCATCTATGATGAAGCTTGCTGTGATCAGCATTGCCGTTTAGCCCCGTGAAAAAGCAAAAAAAACCCCGCGACCGAATGAGGCGCGGGGCAAAAAATTGGTTGGTTGCGGCCAACCAAAGGAGCACTTGTAAGCTTAGTTGCTGGCGACGGTTTCGGGTTGCCAACCGCCACCCAACGCTTTGTAGATGGCGACGATGCCGCGGTAGAGGTCGACTTCGGCCTGGGCCTGCGAGTCTTCGGCCGCCAGGCGTTCGCGTTGGGCGTCGAGCAGCACCAGGAAGTCCGCGGTGCCTTCGCGGTAGCGAATCTCCGCCAGGTCGGCGGCGGCGCGACTCGATTCGCTTTGGCGAATCAGCGAGATCAGGCGTTGTTGGCGTTTGCCGTAGTCGGAGAAGGCGTTTTCCGATTCTTCCAGGGCCAGTAACACTTGCTGTTCGTAGGTGGCCAGGGCGCCGTCGGCGTTGGCATCGGCGGCCCGCAAGCGGGCACGTACGCTGCCCAGGTCAAAGGCGGCCCAGGTGATGCTGGGGCCCAGCGCCCAAGCGTTGGCGGCGGATGAGCCAATCTGCGAACCGCGTCCTGCCGTGAAGCCGAGGAAGCCGCTGAGGCTGACCCGTGGGAACAGGTCGGCCTTGGCCACGCCGATCCGGGCCGTGGCAGCGGCCAGTTTGCGCTCGGCGCTGAGGATGTCGGGACGGCGTTGCAGCAATTCGCCCGGATCACCGATCGGCAGGGCCTTGGCGATCGCCGGCAAGCTGGCGGGGCTCAAGTCGACGCTGAGCTTGTCCGGACGCTCACCCAGCAGGGTAGCGATGCGGTTGCGCTGACGGATCTGCACTTCCTGCAACTGCGGCACGCTGGCTTCGACCGACGCCAGGCGTGCGTCGGCGCGAACCACGTCGAGCTGATCACCGACACCGGCATCGCGCAGGCTGATGGTGATATTGCGCGACTCCTGCTGGTTCTGCAGGTTGGCCAGGGCAATCTTCTCCCGCAATTGCGCGCCACGCAGTTGACCGTAGGCGTCCACCAGTTCGGCAATCATCGTGACTTGCAACTGGTACAGGTCGGCCGCGGCCACCTGGGTGTCGGCATCGGCCGCTTCCAGGTTGCGCTGGATACGCCCGAACAGATCGATCTCCCAGGCCATGTCCAGGCCCAGGTCATAACGTTCGCTGCTGACCCGGTCGGTGGTCTGGCCGGGAATCTGGCCCTTGGCCAAGTCACTGCTGACCCGGCTGGTGACCACCGGCATGGCGTCATTGCTGACATCATCACGGAATGCCCGGGCAGCCCGCAGGCGATCAAAGGCCACCCGCAACTCACGGTTGCCCTGCAGCGAGGTGTTCACCAACTGATTGAGGATCGGGTCTTCGAACTGCTGCCACCAGATCCCTTCGAAGCGGGCGCGGTCGAAGTTCTTCTCCCCGTTGGCCCCCACGGTCGCGGACGTGATGTTGGCCGCTGCCGTCTCGGGGGTCTTGTAGTCCGGACCGACGGCGCAAGCACTCAGGGCCAGCACCAGCAGGCTCGGCAGGAAGGCTTTCAAGCTCATTGTTGCGCCTCCAGTTTCAGGGCACGGGCCGCTTTGCGGGCGTCGCTGCGCTCCACATAACGGCGGATCAATACGTAGAACACCGGCGTCAGCAGCAGTCCGAAGAAGGTCACCCCGAGCATCCCGGAGAACACCGCCACACCCATGGCGTGACGCATTTCGGCACCGGCGCCGCTGGAGAACACCAGGGGCACCACCCCCATGATGAAGGCGAACGAGGTCATCAGGATCGGCCGCAGACGCAGGCGGCAGGCTTCCAGCACCGCGCTGAGGGCGTCCATGCCTTCCTCTTGCTTGTCCTTGGCGAACTCGACGATCAGGATCGCGTTCTTGCACGCCAGGCCCACCAATACGATCAAGCCGATCTGGGTGAAGATGTTGTTGTCGCCACCGGACACAATCACCCCGGTGATGGCCGACAGCAGGGTCATCGGCACGATCAGGATCACCGCCAGCGGCAGGCTCCAGCTCTCGTACTGGGCCGCCAGTACCAGGAACGCCAGCAGCACGCAGAGCGGGAACACGAACAGTGCGGTGTTGCCGGACAGAATCTGCTGGTAGGTCAGGTCGGTCCATTCGTAGGTCATGCCGTTGGGCAGTTCTTCCTTGAGCAGTTTCTCAATGGCTTTCTCCGCCTGGCCCGAGCTGTAGCCAGGGGCGGCGGCACCGTTGATTTCGGCGGTGATAAAGCCGTTGTAGTGCATCACGCGGTCAGGGCCTGAGGTGTCGCTGACCTTGATGAAGGTTGCCAGCGGGATCATCTCGCCCTTGTTGTTGCGTACTTTCAGCTGGCCGATCTGGTCCGGCTCGAGGCGGAACTGCTGCTCGGCCTGGACGTTGACCTGATAGGTGCGACCGAAGCGGTTGAAGTCGTTGGCATACAGCGACCCCAGGTAGATCTGCAGGGTGTCGAAGATGTCGCTGACGGCCACGCCGTGGGTCTTGGCCTTTTCGCGGTCGATGGCGGCATCGACCTGGGGCACGTTCACCGTGTAGCTGGTGAACAGGCCCGCCAGTTCCGGCACGTTGTGGCTCTTGTTGATGATGTTCATGGTTTCCTTGTACAGCTCGTCATAGCCCAGGTTGCCCCGGTCCTCGATCTGCAGGCGGAACCCGCCAATGGTGCCCAGGCCCTGTACCGGCGGCGGTGGGAAGATCGCCATGTAGGCTTCCTGAATATCGGCGTACTGGCCGTTCAAGGCCCCGGCAATGGCCCCGGCGGATTCGCTCGGGTCCTTGCGCTCGTCAAAGGGCTTGAGGGTGACGAACACGATGCCGGCGTTGGGGCTGTTGGTGAAGCCGTTGATCGACAGGCCGGGGAAGGCCACCGCGCTTTCCACGCCCGGTTGCTTGAGCGCCATGTCGGACATGCGCTTGATCACCTCTTCGGTACGGTCCAGGCTCGCGGCGTCCGGCAGTTGGGCGAACGCCACCAGGTATTGCTTGTCCTGGGCCGGTACGAAACCGGTCGGCGTGTTGGAGAAGCCGAAGAACGTCAGCACCATCAGGCCGGCGTACAGCAGCAGGGCGATACCGCTGCTGCGGATCACACGGGTCACGGTGCCGACATAGCCATGGCTGGCGCGGTCGAAGAAGCGGTTGAACGGACGGAACAACCAGCCGCCAAAGAGCGTGTCGAGGACCTTGGAGAAACGGTCTTTCGGCGCGTCATGGCTCTTGAGCAGCACCGCCGCCAACGCTGGCGACAGGGTCAGCGAGTTGAAGGCCGAGATCACGGTCGAGATGGCAATGGTCAAGGCAAACTGTTTGTAGAACTGACCGGTCAACCCGGAGATGAACGCCGCCGGGATGAATACCGCACACAGCACCAGCGCCGTGGCGATGATGGGGCCGGTCACTTCACGCATGGCACGCTTGGTCGCTTCCACCGGGGTCAGCCCCAGGCCGATGTTGCGCTCGACGTTCTCCACCACCACGATGGCGTCGTCCACCACGATGCCGATGGCCAGCACCAGGCCGAACAGTGACAACGCGTTGAGCGAGAAACCGAACATGTGCATCACGGCGAAGGTACCGATCAGCGATACCGGCACCGCCACCAGCGGGATGATCGAGGCGCGCCAGGTCTGCAGGAACAGGATCACCACCAGCACCACCAGGATCAGCGCTTCGAACAGGGTGTGCACCACCGCCTCGATGGAGCCGCGCACGAAGATCGTCGGGTCATAGACGATGCTGAAGTCCATGCCTTCGGGGAAGTTCTTCTTCAGCTCGGCCATCTTGCCGCGCACTTCGTTGGAGATCTCGATGGCGTTGGAGCCCGGGCGCTGGAAGATCGGGATCGCTACCGCCGGCTGGTTGTTCAGCAGGGAGCGCAAGGCGTACTGGCTGGAGCCCAGTTCGACGCGGGCAATGTCCTTCAGGCGAGTGATTTCACCGTTGTCGCCTGAGCGAATGATGATGTTTTCGAACTCTTCCTCGGACACCAGGCGACCCTGGGTGTTGACCGAGAGCTGGAACGCGGTGGCACTCGGTGCCGGAGGCGCACCCAATGCACCGGCGGCCACCTGGCGGTTCTGCTCGCGAATGGCATTGACCACATCGGTGGCGGTCAGGTTGCGCGAAGCGGTCTTGTTCGGGTCAAGCCACACCCGCAGCGAGTAGTCGCCCATGCCGAACAGTTGCACATCACCGACACCGCCCAGGCGCGCCAGCTCATCCTTGATGTTGAGCAGGGCGTAGTTGGACAGGTAGAGCATGTCGTAGCGTTTGTCCGGCGAGGTCAAGTGCACCACCATGGTCAGGTCGGGCGAGGCCTTGTCCACGGTGATGCCGATCCGGGTCACTTCTTCGGGCAGCTTGGGCTCGGTGCGTGTGACGCGGTTCTGCACCTGCACCTGTGCGTTGTCCAGGTCGGTGCCCAGGGCAAAGGTGATGGTCAGGGTGATCTTGCCGTCGGCGGTGGACTGCGAGGACATGTACAGCATGTTCTCGACGCCGGTGATGGCTTGCTCCAGAGGAGCGGCCACGGTTTCACCGATGACTTTGGGGTTGGCGCCCGGGAAGTTGGCACGCACCACCACTGTCGGTGGCACCACTTCCGGGTATTCGCTGATGGGCAGCTGGAACAGCGAGATGCTGCCGGCAATCAGGATCAGCAGCGACAGTACCGCGGCGAAGATCGGCCGTGAAATGAAGAACTGGGAAAAATTCATCGGAGTCTGTATCCCTTAACCGCGTGGAGTCGCAGCGGCGAGCTTCACAGCCGTGCCCGGCGCAACCTTGGCGGGCGCGACTTGGGGCAGGTTGCTGGCTTCAAGCGCCTGGCGTTGTTGTGCAAGGGCCGCGAGGGTTTCCTGGCTGGCCATCTGGACCACTTCTGGGGTCACCGGCGACCCCGGGCGCACCCGTTGCAGGCCCTTGACGATGATCGTGTCGTCCTTGTTCAGGCCGCTGCGCACAATGCGCAAGCCTTCGATCTTCGGCCCCAGTTCAACGGCGCGGTAGGCCGATGTGTTGTCGGCGTCCATCACCAGCACGAACTTCTTGCCCAGGTCCGTGCCCACCGCTTCGTCCGTGATCAACACCGCCGAATAGGTGCCACTGCCCACCAGCTTCAGGCGGGCATAAAGGCCGGGGGTGTATTCGCCCTTGCTGTTATCGAACACCGCGCGACCACGGATGGTGCCGGTCTTGGGGTTGACCTGGTTGTCGATGAAGTTCATCTGGCCCAGGTGCGGGTTACCGTCTTCATTGGACAGGCCCAGGTAAACCGGGGTGGTTTGACCGCGTTGGCCCTGGCGGGCGAGCTGGGTGTACTTGAGGTACACGCGCTCATCGGCGTCGAAGTAGGCGTAGACCTTGTCGGTGGAGACCACGCTGGTGAGCGGAGTGACATCGGCGGTCACCAGGTTGCCGGCGGTGATCTCGGCGCGGCTGACGCGGCCACTGATCGGCGCGGTTACCCGGGTGAAACTCAGGTTCAGTTTGGCCAGGTCCAGTTGCGCCTGGATTGCACCAACCGCTGCCCGTGCTTCCTGGGCGGCGCTGGTGCGCGAGTCGGCCAGTTCTGCCGAAATCGCGTTGCTGGTGCGCAGGCGTTCACCACGGCGGGCTTCGTTTTCGCTGCGGGTCGCATTGGCACGGCCTTGGGCGACCAGCGCTTCGAGGCGGCGGACCTCGGCCTGGAACGGACGCGGGTCGATCTGGAACAGCAGGTCGCCCTGTTTCACCAGCGCGCCTTCGGTGAAGGCCACTTCATCGATCTGGCCCGAGACCCGTGGGCGGATCTCGACGGTTTCCGGTGCTTCGAGGCGGCCGGTGAACTCGTCCCACTCGTTGACCGGTTGTTCCAGCACCTTGGCCACGCTGACCTTGGCAGCAGGCATGGCGGCGGCCAAGTCCGGCGTCTTGCCGCAGGCGCTCATCACCAGCAAGGCCAAGGCGGCCAAGGGCAAGCGCAAATGTTTGAGTGACTGTTCCATGGATGCATCCGCCAATGTATTGAGATGGGCGGATGATGCTTCGCGAGGGGGTATCTCACGAATCGAATGAGGCAAAGGTAACTATCATTCGGAATGATATAAGCGGCAGGGGAGCCCTCTAGTCTGGGGTTTTTGTTAGGCAGCTATCAATCTTGTTAATAGAGTTATCCGCCAGGGATTGCTCGCCATCACCACCGTGAGCGCCGCTTGCCGTTTCCCCTCTCCAAGGCGTGCACCGCTCTAGATCGCACTTCTACGACAAATTATTAATATCGTGTGAGTATTATTTTGAACACTGCGTGTGATATTTTGCCCGCTTTTCAAGGTTCCACTGCGTGCAGTGCTTTGATAATGAGCGCTGCATGGATTCTGCAATAACTATAAATAGCGAGAATTGTTCATGAGCAAGACCCCTTACGCCGTTGCCGGCGAGCCATGCGAGGCGCCCAATGCCGAGTCATCCGGACTGGAAGTCAAACGCCTGACCTTCGTCGAGGCGGTGGCAATGATTGTCGGCACCAACATTGGTGCCGGTGTGTTGTCGATGGCTTACGCCAGCCGCAAAGCCGGATACATGCCGCTGCTGTTCTGGCTCGCGGTCGCCGGTATTTTCACCACGATTTCCATGCTGTATGTCTCGGAAACCGCTTTGCGTACCCGCCGTCACCATCAATTGAGTGGCCTGGCGCAGCGTTATGTCGGTTCTTTCGGCGCCTGGGCGATTTTTCTCTCGGTGGCGGTCAACAGCATCGGTGCGCTGGTTGCCTACATGAGTGGAAGCGGCAAGGTACTCAGTGAGTTCTTCGGCATCAGCCCGGCGCTGGGCAGCCTGCTGTTTTTCCTGCCTGCAGCGTTGGTGCTGTACCTCGGCCTCAAGGCCATCGGCAAGGGCGAGAAGTTCATCAGCATCGGCATGCTCAGCATGACCCTGGTGCTGGTGATCGCGACGCTGGTGAACGAAAACACCCAGTTCGCCAACTTGCTGGAAGGTGATTGGGTCTACATGATCCCAGTGTTCAACATTGCCGTGTTCTGTTTCTCGGCCCAGTACGTGGTTCCGGAAATGGCCCGTGGCTTCAGCCATGCCCCCAAGCGTCTGCCGCTGGCGGTGATTACCGGGATGGTGATTACCTTTGTTTTGCTGGCGATGGTGCCGATGTCGGTGATTGCCTTGACCGGCCTGGAGAACCAGAGCGAAGTTGCTACCCTGGCCTGGGGCCAGGCACTGGGGCAATGGGCGTTCTACACCGCCAACACCTTTGCCCTGTGCGCGATGATGACGTCTTACTGGGGCTTGGGTGGCAGCTTCCTGACCAATATCTTTGACAAGTTCCAGAGCCTGGGTTCAGAGAGCAACCCGAAGACGCGCTTGCTGGTACTGGCCATCGTCTGCATCCCGCCCTTTATCCTGGCGTACAGCGGTATGGTCGGTTTCGTCAGCGCCTTGTACTTCGCCGGGGTCTTCAGCGGGGTGATCTTGTCGATCATGCCGATCCTGATGCTGCGTTCGGCACGCAAGAGCGGCGATATCGTCCCGGCCTGGCAATGTGGCTGGATTGCCCATCCGCTGATCCAGGTCACCGTGGTGGTGCTTTATCTGATGAGCATGGCCTATGCCATCTGCGGCGCGCTGGGCTGGTTGCCTGCCAGTTGGTGAGTGGCTGCGGCTAGCTTTGCCAGAGAAAAGCCGTCGCCGCACTGGATACAGTGGTCTGGGCTGTGGCCGAGGCTTTTGCTGCCTGGGCCACGTCTCAATCATTGGCAGCTCGGGCGCAGGAGGCGACCTACAAGGTCGAGTATGTGTTCGAGATTCGCCTGGTGCCGGATGAGCAGACCCTGGCCGCGCAGGTGCAGGTCCTGCCTCAGAGATTCACTCAGTACGGGCAGCCCACGAGCAATTTCCTGCCACCGGCCAAGGTGCTGATCGACCCGGCGACGGGCGCGGTATCCCGGCCCTTCAAAGACTCTCAGGGTCCCCAAAAAACATCTGTATGCGCGACCGCAACCAGCGCTCACCCGGATCATTGTCCTGGGAGCCGCGCCAGGCCATGTGCAATTCGAAGCTGCGGGTCGGCAGTGGCGGGTCCTCGGCGCGCACGCCGCCAGCGGCGGTCAGGGCTTCGGCGGTGTAGTCCGGCACGGTGGCGACAATGTCGGTGCCCGCCAGCAACGTACTCAAGCCATTGAACTGCGGCACGGCGAGCACCACGTGGCGCTTGCGCCCGAGTTTTTCCAGTTCTTCATCGATAAAGCCACTGAGGTCGCCGGCAAACGAGACCAGTGCGTGGGGGCGGGCGCAGAAGTCGTCCAGGCTCAAGGCCCCGGGCATGGTGTCGGCGCGCAGCAGTTTGGGCAGGCTGCGACGCAGCACTTTGCGCTTGGCATTGGCGGGCAGGTCGGTGGTGTAGCTGACACCGATGGAAATTTCACCCGAGGCCAGCAAGCTCGGCATCAATATGTAATTGACCCGACGCACCACCAGGACGATCCCGGGGGCTTCGGCGCGCAGACGCTTGAGCAGCATGGGCAGCAGGGCGAACTCCACGTCATCCGACAGGCCGATGCGGAACACTGCGTTGCTGGTGGCCGGGTCGAAATCGGCCGCTCGGCTGACCGCGGTGGAAATCGAGTCCAGGGCCGGCGAGAGCAGGGCGAAGATTTCTACCGCGCGGGCAGAGGGTTCCATGCTGCGGCCGGTGCGGACAAACAGCGGGTCATCGAACAGGCCGCGCAGGCGAGACAACGCCGCGCTGATGGCTGGCTGGCCGAGAAACAGCTTCTCCGCAGCGCGGGTCACGCTGCGTTCGTGCATCAGTGTTTCAAACACGATCAACAGGTTCAGGTCGACACGACGCAGGTCATTACGATTCATCTGGAGTCCTGGCAGAGTCAGCAAACTTGACGAGTGCGGCCATTTGAGAACAATGGCCGGCATGAATCTTACGGGGAAAGGCTGTTACTCTGCACCGAGTAATTCATTTTTCCCACAATGCTGGTTCGGTTTTCTATGTCTATTGACGGATTGCCGGGGCTGCGGAATCAATGACAGGCATGTCGACTATTAATAGCCACTGATGGTCTTGGCCAGAAAGCCCGGATAGAGTTCATGGTATTAGAGGTTACTTTGACGAGGTTTGCGATGTCCCGCACGATCCGTTTTCACAAGTTTGGTCCGGCCGAAGTGCTCAAGTGCGAAGAGCATGCGGTAGCTCTGCCTGCGCCGGGCGAAGTGCAGGTGCGCGTCGAGGCGATTGGCATCAGTTGGTATGACACACTCTGGCGTCAGAACCTGGCATCGTCGCACGCACGGCTGCCGTCCGGCCTGGGCAGTGAGATGGCCGGCGTGGTGACGGCGTTGGGTGAGGGCGTGGATGATCTGGCCGTCGGCGACAAGGTAGCCAGCTTCCCGGCGCAAAGCGCCAATGATTACCCGGTGTACGGCGAGCAGATCGTGTTGCCTCGTACGGCGTTGACCCGTTACCCCGATGTGCTCAGCCCGGTTGATGCGGCCGTGCACTACACGCCGCTGCTGATCGCTTATTTCGCCTACGCCGACCTGGCCCGGGTCAAGCCCGGTCAGTTCGCCCTGGTCACCGATGCCAGCCACTGTGCAGGTCCCGCCTTCGTGCAACTGGGCAAGGCCTTGGGTGTGCGGGTGATTGCCGCGACCAAGACCGCGCAGGAGCGTGAATACCTGCTGTCCCTCGGTGCCGAGAAGGTGATTGTCACCGAAGAGCAGGACCTGCTCATGCAGATCAACAAACTCACCGGCAACCGCGGTGTGGATGTGGTGTTCGATGGCCTTGGCGGCCCGCAGATGTCGTTGCTCGGCGATGTCCTGGCGCCTCGTGGCAGCCTGGTGTTGTATGGCCTGCAAGGCGGCAACCAGACACCGTTTCCGGCCTGTGCGGCGTTCCAGAAGAACATTCAGTTCTTCGTGCACTGCATCGGCAATTTCACCGGCAAGCCGGAACTGGGCATCGCCCAGGACCAGGCCGCGTTGCAAAGGGCCTTGCGCGATATCAACCAACTGACGGCCGAGGGTGTGCTCTCGCCGCTCAAGACTCGGGTCTTCCCCTTCGCCGAGTTTGTCGAGGCGCACCGTTACATGGACGAATGTCCGTGCCGCGAACGGGTGGCGCTGCAAGTCGACCCGGTATGATCCTCTACGAGAGCCCGCAATAGCGGGCTCTTTGTTTTTTGCCGGGTGTTCGATGCGTTCATTGCCCTGGCGTGTGACCCTCTGGTTCAGCAACTGAGCTGGTTTTTACTTCTGACCTGTATCTTCTAATCACTCACTAACTCCTGATAATTGAATGATTAATTTCATCTCAAGGAAAGAGCCATGGCTGGGGGTTGTGTTTTAGTGGGCGCTGGTTCAGGTGTCGAGTATTCTGAGCATGGCTTTTCTGCGCCGCGCATTGAAAAATCTGAAATAAATGACGGGTTGGTTAGTTGTCGTGGCCTCTCTCTGTTGCTGGTTCTTTATTTGCTGTGCTCAGTGTTTGTGGGAAGTTGTCGGAAACTTCCTAGGCTCTACTTGTTTTCTGTCAGGGGCCTTTGTTTACAGGGCTTTATCTGGCTTCTGGATTGATGGACTTTATTGCCGGGTAATCGGGCTAAAGAGTAGTTGCAATCAAAGTGATATCATTCAACGATAGAAACTTGCGACAGCATCAAAAACCATCTCCGGCCGTTGGCCGCACGGGTTGATGGTTGTTCATGCACTGCCGATTTATGGAGTATCAGGTAAATACGATGAGCACTATTCATGATCAAGCGATGAACTACGTCTACCAGCAAGTGTTGCATAGATTGCTGAGTTTCTTTTCCAGAGCGGAACGTACGGCCTTGCAGCTTTTAATCCAGCGTCTTGTGGTAGCTGCCGGGGGTATGGAACGAATCGGTCAATACAAAGTGCTCATGAGCCACTCCGGTACACAGGACAGTTGCTACACCCTGGCGTTTTTGCGGGCAGCGCAACTGAGCATTGCGAGCAAGGCGCCGTCGACCTTCCAGATACGGGTTGCGACGTTACGGGTTGGCGCAACCACTCCGGCGATCATGGAGGTGCTTCATCGCAGCTATAGCGCCCTGTTTGTCTACGACGACCCCAGGGTTGAAGTGCTGATGGTCGATAACCGCGAGGTGCTGCCGTTCTGCCATTTAATACCGATCTCGGACGCTGGGCGTGAGTTGAATCGGACGAACATGCTGATGCTCGGCCACCTTCGCGGGGGCGGCGGTGTGTTCGAGGCCTGTGATGACGGTTATTTGGCCATGGGTGAGTTCTATGGACAGATAGCTCGTTGGGACGGCGGCGTCGATGCCTTGATCGGCGGTGAAACGGTACGTCAGCAAAAGCAGTTTCTCGCAGGATTCAAGCGAGGCGCAGTCAGGGTAGGGTTGCGCGTGCCCCTTGAGCCCGAACAGAGTTTTGACGGGCTGTTTTCGACACTCCAGAAACTGCGACCCGATTTTTACCGCGTGCTCTACGCGGGCCATGAACGGGCCGAGTGGCGGCCGCAGGAGCGTTTTGATGCACGGCGTGCTGCCAGCTACATTGATGTCCTGGATCTGGTGACCGGAAATGTGGAGGAGCGCTGGCCCCTGCTCACCGAGTTCCTTGGGTTGCAGCCTGATGCAGTGGATGCCCCGTTACGCGAAAACCCATTCGCCAGCCCGTTGCTCTCGGCGCACTTTCGCGGCTTGCAAGCCAGTTACCTCAAGGGCCAGACCTACGAGCAGGGGGTTGCCCTATACATCCAGCGGGTACTGCTGATGATGCGTAAGAGGCAGGTGCCCGAGCGATTCTGTAACCAGGCGCTGGACCTGTATGGCAATCCGCAGACCCTCGCCGAACGACGTATCCAGGCCAACATCGAGGCGCAGCAGACCCTGGGGCTCAGTGAAGCGCAGCAGTTGTGCTTGCTCTTCACACCCTTTGTCGATGAGGGGGCGGGGCTCGAGCGTTTTTTGCGCCGCTGCCATCCCGGCATGCTGGTGGCAATGCCTGAAGTGCATAAAGCGCTGCAGGGTAACGCGGTCGCCGAGCAGGTCATGCAATGGATGGTGGATGTCAGCGGCTTGCCGGTCCATTTGATGCGCACGCTCTACGGCATGCAGTCGGTGCCGGACTCCGGGTGTGAACTCGTCGGCCAGGCAAAATACGCTCGTCGGAGGGCAGCCCCGCTCTGAAGAGGCTGATACACCGTGCGATCTGGCAGCGAGACGTTAAAGGGGCCTGGTAGTGGGTCGACCCGGCAGTTGGGACTACCTTGTGGGCGCGACTGAGCCATGGGTTCAGCGGCCAGCTTGGCCTGGATACGGCAATGGCAATGCTGGCGGATGCGTTGCGGCTGGAACGCACGGATTGAGCGTGGTGGAAAAAATCCTGCCGGCTTCAGGATCGATCCCATCGCTCTGTGGTCAAACTGCCAGTAAACTGCGCTCCTATTCCCGAACCCCACTCTTTCAGAGGTTTTGCATGACACTCAGTCCTTTTGCGGGCAAACCGGCACCAGCAGCCTTGTTGGTCGATATCCCGCGACTGGTTACGGCCTATTACACCGGCCAGCCCGATGCCTCGGTGGCTACCCAGCGCGTTGCGTTCGGTACATCGGGGCACCGTGGCAGCTCGTTCGAGCTGAGTTTCAATGAATGGCACGTCCTGGCCATCAGCCAGGCCATTTGCCTGTATCGCGAAGCCCAGGGCATCGACGGCCCGTTGTTTGTCGGCATCGATACCCATGCGCTGTCGACGCCGGCCGGTGCCAGCGCCCTGGAAGTACTGGCTGCCAACGGGGTGACGGTGATGATCGCCGAAGGCGATGAGTACACGCCGACCCCAGCCGTTTCCCACGCCATCCTGTGCTACAACCGCGGCCGCACGTCGGGGCTGGCAGATGGCATTGTCATCACGCCGTCCCATAACCCACCGCAAAGTGGCGGTTACAAGTACAACCCCACCAACGGCGGCCCGGCCGATACCCACATCACCAAGTGGATCGAGGCCAAGGCCAACGAGTTGCTGGCCAACAAGCTGGCCGGGGTCAAGCGCATCAGCTACGAACAGGCGCTGAAGGCCGACACCACTCACCGTCATGATTACCTCAACACCTACGTCGCCGATCTGGTCAATGTGATCGACTTCGACGCCATTCGCGGGGCCAATCTGCGTCTGGGCGTGGATCCGCTGGGCGGAGCAGGGGTGCGCTACTGGTCGGCCATCGCCGAACACTACCGCTTGAACCTCGATGTGGTGAACACTCAGGTCGATCCGACATTCCGTTTCATGTCGGTGGACTGGGACGGCCAGATCCGCATGGACCCGTCCTCCAGCCATGCCATGCAAGGCCTGATCGGTCTCAAGGAGCGCTTCGACGTTGCCTTTGCCTGCGACCCGGACCACGACCGTCACGGCATCGTCACCCCGTCCGGTGGTTTGCTGGCACCGAACAACTACCTCGCGGTGTCCATCGACTACCTGTTCCAGAACCGGCCGCAATGGCGCGCCGATGCGGCCGTGGGTAAAACCGTGGTCAGCAGCGGTCTGATCGATCGGGTGGCCAAGCGCCTGAACCGTCGCCTGTACGAAGTGCCGGTGGGTTTCAAATGGTTCGCTGATGGCCTGTTCGACGGTTCGTTGGGCTTTGGCGGTGAAGAGAGCGCTGGCGCTTCGTTCCTGCGCAAGGATGGCAGCGTCTGGTGCACCGACAAGGATGGGCTGATTCCAGCCCTGCTGGCCGCGGAAATGACCGCCCGTACCGGGCGCGACCCAAGCCAGGCGTACCGTGCGCTGACCGATGAGCTGGGTGAACCCTTCTCGGTGCGCGTAGACGCCAAGGCCAATCCGGAGCAAAAGGCATTGCTGGGCAAATTGTCGCCAGAACAGGTCACGTCGACCCAACTGGCCGGTGAACCGATCCAGCGCATCCTGAGCAAGGCGCCGGGCAATGACCAGGCCATTGGCGGCCTGAAAGTCATGACCGAGAACGGCTGGTTTGCTGCCCGTCCTTCGGGCACCGAAGACATCTACAAGATCTACGCCGAGAGCTTTATTGGCGACGATCACCTCAAGCAGCTGGTGCAAGAGGCGCAAACCCTGGTGGATGGCGCGATCAGCCAGTAAGCGCGACGCTCGCCCGGAGCAGCACGAAAAAAGGGGTGACCACGGCGGTCACTCCTTTTTCGTTGGGCCTCAGTGCATCAAGCCAGGTCCACCAGCACGATCTCACTGTCTTCAAAGGCGGTTACGCGCAGCACCTGCTCGTCGGCAATCGCTACGCCGTCTCGCGCCTGTGCACGCAAGCCATTGACTTCAATCACCCCGGTGGCGGGCACCAGGTAGGCGCGCCGACCGTTGTCCAGCCGGTATTCGGCGGTTTCTCCGGCTTTCAGGTTCGCCGCCACCAGCCGGGCATCGGCGCGGATGCGCAGGCTCTGGTCGTCGCCGTCCTTGCCACTGGCCAGGGTCACGAACCCTTCGCGCTGCCCCTTGGGGAACGGCTTGGCGCCCCAGGACGGCGCTGTGCCGGTCTGGTTGGGGATGATCCAGATCTGGAAGATCCGGGTGGCCGTCGACTCCAGGTTGTACTCGCTGTGGGCGATTCCGGTGCCGGCGCTCATCACCTGGACATCACCGGCTTTGGTGCGGCCCTTGTTGCCCAGGTTGTCTTCGTGGCTGATGGCGCCTTCGCGAACATAGGTGATGATTTCCATGTCGCGGTGCGGGTGCCTGGGGAAGCCGGTGCCGGGGGTAATCACATCGTCGTTCCAGACCCGCAGGTTGCCCCAGTTCATGCGCTTGGGGTCATGGTACTCGGCAAACGAAAAGTGGTGGTGGGCATCCAGCCAGCCGTGATGGGCGCCGCCCAGGGAGGTAAAGGGTCTGAGTTCAAGCATGATCGTCTCCTGAAAGGCTCGCATACAACGAGAACCGGTGGTTGATGGTGCGCATCATCCATCAGCAACGGATCGATAAAAAGCGTAAAAAATGCCTGAAAACAATCTGTTTATTAGATATATGAGGGCGAATGAATTCTACGGATCAGCCTTCGGTTCATCGCTTAAGCCAATGAAGGATAAGCATTTGACTAGAACTCGTCGGCAAATGAAGACACCATAGCGCCAACAGCCTCACACCCTGGAGTCAGCGTGCCACGAAACATCCCCGATCTTCCTCCCGAGCTTTTGCCCCTGGCCGAAATGCCGTGGCTCAAACGGCTGGCCGCGCGCTTTTTTGGTCATGGCCTGACGCGTTTGCGCGCACAGCACCGGGCGTCCTGGTTGCACGGCCAGGCTGACGGGTTTCGCAGTGGGCACACGGCGGGTGTGGACTACGGCTACAAGGAAGGCAAGGCGGACGGGATCGAAGAGGGCCGCCAGGTCTTGTTGATCCGCGACAGTCGCTGCACCGAGCACCCGGCGCCGCGCGTGGATGACCACCTGTTCGACGATTGGCGGTTGCCCCTGAGTGCCGAGATCAAAAAGCGCATGAAGGCCGACGTCGCGCGGCTGTTGCCGGCGCACGCGCAACCCAGCGCGGCGCAGTGGAAGATGATCTTCAGCGACACGCCGTCGACCTCGGTGGTTGCCGGGGCGGGCGCCGGGAAGTCGACCACCCTGGCGTTGCGCATTCTGTTGCTGACCCACTACCTGGGGTTCGAGCTGGATTCGTTGACCGTGGTGACGTTCACCCGCGAGTCACGCAAGGACTTCATCAACAAGCTGATCGCGCTGTTCGCCACCTGGGGTCGCGCACTGTCGCAAAAGGATGCCCGGGACCTGGTGCGCACCTTCCACTCACGCATCTTGCCGATGATCCGCAGCCTGCCGGGGTTCGAGCGCCTGCAAGCCTTCGAAAACCTCAACGAGCGCTCGCTGTTCAATGAGGCGGAGGTCGACAGCAACCCTTTCGACCTGCGGATCAACGACACGCAGCGCCAGCAACTCAACGCCTGTTTCCATCGCTTGTTCACCGACAACGAGCGGTTTCGCGAACTGATCACGCCGCTGTCGCGCCACGCCTTGCAGCTCAAGGAACTGGAGCGTGACCACCCCGAGGTGCAAAAGCGCATGGCGGTGACCGAACTGGCCGCCAAGCGCGATGAAGAACTGTGCGATACCCTTGAGGACTTGTGGTTTCGTGCTGGCGCCTGGCCGATCAAGGGCATCGAGCCCAGCCGCCAGACGTTCGAGATCAACGGCTCGATGTTCCATTGCCATGGCTACATCCCGAGCCTGGATGCCTGGGTGGTGCTGGGCTTCGATCCCCGGGAAAATCCTCAGCTCAGCCGGCCAAACGCCAAGCTGAGCGTGCGCGCGGAGTGGGCGGTCAAGCGAACCCTATTTCGAGCTTTCTGTCGTAAGCCATTGATTTGGCTTGATAGCTATGAATCCTCAAAGCGTGTTCTGGCCACCCTCGCCGGCGATGCCAGCGCCGGTCCCGGGTTTGACTACAAGGTCAAGGGTGAACTGGCGGGTGCGCCGCTGCTGGATTGTTTTGTCGCCGCCGCGAGCTTTATCGAGAACCTCGGGCTGGACGTTCCGGCGGCCGTGGGCCAGATGAGTTTCGCCAAGGATGACCCGGACCGTTATTTCTTCGAGGCGCTGAGCCTGTTCTGGCGCACCTTTGAAGATCACCTGCTGGATCAGTCGCCACCGGTGATGACCTACAACCGCATGTTTGCCTTGTTCAGCGAGCACTCGCCGGAGAACCTCAAGCTGCTCAGCGACGAGCTGCTACGACCGATGTCGCACTTGATGATTGACGAGTTCCAGGACGTTTCCCCGCAGATTGTCTCCTGGATTCGCGCCACGCTGGGGGAGATCCGTCGCCGTGGACCGGCCATGCACGTGGGGCGTGGTGCCCAGCGTTCCTCATTGCTGTGTGTGGGCGATGACTGGCAATCGATCTATGGCTGGCGTGGCAGTTCGCCCAAATACTTCATGGAGTTCAACAAGGAGTTCCCGTCCCCCGGTACCACGCGGGTGATGCTCAGCGACAACTACCGCAGCCATCAGCACATCATCGACGCCGCCGAACATATCGTGCGGGCGGCACCGGCGATCCCGGGCAAGAAAGCCAAGGCCTGCGGTGAATCGGCAGAACTGTTGCCGGTGAACATCCACGATCGTGACGACGGGGAGCTGGCCAAGCGCTTGTCGGAGCACTATCGCAATGGCGATTCAATCTTGATGTTGTATCGAAAAAGTAGCGATAAGTTGTTGATAGAACAGCATATTTCATCTGTAGTTAATGCTGATTCTAGCTTGCCTTTCGAGGCTAGGCGCCTCAAGCAACTGACGTTCCACAGCGCCAAGGGGCTGCAAGCGGATGCGGTCTTCCTGTTGGGTGATTGCCAGCATTTGACCTGTTCTCCCTATAAGAACCAGGTCTATCGACTGGCCGGGCTGGGCAAGGACGGTGATGCCGAGCCCTATGACTCGGCGCAGAAAGACGAGATCCTGCGCCTGGCCTATGTTGGCATTACCCGTGCCGCGAAGCATTGCCATTGGTACGTCGATCCTCAGGAGGGCAGCTCGGTGAACCTGCCCAGAGCGTCCGACAGGATCGCCTCCGGCAAGCCTTTCTTCGCCGACCAGCGTGCGAGCAATGTAGGCAGTAAAACCGTTCCAGCGTGAGCGCTGCTTGTGTGGCGAGGGAGCTGGCTCGCGCTGGGCCGGGCTGGCGCTCCAGGGCAGCGGCCCTGGTGAGGCGATAGCGCTCGTTCAGAAAGACTTCGGTGGCTGGTTTGGGGGCTGTTGCACAGCCCCGCGCGAGCAAGCTCGCTCGCCACGGAGGTGTCCGCCGCTGGCATGACGTGTTTTCAGCGTATTTTGTGTGCGATGGCAAGCCTGCAGGAGCCCACCCACAAGGCGAGGTGCGCTCGCCAATCGTTCACGCGTTGTGCTTGAACGTGAGCGGTGGGATGAAGGCTTCAAGTTCATCCTCCACCGCTTCGATTATTCGCTCCACATCGGTGGCATTCATCAGGGTGGCGCAGGGGATGCCGGCGATGGAGACCATGGTCCTGCCACTGGCACGGTCAAACAACCGGAGGATCATGCTGTCCGGTGCGTCCATGGTGGCTTCGAATCCAATAGGGTGAAAATGCCAGCGCATCAACTGGCAGGCGTTGGGGAACGTGACCTTGCTGAACTCAGTCCTGTGCATGGGTGACCCGCCTTCGTCATCAAGCGCTTCCTTCGGCTTCTGTCAGGGGAGGATGAGCCGTCATTGGCCCAACCCTGTGGAGTTTTAACGGTAGCACTGACTTTACGATGGACCGTGAAATTTACCTGCCGGCTGTCGATTGACCGGGATTCAGCCTGTGCTCGATTACGTTCTGTCATGCCGGTGGCAAGGTTCGTCGGTGACAGGCCCTAGAATTGACCATTGAAGCCTTGGCGCAAGTTCGGCAAGCTCGGTTTTTCTGTTGCCGAGCACCTTATGCCTGCCCACGATGATGGCCCGTTGCAAACCCAGGCCACCGGCGAGACGGTGCTGCGTTACCACCTGTGCTGGAAGCATCGGGACCTGGACGGCGTCATGGCGCTGTACCACCCGGACATCCAGTACCACGACTTTTTCCAGAACCGCGTCCTGGGGCTCAGTGAGCTGCGTGAGTACGTGCGCGACAGCATGCCCCGTGATCCCCTGGAAGCGCTGGAGCATTCGGACCGGATTCGCCTGGACGGTGACACGGCGTTCATTCAATACCGCATGACCTTGCGCGGCGGTGAGGGGCTGGTGTCGTTCCGTTCCAGCGAGGCGATCACGGTGCGCGACGGACTGATCTGGCGGGTCAACGAATACGCATCGCTGGTGCACGAACAACCCCTGAGCAAACCGGCCGGCAGTGGGCGCCCGGCGGTCAGTCGACTGGGGCTTTCACCCCGCCAGTTGAGCTTCATGGCGCAGGATCTGCAGCAGTATTTCGAGCACCAACAACCTTATCTTGAGCCTGGGCTGGACCTGGAAGGGGTGGCGAAGGCGTGTGGCTACAGCCGCAACCAGATTTCCTACTTGCTCAATCAGGTGTTGGGGCAGAGCTTCTACCGCTACGTCAATCAGGCGCGGCTGCGGCACTTGCTGACTGCCCTGGAGACCGCACCCGTCCCCCTGCGCATCGATGAACTGGCCTTTGCCGCCGGCTTCAATTCCCTGTCGGCGTTTTACACCTGTTTTCGCCAGCACACCGGGATGTCGCCCAAGGCCTATGTCCGGGAAAGTTCTTTGCGTGCACGCGCGCAAGACAGCCACTGAGCCCAGGCATTAGGATCACCGCCATCTAAACCTTGAGTGGCGGAGTCTTGCATGCCGGCGTGGCGCACGATCAGTTTGTGGATGGATCAACTGGAAGAGCCGTTGCTGGCCCGGCCTTCCCTTGAGCGGGACCTGGACGTCGACGTGGCAATCATAGGTGCCGGCTACACGGGCCTCTGGACCGCGTACTACCTCAAGCGCCAGGCGCCGGAGTTGAACGTCGCCATCATTGAAGCGCAAACGGCCGGTTTCGGCGCCTCCGGACGCAACGGCGGTTGGGTGATGGGCAATCTGTTGGGGGAGGACCGCCTGCTCGCCGGGCTGTCACCGGAGCAGCGCCGCGCCTCCTATGACTTGCTGCACGGCATTCCTGACGAGGTACGGATCGTCACCGAACGAGAAGGTATCGACTGCGATTTTCGCAAAGGTGGTGTGCTTTATTGTGCCGCGCGCTACCCCGAGCAGGAGGTCAGTCTGCGGGGCTACCTGGACAGCTTGTACCGGCAGGGCCTGACCCCGGACGACTACCGTTGGTTGAGCCCCGAAGAGCTGGCCCGGCACATCCGCGTAGCCAGGCCTTACGGCGCTATCCATGCGCCGCACTGCGCGACGGTTCAGCCAGCCAAGCTGGTGCGTGGCCTGGCGCGGACGGTGGAACGCATGGGGGTGCAGATCTACGAGAACAGTCCGGTCACTGACTGGCAGCCCGGCAGTCTGAAGACCGCCAACGCGACAGTGCGCAGCCGCTGGATCGTGCCGGCCGTGGAAGGCTATGCCGCGACACTGGCGCCGTTGGGGCGCTATCAGCTGCCGGTGCAGAGCCTGCTGGTGGCCACTGAGCCGTTGTCGGCCGCGATCTGGGACGAAATCGGCCTGGACCATGGGCAGGCGTTCAGCGAAAGCAGCCGCCAGGTGACCTACGGCCAGCGCAGCGCCGATAACCGTCTGGTGTTTGGTGCCCGTGGCGGTTATCGGTTTGCCGGCAAACTGCGGCACGACTTCGACCTGAGCGAGGGAGAAGTCCAACTGCGGCGTTACCTGTTCGGTGAACTGTTTCCCCAACTCAAGGACGTCAATATCACTCATTCCTGGGGCGGCAACCTGGGCATGTCCCGACGGTTCAAACCCCACATGCTCTGTGATCAACGCAGTGGGATCGCACTGTCGGGCGGTTACGGCGGCGAAGGCGTCGGTGCCAGCAATCTCGGCGGCCGGACGTTGGCGGACCTGATCCTCGGGCGCGACACCGAGCGGGTTCACCAACCCTGGGTCATCCCCCAGGGCGGGCTGGATGCGCTCAAGGCCTGGGAGCCCGAACCGCTGCGCTGGCTGGGCTACAACGCGATCATTCGCAGTTTCATCCACGAAGACCAGACCCTGGCCGACCTGAACAGCGCGCCCTGGCGGCGCAGGCTGGCCTGTCGGGTAGCGGGTTTCATGGAAGGTTTCATGCAGTAATTTCGTTTCCTCTCATCGACAGGTATCGGCATGAGTATTACCCAGTTCAAGAACACCCCGCACATGACGCTGGTGGCGTCGGCACCGGTCGCCGTGCCATTGGACGCACCCGTGGCCGTGACCTCGACCACCCGTGTGGAGCGCAGCGATGGCGTCGAAACCGGTATCTGGGAGCGCACCTCCGGACGCTGGGCGACAGATCGTCGCGCAAGAGTTCTGTCACGCCATCCTCATCTGGGCCAGAAGACTTTCACGCTGACACATTTCTTGTTCCACGACCCTCACTTCCCTCATGTAAACCTCTACCGCGGGTGGCAGTGAGCGCTCTTTAAGGTAGATGAAGCCATAACGGGTATGCAGTGCGAGGTCATGGATAGGTAACGGTACGATTTCACCAGCCATGAACTCTCGTTCAAAAGTCGATAAATTCCCTAGCGCCAGGGCGTTACTGTTCTCGACGAATTTAACGATTTGCATGGGCACGTCTATTTCGATCGCCGGTACAAAATCGCCAGTCACCGCGTCATAAGAGCCGGCGCTGCCCAGCGTTGCCGGGAGCAAATGGGTGGCCAGCCGCAGCGGAATGCGCGAGGCCACCCACGGATAATCGAGTGCTTGCGCCAACGTAAGTGGACGGTATTGCGACAGCAGCGGATGACCGGGGCGACAAAACAGGCGTCCCTCATGCTCACCCAGCAGCTCACAGGTGAACTCTTCCCTGCCTTGTAACGTGCTGATTTCGGCGATCCCCAGATCCACCGCCCCTGTAGCGACCTGATGAGCCACATCACGCCATCCGGCGACATGTGCCGTGACCTTGATTTGCGGATGCCGGGCATGCAATCGCGCGATGCTTGCATAACCGCTGGAGATGCTTGGATAGGGACCCAAGGCGACCCGCAGTGCTCCGATATCGCCTCCTGCCAGCAAGGCCATGTCCCGCCGCAGGTCCTCCTCGGCCACCAACAGGCGCTGGCTCTTTTCACGCAGCAACTGACCAAACGCAGTGAGCATGACGCCTTCTGTACGTCGGTCGAACAGCATGACCCCGAGCTCACTCTCCAGCAACTGGATGCTTTTGCTCAGCGCGGGCTGGGAAACCCCCAACGCTTTTGCTGCCCGACCAAAGTGCGCATGTTCAATCAATGCCAAAAACTGACGTAAGCGGCGTGGCGTCATCTAATAACCTTTATGTTATCGAAAATTGGTAAACAGGAATTTTTAGGAATGAGATGAATATGCTATTCATGGGCAGACCGGTCAAGCTCACGACGCACATAAATAGGCAACCGTGCACAGTCAACGGCATTGACGCTCATTGGCACCCCCATTTGGCGCAGGAACCATTTCATGTACAACAAGACCCTTCATCTGGCACTGGCAATCACGTTTGGTAGTGGCGTCAGTCCTGCCATTTTTGCTGCCGATGCAAACGGCGTAAGTTCTGATCCGACCTCAACACAAAATGCGCACTTCGATAGCAAGGGCAAAGCGCCTTCGCCCTACACGATTGAGCTGCAAAATGGGTTGCGCAAGACACTTCCATTTGCCGACAAACGCGACTTTGAAGAAGCGAAAAAAGGCTTCATCGCTGCACCGTCCTACAACAAGATCATGGCCGAAGCCGGGAATGTCGCCTGGAACATGGGTAGCTATAACTTCCTGTTGGAAGGCAAGGACTACGACAGTATCAATCCATCCCTGCAACGCCAGGCGGTACTCAACATGGCCTTCGGTCTGTATGAGGTGGTTCCGGAGAAGATTTACCAAGTGCGCGGGTTTGACTTGGCGAACATCACGTTCATCAAGGGCGATACGGGCTGGATTGTGTTCGATACCCTGATGTCGAAGGAAACCGCCAGGGCCGCCCTGGACTTCATCAATGAAAAGCTGGGCAAGCGCCCGGTCGTTGCGGTAGTGATCTCTCACTCCCATGCCGACCATTTCGGTGGCATCCGCGGCCTGGTCGATGAGGCAGATGTGCGCAGCGGCAAGATCCCGCTGATAGCACCGACAGGTTTCATGGAACATGCCGTGGCTGAAAACGTCTACGCCGGCAATGCCATGACCCGACGCGCCTTCTTCCAATACGGTGTCATGTTGCCACACAGCCCATATGGCCATGTCGACATGGCCATTGGAAAAAATGCCTCCATTGGCAACATGGGGCTGATTGAGCCCAATCGCTATATCGCGAAAGATTTCGAGACCCTGACCATCGACGGTGTGGAAATGGAGTTTCAAAGCACGCCCGGCACCGAAGCGCCAGCGGAGATGAATACATGGTTTCCGCAGTTCAAGGCATTCTGGGCAGCCGAAAACATCATCGGCACTATCCATAATATTTACACCCTGCGCGGTGCCCTGGTCCGTGATCCATTGGTCTGGTCGAAGAACATCAACAACGCCTTGTATCGTTACGGACAACAGGCCGACGTCATGTTTGCCTCGCACAGTTGGCCACGTTGGGGCAATGAGCGAATTCAGGGCGTCATGCGCGCGCAACGCGATGCCTACGCTAACCTGAACAACGCTGTACTGCATGCCGCCAACCAGGGCGTCACCATCAATGAGATTCAAAACGTCTACAAGTTGCCCGATAGCCTGAAAAACAACTGGGCGACCCATAGCTACCACGGTTCCGAAGAGCACAATAGCCGCGCCGTGATCAACCGCTACCTGGGTTACTGGGATGCCAACCCGGCGACGCTGATGCCGCTGTCACCGAAGGATTCGGCACCGCTGTATGTGGAAATGATGGGTGGCGCAGACAAGATCATGACCAAGGGCAAAACCTTGTTCGATCAGGGCAAATACCGCGAAGCTTATGAAATTCTCAATAAACTGGTCTATGCCGAACCACAAAACAGCAAGGCCAAGGACCTGCTCGCGGACGTCTATGAGCAGGTCGGCTATCAGAAGGAAAGTGCCGGGGTGCGCAACAGCTTCCTCGCGGCGGCTTATGAACTACGCCATGGCATTCCCAAGGGAGTGCCGCCAAAATCCACCGGACCTGACATTATCCGCGCCATGAGCACAGAGTTGTGGCTGGAATACCTCGGCATTGCCCTGGACGGCAGCAAAGTCGCGGATCAACACTTCGTCATGAACCTTAAGACTCCCGACAACGGTGAGCAGTTCGTGGTTGAGTTGAGCCATTCGACACTGACCAATATCAAGGGGCAGCAAGCGAAAAATGCCGACCTCACTATCACCCTTGAGCGCTCTGATCTTGAAGGCGTAATGGCAAGGAAAACCAGCTTCGATCAACTCGTCGCGGCCGGCAAAGCTACATTCGAAGGCGACCGTAAACCCTTCGAACTGTTGATGGCCGCCATCACTCCGTTTACCCCCACCTTTGAGCTACTGCCAGGCACCATTGAGTAATCCATCAGGGTTGCGCATCACCCTGTTTCAGGGTGATGCGCAACCCTACCAAGGTGTAGCCGAGCCCGGAAATGATGGGCAAGCTGTTCGCCCTTGAGGCCATGCCCCTGAACATCGACCGGATCCGCACGCGATTGTGGAACAAGGTCCGCACCGGCAGTTGAGGCGCTGGATCGAGCCCTGGGGAACATTTCGCCAGGGCTCACGGTTTTATTCGGCAGGCGCCTGGGGCGAGACGATCCACATGCTGCAGGGCATTTTGTACAACAGGCTCTCCACGGTGCTGCCCACCAGGCGCGCCAGTCCGCGATGACTGACCCGTCCCATGACGATCACGTCCACTTCATGGGCTTGAACGTAATTGACCAGGACCTTGACCGGGTTGCCCATGACCATGTGGCGTTGCTCGGGTGCAATACCGTTTTGCTCGGTCAGTGTGTTGAACGCTTCGGCCTGGACGTCGAACAGCGTCTTGGCCGTACCGGGGGTGAAGATCGCGGTACTGCTGCGAAAATCGAACTCATCGGTGTCCAGGCTCGACAGGTCATGGGCGTAGACCACATCGACCTCTGCGCCGCAGGCACTGGCCAGTTTCACCGCTTCATGGAGTATCCGGTTGTTCAGGTCCAGGTGCTTGTTGCCGCTATGGAAGGGGTCTACGGCGGCGACAATCCTGCGCGGGAGGGCGCGTGCGTCATGGCTGACGAAGTGCAGCGGCACCTGGGACTCGCGCAGCAGATGCACGTCCAGCGGGGTAAACATCAGTCGTGAAATCAGCGACTCGTGCTTCAGGGCCTTGATCAGCGCATCCATGGGCTGCTCTTTGAGGTGAATCAGGATTTCCTGCAACGGATTTTCCACCCAGGTAACCTCGGTGGTCACGGTCAGCCCCAGTTTGCGCAAGGGCCTGGCCTGTTCCTCCAGCCATTGGCGGTGGCGCTCGACGTAGCCCAGGCGCATCTGCTCCATCGCCTGCTCGTTGACCAGGCTGGCGGTGGCCAGGCCTTCCAGGTAGTCGAAGGCCACGATATGCAGTGCGGCCCCTTCGGCTCTGGCCAGTGCCGCCGCCCTGTCGAACGCCGCGCTGTGTTCCATCAGTGGCGAGACGACCAACATGAAACGTGATTGACCGGACATGGCAACTCTCCCGTGATAAACGCCGTGACGCGAGTCCTTGAGGGCAACGATCCGTCGTCGGGCGTTGAAGTAGTGAACCGATCGTGCCGTGAACGGCGGGCGAGGGGTTGATCTGAATCAAACGGGCCATCGAGCAGCCTTGCTGCCCGACCTGCGGTCGCCCGGCACGGCTGCAATGCTCTAATTATTGACCATGATCGCGGGCAGTGCCGCCGAACGCATACCCCAACGGGGTGATTGGCGCTGGCGGGCGCGGTCCCTAGAGTAGCGGTCTTTCGCCGGTTCCAGCCGGTGCAGTCAATCGTGAAGGAGATGTCATGCGTGCACGTGAACTGGGTATCAGCCTGGGTTTGGGAGTACCGGGGCCGTTCAATGCCATTACCGATGTACCGGGCGTACGGGTCGGGCACAGCACCCTCAAGGACCGGGTCGACGGCAAGCAGGTCAGGACTGGCGTGACGGTGATTCAACCTCGTGCCAGTCATGCGCGGCTGCAACCCTGTTTCGCCGGTTGCCATGTGCTCAATGGCAATGGCGATGCCACGGGGCTGGAATGGATTCGCGAAGCCGGGTTGCTGGCAACGCCCATTGCTATCACCAATACCCACAGCGTGGGTGTGGTGCGCGATGCCCTGGTCGCGCTGGAGCGCGACAGCCTGGCAGACCCGGCCACCTACTGGTGCATGCCGGTGGTGATGGAAACCTACGACGGTGTGCTCAATGACATTTGGGGTCAGCACGTGGGGGCGCAGCACGTGCGGCAAGCGGCTGACAATGCCGCGACCGGTGCGGTGCCTGAAGGCGCCGTGGGGGGCGGCACCGGGATGATCTGCCACGAATTCAAGGGTGGGATCGGCACCGCGTCCCGTCGGCTGCCGACCGGGCAGGGCGGTTATACCGTCGGCGCACTGGTCCAGGCCAACCATGGTAAGCGTTGTGAGTTGCGGGTCGACGGCTACCCGGTTGGCCGGCAGTTGTCACAGGTCGATTCGCCTTTCGCGCAACAGGGCACGCCAGGCATGGGCTCGATCGTGGTGATCCTGGCCACCGACGCACCGCTGCTGCCGCACCAGTGCCAGCGCCTGGCACAACGGGCGTCCATTGGCATCGCCCGTACCGGCGGCGGGACGGAGGACTCCAGCGGTGATATTTTCCTCGCGTTCGCCACCGGCAACCAGGATCTGCCGCCGGCTGACTATGGGCGCAAGGACCTGCCCCTGAGCACCCCCCTGGCCATGCTCAACAACGATCACATTTCACCGCTGTTCAGCGCGGCGGCCGAAGCGGTGGAAGAGGCCATCATCAACGCCTTGTTGGCGGGCGAGAGCATGTGCAGCGACGATGGCCGACAGGTCAGTGCACTGGAGCCCGAGTTGTTGCTTCGTGCATTGCAGGCGTCGACGTGGGTTGCGCGGTGAGCGTGAAGGACGGCCAAAAAACTCAGGCCGTCCAACCCAGCGTCGCCAGGGCCAGCACGGCATAACGAGCGCCTTTGGCCAGGGTCACGATCAGCAGGAAGCGCCCGAGGGGTTCACGCATCACGCCCGCGACCAGGGTCAGCGGATCGCCGATGACCGGCAGCCAGCTCAACAGCAAGGACCAATGGCCGTAGCGTTGATAGTGCCTGCTGGCTTTTTCCAGATGCGCCGGGCTGACCGGGAACCAACGACGATCCTTGAAGTGCTCGATGCCACGCCCCAGCCACCAGTTCACCAGGGAGCCCAGCACATTGCCCAGGGTGGCGACCGCAAGCAATAGCCACAGCCAGTGCTGGCCGTTGAGCAACAACCCGACCAGCACCGCCTCGGACTGCAGGGGCAACAGTGTTGCGGCGCCAAACGCCGCGACAAACAGCCCGAGGTAACCCAGCAGCATTACTGGGCCGGGTAGTCGGCGATCACTTCATCGGTGCCATTTTTAGTCAGGCCGATCACTTGATACGCGTCGACCCGGTCGCCCATTTCCATGCCTGGCGAGCCGGTGGGCATGCCCGGTACCGCCATGCCCAGCAAGTCGTCACGCTTGGCCAGGACCAGCACTTGCTCGGCCGGAACGTGGCCTTCGACGAACTTGCCGTTGATCACGCCGGTATGGCATGAGGCCAGGCGCGGGGCGACGCCCAGGCGCTGCTTGACTTCGCTCATGTCGGGCTCGACGTGGTCGGTGACCTTGAAGCCGTTGTCTTGCAGGTGCGAGATCCAGGCGGTGCAGCAGCTGCAATTGGCATCGCGGTGGACATCGATCGGAATCAGCTCGGCCGCCAGGGCCTGGGTGCTGATGAACAAGGCGCCAAGGGCGGCCAGACGAAGTGAGTTGTGCATATAAATTCTCGTGTCGATCGTTTCATTCATCGGCTCAGAACCAGAGCCTCAAGCCGGCGACGAACCGCGCTTGACGGCGGTCTTCGCCTTCTTCGCCAGTGTAGTCGGCGGTGTTGCCGTAAGTGCTGCTCCAGGTCACGCCGATGTAGGGTGCAAACTCGGGGACGATTTCGTAACGCAGGCGCACACCGGCTTCGGTGTTGGCCAACCCGGCGCCGACACTGCGTTCAGGGTCGTTGCGGGTGTAGAAATTGACCTCGGCGGTGGGCTGCAGAATCAGTTTGTTGGTCAGCAGGATGTCGTATTCGCCTTCCACGCGGAGCGCATTCTGACCGTTTTCGCCGACGAAGAAGGTTGCTTGTGTTTCAAAGTTATACAGGGCCAGGCCTTGCAACCCGAATGCCGCCCAGGTTTGCGGTGAGCCGGGTTTGAAATCCTGGCGGACCCCGGTCACCACGTCCCACCATGGGCCGATGGCATGCCCCCACAGGGCCTGGACTTCGGCTTTCTCAGTGTGGCCGTTGGTGCGCTCACCCTCGGAGCGTACCCAGAGCCGATCGATGTCGCCACCGATCCAGCCGCTCATGTCCCAGGCCAGGGCACTGCCGTCATCGGCATCCTGGTACTCCAGTTGGTCGACCAACCAGAAGCCATTGATCGCCTTGTCGTGCACACCATGGCCATTGACCGCCGGGAATGCCGCGCGGCGATCGGCGTCGCTCGGCACCGGTATCGGTGTGCGGCTGGTCGTGGGCGCCATCTGGCTGTGATCCATGGTACCCATCTGGCTGTGATCCATGGCTGGCATTGCGCCGTGCCCCATGGCGGAATGGTCCATGCTTTCGGCCGACTGGGTCGCGTTCATGTAAAGGCCGAGCAGGCCGGCAAGCAACAGGCGGGACTTCATGTCGGGCTCCCCGGTTCATCGACGCGCACTTCACGAAACATGCCCATCTCCATGTGAAACAGCAGGTGGCAGTGATAGGCCCAGCGGCCCAGTGCGTTGGCCGTCACCCGATAACTGCGGCGGGTCCCGGGTGGCATGTCGATGGTGTGCTTGCGCACCTGGAAGCGACCCTGTTCGTCCTCCAGGTCGCTCCACAGGCCGTGGAGGTGAATCGGGTGGGTCATCATCGTGTCGTTGACCAGGGTGATGCGCAGGCGCTCGCCGTAGGTCAGGCGCAGCGGTTGGGCATCGCTGAACTTGATGCCGTCGAACGACCAGGCGAACTTCTCCATGTGCCCGGTCAGGTGCAACTCAAGGGTGCGCGACGGTTCGCGTCCGTCCGGGTCGGGGAAGGTGCTTTTGAGGTCGGCATAGGTCAGTACACGGCGGCCGTTGTTGCGCAGGCCGATGCCTGGGTCGGCGAGTTTGGCGCTGGGGCTCATGGTTTGCATGTCCACCAGCGGGTTGTCGGTTTCCGAGGCCGGGTGGGTTTGCATGGCGTTGCCCATGCCGGCCATGCTGCCGTGGTCCATGCCGCTCATCTGGCTATGGTCCATGCCTGCCATCGCGCCATGATCCATGCCCATGTCGGCCATGCTGATCAGCGGTCGAGGGTCGGGGCTGGGCACTGCGGCGCTGAGCCCCTGGCTCAGGGCCAGGGTGCCCCGGGCAAAACCGCTGCGGTCCATGGACTGGGCAAACAGGGTGTAGGCCCGCTCGTTGCCCGGCTCGACGATCACGTCATAGGTCTCCGCCACGGCAATCCGCAATTCATCGACGCTGACCGGTTGCACGTACTGTCCGTCGGCGGCGACGACAGTCATTTTCAAACCGGGCAGGCGCACGTCGAAGTAACTCATGGCCGAGCCGTTGATCAGCCGCAGGCGCAGTTTCTCTCCCGGTTTGAACGTGCCGGTCCAGTTGGTCTCCGGGGTCTGGCCGTTCATCAGGTAGCGGTAGGTCACGCCGCTGACATCTGCCAGGTCCGTGGGGCTCATCTTCATTTCGGCCCACATCGTGCGGTCTGCCACCGTGGTCGCCCAGCCGTCGCGGCTGACGTCCTCAATGAAGTCGCCCACGGTGCGCTTGTGTCGGTTGTAGTAGTCGGACTGTTTTTTCAGGGTGTGCATCAGGTGTTCCGGGGCCTGGTCGCTCCAGTCGCTGAGCATCACCACGTAGTCGCGGTCGTACTCGAAGGGTTCCGGCTCGCGGGCGTCGATCACCAGCGGCCCATAGACCCCGGCCTGCTCTTGAAGGCCCGAGTGGCTGTGGTACCAGTAGGTACCGTTCTGGTGCAGCGTGAAGCGGTATTCGTAGAGGCCGTCGGGGGCGATGCCCTGGAAACTCAGGCCTGGCACGCCATCCATGTTGGCCGGCAGGATGATCCCGTGCCAATGAATCGAGGTGTCCTGCTGCAATCGGTTGCGCACGCGGATGGTCACGGTGTCGCCCTCGCGCCAGCGCAGCAACGGGCCGGGAATGCCACCGTTGATGGTCATGGCGGTGCGCGGGGTGCCTGTGAAATTGACCGGTGCTTCGCCGATCCACAGGTCGAACTGGTTACCGCGCAACGTGGAGGGTTGATTGTCGGCAGTCACGGCCCAGGCCGGCGGTCGCCACAGGCCCGCGCCCGCCAGTAGACTGCCGGCTGAGAGGCCTTTGATGAAAGAGCGTCTTGAAGGTGTTGAAGGCATAACAAAGTCCCGTCATCCCTGATGCTTCAGGTTTGACGAGACCTTAAACAGCCCGTGCTGTCAGGAAACTGAGGCGTGGATTACAGATTTGTCAGGTGCGGGGCGCCCATGACAGAGGCAGGCGAGTACAGTTCGATTCGAACCCATAGCGCCAAAATGCCTCACAGGCATGTAACATGAGCGCCCGCTGGCTGCCGTTCACTCCCGAACGAATGTGTGGACGTGGCGGGCAGCAGGATTCACACCGGACACCTATTTTCAGATTCAGGACTCCCGCAATGACCCAGTCGCAACGTTTGAAATACTCGTTTCTGATCACCCTGGCCGTACTGGGGATTATGCTTGGCCTGTCTTATCTGCAGAATGCCGGGATCATCAGCGAAACCCTGTTCCAGTACGTCGCCATCGCCGTGGCGGTGCTGGTGGTGGTGATCAACGGGGTGATGCGCCGCAAGGTCAAGCCCTGAGCGATTCCAGCAAGGCCTCAGCCTGTGGATGCAGGCTGTAGCTTTTGTCGGGGTTCAGGACGATCAGGCCTTCACTGCACAGGCGCTTGAGTACTTCACGCACGCTTAAAAAGGACAAGGGAATATCCAGTTCCAGCAGGTGGCTGTGCACCCCGCGCACCCCCACGGGCTGACCTGCCTGGGCGGCAGTCAGCAGCGCGTCGATCACTTTCAGGCGGATGAGGCTTGTGCGCAGGCCGTAGCTTTTAAGCAGCAGCCTGATGCAATCGTTATTCTGGCGTTCGGTGCTTTTGGCGAATACGCCGGTATCCTGTCTGAGAGAAACACCCTTTGGCGCGGTTTTACCATCCGTTGGTAATTGCGAGTTGTACATGCAAAAAACTCCTTTTCAGAACCTGTCCAGGAAATTGTGTTGAACGTCCTTTAGTCATTAAGACGAACGAGCGGCACAAATCATGAAGGCCTGAATGTAGAAATTTTGTCGAAAACACCTCAGTCACCGGTCAAGTGCCGTCATTTCGGGCTGATGCGCTTTAAATTATTGTCCGCTGATTCGTTCCTATGGCAAGCCACATTACGCTTCTTCGCCTGTGTGGTCCTTCCCAGGGCAGGGCTGGTTCCCCGCAGCGTCATCTTTCGGCTCGCCTGTCCTGGCTACTGTGTTCTTCGCCATCAGGAGTCAGCGTGATTATTTCCAGGCAGTTGCCCAGGTTGTGCCTAGCAGGTTGGTTACTGGGGCTCAGCGTATCGGCTCAGGCACTCACTCAGACGGTCGAGACCGGCGCCGATATTCGCCGTACCAGCTTTGGCGTTCCACACATTCGGGCCGAGAACGAGCGTGGCCTGGGGTACGGGATTGGCTATGCCTACGCTCAAGACAATCTGTGCCTGCTGGCCAACGAAGTGGTGACGGTCAACGGCGAGCGCTCACGTTATTTCGGCGCGCAGCAGTTCACCCTTGAACAACGGGAAAATGGCGTCAGCGATGTGTTTTTCAGTTGGTTGAACAGCCCCCAGGCGGTGTTTGGCTTCTGGCAGGCGCAACCCCCGGCCGTGCGGCAACTGATTGAAGGCTATGTGGCTGGGTACAACCGCTATTTGCGTGAGCGCAGCGCACAAGGTCTGCCCGAACAGTGCCAGGGGGACTGGGTCCGGCCGATTACCGCACTGGATCTGGTCAAGCTGACTCGACGCCTGCTGGTCGAAGGCGGCGTCGGCCAGTTTGCCGAAGCGCTGGTCGGTGCCGCGCCGCCCAAGGCTGTCGCCCGGGAGCAGGGCGCCCGAGCGGCCTTCGAGGTCGCCGCCACGCGCCTGCAACGCTTTGCGTTGGACCGCGGCAGTAACGCCGTGGCCATTGGCCGGGACCGCTCCTTCAATGGGCGCGGCATGTTGCTGGCCAATCCGCATTTTCCGTGGATCGGCGGCATGCGTTTCTACCAGATGCACCTGACCATCCCTGGCAAGCTGGACGTGATGGGCGCGGCGTTGCCGGGACTGCCGATGATCAACATAGGCTTCAACCAGCACCTGGCATGGACCCACACCGTCGACACGTCCAGGCATTTCACGCTGTACCGTCTGCAACTCGACCCGAAGGACTCCACTCGTTATCTGCTCGACGGTAAATCCCTGCCATTGAGCCAGCAAACGGTTACGGTCAAGGCCAGGCAGGCCGATGGGCAGCTCGCGTCAGTCTCCCATGTGCTCTACAGCTCGGTGTTTGGCCCCGTCGTGCAATGGCCCGGCATGCTGGATTGGGATCAGCAGTATGCCTACAGCCTGCGCGACGCCAACCTCGACAACGACCGCGTGCTCGAGCAGTGGTATGCCATGAACCAGGCCCGCAACCTCAAGGACCTGCAAACGTCCATGCACAGGATTCAAGGGGTGCCGTGGGTCAATACCCTGGCGGTGGACGATCAGGGGCAGGCGTTGTACATGAACCTGTCTGTGGTGCCCAACGTCGGCGTCGACAAGCTGGAAAAATGCAGCGACCCCCGCGCGGGCCTGGCCATGATCGTGCTGGATGGTTCGCGCAGTGCCTGCGCCTGGGACGTCGATAAAAACGCCGCGCAACCTGGAATTTTTGCCGCGGACCAACTACCGCAGCTGTTGCGCACTGACTTTGTGCAGCACTCCAATGACTCGGCGTGGATGGCTAACCCGGCTCAGCCACTGACCGGTTACTCGCCTTTGATCAGTCAGTCCGGACAAGCCCTGGGGCCGCGCACCCGCTTTGCCCTGGAGTATCTGGGGCAGTTGGCCAAGGCCGGCCCGGTGAAGGTCGAGGACCTGCAACACATGGTCATGGACAACCAGGTTTACCTGGCCGGCCAGGTCATGCCGGACTTGTTGCAGGTGTGCGCTGCTGGCCTGGGGGCTGACAGTGTGACCCTGGCCCCTCTGTGCGCCAGTCTCAAGGCCTGGGATCGGGCTGCCAACCTGCGCAGCGGCGCGGGTTTGGTCCACTTTCAGAATGTCATGGACGTGTTGCTGCAGGCCCCGGATGTCTGGCGTGTGGCGTTCGACCCGAAAGACCCGCTGCATACCCCTCGCGGGCTGAACATCGAGCGACCCGAGGTGGCGCGGGCGGTACGGCAGGCCATGCTGGCGTCGATCGAGCAGATGCAACGCGCGGGGCTGACGGATCGCCAGCGCTGGGGAGATGTCCAGGTGACCCGTCGTGGCGGGCAAGCCATTGCCATTCATGGCGGGCCGGCCGAACTGGGTGTCTACAACGCCATGCAAAGTGTGCCGGGCGAGGCGGGCAAACGTGAGGTGGTCAGCGGCACCAGTTACCTGCAGGTAGTGACGTTTGACGAACAGGGGCCCCAGGCCCAGGGATTGCTGGCCTTCTCGATTTCCAGTGACCCTGGCTCGGAGCACGCTCGCGACCAGACCCTGGCGTTTTCAAAGAAACAATGGAGTGTCTTGCCGTTCACCGAGCAACAGATCAAGGCCGATCCTCATTACCGGCTGCAATCCATTCGTGAGGCGGTCGAGGGGGCTGGGAGTGTGGCGGCGCACTAGGGGGCTGGCCAACTGAAATGGAGCAGGCCGCGGTCCGAAAGGGTGCGGCCTTTTCAGTGTCTGGCAGGTTGGGCAGGCAGGGAGTTGAGCACCGGGTTGCCGTCTTCGTTGCGGGTCAGGTAAACCGGGAGCACTTTGGGCAGCGACGGGACGAGGGTTTTCAGCTCGCTGATGTTGTAGACCCCGCCGATGCGGATCAGGCCCGTGGCGTGGTCCGCCACCATCACTGGAGTACTCAGGTAGCGGTTGATCAGGGGCAGTGCCTCGTTCAGGGCGAGGTTGTTGATGACCAGCTTGCCGTTGCGCCATGCCAGGGAGTTGTCATTGGCGTAGGTCTGGCTAATCTGCGGTTGATAGTCGCCGCCCTTGTAGCGAGCCTGCATGCCCGGATCGAGATGCAGGCCGTCACCGCCAAGAGCGTCATTGCTGGTGACCAGTACCGAGCCTTCCACCAGCGTCACGCGAACCTGATCCTGATATTTCCAGACATTGAACTGAGTGCCGGTCACCCGAACCTGCCCGTCGGCGGCCTTGACCACAAAGGGGTGCAGCGTGTCATGGGTCACGCGAAAAAAGGCTTCGCCCTTTTTCAGCGTCACTCGGCGTTGATCCTTGTAGTTGCTGTAGGTCAGCTCGGTGCCCAGGTTCAACTCCACCTCGCTGCCGTCACTCAGGGTCACGGTACGCAAGGCGTTCTGCGCTTCGAAATGCTCGTAGGCATTGGGCAGCCAGCCCATTTGCCAGCCACTGAAGGCGGCCAGCGGCAAGGCCAGCAGACTGACGGCAGCGGCTACGGCCAGCGGCCGCCAACCCGAGCGCGGTGCCCGGTGCGCGGTGTGCGGCACGTGTTCCGCGCGCGGCAAGTGCTCGGACACCTCCCAGATCTCCAGCATCGCTTCATACTCGAACGCATGCAGCGGGTGGGCAGCACGCCATTGCTCGAACGCCTGACGCTCGGCGCTGGTGCAGTCATTGGAGTGCAGGCGCATGCACCAATGCGCGGCGGCGTCGGTGACGGCGTCGAATTCTGCTTGCGAGAGGGGCTTTTCGCTCATTGAGGCTTCCTGATTTCTTACATTCTAACCTTCGCAGTGAGCTGGCGAGAACAGCGATCATGGCGATTGCACATCAATGAAAGGGTTTTTCTGTCGTCTCCAGCCCCACGTCAGGACATGGCTGGGCAGTATCCTGAGTCGGAGTGAAGAAAAGGTCAATGAAACCGGGCGTTTGTGGTGTTCGCGGGATCGTCCGGGATGGTTTGCCGAGGGCTGGATCACCGAGTCGGGGACCGGGCCCTGTTGGCGGTGCAGTGGCGCAAAGGAAGTTGACAGTGGCCGCGCAAAACGGTGTTTAATCCGCGGGTAAGGTCCCGCGAACGCTGTTGCCCCCTCCAATAAAAATTCTGGAGCTTCAGATGTCTGTGCCACACGATCATGCTGTCAATGCAGCCTCGCCTCACTTGTCGTATGAAGCGTTGGTTGAGCTTCTGGATTCGATCTTTCGCCGACATGGCACCCGCCCCGAGGTCGCCTCGGTGCTGGCCGCCAACTGCGCCGGTGCCGAGCGCGATGGCGCCCACAGCCATGGGGTATTCCGGATTCCCGGGTATGTGTCGACGCTCAACAGCGGTTGGGTCAATGGCCAGGCGGTGCCGGTGGTAGAAGACGTGGCCTCGGGTTTTGTCCGGGTCGATGCCGGCAACGGTTTTGCCCAACCGGCGCTGGCCGCCGGCCGCGCATTACTGGTGGAGAAAGCCCGCAGTGCCGGGATCGCGGTCATGGCGATTCGCAACTCCCATCACTTTGCAGCGCTCTGGCCGGATGTCGAGCCATTCGCCTATGAGGGACTGGTCGCGCTGAGCGTGGTCAACAGCATGACCTGTGTCGTGCCCCACGGCGCGGATCGCCCCTTGTTTGGTACCAACCCGATCGCCTTCGCTGCGCCCAGGGCCAATGCCGACCCCATTGTGTTCGACCTGGCCACCAGCGCCATTGCCCACGGTGATGTGCAGATCGCTGCGCGCAAAGGCGAACGCCTGCCACCTGGCATGGGGGTGGACAGCCTCGGTCAGCCAACCACTGACCCCAAGGCGATCCTGGAGGGAGGCGCATTGCTGCCTTTTGGCGGGCACAAAGGCTCGGCCCTGTCGATGATGGTTGAGTTGCTGGCTGCCGCGTTGACCGGTGGCAACTTCTCGTTCGAGTTCGACTGGTCCAACCATCCCGGGGCGAAAACCCCGTGGACTGGCCAGTTATTGATTGTCATCGACCCGAGCAAGGCTGCCGGGCAGGGGTTCGCCGAGCGTAGCGAGGAACTGGTGCGGCAGATGCACGGGGTCGGGCTGCGGCGTTTGCCGGGGGACCGTCGCCATCGCGAGCGCGCCAGGGCTACTGCTGAAGGCATCGTGCTGGATGCGCAGACGCTGGCGCAATTGCGGGAGCTGGCGGGGCAGTGAAGCTGCCCCGTGGCGAGCAAGCTCGCTCGCCACAGGGTAGGTGTTCGCAAGCCCCATGCTTGACGAGAGCTGACATGTGATCAAGACAGATGCTCCCACCTCAGACAGCGCTCACTTTAAGTCGGCTGTTCAGGGGGGTTAGCGACGTCCCAACAGCAGTCCGACCACCAGGCCGAAACCGGCGGCGATGGCCACGGTTTGCCAAGGGTGACCGCCAATGTAGGTTTCGGTCGCATCGACCACCGGCTGGGTACGCGCTCGCGCGTTGGACATGGCATCCCTGGTCTGTTGCAGTTTGAGTGCGATTTGCCCGCGCAGGTTGTCGGCTTCCTCGCCCACCAGTGATGCACTGCTTTTGAGCAGTTTCTCCGATTCCTCGATCAGCGCTTGCAGCTCACTGAAGGTCTGATCCTTGATTTGATCGTCTTGCGTGGCGTTTGTGCGAGCCATTGGGTAACTCCTGCAGGTAAAGGGGGGCTGTGAGCAATGGAGTGTAGGCGTCAGGCAAAAGTTGCAGCCGTTCCCACCATGCTCCGGGAAATCCATCTCTGGAGAAATCCGCCTACAGTGTAAGATGTCGCCTATTTTATGCCGCAGGTAATTCCCATGAGCTTCAATCTGGCCGACAAACCCCTTGCCGAGCGCGCGGCGCTTGAAGATGAAAAATCCCGTCTGTTCGACCTCTGGCAATCCAACCTGGGCAAGTCCAAGGGCGAGGCCGCCCGCTTGTTCGGCGAGCGCTCCAAGCGCAAAGGCAAATGGGCCGAGTGGGTCCGCTCCGAACTGGACGCCATGTCCCCGCCGGAATACGCCAACATGGTGCGCAGCGAAGTCAATCGGTTGATGGCCGCCAAGTAATGGCCGGTTTGCTGGCGACGGTCATCAGGCGTTGTGGTCGGTAAAACTGGCGACTATCGCTTCGCGCACTTTCAGCAGCAACGGATCGAGTTGGTTGTTGGTGCGCCAACCCAGTTCAATCGGGTAGCGCGGCAGATCCAGCGGGCAGGGCAGCAGTGCCAGGCCGCTGAGCGAGGCGATGCTGTGAGCGGCATGGGCCGGGATGGTCGCCACTGCCTGGCTGCCCTTGAGCAGGAACGGCAGCGCCGCGAAATGGGTGGTCGATGCGCACACCCGCCGGCTCAACCCCAGGCCCGCCAAACCCTCGTCGGTGATGCCGATAAAGCCCCCTGATGACACCAGAATGTGTTCGCGCGCGACAAACTCGTCGAGGCTGAGCTGCTGCCCGGTCGCGAGGCTGGCGGGGTCCACCAGACACTGGTAGCGGCCTTCCCCCAGTACCTGGCGGCTGAGCAAGCGTTCGCTCAGGCCGCCGGCCGTGATCGCCAGGTCAAGGCTGCGCTCCATCAGGGCCTGGCCGACGATCTGGCTGTGGGTCTGACGGAAAATCAGCCGCAGTTTGGGCGCTCGCTCGGCGATCTCCTCGATCAGCCGTCGACCATAGGCAATCTCGAAGTCATCCGACATCCCGACGATCACCGATCGACCCTCGTACTGATGGGCAGTCGGATCGACCATGGCCAGGCTCTGCCGGCATTTGTTCAGCGCCTCACTGACCACCGGCTTCAACTGGTTGGCCCGTAGCGTCGGCGCCAGACCGCGCCCGGTCCGCACGAACAACTGATCGGCGTAGACCTCGCGCAACCGGCGCAAGGCGGCGCTCACCGCCGACTGGGTGACGCCCAGGCGCAGTGCGGCACGGCTGGCGCTGGACTCGTCGTGCAGGGCTTCGAAGACTTTGAGCAGGTTGAGGTCAAGGTTACCGATATTCATATGGCTCATATCATTCAGCACTGGATTGGGCTTTATTGATGATCGACGGTGGCCGGAGAATGAGCAATACCTCAATGCCCGGGAGTTACCGTGATGCCAAAGTCCATCGTCGCTGCACTGCAAATCGGTTCGTTGCCAGGGGGCAAGGGCGAGACCCTGGAACAGATCCTGTCGTATGAGCGGGCGATCATCGAATCCGGCGCCGGCTTGGTGGTCATGCCCGAAGCGTTGCTCGGCGGCTATCCCAAGGGGGAAGGCTTCGGCACCCGGCTGGGCTATCGGCTGCCGGAGGGGCGCGAGGCCTATGCCCGTTACTTTGCCAACGCCATTGATGTGCCAGGGGTCGAAACCGAGGCCCTGGCGGGTTTCAGCACGCGCACCGGTGCCAGCCTGGTGCTGGGGGTGATCGAACGCTCGGGCAGTACCTTGTATTGCACGGCGTTGTATTTCGAGCCGCAGGCGGGGTTGGTGGCCAAGCACCGCAAACTGATGCCCACCGGTACCGAACGGCTGATCTGGGGGCAGGGCGATGGCTCGACGTTGCCGGTGATCGACAGCCAGGTCGGACGAGTGGGCGCGGTGGTGTGCTGGGAAAACATGATGCCGCTGCTGCGCACGGCGATGTATGCCAAGGGCGTCGAGGTCTGGTGCGCGCCCACCGTCGATGAGCGCGAGATGTGGCACGTCAGCATGCGCCATATCGCCCATGAAGGCCGCTGCTTTGTGGTCAGTGCCTGCCAGGTGCAGCCATCACCGGCCGACCTGGGTGTGGAGATTGCCGACTGGCCGGCCGATCGCCCGCTGATTGCCGGTGGCAGTGTGATCGTCGGCCCCATGGGCGATGTACTGGCCGGGCCACTGCGAGGCGGTGCAGGGTTGCTGACGGCACAGATCGACACCGATGAACTGGTGCGTGCCCGCTACGACTACGACGTGGTCGGGCACTATGCGCGCCCGGACGTGTTCGAGTTGACCGTGGACGAGCGGCCTAAACCCGGTGTGCGGTTTATCTGAGGCGCTCGCACTCTGATCGGTAGACTGTATCGTTGAATCTACCAGATCCCGGAATTGGGCCCGGCGATGCTCAACTGGCCGCTGTCGACAAAGCGCATCGTGCCGAACACGCCGCTGGCCAGTTTTCCGCGCAGTACGTAGGGCAGCTTGTCGAGGGTTTGTGTCGGGTCCAGCCCCAGGGTCTGACGCAGCACCGAGAATGCCGAAACGCTCACCGGTACGCTGATGAGCGCCTCGGAAAAACGCGGGATCGAACCCCGTTGATCACTCACACCCGAGGCCAGCGGCTGGCCATTGACCTCAAGGTTCAGGGCCATGCCGTTATAGTCGACAGGGGTTTCGTTGGGGTTCTGTACGCGCAGTTTCAGCACAAAGCGCAGTTCCATGCCCTGGCTGGGCAAGGGTTCTATGCCGACCACGTTGATGTCCAGTGGATCACGGTTGGGGAGCAGGGCGCAGCCGCTCAGGCCGAGCAGCAACAGGGAAAGGCCAATCACGAGAAATCTGCGCATCGATGCACTCTCGAAAACAAGGGACGAACCGCCAGCGGCTCGTCCCTTGAGCTGCATCAGCGGTTCGCCTGAAAGGCCGCACCCGGCTTGAGGGTGCCCCCGTGCGGCGTGACGTCCGGATTCTCCATGACCTGGAGGATCGAAGCTTCCGGGTCGAAATCGTCTTCTTCCAGCTCGATGAACTCTTCGGGCAGAAAGATATTCAGCACGATAGCGCATAACGCGCCCACGGTGATCGGCGACTCGAAGATGTTGTGCAATGCCTTGGGCAGCTCGCGCAGCACTTCCGGCACGGCCGCGACGCCCAGGCCCATACCCAGTGAGATCGCCACGATCAGCATGTTGCGACGATGCAGCCCGGCCTCGGCGAGGATCTTGATCCCGGCGACGGCCACCGTGCCGAACATCACCAACTCCGCGCCGCCGAGTACCGGCTTGGGCATCAGTTGCAGCACCGCGCCAATCATCGGGAACAACCCCAGCAGCACCAGCAGGCCGGCAATGAAGAACGCCACATAACGGCTGGCCACGCCCGTGAGCTGGATGACCCCGTTGTTCTGGGCGAAGGTCACCATGGGCATGCTGTTGAACACGGCGGCCATCGCTGAGTTGAGACCGTCGGCCAGCAGGCCGGACTTGATCCGGCGAATGTAGATCGGACCCTTGACCGGTTGCTGGGAAATCATCGAGTTGGCCGTCAAATCGCCCGCGGCTTCCAGGGGTGAAACCAGGAAGATCACCGCCACCGGAATGAACGCCACCCAGTCAAAGTTGAAGCCGTACTTGAAGGGCACCGGCACGCTCATCAGCGGGACGTCGGTCATGGTGGCGAAATCGACATCGCCCATTAGCCAGGCGAGCAGGTAACCCAGGGTCAGCCCGATCACAATGGCCCCCAGCCTCAGGAAGGGCACATCGACCCGGTTGAGCACCACGATCACCCCCAGTACCAACGCCGCCAGGGCCAAGTGGTGGGCGCCGCCCAGGTCCGGCGCGCCGAAGCCGCCGGCGATGTCGGTCATGGCTACCTTGATCAACGACAGCCCCATCAGGGTGATGATGGTGCCGGTCACCACCGGGGTAATCAGCATCCGCAGCTTGCCGATAAACTGGCTGAGCACCACTTCGATGAAGGCGGCGAAGAAGCACACGCCGAAAATCGTCGAGAGGATCTCATCGGTGCCGCCGCCCCGGGCCTTGACCATGAAGCCGGCACTGAGGATCACGCTGATGAACGAAAAACTGGTGCCTTGCAGGCACAACAGACCGGACCCGATCGGGCCAAAGCGTCGCGCCTGGACGAAGGTGCCCAGGCCGGAAACGAACAACGCCATGCTGATCAGGTACGGAATTTCGCTGTGCAGGCCCAGGGCGCTGCCCATGATCAGGGTGGGGGTGATGATCCCGACGAAGCTCGCCAGCACATGTTGCAAGGCGGCAAAGACCGTTGCGGTGAGGTGCGGGCGATCGTAGAGACCGTAAATCAGGTCGGAACGCGGGGCAGTTTTCGAGTGGTCAGATGAGGTCACGGGGAGGGTGCCAATTAGGCCAGGTCAGAAAATGGAGGCGCAGGATGCCAGAAAGGCACTGCCGCCTAAAGCGACAAACGTCTAAAGCATTGAAAGTTATTGGAGATACCGGGATTACCGTGACTCATGAACCCCTGTTAGGGGTGACTGCGTGGCAGTTTGAACGCCGCCAGCAGATCCTCCTCGAACGCTCGCTGCGCATCCCCCGGCACCTGGGCGCGGTGTCGGGCCAGGTGGAACGTCACCTCAAAGCTCAGCGCCGGCTGGCCGATGGCCTTGAGCAAGCCGCTGTTTTCCCACGAACGGGCGACATGCTCGGGCAGGTAGCCAATGTGTTTGCCCGACAGAATGAAGGCGAGGGTGCCTTCGACCTGTTCCGAGCGCGCCGAACTGCGCTTGCTGTGCAGCGGTTCGTCATTGCGCAGGAAGCGGTAAGGGTGGTCCACCAGGTCGGTGTTGCCCATGGCCTCGGCATCCGGAGCCGGATCGTGGAACAGCGGGTGCCCGGTCGCGCAGTACAGGTGCTGGGGCTCACTGAACAACGGACGGTAGTCGAAGGCGCTTTGCACTTGGGAAAAGTAACCGATGGCCAGGTCCAGGCGTTGCTGCAATAGCAAGCGCTCCATCTCACCGGGCATGGCGCTGATCAGCTCGATGCGCACCGATTCATCGCGCTCACGAAAACGCCTGATGGCCTCGGCCACCTGTTGCAACACCGATTGATCCAGGGCCTCGGACAGCCCCAGGCGCACTTCGCCGATCAGCCGGCCGGCGACGCCGTTGGACTGATGCCGGAACGCCTCGATGGACTGGAACAGCCCGCGAGTCGCCAGTAGCAACTGCTCGCCCTTGGGCGTGAGCTTGAAACCGCCTTTGCCACGGCTGCACACGCGATAGCCGAGGCGGGTTTCCAGCTTGGCCATTTGCTGGCTGATGCTTGACTGGCTCAACCCCAGTTCACCTTGGGCGGCACTGAAACCGCCGCATTCAACGACGCTGGCGAACAGGCGCAGCAGGTGCAGGTCCAGATCGTGGAGTTGACCGAGCATCAAACATTACTCCTGAATAAAGTCAGGATAATAAACTTAATATTCCAGCAATGTATCTTCCACGGCAAGCTGCAGGCACCTCAATGACTCAGGTGCTTGTCATGGCTACGGCGATCAGGTTCGTATTCCCCGCATTGGTGCTGGCCCTGGCCTTCCCGGCGCAGGCGCAGGAAAAAGTGCTCAATCTCTACAGCTGGGCTGACTATGTCGCGCCGCAAGCCCTGCAACGCTTCGAGCAGGAAACCGGGATTCGTGTGCGGTACGACACCTTTGACACCCCGGAAGTCCTGGAAACCAAATTGCTCACCGGCGGCAGCGGCTATGACGTGGTGGTGCCATCTTCCAGTGTGCTGGCCCGTGGACTGGCGGCCGGGGCGCTGAAGCCGATCCCCCTGGACACGCTCAAAGGCTACGCGAACCTTGATCCGGACCTGCTGGAAAAACTCGCCGCCGTCGACCCGGGTAACCGTTATGGCGTGCCCTATACCTGGGGCACCCTGGGCCTGGGGATGAATGTCGAGGCCGTGACCCAACGTCTGCCGGGCGTGCCGCTGAACAGCCTGGACCTGCTGTTCAAGCCCGAATACGCCAGCAAGCTGAAGGACTGCGGCATCGCGATCATCGATTCGCCCCAGGAAGTCATCGGCCTCGCGTTGCATTACCTGGGCAAGGATCCGTACAGCACCAATAAAAACGATCTGGCGGCCGCCGAAGCCTTGTTGCATCAATTGCAGCCTTCGGTGCTGTACGTCGCCAGCGGTCGCCAGATCAACGACCTGGCCAACGGCAGCGCGTGCCTGGCGCTGACGTACAACGGTGATGCCAGCCTGGCCGCCGATCAGGCACGCAAGGCCAACAAACCCTTTGAAGTGGCCTATCGCATTCCCAGGGAGGGCACCCTGGTGTGGCAGGACAACTTGGCGATCCCGGCGGATGCGCCGCACCCCGAGGCCGCGCAGGTGTTCATTGAATTCATGTTGCGCCCCGAATCCGTGGCCGCGCTGACCAACACCCTGTTCTTTGCCTCGGCCAACCAGGCCGCGACGCCCCTGGTTGATGCCGCCGTGCGCAACGACCCCGACATTTATCCGCCTGCCGATGTGCGCGGCCGCCTGTACGCCGACCGCAGCATGAGCCTCAAGGACATGCGCCAGCGCACCCGCCTGTGGACCACTTTCCGTAGCCGCCAATAACCAGGAATGCTTGATGGACATCTCTGAACTGAACGACCAGGCCATGACCCGCGACAGCCTGTACGGGACCGCCGCTGAAAGCACCTATGCCGGTATCACCAGCTTCATGCGCCGGCGTTATAGCCGTGACCTGCGCGGTGTCGACGTGGTGGTCAGCGGTGTGCCGTTCGACACCGCCACCAGCAACCGTCCCGGTGCACGTTTCGGACCGCGGGGGATTCGCGCGGCATCCACCGGGATTGCCTGGGAACGCCACTGGCCGTGGACGTTCGACCCTTTCGACCACCTGGCCGTGATTGACTATGGCGATTGCAATTTTGACTCCGGTGTTCCGGAGTCGGTGCCGGACAGCATCGAGGCCCACGCCGAAAAAATACTCGGCGCCGGGTGCGCGATGCTGACGTTCGGCGGCGACCATTTCATCAGCTATCCGTTGCTCAAGGCCCATGCCCGTCGACATGGCGCGTTGTCCTTGATTCATTTCGATGCCCACAGCGACACCTGGCCGGACGAAGAGGGCAAGCGTATCGATCACGGCACCATGTTCTGGCACGCCGCCAGGGAGGGGCTGGTGGATCCCGCCCGCTCCGTGCAGATCGGCCTGCGCACCACCAATGACGATCATCAGGGCTTCGAGGTGCTGGATGCCCGGCAGGTGCATCGGCGCGGGTGCGACGCGATTATCGAAGCGATCCGCGCCCGGGTCGGTGACAACCCGGTGTACCTGACCTTCGACATTGACTGTCTGGACCCGGCCTTTGCCCCGGGCACCGGCACGCCGGTGTGCGGCGGCTTGAGCACGGTGCAGGCCCTGGAAATTCTCGGCGGGCTGCGCGGGATCAACCTGGTGGGCATGGATGTGGTGGAAGTCGCTCCGGCCTACGATAGCGCCGAAATCACCTCACTGGCCGCGGCAACCCTGGCCATGGAGATGCTGTGCCTGTACGCGGCCAGGCACAAGGTAGACCGTTAACCCTCGGGATGATCACTCCTGCGTCCGGGCGTGGGAGTGATTACCGGACTCCACCCACGGACGTGCCATACTGGGGCCTTTGACTGTCGAAACGGGCCGCTATGACCTTTGATTCGCCCCTCAGTGCCTACCAGCACGCGCTCACTGAAAACCATTTTGTCCCGGATGCGGCACAAGAGCATGCGGTCCGGGTGTTGCAGCAGAGCCACGAAGACCTGCACCAGGGCCTGACGCCAATCAGCGGGGTCTATCTCTGGGGGCCAGTGGGGCGGGGCAAGACCTGGTTGATGGATCAGTTCTACCAGACCTTGCGCGTGCCTGCCCGGCGCCAGCACTTTCATCACTTCATGGGCTGGGTGCACCAGCGCTCGTTTCAACTGACCGGTACTGCCGACCCGCTGCGGGCGCTGGCCCGCGAATTGAGCGAGGAAGTGCGGGTGCTGTGTTTCGACGAGTTGTTCGTCAGCGACATCGGCGATGCCCTGATCCTGGGGCGGTTGTTCCAGGTGATGTTCGATGAAGGCGTGGTGATGGTCTGCACCTCCAATCAACCACCGGAACAGCTGTACGCGGACGGCTTCAACCGCGAGCGCTTTTTGCCGGCCATCGTCGCGATCAAGAACCATCTGGAGGTGGTGGCGGTGGATGGCGGTGAGGACCATCGATTGCACCCCGGCGCCGGCCTGCAACGCTATTGGGTCCGGGCCCCCGAATGCCCGAGTGTCATGGATGAGGTCTTCCGGCAATTGGCACACGACCAGCCGATGTCCAGCGAACCGGTCATGCTGGGTTATCGCTCGCTGGCGGTGGTCAAGGCCACTGACAGCGTGCTCTGGTGCCGCTATGCCGATGTCTGCGAACAGCCGTTCGCGGCGATGGATTTCATGGCCTTGTGTGATCGCTACAGCGCCATGCTGATCAGCGACGTCCCCAACCTCAGCGCTCGGCAGCGCCCCGGCCGCATTGCCCGCGGCACCGAGGACGGCAGCGAACGCGTGGACGCCGGTGACCGTGAGCTGCCGCAGTTGTCGGTACACGACGACAGCGTGCGGCGATTCATTGCGCTGGTCGACGAATGTTACGACCGCAAGGTGCCGTTGTATCTTGAGGCGCAGGTGCCGATGGATGCGCTCTATACCGAGGGCTACCTGGAGTTTGCGTTTCGCCGCACCCTCAGTCGCCTGAAGGAAATGCAGTTGCAGCGTTTCGCGGTGCGGTGAAACGCGGGAGGAGACATCATGAAGCAGCCGCTGTCCCATCATTTGTTGACCATGGCCTACCAGAACGCCTGGGCCAATCACCGTCTGGGCAAGGCCTGCGCCCAACTGAGCCAGAGCGATTTCGAGGCCCGGAGGGTGAGCTTTTTTCCGAGCATCAAGGCCACCCTCAATCACATCCTGACGTGCGACTGGTTCTACGTCGACGCTCTTGAGCGCGAGATGCGTGGCGATCTGCCGCATCCGCAGTGCGATGTGTTTTTCCAGGATGAAGAGCCCTTTGCCAGCAGCGCCGAACTGATGCGCGAACAACACCAGGTTGATCTGCGCCTGATCGCTTATTGCGAGCAGCTCAGGGATGCCGGGCTCACTCGGCGGGTGACCATCGCCCGAAAAGTTCCCCAGCAGGACACGCGCCTGCGCATGCTCTCCCATCTGTTCGAACACCAGATCCACCATCGTGGGCAGGTGCATGCAATGCTCAGTGGCACCCCGGTTGCACCGCCGCAACTGGATGAGTTCTTTTGCGCCGGGGAGACCCACCTCAGGGCCGAGGATTTTGCCGAACTGGGCTGGACCGAGGCGCAGATCTGGGGCGCTTCGAATTGAATCGGCCACTGGCGCACAAAACAGTGGCGCGGGGCCAGTTCATGGTTGTTCCGGTCCGCACGGCACGTTAATGTCATTGGCCCCAAGCGATACCCGCAGGGATGCACATTGATCGTCAGATCGAGGATGGAAATGGAATCCGCAGAAATCCTGGTACTCCAGGCCAGTTATAGTAATCCGACACACGCCGAAGCGATCTGCCTGGTGCTGGATCACTATGCGACAGACCCCATGGGCGGTGGTTCGCCATTGGCTGCCGATGTCCTGCAGCAGCTGCCTGCCGAACTGGCCAAGCGTCCTTATGCGTTCAGCGTCCTGGCGTTCGTCAACGGCGAACCCGCTGGGCTGGTGAACTGCTTTGAGGGATTCTCGACGTTCGCCTGCCGGCCGTTGGTCAACGTGCATGACGTAGCAGTGGTCGGCAAGTTTCGCGGCCTGGGCCTGAGCCAGAAGATGCTGCAAAAGGTCGAGGACATTGCCCGTCAGCGAGGCTGCTGCAAGATCACCCTGGAAGTGCTGGAAGGTAACGACGTGGCGCAAGCGGCCTATGGCAAGTTTGGCTTTTCTGCCGGCATGTTCGACCCGGCCCATGGGCGCATGCTGTTCTGGATCAAGGCGCTTTAACAGCGCGCAACGCCGCCCGGTAGAAGCGCAATGCGGTTCAGTTAAAGAGATGAAACTGCAACTGTAGGAGCGAGCGCGCTCGCGATGAGCTCAAGAACGACGCGTTTATGCAGCAAAATGCGCGTTATCGTTGACGTCCTTCGCGAGCAGGCTCGCTCCTACACAGGCGGTCAGAGTTTCCAGTCCAGGCTCAAGGTGACCGTGCGCGGGTCGCCCCAGAACACGCCGTTGTAGAAGCCGACTTTGTCGTAGTACTTCTCGTCGAACAGGTTGTTGACGTTCAGCGAGGCACTGAGGTGCTTGTCGATCTCGTAGCGCGACATGAGCTTCACCACGGAGTAGGCCCCTTGCTCGATTCGGGTTTTCTGCGTCACGATGTCACCGTCGGCATCGAGGCCGACCGGACGGTTCGCCATGTCGTAGATATCGCTCTGCCAGTTCACCGCACCACCGACCGTCAGCGCCTGCCAGTCACCCGACAACCGATAGGCTGTCGATAGACGCAGCATGTTCAACGGTTGTTCGGTGTTGTTGCGTTTGTCCTCGCCATTCACCGAGTGGGTATAGGTGTAGCCAGCGGTCATGTTCCAGCCTGGCATCACTTCGCCGGACACCTCGGCTTCGAACCCCTGGACTTTGTTGCCCTTGCCGCCTGACGTGAAGAACTCTTCATTGGTGACCGGATCCGGCGGTACCGAATCATCCCGTTCGGCCACGTTGTCCTGCTTGCTCCAGAACACCGCGGTGGCGAGGTTCAGGCGTTCCTCCAGCAAACTGCCCTTGAGGCCCAGCTCATAGTTTTTGCCGACGATGGGGTCCAGGTACTTATGACTGGTGTCACGTTCGGTCTGGGGCTTGAAGATATCGGTGTAGCTGACGTACGCGGTGTACTCGGGGGTGATGTCGTACAGCAACCCGGCATAAGGGGTGAATATGTCGTTTTGTTCCTGGCTGCTGTGGTCGTTGCCAATACGCTGGTAGTTGTCGTCGAATGAATAGTAATTGCTGCTGGTTTTCCAGCTGCCGTAACGGCTGCCCAGCACGGCGTGCCACTGGTCGGTCAGGCTCAGGCGCGTGGCCAGGTAGCCGGCCTTCTGCCGCGTGCTGTCGTTCGAGCCTTCGATGCCGGTGTCGGTGTCCCGGAACTTGGCGATGTTGCCCATGTACTTCCAGTCAGCAATGTTGTTGTAGTCTGGGGGCGTCGGGTCTTCCACCAGGTAGGGGTTGCTTGCGCTGCGCTCGGCTTCGCCGTAACCGATCATCAACTCATGTTCGCGCCCCAGCAACTGATAGGGGCCGGCGAAGTTGAAGTCGTAGACTTCCATTTTCTGTTCGCCCTTCATGTGACCGCGGTAGGCGGTCATGCCGCTGCGATCGTCATTGGGGAACCCGCTACCACCGTAGTAGACCTTGCCATCGGTGTCGCTTTCGCGATGGGTATAGGCGGCTTTCATGTGCCAGCCGTTACCCAGGTTCTGGTCCAGGTTGGCAAAGGCGGTTTTGTCTTTCAGTGGCCAGGAACTCCATTTCGTCGCCATGTTGGTCGAGCGCGGCAGATTGGCCTTGTCGCCATTGGAATTCCAGTACGGCACCGTGCCCCAGGAGGTCCCCTGGACCTGTTTGTCCTGATAGTCGTAACCCACTGCCAGCACTGTGTCATCGGTCAGGTCGGCTTCGAGGATCCCGTAGCCGACTTCGCGCTGCAGTTGGTAGTGATCGCGAAAGGACTGGCTGTCGCGGTAGGCCAGCACGCTGCGACCCCGCAGGCGACCATCGAACGCCAGTGGACCGCCGACATCCACGTAACTGTAGTAATTGTCGTAGCTGCCACCACTGACCCCGGTCTTGGCTTCCCATTGCTGTGTCGGGCGTTTGCGCACCATGTTGATGGTGGCCGAAGGGTCGCCGGCACCGGTGGTCAGGCCGGTGGCGCCGCGCACGACTTCGATGCGGTCGTAGATGATGGTGTCCGAGTCGGACTTCATGCGGCCAAAGGTGTTGAGCATGCCATCGATCTGGAAGTTGTTGATCGAGTAGCCGCGCGAGGAATAGCTGACCCGGTCGGAGTCATTGTGCTGAACCACGATGCCGGTGGTCTGGCCCATGGCTTCGGACAAGGTGTTGAGTTTGAAGTCGTCCATCTGTTGGCGCGTCACCACCGATACGGACTGCGGTGTTTCCTTGATGGAAAGATTCAGGCGCGTCGCGGTGCTCATGGCGCCGGTGGTGTACGAGTCGGTGTTTTCGGTGGTGGTACCAAGGCCTTGGGCTGAAACGTTGGTGGGGTCCAGCTCAAGCGGTCTTGCGGCAAGTTCTTGTGACTTGTCTGGTTCGCTCTCGGCGTGGGCGGTGGAGCACAGGGCAAGACTGCACAGGCCCAGGGTCAAGGTCATGGAACGGGTGATAGGCGCGAACATCGCAGCCGACTCCTTGTCTTCGATGGAAAATTCCGTTTGCTCAAAGACGAAGGAGGGCGGGGGGATTTAGCTTAAATAGTAATAATTACCATTCTGCATATGTATCAGAATGTTGCTTGGGCGTCGACAGGCGGAAAAGGGGGGCTGGAGTCAGCCCCCTGGCGTGCTTACTGTTTGACCACCGCAGGCGCGACAGCGGCTTTGGGTTTCATCAGGCTGAAGTCGATCAGAGCCCGTTGCTCGCGCTCATAGGGGTTGCCGATCAACAACGGACGAGGCTTGAAGCTGGCGCTGACCAGGCTCTTGCTGTGGTCCAGTTCATCGAAGCTCAAACCTGCCAGGTCTGCCCAGGTATGGATCAGGTGCGAACTGCTGTACGGGCGTTGCAGGTCCTGCGCGAAGTTCCAGTCATGGGTGTCGCGCCATTTCGGCGAGGCCCAGGCCATGAACGGAATGGTGTACATCGGCGCGGTCGGTTTCGACTCATTGCGCCCCAGCGTGCCATGGCCCGGGGAGTCGAAAACGTCTTCGCCGTGGTCGGAGAGGTACAACAGGAAGCCGTTCGGGTCAGTCTTGGCGTAGTCCTTGATCAGGCTCGAGACCACGAAGTCGTTGTAGCGCACGGCGTTGTCGTAGCTGTTGTAGGTCGGCAACTGATCGTCGCTCACACCGCTTGGAACACCCTGGCGATCCTTGAACGTGTCATAGCTCGGTGGGTAGCGGTACTGGTAGCTCATGTGGGTGCCCAAGAGATGCACCACGATGAACTTGCGCGGTGCGCCATCGGCCAGGGCCTTGGAAAAGGGCTCCAGTACGTCACCGTCGTATTGACGAGCGTTCTGGTTGCGGTTGTTGTTTAGGTAGACCTGTTCATCCGCCTGCTCGGAAAACGTCGTGAGCATGGTGTTGCGCTTGGTCATGGTCTGCTGGTTGGTGATCCAGTAGGTCTTGTAGCCTGCCTGTTTCATCATGCTGACCAGCGACGGCGTCTTGAGGTACAGGTCGGGGTTCTCTTCGTCGGCGAAGGTCAGCACCTGTTGCAGCGCCTCGATGGTGTAGGGGCGCGGGGTAATGACGTTGTCGAAGACCGCCAGTTGATCCTTGAGCTTGTCCAGTTCCGGCGTGGTATCACGTGGATAGCCGTACAGGCTCATGCGCTGACGGTTGGTGGATTCGCCGATCACCAGCACCAGGGTCGCCGGCTGGTCGGCCAGCGAATCCTTGAGGTTATGCAGGGGGGGAACCTGGCTGGCGTTGTCGAGCATGCCTTGCATGCTGGCCAGTGTTTCACCGTAGCGGCGGTAGGCAACCAGCATCTGCCAGGGCACGGCCGGCTCGATGCGGGTTTCGAATTTTTCGTAGCCGGCGGCCAGGCTGCCGGTGCGTGCGGTCTGCTTGACCAGCGGATAACCGATCACCGCCACCAGAATCGCAGTGGCCGCCAGCAAGGCTTTGCCCCTAGGCAGATACACCGGGCGCAGACGGGTCCACAGCAACATGGCAACCGCGGTATGGGCCAGGAAGGCCAGGACCATCCACCAGGCAAAATACTGCGTCATGTATTCGCCCGCTTCAGAGATGTTCGACTCGAACATGATGAAGATGACGCTTTGCGAGAATTCCTGCTGGTAAATGAAGAAGTAGCCCAGGCTGGCCATCGAGCAGGCCCAGAGCACCGCACCGATCACGGCCGCCAGCAGGCGGGTGCGGGCCGGGAACAGCAGCATCGGTGCGAGCCAGAGGGTGCTCATTACGAAGGCCTGGCGGAAGCCCGAGAACCCCGAGGTGCCGGTCAACAGGATGAGCAGTTGGGTAATGCCGGAAAAATACCAGAAGAACAGGAACAGCCAGCCCAGGCCAGCCCAGTCGAAACCTTTCGCAGGCGTACTGCTGCGTTTAAACATCGCCATTCAGCGCTCCAGCCGATTCATGACTACAACCGCTGGGGGGATTGCGAACGCCAGCGACACAAAAGCGCTCATAAAACGAGCGCCATTGGTTCAGAAGTATCGCGAAGCCGATGTGAAAACTTTGTTAGTTGTGCGAGGCGCCGCCCCCGGTTACGGACGAAGTTAGCGACTACGTCAACGCGGGCGGAACCCTCATGGACGCTGGCGGAAACGCCAACCACCACTCGCACTAAGCCGTTGTTTCGCGGCCCAGCGGTTGACCCACGCCATACTTCACGCCAGCCCGAAGCGCATGACGAAGTTTCAAGGCCGGCCGCTCAACGTAGTAGTACGACACACCGCTCAGCAGGAACGACAGGGTCAGCACTGTTGCAACGATATGCCCATCGTAGGCAACCGGCCAAAAGGCGCGCAGGAAGCACATCACCACAAAGTGATTCAGGAAGACGCCGTAGCTGATGTTCCCGAGAAACTCGTCAACCCGGTGAAACTTGAGTTTCGTCAGTAGGTACACGGCGGGCACGCCCAGTGCTATGCCGGCGGTCACCTCGGCATTGAACGGCCGACGCTCAATCCAACCGGCCATGATCGCCGCGAACATCAATGCCGCCGCCATGGCGGTACCGGCAGCGATCGCTAGACCCTTCGCCTGTGGTTTGTACAGGTAGCTGCCGCACAGGAACATGAACAGGACGCCCGGCAATAGCCGGTAGCCGTACAGGTCGGTGTTTATGTAGCCAAGGCACGCAGCCATGAAAACGACGACAGACAGGGTAAACGCAACGCCCTGCGCTTTGAAGATGATCAGAAAAGGAATTACCAGGTAGAAACACATCTCAAGCCCCAGCGACCAAGCCGGCGGCAGGATCTCCGCCCCGGCGGCCCCGAACATGTAGAAACCAAGGGGCACGATAGGGAGGCTCGCGGCGATGTTCTTGAGCGTCAGATCGGCTGCTTGCGGCGTGCCAGGCAGGAGGAAATAGATCACCGCGCAAGAGGTGAAGAAGTAGAACAGGAACTAGGGGTAAAGCCTCAAGGCCCTGTCCATGTAGAACAGGCCGATTTTCTCCGGCGCCTTGTAGTTTCGATCGATGAGCGAGGTCATCACGAAACCGCTGATGATCAGGAAGGAAATCACGGCAACCACGCCGGGGTTTAGCCCCGCAAACGTCTTGCCCATATGAGAAACGGCCACCAAAACGACCAACAGCAGACGATAAGCTCCCACTTACACCCCGAAACGTCCTTGTAGTCATGGCGCGTAAATTACGATGCTTTGCGCCCGGATAACAGGCTTTTTCGCCGCGTATAAACTTTCCCCATCCTCTTTGAGCTCGATCAAAAGCCGCCGCCCGGCTCGTTGCGCATGACGACGTTCCCTACACCCGCATCACCGTCGCGCACTGGTAGCCCGCCCTCGGAACTCCGGGAGAGGTTGTCGATGGCCTGCGCGATATCAATCAGTCGATTCATATCGTGCTGTCTACGCCGAAGGGTATGGCCATGGCTTCTACAAGCACAGGCAAGCTCACGTCTGGGGTGCTGGAGTTTCAGGCGATCTGCGATCAGTGCCAGCTGCCTCGGCGCGCAAATACGCCGTGTCACTTCAGTGGATTTACAAGATCGTCAAGGCTGTTCGAAAGGACGAGATTGCGCGCCGTCAGGTTGTATGTTTGCCCCGCTTACTGAGGGCTGGACGGGGTGTCTCTTATTGCGCGGGCTGCAACTCTATTTCACGAACCATCCCGATCTGTGCCAGCCTTTCCCGGAATAGCCCAGGTTTATCTCGCTCACCCCTCGGGATGTATCTCAGTCCAAAACAACCGTGCTTGCGCAAAGTACTTTTTGACGTCCCGGCACCGACAATCTCACGAGGGAGGAGCAGCCTGACTGTCCGTGTTTGCGCCTGCTGCTTGGGTGGCAGGCGCGTTGTGGCGAGACAATCAATCCAGTGCGCGGACCGCTGCAGGGGGGCATGGCTGGTTGCCAGTCAGTGCCTGCAAGCGCTGTTGCAGATGGGCGATCTCGTTGCGCATCTGCTCGCGTTCGGCCTTGAGTTGGCGCAGTTCGTCGCGACGAACAGTGACGTAAAGGGTCTGTGGAGGCAGTGCGTTTATTACTGAGCCCATTGCTCACCTCGCAAATGGCGTTTCACAACAGTGGCCGAACCGTTCAGCAATCAGGTCCGGGCCACGAACGGCACCGATTTTGATTTCTTTCGGCCCTGAATGGAACTTTTTTATTTTTTGTTGTCCCTGTGTCTTCGCCAACGTTGCGGACGTTATCCCTATAGTTAGGGCAAAATGCCCGGAAACTATGTGGAAGCGCACTGGACTAAGCTTCACCAGGCTCACTGCGCTATAACCATTGGCACACCATTTTTTGTAGTTAAGGAGCATCAGCACATGCAATTGGGGATTATTGGACTGGGCCGCATGGGCGGCAACATTGCGCGGCGCCTGATGCTCAACGGGCACAGCACTGTGGTCTATGACCGCAATACCGCATTCGTTGATACCCTCGGGCAAGAGGGCGCTACTGGCGTCGCCGACTTGCCGAAGCTGGTCGCAGCACTGGATAAACCCCGAGCGGTCTGGGTCATGCTGCCTGCCGGCGCGCCGACCGAAGACACCATCGATACCTTGAGCACGTTGCTGGAGGCAGGCGATGTGATCATCGACGGCGGCAACACCTTCTACAAGGACGATATCCGCCGTGCCAAGGCGCTGGCGGAAAAAGGCCTGAAGTACATCGACGTGGGCACGTCCGGTGGCGTCTGGGGCCTGGAGCGGGGCTACTGCATGATGATCGGCGGCGACGCTGACGAAGTTAAGCGACTGGACCCGTTGTTTGCCGCACTGGCCCCGGGCATGGGCGATATTCCACGAACCAAGGATCGGGTGGCCGAGGATGATCGCGCTGAACGTGGCTACATCCACGCCGGCCCTGCAGGTTCCGGGCACTTTGTGAAGATGATCCACAATGGCATCGAGTACGGCATGATGCAGGCGTTTGCCGAAGGCTTCGACATCCTCAAGACCAAGGCGTCGGAAATCCTGCCGGAGGACCAGCGTTTTGATCTCAACGTGGCCGATATTGCCGAAGTCTGGCGCCGTGGCAGCGTCGTCTCGTCCTGGTTGCTGGACCTGACCGCCGATGCCCTGGCCAGCGATCCAAAACTGGACGGTTACTCCGGTTCCGTGGCGGACAGTGGCGAAGGTCGCTGGACCATCGAAGCGGCCATGGAGCAAGCGGTGCCGGTGCCGGTGCTCTCCAGCTCGCTGTTTTCCCGTTACCGCTCGCGCCAGCAAGGCGCCTATGGCGACAAGATCCTGTCGGCCATGCGCTTCGGCTTTGGCGGCCATGTCGAGACCCCGAAAAAATGACCTCGATCCGCAGGAAGTCCAAGGCACAACCGGCACCACCGACCACGCTGTTTCTGTTCGGTGCCCATGGCGATCTGGTCAAGCGCCTGCTGATGCCGGCGCTGTACAACCTGCGTCGTGACGGGTTGCTGGGGGACGGAATGCGGATCATCGGAGTCGACCATAACGCCATCAGCGATGCGGACTTTGCGAAAAAACTCGAAGACTTCATTCGCGACGAAGCGGCCAACAAGGTGGGTAGCCATCACGACACCCTGGACCCTGAGCTCTGGGCCAAACTGGCTCAGGGCGTCAGCTACGTCCAGGGCGACTTTCTGGATGACAGCACTTACCAGGCGCTGGCAGCGAAAATCGCCGAAAGCGGCACGGGCAACGCGGTGTTCTACCTCGCGACCGCGCCGCGTTTCTTCAGTGAAGTGGTGCGCCGGCTCGCTTCGGCCGGGCTGTTGGTGGAGGGCGCGGAGGCCTTCCGCCGGGTGGTGGTGGAAAAGCCCTTTGGCTCCGATCTGCCAACGGCCGAAGCCTTGAACGCGTGTTTGCTCAAGGTCATGACCGAAAAGCAGATCTACCGGATCGACCACTACCTGGGCAAGGAAACCGTGCAGAACATCCTGGTCAGCCGGTTCTCCAACAGCCTGTTCGAAGCGTTCTGGAACAACCATTACATCGATCACGTACAGATCACCGCGGCTGAAACCGTGGGGGTCGAAACTCGCGGCAGTTTCTACGAACACACGGGCGCGTTGCGCGATATGGTGCCCAATCACCTGTTCCAGTTACTGGCCATGGTCGCCATGGAGCCGCCCGCGGCTTTTGGTGCCGATGCGGTACGCGGTGAAAAGGCCAAGGTGGTCGGGGCGATCCGTCCGTGGCCCATTGAAGAGGCGCGAGCCAATTCGGTGCGCGGTCAATACACCGCCGGCCAGATCGCCGGAAAACCGTTGCCTGGGTATCGTGAAGAGCCCAATGTTGCGGCCGACAGCACCACGGAAACCTTCGTAGCGCTCAAGGTCATGATCGACAACTGGCGATGGGTGGGCGTGCCGTTCTACCTGCGCACCGGCAAACGCATGAGCGTGCGTGACACTGAAATTGCCATCTGCTTCAAGCCTGCGCCCTACGCGCAGTTTCGCGATACGGAAGTCGATGAGCTGCAACCGACTTACCTCAGGATTCAGATTCAACCCAACGAAGGCATGTGGTTCGACCTCTTGGCCAAGCGCCCTGGCCCTGCGCTGAACATGGCCAATATCGAACTTGGGTTTGCCTACAAGGATTACTTCGAAATGCAGCCCTCCACGGGCTACGAGACCTTGATCTACGACTGCCTGACCGGCGACCAGACCCTGTTCCAGCGTGCCGACAATATCGAGAACGGTTGGCGAGCGGTGCAGCCCTTCCTCGACGCCTGGAAGGAGGAGGCCGGGGTTCAGACCTACGCCGCGGGTGAGAATGGCCCGAGTGCCGCCGATGAGTTGCTGGCACGCGACGGTCGCGTCTGGCACAGCCTGGGATGAGGCCGTACGGCGATCTGCGTCCAGTCGGCACGAAGGTATTCGAAATGGCGGCCTGACAGCCGCCGCGTCACGTTCAGGCGTACATCAACGAAGGCCCGTGCAGGTGCGTGCCTGACACGGGCCTGCACCGATTACAACCAGTAGCTCACCCCATACCAACCCAGAAGCCCCATCACGATGGTGTACGGCAGCGCCATCCACACCATGCGCCCGTATGAAAGGCGAATCAGCGGGGCGATGGCCGAGGTCAGCAAGAACAGAAACGCCGCCTGACCATTGGGCGTCGCGACGCTGGGCAGGTTGGTGCCGGTGTTGATGGCAATCGCCAGGGTTTCGAAGTGCTCACGGCTCATATGACCGGAGAGGAACGCCTGCTTGACCTCGGTGATGTAGATGGTGGCCACGAAGACGTTGTCGCTGATGGCCGACAGCACGCCGTTGGCGATGAACAGCATGCCTGGCTGCTGATCGGCGGGCAGGCTCAGTACCCAGTGAATCAGCGGGGTAAACAGTTGCTGGTCATGGATCACCGCCACCACGGCGAAGAACACTACCAGCAAGGCAGTGAACGGCATGGCGTCCTTGAACGCGTTGCCGACCCGATGTTCATCGGTGATGCCGGTAAACGAGGTAATCAGCACGATCACCATCAGGCCGATCAACCCGACCTCGGCAATGTGCAATGCCAGGCCGGCAATCAGAACCAGCGCCGCCGCACCTTGCACCAGCAGTGCGGCACGCTGGCGGGACGTGCGCTCTGCGTTGTCTTGCGCGGCATAGTTGGCCAGCACGGCGCGGACGTTGTCCGGCAGCAGGGTGCCGTAACCAAACCAGCGCAGTTTCTCCAGCAAGACACAGGTCACCAGGCCAGCCACCAGCACCGGTAGCGAGACGGGTGCGACCTTGAGGAAGAAGTCCGCGAAGTGCCAGCCCATTTCATGGCCGATCAGCAGGTTCTGCGGCTCCCCGACCAGGGTGCAGACGCCACCCAGTGCCGTGCCCACCGCACCATGCATCAACAGGCTGCGCAGGAACGAGCGGAACTGTTCCAGGTCTTCGTGATGCAGCACCGGCAGGTTGTCGTCGTTGCTGAACTCGCTGTCCTGGCGTGGGTCATTGCCCGAGGCCACGCGGTGATACACCGAGTAGAACCCAACGGCGGCGCTGATAATCACGGCGGTGACCGTCAAGGCATCGAGAAACGCCGACAGGAAGGCCGAGAGGAAACAGAACATCAGGCCCAGCATGGCCTTGGAGCGAACCCCCAGCAGCAGTCGGGAAAACAGGAACAGCAACAGGTCCTTCATGAAGTAAATGCCTGCCACCATGAACATCAGCAGCAGGATCACCGGGAAGTTGTGCAGCAACTCGTCGTACAGGGCCTGTGGCGTGGTCATGCGCAACAGCAGCGCTTCAACCATCAACAGGCCGCCCGGCATCAGCGGGTAGCATTTAAGGGCCATGGCCAAGGTGAAAATGAACTCCGCCACCAGCAACCAGCCGGCCGCCACCGGACCTGCGGTCCACAGCACCAGGGGGTTGAGAATCAGGAACGCGAGAATGGTCGCCTTGTACCAGCGTGGTGAATGCCCGAGGAAATTATGTGCAAACGCCTGGGCCATTGAGCCGGACATCGGTTGCTCCTTTGTTTAAGAAGCGCGCAACTTGCCGTAACACTCCTTGAAGATCAAGTTCTTGATTATTATTGCTGCACGTGGATAGCAAGCGTTAGCCCAGATAGCGCACCAGTACGGCACGATGGCGACCGTCCAGAGAGTGCCCTCCAACCACAATCCGCAGGTCCCCCTGCAGCGCCACCGAGGTTGCCGTGTCCTGGCTGCGCCCCAAACGGGTGCGGACCCAGCCTTTACCCCTGCCGAAGCCGCGATCCAGCTGTCCGTTCGGCAGGTAGCGCGCCAGAATGAAATCCCCTTCAATCCCGCCGATGGTCGAACCTGCGCTCAGTACCCGACCATCGGGGCAAGCAGTGGCTGCAGTCCATTGGCTGGGGGTGCGGCCGATTTCTAGCACCTGCGCACGTCCGCTATTGCAATGACTGTCAGGCCGGCCATCGCTACGCACATTCAGCATCAGGCAGTGCATGGGGTCGCGACTGCTGCCAAAACACTGCAGGCGTCCATCAGGCTGCTCGATGACATGGCTGACCTGTGCGCTGCGGCCCTGGGTGCGGAAACTGAGAAAACCCTGTTCGGCAAAACTGATGTCCAGCTGCCCATCGCGGTCATAGCGTGCAAGCAAGCCTTCCTGCGGTAGATCGATGGAGCCAGCCACCACGATCCTGCCGTCCTTTTGCAGCAACAAGCGGGCAAGCCAGGTGTTGAGCAGCAGGTGGCGGACCATGATAAAACCGCGGTCGTTGAACGTGGTATCCAGTGTTCCGTCCGGTTCAAGGCGGATCAGGATACCCACGTGGTCCGCGAGTTCGTAGTGATGATTGGCCAGCAGGAGAAGGCGGCCGTCGGTCTGAACCTGAGTGTCGCAGGCTTCGGCGCCAGGCACCCCCGCAGGTAACCAGTCGTCGCGCAGCCCCCGGGACAAATTGCCGGGCAGACGCACCACCTGCACGCCTTGATTGCCAAAGGTCGGGTCTGGACGTCCGTCTTGATCAAACCGCGCCAGGGCTGGCAGCGTACGATGGGGGCTTTCATACTGCAGGCCGGACAACAGGATCCGCCCATCGGGCAGTTCCTGAACCTTGCTGCCTGTGGCTTCAAAGCCGCCTTCGAACTGCCCGGTCAAACTGCCCTGGGTGCCAAAGCCCAGATCCGGTGAACCATTGGCCTGTAGCCGGGCCAGTCCATAGCAGGATGTGTCGTTCATGCCTACCTTGGCCGCCACGAGCAGTCGGCCCATGGTGTCGACGACAACATCGTTGACCATGCTCCACTGGCTGCCGGCAAAGTCGACCCATGCCTTACCGGCGGATGCAAAGCTCGTATCGAGTTGACCCGCCGGCTCGAGGGCCGCACCGAAGGTAAAAGCGTGATGGGTGGGCATGCCGCATCTCCCTGCGAGTCGACCTGATCCGGAACCCTGATCCAGAACCAAGGAGGGTGGGAAGACTTCACCAAACAATCATTCAAGCGCTGATCGCGGCGATGCACAACTGGCAGACATTACAGGCGGAGCGGCATTTTGTGCCAGAACAGTGTCTTTTGAAGACTTTCAGGGTTTAGCGGCCCCGTACGACCGTTGATCGCCAGTCTAATCGAAAACTGTAAGTATGCCGCCATCAGGCAAACACTAAAAACGAACTAAGGCCCATCCGTCGGCAGGCGGGCGTGGGGGATACATATAGAAAGAGGTGGATTACCTGACTGTAATCCACCTGCTCTTCAAGTTATTGCGGCATTGTCCAGGATTGCAGTTGATAACCTTCTTCGCTCAGTTCGGCGCGGGCCTGTTTGAGCAGGTTTTCAAGTTGTGCCGGATCGCTGTAGGCGCTGCAAGGGATCTGCTTGCGGCCAATAGGGGTGCTGGTGCGGTCGATGACGGTCAGCGTCAGTTCGCCGCTACCGTCCTGTGGGGCCCAGGCCACGCATTGGAAAGGTGTGAATGCGCGGTCGGCAATCAAAAGAGCTTCGTTGATACGGAGCGGGGCGTTCATGGGGTCTTCTCTCTATGTGCCCAATCAAGTGATGTGCCGTCGGTTGGGCTTACCGTTCGGCTGGTTACTTGTACTGATGCCCGCAACCCATGGGCAGGTCACACACAATCAAAAGAAATTTCATCTTTCTTTCAAATACACAAGGTAAAGCGCTGCATTGAAAGCTGAATGAAAGGTTTCCAATCGACAGCGGGCTTGCCAGACGGGTTGTTATAACGAAAACACGATTAACCTTATAGTTAAACGATACAAGAAAGTGTCAAGATCTTGCTAATGTTAACCGCAGGACCGCCAAACGACTGTTTCTAATACCTTTTCTATTATTTTGGCGTCAAGGAACAGTCATGATCGATACACCCGTAGTGCGCCGTTTGTTGGTGGTAGACCCCTGTGAGGATTGCTACCGTCTGTTGCCAGGTTTGCGTGACATCGGTTGGGATGTAGACAGCTGCAGCCTGGAAATCGCCACCGATCGCACCTGCGATGTCGGGTTGCTGCGTCTGCAACCTTTTCATCTTGGGCGGCCGGAGGCGGTCAAGGAACTCATCAGCCGTAGTGGCACCGAGTGGATTGCCGTCCTCAATCAGGAAATGTTACGCCTGCAGAATGTAGGTGACTTTGTCTGCGAGTGGTTTTTCGATTTTCATACCTTGCCGTTTGACGTTTCCCGGGTCCAGGTGACGCTCGGCCGCGCGTTTGGCATGGCGCGGCTACGTGGCAAGGGCACGATCTACGTTGATCAGCTGGAGCACGAGCTGCTGGGCACCAGCAAACCGATCCGGGAGTTGCGCAAACTGCTGAGCAAACTGGCGCCCACCGAGTCCCCGGTGTTGATCCGCGGAGAAAGCGGCACCGGCAAGGAACTGGTGGCCAGAACCCTGCACCGCCAGTCGCAACGCCACAGCAAACCCTTCGTAGCGATCAATTGCGGGGCGATTCCCGAACACTTGATCCAGTCCGAACTGTTTGGTCATGAGAAGGGTGCTTTTACTGGCGCCCATCAACGCAAGGTCGGGCGTATCGAGGCCGCCAATGGGGGCACGCTGTTCCTCGACGAGATCGGCGACCTGCCCCTGGAGCTGCAAGCCAATCTGTTGCGATTCCTCCAGGAAAAACACATCGAGCGCGTGGGTGGCAGCCAGCCGATACCGGTGGACGTTCGGGTGCTGGCGGCCACCCACGTCGACCTCGAGTCGGCTATCGAGGCCAAGCGCTTTCGTGAAGACCTGTACTACCGGCTCAACGTACTGCAGGTGGTCACCGCGCCCTTGCGCGAACGCCAGGGTGACTTGTCGATGCTGGCCAACCATTTTTCCCATTTCTACAGCCAGGAAACCGGACGCCGCCCCCGTAGCTTCAGCGAGGATGCATTGGTCGCCATGGGCAAGCACGATTGGCCAGGCAATGTTCGCGAACTGGCCAACCGGGTCCGCCGCGGGCTGGTGCTCGCCGAAGGTCGGCAGATCGAGGCCCGGGACCTGGGGTTGATCAGCCATCAGGCCGTAGCCCCCCCCATGGGCACGCTGGAAGATTACAAGACCCGTGCCGAGCGCCAGGCCCTGTGTGATGTACTTAACCGTCACAGCGATAATTTGAGCATCGCCGCCAAGGTGCTGGGGATATCCAGGCCCACCTTCTACCGTTTGTTGCACAAGCATCAGATACGTTGAGCTGCAAGTTTTTAGCTGCAAGCTGCAAGTAAAAGTTCTGAAAACGTGCAGCTATCAACAGAAAAAAATGCCGATAAAGCGCAATTCTGTTCAGTTAAGCGAGCGCCGACCTTTGTAGGAGCGAGCTTGCTCGCGATGGACGTTAACGATTACGCGTACTTTCTGAGTAACCGCGGAGTTTTTGAGTTCATCGCGAGCAAGCTCGCTCCTACACATGCGGTCTCATCTCCTTGACTGAACAGCATTACGCCGAAAAAATGGCTGTTTTTGGGGGCCGATCAGAAGTAGTACGGGAATTTCAGGCTGAAGGAAAAGTCTGGCGAGTCCTCGGTCAGGCCGATGGCCAGGTTAGGAACGATCGTCAGGTTATCGGTTGCGGCCAGGGTCATGCCGATGTTGAAGTTGGCCGAGTTGTAGTCGCTGTTGGAAATCGATTGCCAATCGCCACCGTCCGGCTTGATCTTGCTCTTGCTGGCGAACTGATCGGTGAACGAGAACGACATACTCATCTTCTCGTTCAAGGCGAATGCAATGCCGGCGCCGACCTGCCAGGAATCGCCCAGCTTCACGTCCCCGGGCACCTTGGAGTTGACCTGAGGGCTGATGTCGCTGAAAGACTCTTCCATGTTGTAGGTGTAGGCCAGGCTGCCGAACAGCACGGCCGGGTCGAAGGTCTTGACCAGCGAGATACCTGGGGTGATCGCCCAGACACCGTTGCCGGTAGGCAAGTCCTCGGGTACCGAGAGGTTATCGTTGGTCGGGTCATTGACCAGCTTGATGCCGTAAGGGTCATCACCGGTCGGTGCCTTGACGCGCAGGGTAAAGACCGCGTCGGGCAGACTGGCCGACTCATCCAGAAACTTGTAAGCAACGCCAACGTTCACATCGCCGATGGTCGGGTCGCGGGTAACGGTTGCGTCCGACGTCACCGGGCCGGCGCCACCGGCGCCACCGGAGGAATACGTTGATTCGCGATACACCACGGGGACGTTAATGTCGAACTGCCAGCGTTGTGCCAGGTTGTAGCGGGCGGTCAGGTCCAGCGTCCAGTTGTCGGCCTTGATGCGGTCGAGGTTGATGTTGCCGAGAAAAATCGAGTCCAGTGCCAGGAAGCCGTTGAGCACCAGTGCACGGGTATCGTAGTGCGTGTAGGTCAGGCCGGTTTCGACGCTGAACTTGCCGCCGCCGAAGAACCCACTGGCTTCGTCGTACAGGTTGGAAACGCTTTGCGCAGGCTCCGAGTCATCCTTGAGCGATTGGCCGTATGAACTGCCTGTGGTGCCCGGCGCACCGGCGGCCACCGTCTGGCCACCCTGGGTCGTTTCGGCGGGGGATTTGGTCAGGCGTTTGGGAGCCGGTGTCGCAGGTGCTTCCTCGACTTGGCGAACGCGTTGCTCGAGTACCATCAGCGCGTTCTGTTGTGCTTCGTAACGCTGTTTCAACTCCATGAGTTCTTGTTTTAGTGCTTCGACCTGGGGGTCCGTTGCTGCGTATAGCAATGTGGCCGGGGCCAGGCTACTCAAACACACGATAGCTCTGAACGTTGACGAACGGTGCATGGGTTATCCGTCCCTTCTGACTACATCGGGTGAGACTGAGCGTAGATCAGAATCCGAGAGTGCGAAGACCTTTGAGCTGGTCCAGGTTGCCATTAAGCGATCCGGTTGTCGGCACGTTGTCACGCAGCACGACATTGAGGGACGTGAGGTTGCTGACCCGGTTGCTATCGCCGAGCAACGTCGTGTTCTGCATCAGCCCACCCTGGGCCAGGCGTTGTTGGGTACTGCCCTGGTTGTTGTTGGCCACGATGTTGAGTTGCACACCCGTACCGGTCGAGGAAACGCTCAGCGAGCCCGCACCATTGGCGTTGACCAACGTCGAGCCTGCGGCCAGTGCCTGACCCTGTTGTTGCGTTGCTGGCGCTTGGCTAGCCTTTGTGACGTTGATATCAACGTTGTTGTAGGCAGTGTTATTGTCGCCGGCAGCACGCACGACTTGCGTGACGCCTTCGGTGCTGTTGAGGCCGCTGCCGCCAATGACGGTACCGGTACCGGTGCCGGTGCCGGTGCCTTGCAAACGCGCTGAGTCATTACCTTTTTCGTCGATCATCGACACATAGAACTGTGGCGTGATAGTCGATTGTTGAATTTGCATCGAGGAAGTTGCCCCGATCACTTCACCGCTGGCATTTTGCCAAGCGCTGGTCATGACAATGCCGAAGCTGATGATTCGTCCCGGCATGACATAGCGGCCTCGCAGCGTCGCCAACTCCTGATCGTTCAGTTCAATGGGTTTGAACGTCTGTGCCTGGGTCGGCAGGCTGGCGGCCAGGCAAACCACGGCTAGCCAGATTGGAGTCTTCATTGGATGCTCCCGGAGCGTCGTGCTCCTTGTCATTAGAAGAAGTCGCTTTGGATGAATCCGAAATCCATCAACTCTGCCTCTTGCACCGGGGTGAAGGTGTTGATGCGGTTCCTGGCGGTCAGTGGCATGGGTGGGTCGAGCAACGCATTGGTTTTGTCGTAGCCCTGGCCGATGACGGCAAAGATGATGCCGTTCCAGCCTTTGACAAAGTCGTCGACTTTGTAACGTTTATGACCGAGTACCGGATCTCCGATATATACCCAGTCCTTATGGACTCTTTGCATGACCACAAAATGTTTGTAGCCACGGATATCCAGGAGTACCACAACCGGAATTCTGATTTCGCTCAACGTTTGCGGCGCTACCCGGTAGCCACGGGCCCGCATGCCGATACTTTCCACGTAACGCTTCATGTCGAGCATGGAGAAGCCCTGGACGCGGACAAGATCTTGATCGGAGTGTGCCAGCATGCCTTCGATGATCTGTTCTTCATTCACGTCGAGCCAATAGGCCTGGCGCAAGATGGTCGCCAGCGCAGCTGCGCCGCAACTGAAGTCGGTTTTCTGTTGTACCAGGTCGGAAAATTTACGCTCACGTATGCTCTGGATCGGCTTATACACCACCGCGCCGCCCGGCAAGACGGAAAGCGGCATTTGTGCAGCCTCGATCACACTGGCCACGCAAAGCAAAAATACCAAGGCGATAATGCGCATGGTGGGACGCCTTCTGGTTGTGTTGAAAAAGGCCCCCGTAAGGGGGCCTCCAGGGACAGCCATTAGAACGAGTTGTTGGAAATGGCCAGCGAGTTGCTTTGTTGGTTACCCACACCAGCAGCCACGTTGACGCCCAGATTGCCACTGCCGCCATTCACCGAACCGCTCAGGGTTGCAGTGTTGGTCACAGGGTTTGCCCAGCCAGTTGGAGTTAGCACTTGGAAGGAATAAGTGTTGCTCAAATCGTAAGCGCTGCTCTCACTGTAACTTTTCGATTTGTCGTATGAAGAATCGGACGATTTACTGCCTGATTTATCGTACGAGGAATCAAGCGATTTTTCGAACGCGGAGGCAGACGATTTTTCGAACGAGGAGGCAGACGACTTATCGTACGCGGAGGCAGACGATTTATCGTATGAGGAGGCAGACGATTTATCGTACGAGGAGTCAAACGACTTATCGAACGATTTATCGACCGATACGTCGAGCGATGCACTCAGCGAGGCGTCGACAGACTCACTGCGGCTGCCTTCGTGACGGCCATGATCCCAAGAAACGGTCTTGGAAGCATCCAGAGCCGCTTCCAGAGAAGCGCTCAAAGAAGCACTCTTGGACCCGCTGGCATCAAAGCTCTTGGACCCGCTGGCATCGTAGCTATTGGACCCGCTGGCATCGTAGCTCTTGGACCCGCTGGCATCAAAGCTCTTGGAGCCGCTGGCCTCTGAGCTCTTGGAGCCGCTCACATTAAAGCTGTTGGCGCCGCTCGCAGCCCAGTTCGAAGAAGCGCTCTTATCAACGCTCAAATCGGATTCCTTGCTGTAAGAGGAACTACCGCTGGCCGATTTGGTCACCGTCAGCGTATCCACGCGATACGTCCGGTCGGCGTTGTTATTTACGGTCAGGCCAGGACCGTGTTGATCGGCGGAGGCGGTGGCGGTTGCGTTACCGAGTGGGGCATTGGTATTGGCAATTGCCATGGTGTTTTTCTGTTGGTTAAGGTCGCCGCCAGCGATGTTGATACCCATATTGCCGCTGCCGCTATTGCCCGATCCGCTCATCACGGCAGAGTTTGTGCTGCCGTAGTTATCGACCCTGTTATTGTTGCTGTACTGCCTGACGTCAGCGGTGGCAGTAGCAGTGCCGAACACGAAGCTGTTATCGAGGCTGGAGTCGGAGGCAGCGTTTGCGATGGCGGCCGCGTTGTCTTGTTGGTTGCCGGCGCCTGCTGCCACGTTGACGCCGACGTTGCCGCTGGTGCCTGTGGCAGAGCTGCTCATTTCGGCTTCGTTCTCAGTCCCTTCGTTGCGGATGCGGTTGCCGGTACTGCGCTGCCGATCGTTCGCCTCTGCAGTCGCGTAGACAGGGATCTTGGTTGGAGGAGGAGTGGTGTGGTGGCCGCCGTTATGATGGCCATTATGGTGACCATTGCCACGCGGTTCGTTTTGCCCAGCTTGTACAGCAACAGCCATGACCGCAGCAATTGCGAAAACCAGAGGCTTGAGTGCCATCGAAGGTTTCATGGTGATTCTCCGTACTTTATTTTAGGTTAAGTGTTGTTCCTACCTGTTTGGGTCAATCCCTGACCCGTACGCTCAGAGTGTTGGCCGTTCGGTTTCCCACCCCGGCGCTCTGATTCAACTGGATCACCCCACGGCTACCGGTGAAGGCCTGATCGCTGGTAGCGACCTGGCGATAGCCTGGTGCAGAGTCAGTTGGATCGGAGTTGGTGATCAGCGCCACGTTCTGTTGCATGAGGACGCTGTCGTCGATACTTTGCGGCTGTGTACCGATGCTTATCCGCAGGGCATTGGCTTGCTGGTTGCTCGCGCCCGTGCTCTGGTTGACGCCCAGTACGCCGTTGCCGTGGCTGAAGGAGTCGCCTTGGATGCTGGATCGAGCATCGATCCTGGGGTCGACCTGCGTACGCAGCCGTTGGCGAATCTGTGTGGTAGCACTGGCGTTGTTGCCAATGGCGATGGCCCGGGCGTTGGCCTGTTGCTGTTGATCGCCGGCCGCCTGGTTGACCGAGAGATTGCCCTGGTACTGCATGCCCGAACCGTCGATGTCGGCGTTATTGATAACGGGAGGTTGGGCAAAGGTCGATGCACTGCAAAACATGGCGATAATCAGCAGCGTGCGATTCATCTCAACGGTCTCCCGTTAAGATTTTCAGAGCACCCAGGCCTTGCTGGACGTTTGAATTGACCATGTTGGCAATACCGTTGCCCGAATTTCCCGAACGTCCAGCGGGGAGGTTGGAAAGCTGGGGCTGGTTGGTGATATTGCCGCCCAGGTTGTTGGTGCCTTGAGTGACCAGGCGGGAGATGCCTGCACCACTGGCGACGCTGGCAAAGTCGCCGTCGCTCAACTCGTTCGTTTGCCTGAGGATCTGTTTGGACGGGTTGGCATTGGCGGTCGTGGGGTCGGGGTCGGGAACCATCGGCGGACGCACTGCGTTGCGCGGTTGGACATCACGGGTGATAACAATGATGCCGTTGTCAGCTTGTAAAGGGAGGCAAACACTTGAGCCCAGTACGCACCCGATCAGCAGGAGGCTATGGATGCTTTTATCAAATTTCCCCACGGTGGCAATTCCTTCTGTAAGTGAAACGCTGGCCCTTATCAGCGTTGTGGGGAAGAGAGCAGAAGGTGTGCCGGTTTTTGTTTTTCTTTTAAAAACAGTTAGTTGGATTTAATTGTCGAGGTGGTCAAAAAAATCTGTAACGCCACTGAGACAGAGCCACGCAAAAAAAGCGCCGTCCATACTGGCGGCATTGCTCGTTAAGGGCGCTGAAGGCAGGTTGTATCAGTGGCGTGACATGTTCTTGCTGGCGTGTTTTGGCCGCTTTAGCTCGCGGGTTTGCGCAAGGGGGGGTGTTTCAGAAATGGACATTTGCGGCAGGGCGGGGAACTCTGTCAGGCCTTGAGCAAACGCGTCACAGCCTCGAATGCCGCGTCCTTGCGCTGTTTCCAATCACCTTGCAGTACCTGGCAAGGCTGGCGGTGCAGGTCAAGCCATTGGCGGCTGGCCTGGAAAAACGCCTGGCGTTCCGCCAGTTGCGGTTGGCAACGCTGCCCGTCGTCATGCCAGGCCACGGTTTCAGGGCTCAGCAGTAAATGCAGGTCGTAGTGCCGTGCCAGCAATGTTTGCTCGATCCACGTCGGGCACGCGCCAAACAACGTGCGACTCCAAAGGATATTGCTCAACAGGTGCGTATCGAGAATCAACAGTGATGGCTTTTCGGCGCGGGCTTCATCCTCCCAAGTCAGCTGGCCATGTGCTATGGATGTAACATCATCGTAGCAGGTTTCGCGGGCTTCACATTCGATGAAATGCCGAACGTACTCACCGACCAGGATGCCGCCAAAATGGGCGTGAATTTCGCCCGAAAGCCAGCTTTTGCCGCTGGATTCCGGCCCTGCCAGCACCAACACTTTCATGGGCACGGCAGCGGATCGCTGCGCCATGTGCGCCAGCCTTGAATGGCCAGCAGGGTGAACAGGGCGTAGAGGGCAGCAGTCAGGTACAGTCCCTTGTACAGGAACAGCCCGACAAAGATCACATCCACGGCAATCCACAGCGGCCAGCATTGCAGGCGTTTTTGCGCCATCCACAACTGGGCCACCAGGCTGAAGCCGGTCAAGGCGGCATCCAGCCAGGGCTGGGCGGCGTCGGTCAAATGGGCCATCGCGGCACCCAGCAGCAAACTACCGGCCGCGCCTATGGCCAGGTCGCGTGCCAGGGTGGCGTTGCCCAGGCGGGTGACCTGTCGGCCATGATGCGTGTCGCCGCCCCAGGTCCACTGCCACCAGCCATACAGTTGCAAACCGGCATAGATCACTTGCAGGAGCATGTCCGAGTAGAGTTTGACTTCGAAAAAGATCCAGCTGTAGAGCAGCACCATGACCAGGCCGATCGGCCAGCACCAGGGGTTCTGTTTGACCGTCAGCCAGACGGCAATCACGCCGAGCGCGGCGGCAAACAGTTCAAGCCCGGACATGGCGGTTCCTTGGGGGAAGTCGAAGAGGGCGCTGATTGTACAGCAGCAGGGAAATGTGGCGAGGGGGCTTGCCACCGTTGGACTGCAAAGCAGTCCCCCCTCGCCACAGAGGTTGCTTACACCCGGAACTGCCTGAGCAGCCCGTTCAACTGTTCGCTGAGCGCTTTCAAGTGCACGCTCGCGGCACTCGATTGCTCAGCGGCCAACGCGGTGCTATGGGACAATCCGGCCGCCTGGGTGACGTTCTGGTTGATGTCCTCGACCACGTGGGCCTGTTGCAGGGGCGCGCTGGCGATAGAGGCGTTAAGACCGTTGAGGTTGCGCAGTGCCTGGCCGATTGCGTTCAGGCTCTGCCCGGCCAGGCCTGCCTGCTCGATGGTCAACCGGGAGGCGCGACTGCTGTCGCCGATCACCTTGACCGCAGCGTCCGAGTGATTCTGCAAGCGCTCGATCATCGATTGAATTTCTGCCGTGGATTTTTGCGTACGTTGCGCCAGCAAGCGCACTTCATCCGCGACCACGGCAAACCCTCGACCCTGTTCTCCGGCACGGGCGGCTTCAATGGCGGCATTGAGCGCCAGCAGGTTGGTCTGTTCGGCAATCGAGCGGATCACCTCCAGCACGCTGCCGATCTGCGTGCTCTCTGTGGCCAGGGTACGAATCACGTCGACCGCTTGATCGATGGTCCCCGACAGCTGATCGATCTGCTGCAGACTGCCATCGATGTTGACCTGGCCCTGTTGGGCCTGGGCTTGGGCGTCACGCATTTCGCTGGCCGCGTGTTCGGCATTCCTGGCCACGTCTTGCACACCGTAGGTCACTTGGTTGACCGCCGTCGCCACCAGCTCCATTTGTTGTGACTGTTGCTGACTGCGGGCCTGGGCTTGCGCGGCATTGTCGCCCAGGTCGCTGGAGGATTGGCCCAGGGCGCTGGCAGAGGTTTGCAGTTGGCTGATCACCAGGCGCAACTTGGCGGTGAAGGCGTTGAAGTGCCGTGCCAGCTCCGTGACTTCATCCCGGCCATGGGTATCGAGGCTGCGCGTCAGGTCACTTTCGCCGCTGGCAATATTGGCCATGGCATCCACTGTTTCGCGCAGTGGGCGAACGATGCTGCGGGAAATCAGCATGACCAGCAGGGCCATCAACACCGCGATGCTCAGGCCCACCAGCGATGCTTCCCAGACCTGGCTACGGAACTCGACCTGCATGTCGTCGATGTACACGCCGGAGCCAATGACCCAGCCCCAAGGCTCGAACAGTTTGACGTAGGAAGTTTTTTGCACCGGGGTGCTGGCGCCGGGCTTGGGCCAGCGGTAGTCGACCATGCCGGCGCCCTTGGCCTTGGCGATGGTGACCATCTCGTTGAACAGCGCGAAACCGTCCGGGTCTTTGACCGCGGAGAGGTTCTGGCCATCAAGCTTCGGGTTGGTCGGGTGCATGACCATGACCGGGGTCAGGTCATTGATCCAGAAGTAGTCACTCTGGTCGTAGCGCAAGCCACGTACCACGCTGAGCGCTTGTTTCTGTGCGGCGTCGCGGGTGAGGGTGCCGGCTTTTTCCAGCTCATGGTAGTAGCCGAGGATCCCGCTGGCGGCCTGGACCACGTGCTGGGTCTTCTGGGCCTTGGCCTGATACAGGTCATCGTGAATCTGCTTGAGCATCAGCACACCCAGGGTTAGTAGCATCAGCACCGCCACCACCAGGATGAGCCACAAACGCCGGCTGATCGACATACCGCGCAAGCTATTCATATCGTGTCACTCCAGATTCTTGTTCTTGTCATCACTCATCGAGCGCATTCAGGCACGCTTTGGCACGGGCGCCAATGCGACTGAAGTCCAATAACGGCGCAGCGTTAATCGGGCATGTCTGATAGGATTTCGGCCTCGCGCGGGAAAACCTGAATCCTTGCTGATTTTTCACGGTTTTTTTACGGGGCGGGCTCAATTCTGTGGCCCTCGCCCTTGCGCAACGCTGAGCGCAGCGAACACCAGAAAACTAATGACGGGGCATGCCTCAAGGCATCGCTTCATGGGGGATTGATGGATCTTTGGACCGCCGCACAGGCATTGATTCTTGGGGTTATAGAAGGACTTACCGAGTTTTTGCCCATTTCCAGTACCGGGCACCAGATCATCGTCGCGGATGTGCTCAACTTCGGTGGTGAACGTGCCAAGGCGTTCAACATCATTATCCAGCTCGGTGCGATCCTCGCGGTGGTCTGGGAGTTTCGTGGCAAGATTCTCGAAGTAGTGACAGGCTTGCCCACCCAGCGCACGGCGCAACGGTTCACCGTCAACCTGCTGATCGCCTTCCTGCCCGCCGTGGTGTTGGGCGTGATCTTCGCTGACCTGATCCACCACTATCTGTTCAACCCGATCACGGTCGCGACCGCACTGGTGGTGGGCGGGGTCGTCATGTTGTGGGCCGAGCGCCGTGAACATACCGTGCGCGCAGAGTCCGTCGACGACATGACCTGGAAGGACGCGCTGAAGGTAGGCTGCGCCCAGTGCCTGGCGATGATTCCGGGGACCTCGCGCTCTGGCTCGACCATCATCGGCGGCTTGCTGTTCGGCCTGTCGCGCAAGACCGCCACCGAGTTTTCATTTTTCCTGGCCATGCCGACCATGGTCGGTGCGGCGGTGTACTCCGGCTATAAATACCGTGATCTGTTCCAGGTGGCGGACCTGCCGGTGTTCGCGATCGGCTTCGTCACCGCGTTTATCTTCGCCATGATTGCGGTCAAGGGCCTGCTCAAATTCATTGCCAGCCACAGCTACGCCGCCTTTGCCTGGTACCGGATTGCGTTCGGCCTGGTGATTCTGGCTACCTGGCAGTTCGGCGTGGTTGACTGGGCAGCAGTCAAGCCGTGATCGAGACACGCAATGGGCGCGCGATCCAGTACCCGCGTCTCAAGGCGCTGGTCTTCCTCGCGCTGTGCGCACTGCCGGTCGTGGGGTCGAGCCTGCTATGGCTGCGCGGGGTCTCGGCGATTCCGCTGGCGGCCTACGGTATTGTCAGCCTGCTGGCGTTCTTCCTGTACTGGAGCGACAAGCGTAAGGCGCGAGCCGATAGCTGGCGCACCCCGGAGAACGTTCTGCATGCGGTCGAACTGGCTGGCGGCTGGCCAGGTGCTTTGATTGCCCAGCAAGTGTTTCGACACAAGACGCGCAAAGTGTCGTTCCAGGCGTTGTTCTGGATCATCGTGTTATTGCATCAGGTGTTCTGGATCGACCAGTTGTTTCTCGACGCCGGGCTGTTCAGGCTGTTCTAGATCAACAGCCCGACCTGGACGCGCTTGGGCAACTTGCTCACCACCAGTTGGTGGGACCTGCGCAGCAACGCTTGCAGTTCAAGGGCGCCTAGCGGGTAGGGCGTGTGCATGATGATCCATTGGGCTCGCGCCAGATACGGCGCCGGCCCGATCCCCGGGCGGTCGACGTGGCCCAGGAACAGGTCCTTGTCGACCTTGAACGCCAGGGACTCGCCGCGCAGGTTCTGCAACGCGAACATCTTGTTGCCGGCCACCGAAAACACCCGCACGCCGCCCCACTTGTAATCTTCCCGTGCCCCGGGCAGGGCCAGGCAGAAACGCGCTACATCATCTTCCGTCATGGCCCTGGCCGTCATAACAAGCGGTCCCCGCAGCTGTTGAATGATTCGCCCAAATGGTCGATCCAGGCGCGCACGGCCGGCAGCACGCCGCGCCGATGAGGGTAGACCGCCTGCAGCCAGCCGCCAGGCAATGACCACTGGGGCAGCAGTTGCACCAGCGAGCCGCTTGCCAGTTCCTGCTCGCAGTACAGCATCGGCAGTATGGTGAAGCCAAGGCCGGAGAGCGTGCAGGCCTTGCGCACGACAAAATCATCGATCCCCAGGCGAGCCTCCAGGCTCAAGTCGCAGCTTTGCCCTTGTTCATCGAGCATGCGCAAATGCACCAGGCGATCGGCTTCCAGCGCCCCCAGCACCGGGACGTTTTTCAGGTCGTCCGGGGTGATGATCTGGCGCTCACGCAGGAACTGTGGGCTGGCAACCATGACGGTTTGTGCCTGGCGCAGGCGTCGGGTGACCAGGAACGGGTCTTCATCCCCCAGTTCGCGGACGCGCAAGGCCACGTCTATGCCTTCGGTCACCAGGTCCACGCGCCGGTTGAGCAGTTGCATGTCCAGTTGCACCTGGGGGAAGCGCTCCAGAAACGAGCTGATGACCGGCGGCAGAAACTCATGGGCCAGTCCCACCGGGCAGGATACGCGCAACCGCCCCCGTGGTTCGCTGGACATGCTGGCCACGGCTTCATCGGCCATCTCGGCCTCCAGCAGCATCGCCTGGCAATGGCGCAAGTAACGCTCGCCCACTGCGGTCAGCTTGAGTTGACGGGTGGTGCGCTGCAACAGGCGGGCTCCCAGACGCTCTTCCAGTTCAGCAATGCGTCGTGACAAGCGCGACTTGGGAATGCCCAGCAAGCGCCCGGCGGCAGCGAAACCGCCGGCTTCAACCACTTTGGCGAAATAGTAGAGGTCATTGAGGTCTTGCATGACGAGGCTCGACTGTCCTATGAGTAGGACGAACTATCGCATTATTACCGACTAATCAGCTATTGGTTTCATCTGTAGGATTGTCTCAACTTGATCGCCCGGTGGCGGTCCTCACTTGGAGATCCCACATGAAACTTCTGCATATCGATTCGAGCATCCTGGGTGACAACTCGGCTTCCCGTCAGCTGAGCAAGGGCGTTGTCCAGGCCTGGACCGCTGCCGAGCCTGATGCCGTGGTCACTTACCGCGACCTGGCCGGCGATGCCATCAGCCACTTTTCCGCCGCGACCCTGGTAGCCGCGGGCACCCCGGCCGAACTGCGTGACGCCGCGCAACAGCATGAAGCCGACCTGAGTGCTTCGACCCTGGCCGAGTTCCTGGCAGCGGATGCCGTGGTCATCGCCGCGCCGATGTACAACTTCACCATCCCGACCCAGCTCAAGGCCTGGTTCGATCGTATCGCCGTGGCCGGCCAGACCTTCCGCTACACCGAAGCCGGCCCTGAAGGCCTGTGCGGCAACAAGAAAGTCGTGGTGGTGTCCACCTCTGGCGGCCTGCATGCCGGTCAGGCGACGGGCGTAGGTCATGAAGACTACCTGAAAGTGATGCTGGGCTTCATGGGCATCACCGACGTCGAATTCGTCCGCGCCCAGGGCCTGTCCTATGGTGAGGAGGTTCGCGCCAAAGCCATGAACGACGCCCAGGCCCACATCAGCGACCAATTGTTCGTCGCTGCATAAGGCCGGTTCAACGGCTCGCCCAGCCTTGGGCAAATGCCACTGGACCCCGGGCCTTGATCGTCGTAAAACGATCAAGGCCCGGGGTCTCTTTGCTTCTGTCCTTTGCATCTGACAACCGAGGTGTTGGCCCGAGTGATGCTGGCCCGCAGTAGCGGCTCGGTTGCACGATGGTCTCGAGTTCGGCCAAGGCGCTGAATCCAGGCAAGTGGCACCAATCGGCTCATCCAGTCAGGTCAAACGGTGGGGCATCTCATGTCGCGTCTTTGTGCAGTGTTACTGTTGTGCCTGCTCGGCAGCCTGAATCCGGTGCAGGCGGTGCCTGCGCCGCACCCGCACTGGAGTGTCGGCTATCACCGACTGACTTTTCCTGACCCCCTTGATCTACAGCCCATGGACGCCATTGCGTTCTATCCGTCGACCGGTATCGAGCATTCCAGTCAGGTCGGGGGCTATCGCATCCAGGCCAGCGAGGATGCCAGGGTTGCCATCGGCCGCTTCCCGATGCTGATGCTGTCCCCTGGCAACACCGGGACACCGTTGGCCTTGCACTATCTTGCCACCTCGTTGGCGCGCAAAGGGTTCGTGGTGGTGGCCGTGACTCACCCCGGTGACAACTCCAGGGACCACAGCCGCCTCGGGACCTTGAGCAATCTGTACGGCCGTCCGATCCAGATTTCCGCAGCCATCACCGCCACTCTGGGCGACCCCCTGCTGGCGCCGTTCGTCCATGCCGATCAGGTCGGGGTGATCGGTTACTCCGCCGGTGGCGAAACCGCGCTGATTCTTTCGGGCGCCACCCCGGACCTGGAGCGGCTGCGTCGCTACTGCCAGGAGCGCCCCGATGACCGGGACGCCTGCAACACCCGGGGTGAACTGATCGCCGACCGTGACGACCTGCAACCGGTGGCCGATCCACGGGTTCACGCCTTGATGCTGATGGCGCCCCTGAGCCTCAAATTCGGTCGCCAGACCCTGGCGGGTGTACACATCCCGGTGCTGCTCTACAGCGGCGATGGGGACACCTTGGTGGCGCTGGACAAGAACGCTGCCGCGCTGGCTCGCAAGCTGCCCGTCGCCCCGGATTTCAGGTTACTGACGGGGGCAGGGCACTTTGTGTTCATGGCGCCCTGCAGCGAGGAGCAGATCGCGGCGATGCCAGCGCTGTGCATCGACGCCGATGGCGTGGACCGCGAGGACATTCACCGCAACCTGATCGCCGAAGCCGGGCGCTTTTTCATCCAGGCGCTGGGCAAGTCGGACAGGGCAGGGTTGCAGACGGCGGATCAATGAACCAACGTCCTCAAGTTGGCGTAGAAGAAAGCAGGCTAACGGGGTGATGCCGATCTGTTAAGAAGCTGAGGTCGCATTTGTAGGAGCAGATGGCGCACGGTGAGGTATTCATTAGGCTAACGGGTGCGCTACCTCTGATCTTTTGGTCTAAGGTACGCCGCGCCTGCGCTAAGATGGCGGCCAAACAAAAACAGGGTTCACCACGCTCAATGTCGGAAAAAGACACCATCTCCGTCCACCTGGTGCGCGAGGCACTGTTGCAGAGTTGCGCACCGGGTGCCGCCAGCCTTGAGGTGCTGCTCAAGGTCGGAATCGAGCCACGGTTACTGGAGGTGGCCGATGCGCGGGTACCGGCCACGGCCTATGCTCGGCTATGGCGTTTACTGGCGCGGCGCAGGGACGACGAGTTCTTTGGCATGGACCCACGGCAGCTGAAGTCCGGCAGCCTGGCGTTCCTGTGTCGATGCGCGATGGCCCAGCCAACCCTGGCCACCGGCCTGGAGTCCGGGTTGGGCTTTCTGTCGTTGATGCTCGAACACCTGCCGGCCCAACTGGTTCACCAGCAGAGCCTGGCAGAGATCGTCCTGCTCGAGGACGACCTGCCACCGCGCCGCGCCTTCACCTATTTCACCTACTGGATGATTGTTCACGGCGTGGCCTGCTGGTTGGCCGGACGGCGGATTCCGATTCTGGCGATCGAACTGCGCTGCGCCGAGCCGGACTTCTGCGATGACTACAAGGTGATGTTTTCCGAAAACCTGCGCTTTGATCGGCCGCGGACCCGGATGATTTTTTCCGCCGACTGCCTCGAGTTGCCGATCAAGCGCAGCGCGGACGAGCTCAAGCGCTTTCTGGCCCAGGCGCCGGCCAACATCCTGGTCAAGTACCGCGACCCGCAGAGCCTGGCCAGCCGTATCAAGCACGACCTGCGGCAGTTGCCGGCCCAGCACTGGCCGGAAACCGACAGCCTGGCGCAACGGCTGTGCATGTCGGCCTCGACCTTGCGCCGCCGCCTGGCCGAAGAAGGGCAGACCTACCAGGGCCTGAAGGACAGCGTGCGCAAGGAACTGGCGATCGTCTGGCTGGCGGAACCCAGCATCAGCTTCGCCGAAATCGCCACGCGCCTGGGGTTTGCCGATACCAGTTCGTTCTACAAGGCGTTTCGCAAATGGTCGGGGTCGAACCCCGGGCATTACCGCAGCCTGATTCTCAACGAAGTTCACTGAGCCGGGCCTTTCACCGGCACGCGCTTGCCCCCTCGCACCGCGTGAGGCTTGGCCAAACCAGTCAAGCAACTTGAAAGCTTTGACCATTGTTCCCTATCGTGCGCAGAGCGAGTATTTCCTGGATTTATACGGTTCCCCCCAACCTAATAAAAATACAGAGGGATTCTGGCAATGCGCGATTACCTGTCTGCAACCACACAGTTCAATTATCAGCACACCGTCGATGCAGCGCTTCTCGGCTCACTGACGGCGCTCAACGCCTGCGTTGAATGCTGCGACCGGCATGCGTTGCCCGGGCGCATTGCCTTGTTCTGGGAAGGCCGTGACGCCAGTTCCGCGACCTATACCTTCAGCGATCTGCAGGACAAGGCCGCGCGCTTTGCCAATTTTCTGCAGGCACAGGGTGTGAAAAAGGGTGACAAGGTCGCCGGCCTGCTGCCGCGCAACGTCGAGTTGCTGATTGCGGTGCTCGCCACCTGGCGTATCGGGGCGGTCTATCAGCCGCTGTTCACTGCCTTCGGCCCCAAGGCCATCGAACACCGGCTCGGCAGTTCCGGCGCGATGATCGTGGTGACCGACGCGGTCAATCGTCCAAAGCTCGATGAAGTCCCGGACTGTCCGACCATCGTCACCATCGGTGGCCCGAAAGGCCAGGGCATCGTCCGTGGCGACTTCAGTTTCTGGGCTGAGCTGGCCAATTACTCCAATCAGTGCGAACCGGTGATGCTGACCGGCGAAGACCCGTTCCTGCTGATGTTTACCTCGGGCACCACTGGCCCGTCGAAAGCCCTGTACGTGCCCCTCAAGGCCATGGTCGCGTTCCAGAGCTACACCCGTGACGCGGTCGACCTGCGCCCCGAGGATGCGTTCTGGAACGTTGCCGACCCGGGCTGGGCCTATGGCATCTACTTTGGTGTGACCGGGCCGTTGTCCATGGGGCATCCGATTACCTTCTACGATGGTCCGTTCACCCTCGAAAGCACCTGCCGGGTGATCAACAAGTACGGCATCACCAACCTCACCGGATCGCCGACCGCTTACCGCTTGCTGATTGCCGGTGGCGATGAGTTCGCCCGTTCGATCAAGGGCCGGCTGCGCATCGTCAGCAGCGCCGGCGAGCCGTTGAACCCGGAAGTGATCCGTTGGTTCGCCGACAACCTCGACGTGGTGATCCATGACCACTATGGCCAGACTGAACTGGGCATGGTGCTGTGCAATCACCATGGCCTCGAGCACCCGGTACATGTCGGCGCCGCCGGTTTCGCCTCGCCGGGTCACCGGATCGTGGTGCTGGACGACGCTTACAACGAATTGTCGGTCGGCCAGCCAGGGATTCTGGCCATCGACCGCAGCCAGTCACCGATGTGCTGGTTCGCCGGTTACGAAGGGGCGCCGACCAAAGCCTTCGTCGGCAACTATTATCTGAGTGGCGATACCGTCGAACTGAACCCGGATGGCAGCATCAGCTTTGTCGGCCGCAGCGATGACGTGATTACCACATCCGGTTACCGGGTGGGCCCGTTCGACGTGGAAAGCGCGCTGATCGAACACCCGGCGGTGGTCGAAGCGGCCGTGGTCGGCAAACCCGATCCGGAGCGCACTGAGCTGGTGAAGGCGTTCGTGGTGCTGAGCACGCAATACCGCGCCTCTCCCGAGCTTGCCGAGGAACTGCGCCAGCATGTGCGCAAGCGCCTGGCCGCGCACTCGTACCCGCGGGAAGTGGAATTTGTCAGTGAGTTGCCGAAAACCCCAAGCGGCAAGTTACAGCGCTTTATCTTGCGCAACCAGGAAATCGCCAAGGCTCAAGAGGCTGCGGCTCACAAGGCTTCGGCTTGAATTCAAGGAAACAACGATGCAAATCGCAAACAAGGTTTTTCTCGTCAGTGGCGGCGCTTCCGGACTGGGGGCGGCCACCGCTGAAATGCTGGTCGGCGCCGGCGCCAAAGTGATGCTGGTGGACATGAACGCAGAAGCGCTCGCCGCCCAGGCCAAACGCCTGGGTGCCCAGAGCGTGGTGGCCGACATCACCCAGGAAGCGGCGGCGGAAGCGGCGGTCAAGGCCACTGTAGCGGCCTTTGGCGGCCTGCACGGGTTGGTCAACTGCGCCGGCGTGGTCCGTGGCGAGAAAATCCTCGGCAAGAACGGCCCTCACGCACTGGCCAGTTTCAGCCAGGTGATCAACGTCAACCTGATTGGTAGTTTCAATCTGTTGCGTCTGGCCGCCGCGGCCATTGCCGAGACCGAGGCCAATGCCGACGGCGAGCGCGGAGTCATCATCAACACCGCCTCGGCTGCTGCCTACGATGGGCAGATCGGCCAAGCCGCCTACGCGGCCTCCAAAGGCGCGATTGTCAGCCTGACCTTGCCCGCTGCCCGTGAATTGGCGCGCTTTGGCATCCGCGTGATGACCATCGCCCCAGGTATCTTCGAAACCCCGATGATGGCCGGCATGACCCAGGAAGTACGCGATTCGCTGGCCGCCGGCGTGCCATTCCCGCCACGCCTGGGCAAACCGGACGAGTACGCCGCGCTGGTCAGGCATATCATAGAGAACAGCATGCTCAACGGTGAGGTGATCCGTCTCGACGGTGCCTTGCGCATGGCGGCCAAATAAGGAGTCATGATCATGACCACGAACAACGATCCGATTGTCATTGTCAGCGCCGTCCGCACCCCCATGGGCGGTTTTCAAGGTGAACTCAAAAGCCTGAGCGCACCGCAACTGGGCGCCGCTGCCATTCGCGCGGCGGTCGAGCGCGCGGGCGTGGCCAGCGACGCGGTGGAAGAAGTGCTGTTCGGCTGCGTGTTGTCCGCAGGCTTAGGCCAGGCGCCGGCGCGACAAGCCGCCCTGGGTGCGGGCCTGAACAAGGCGACCCGCTGCACCACCCTGAACAAGATGTGTGGTTCGGGCATGGAAGCCACGATGCTGGCCCACGACATGCTGCTGGCCGGCAGTGCCGAGGTGGTGGTCGCCGGCGGCATGGAAAGCATGTCCAACGCACCGTACCTGCTGGACCGGGTCCGGGCCGGCCTGCGCATGGGCCACGGCAAGGTCCTGGACCATATGTTCCTCGACGGCCTGGAAGATGCCTACGACAAGGGGCGCCTGATGGGCACCTTCGCCGAGGACTGTGCCGAGACCAACGGTTTTACCCGTGAGGCACAGGACGCCTTTGCCATTGCCTCGACCACCCGTGCCCAGCAGGCGATCAAGGACGGCAGCTTCAACGCCGAGATCGTGCCCCTGCAGGTCATGGTTGGCAAAGAGCCGAAAACCATCAGCGATGACGAACAGCCACCAAAAGCCAGGCTGGACAAGATCGCCAGCCTGAAACCGGCGTTCCGCGAGGGCGGCACGGTCACGGCGGCCAACTCCAGTTCGATTTCCGATGGCGCGGCGGCCTTGCTGTTGATGCGTCGCAGCGAAGCCGAGAAACGTGGCTTGAAGCCGCTGGCGGTGATTCATGGTCACGCCGCGTTCGCCGACACCCCGGGCCTGTTCCCGGTCGCTCCAGTGGGTGCGATCAAGAAGCTGATGAAAAAGACCGGCTGGTCGCTGGATGAAGTCGACCTGTTCGAAGTCAACGAAGCCTTCGCCGTGGTCAGCCTGGTCACCATGACCAAGCTGGAGATCCCCCACGACAAGGTCAACATTCACGGCGGCGCCTGCGCCCTGGGTCACCCGATTGGCGCCTCGGGTGCGCGCATCCTGGTGACCTTGCTCTCGGCCCTGCGCCAGAAAGGCCTGAAACGCGGCGTTGCAGCCATCTGCATCGGCGGCGGTGAAGCCACGGCCATGGCCGTTGAATGCCTGTACTAAGGAATCCCCATGCTCCCGAATGACGAACAACTACAGATCAGCGAAGCGGCACGGCAGTTTGCCCAGGAGCGGCTCAAGCCGTTTGCCGCCGAGTGGGATCGCGAGCATCGCTTCCCTAAAGAAGCCATTGGCGAGATGGCGCAACTGGGCTTCTTCGGCATGCTGGTGCCGGAACAATGGGGCGGTTGCGACACCGGGTACCTGGCGTACGCCATGGCCCTGGAAGAAATCGCCGCTGGCGATGGTGCCTGTTCGACCATCATGAGCGTGCACAACTCGGTCGGCTGTGTGCCGATCCTCAAGTTCGGCAACGATCAACAGAAAGAGCAGTTCCTCAAGCCGCTGGCCAGCGGGGCCATGCTCGGTGCGTTCGCGTTGACCGAGCCCCAGGCCGGTTCCGACGCCAGCAGCCTGAAAACCCGTGCGCGCCTGGACGGCGATCACTACGTGCTCAACGGCTGCAAACAGTTCATCACGTCGGGGCAGAACGCCGGGGTGGTGATTGTGTTTGCCGTGACCGACCCGGCTGCCGGCAAGCGTGGGATCAGTGCCTTTATCGTGCCCACCGACTCACCGGGCTACAAGGTCGCGCGGATCGAGGACAAACTCGGCCAGCATGCCTCCGACACCTGCCAGATCCTGTTCGAGGACGTGAAGGTTCCGGTGGCAAATCGTCTGGGCGAGGAGGGCGAAGGCTACAGGATTGCCCTGGCCAACCTGGAAGGCGGGCGTGTCGGCATTGCCTCGCAGTCCGTGGGCATGGCCCGCGCTGCCTTCGAAGCGGCCCGCGACTATGCCCGCGAGCGGGAAAGCTTCGGCAAGGCCCTCATCGAGCATCAGGCCGTGGCCTTTCGCCTGGCCGACATGGCCACGCAAATAGCCGTCGCCCGGCAAATGGTGCATTACGCCGCCGCCCTGCGTGACAGTGGCAAGCCGGCCCTGGTGGAAGCTTCGATGGCCAAGCTGTTTGCTTCGGAAATGGCCGAGAAAGTCTGCTCGATGGCATTGCAAACCCTGGGTGGCTACGGCTACTTGAACGACTTTCCGCTGGAGCGTATCTACCGCGACGTGCGGGTCTGCCAGATTTATGAAGGCACCAGTGATATTCAGCGCATGGTCATTTCGCGCAATCTTTGAGAAGGAATGTTGGCATGAGTTACGAAACGATTTTGTTGGACGTCCAGGGCCGGGTCGGCCTGATCACGCTCAATCGTCCCCAGGCACTGAACGCACTGAATGCGCAGATTGTCAGCGAACTGAACCACGCGCTGGACGGTCTGGAAGCCAATCCGGACATCGGCTGTATCGTACTGACCGGCTCGAAAAAAGCCTTTGCCGCCGGTGCTGACATCAAGGAAATGGCGGAGCTGACCTACCCGCAGATCTACCTCGATGACCTGTTCAGCGACAGTGATCGGGTGGCTAACCGCCGCAAGCCGATCATTGCCGCGGTCAACGGTTTCGCGTTGGGGGGCGGCTGTGAACTGGCACTGATGTGCGACTTCATTCTGGCCGGTGACAACGCCAGGTTCGGTCAGCCGGAAATCAATCTGGGCGTGTTGCCAGGCATGGGCGGCACCCAGCGCCTGACCCGCGCGGTGGGTAAGGCCAAGGCCATGGAAATGTGCCTGAGCGGCCGCTTGATCGATGCGGTGGAGGCCGAGCGTTGCGGCATCGTGGCGCGCATCGTGCCGGCCGATGAGCTGTTGGACGAGGCGATGAAGGTAGCAGCGGTGATTGCCAGCAAATCGCTGCCGATTGCGATGATGACCAAGGAAAGCGTCAACCGCGCCTTTGAGGTCAGCCTGTCCGAAGGCGTGCGCTTCGAACGCCGGGTGTTCCATGCAGCGTTCGCCACCCAGGATCAGAAGGAAGGGATGGCCGCGTTCATTGCCAAGCGTGCGCCTGAGTTCGTCGGTAAGTAATTGTGTGGCGAGGGGGCAAACCCCCTCGCCACAGGTACGTACACTTCAGATCTGATAATTCTTCAATTCCCGCGCAATCACCATCCGCTGTATCTCGCTCGACCCCTCGTAAATCTGCGTGATCCGCGCATCGCGGTAGTAACGCTCCACCGGATAATCTTCCAGGTAGCCGTAGCCGCCATGAATCTGAATGGCGGACGAGCAGACCTTCTCGGCCATCTCGGACGCGAACAGCTTGGCCTGGGAGGCTTCGGACAGGCACGGCTTGCCGGCGCTGCGCAGGCGTGCGGCGTGCAGGATCAGCAAGCGGGCGGCGTTCAGGCGGGTGTGCATGTCAGCCAGCAGGTTGGCGATACTCTGGTGTTCGATGATCGGCTTGTCGAACTGCACCCGGTCACGGGAATAGGCCAGTGCCGCTTCGAAGGCTGCACGGGCAATGCCCAGCGCTTGCGCGGCGATGCCGATGCGACCGCCTTCGAGGTTGGACAGGGCAATCGCCAGGCCCTTGCCGCGTTCGCCCAGCAGGTTCGCTTCGGGAATCACGCAGTTATTGAGGGTAACGGCACAGGTATCGGAGGCGCGAATGCCCATCTTGTGTTCGCTACGGTCGACAATGAAACCTGGGTTGTCGGTGGGCACCAGGAAGGCTGACAGGCCTTTCTTGCCCAGGTCCGGGTCAGTGACGGCGAAGACGATGGCCAGTTTCGCGCGCTTGCCATTGCTGACGAACTGCTTGGCACCATTGATCACCCATTGACCGTCACGCAGTTCGGCACGGGTGCGCAGGTTATGCGCCTCGGAGCCGGCCTGGGGCTCGGTCAGGCAGAAGCAACCGATGGCCTGGCCGCTGGCCAGGTCTGCCAACCAGGTCTGTTTCTGTTCCTCGGTACCGTAATTGAGTACCGGCCCGCAGCCCACCGAATTATGGATGCTCATCAAGGCGCCGGTGGCGCCGTCACCGGCGGAAATTTCTTCCACCGCCAGGGCGTAGGCCACGTAGTCGACGTAGGTGCCACCCCATTCTTCGGGTACCACCATGCCGAGCAACCCCAGCTCGCCCATCTTCGCCACCAGCGCATCGTCGATCCAGCCGGCCTTTTCCCAGGCCTGGGCATGGGGGGCGATTTCGCCACGGGCAAAGTCCCGGGCCATGTCGCGGATCATCACTTGTTCTTCGGTCAATTCGATATCGTGCATGACTCAGCTCCCGCTCTGATCAAATCCGCTGAAGAAGCTCGCCACCCGCTCGGCGTCGAGCGCCTGTACGGTCGGAGGGTTCCAGCGTGGGTTCTTGTCTTTGTCGATTAGCAGGGCGCGCACACCTTCGATCAGGTCGCCACGCTCGAACCACTGACGATCCAGGTGCAGCTCCAGGGCAAAACACTGTTCCAGGCTCAGCTGTCGGCCGCGGCGCAGCATTTCCAGGGTCACACCCATGGCCAGCGGTGAGCGGGTTTCCAGCAGGTCGGCGGTGGTCAACGCCCAGGCGTGGCTGTCGGCAACCGTGACGGTACGCAGTTGCTCGACGATGCCCGGCACGTCCGCCAGGGCGAAGAAGTGATCGATGGCCGGGCGCAAGGCTTGCAGCGGTGCGTCGGGCAGGTGCTGCACGCCGAGCCTGGCCAGCAAGCCTTGCAGGTCCTTGAGCGGGGTGTCGTGCCATACAAGGCTGTCCAGGCGCTGGTCCAGCTCGGCCAGCCGCGCACTTTCCAGGTACCAGTCGGCCAACCCGCAATACAACGCATCGGCAGCGCGAATCTGCACGCCGCTGACACCCAGATAGATCCCCAGTTCGCCCGGGACACGGGGCAGGAAGTAGCTGCCACCCACGTCCGGGAAATAGCCGATGCCCACTTCCGGCATCGCCAGGCGGCTGCGTTCGGTGACCACCCGCAAGTCGGCACCCTGCACCAGGCCCATGCCGCCGCCGAGGACGAAACCGTCCATCAGCGCGAGCACGGGTTTACGGTAATGGTGGATCGCCAGGTCCAGGGCATATTCTTCGACGAAGAACGCTTCGTGCAGGGTGTCGCCGCTTGTGTAGCTGTCGTACAGCGAGCGGATATCGCCACCGGCACAGAAGGCTTTCTCGCCAGCTCCGCGTAGTACCACGGCATGTACCTGCGGATCCCGGGCCCAGGCGTCCAGCTGGCGATGCAGGCTGCGCACCATGTCCAGGGTAATGGCATTGAGACCGGCGGGGCGATTGAGGGTCAGGTGACCAATGTGGTTGCGCACCTGGGCCAGCACGTCGTTCTGCGTGGCATCCATGGGCTGACCTGTCGGGGATGAAACCTGAGCAGTCATCACTAACTCCCTGCTTTTATTGTTCTTTATAGAGATGCTCGCGCGCGAGCGATGGCGGATCGTAACAGTGCAAATTTGCCATGTACAACCCGGATAACTGCAGGTCGCCTGTGCATTTTTGCATGTCAGGATCCGCCCCTGGTGCAGTGGGTCATTGAGCGACCACCTCCGTGCTGCCCGACACGGGACAGTGCGCGACAAGGCACCGTCGATGTGCCTTTGGCCAGTGTCGAAAGGGCTTGCCATCGCGCCTGGCTGCTGACGACAGAATCGGCTGTCCAATGCGCTCGTTCAGCGCAGTTACGCTGTCTGGACCGCGCCTTACGACACCTGCGCCGTCCTGGCTATTGGCATTCTGGCGTTCCGTTTCAGGTGCTTTTGACAATGCGCCAGAAAAGGGTTGCACCCCGACGACTGGCTCCCTCCGGTCGATAACAACAATAAATACGGCTGCGGTGAAGACCGCATCGATTTTCTGCCCCTGTAAAAAAGTGTGGTTCGGCGCGGGCGCCTGACCGCTATAAATCCAAATAATCCGGGACTCAAGAAGATGAATATCAAGTGGCTGACCTTGCCGGCACTCGCCTTGCTGTGCTGCTCCACCGGCGCCAGCGCCAAAGAATGGAAAGAGTTGCGCTTTGGCGTCAATCCCAGCTATCCACCCTTTGAGTCCACGACCGCTGACGGAGGCGTGCAAGGCTTCGGCGTCGACCTGGGCAACGCCATCTGCGCCGAGTTGAAACTCACCTGTGTCTGGGTCAGCAACGACTTCGACGGGCTGATCCCGGGTCTCAAAGCCGGTAAGTTCGATGCGATCGAATCCTCGATGACGGTGACGGATGCCCGTAAAAAACAGATCGATTTCAGTGATCGCCTCTATGCCGGACCGACCGCCATCGTCACCCGCAAGGATTCCGGCCTGGAGCCCACCGCCGAATCCCTCAAGGGCAAGACCGTGGGGTTCATGCAGGGCACGATTCAGGAGACCTACGCCAGGGCCAAACTGGCGCCAGGCGGTGTGAAACTGCGGGCCTATCAGAATCAGGATCAGGTGTACGCAGACCTGGTGTTCGGCCGCCTCGATGCGTCCATCCAGGATAAGCTGCAGGCGCAGATGAGTTTTCTGACGTCGCCACAGGGCGCTGACTTCCAGAACAGCGAAGGCATCAGTGACCCGCTGGTGCCCTCGGAAATCGCCATCGGTATCCGCAAGGGCAGCGACGAGCTCAAAGGCATGATCAATGCCGCCATCAAGTCCCTGCACGACAAGGGCATCTACGCACAGATCCAGCAAAAGCACTTCGGCGCTCTGGACCTCTATAACAACTGATCCTCGCGCCCCGAGCACTGTGCCGCGCTCATCGGTACAGCGCCCGTGCGGGCGCCACAAGACAGGTAACTGGCGTGAATTCCCTCCTGAATCTACTGGGGGTCGATCTGTCGACCCTGCAAGGTTACGGCCCGTTGTTGCTGCATGGCACGTGGGTCACCCTCAAACTCTCTGCGTTTTCGCTGCTGGTCAGCATGGTGTTGGGGTTGCTGGGCGCCGCGGCCAAGTTATCGCCGCTGAAGTGGCTGAACCTGCCGGCGACGCTCTATACCACACTGATTCGCGGTGTGCCGGACCTGGTGCTGATGCTGTTGATCTTCTACAGCCTGCAAGGCTGGCTGAGCAGCCTTACCGAGGCGATGGGCTGGCCCTACATGGAGATCGACCCGTTTCTGGCCGGGATTGTCACGCTCGGGTTTATCTACGGCGCGTACTTCACCGAGACCTTTCGTGGCGCCATTGTGAGCGTGCCACGCGGTCAGCAAGAGGCCGCCGCCTGTTTCGGCCTCAATCGCTGGCAGCGGTTTCGTTTCGTGGTGTTCCCGCAAATGATGCGTTTTGCCTTGCCGAGCCTGGGCAACAACTGGCTGGTGTTGCTCAAGGCCACCGCGCTGGTGTCGATCATTGGCTTGTCGGACCTGGTCAAAGTGGCGCAGGAGGCGGGCAAAAGCACCTTCAACATGCTCGACTTCCTGCTGATGGCGGCGGCGTTGTACCTGCTGATCACCAGCGCCTCCAACTATGCGTTGCGAGTGCTTGAGCGCCGCTACAACCAAGGAGTACGGGGGATGGCGCGATGATTGAATTGATTGCCGAGTACTGGAGACCCTTCCTGTTCAGCGACGGTGAGACGTTCACCGGCCTGGCCATGACCCTGTGGTTGCTGGTGGCGAGTATCGTCCTTGGCTTTTGCCTGTCGTTGCCACTGGCGATCATGCGTACCTCGCGCTGGGCGTTGTTGCGCTGGCCGGTCCAGTTGTTCACGTATGTGTTTCGCGGTACGCCGCTGTATATCCAACTGCTGATTTGCTACAGCGGGATCTACGGCATTGCGGCGGTGCGCGCTCAGCCGCTGCTGGAAGCCTTCTTCCGCGATGCCATGAACTGCACCTTGCTGGCATTCACCCTCAACACCTGTGCCTACACCGTGGAGATATTCGCCGGTGCGATTCGCAGCATTCCCTACGGCGAAATCGAAGCGGCGCACGCCTATGGCTTGAGCGGCTGGCGGCTGCACCTGCAGTTGATCCTGCCATCGGCCCTGCGCCGCGCACTGCCGTACTACAGCAACGAAGTGATTCTGATGCTGCACGCCACGTCCGTGGCCTTCACCGCGACCATCCCGGACATTCTGAAAGTTGCCCGGGATGCCAACGCCGCCACCTTCATGACGTTCCAGGCGTTTGGCATCGCCGGTTTGCTGTACCTGGGGTTGTCATTCGCCCTGGTCGGCGGATTCCGCCTGGCGGAGAAACGCTGGCTGGGCTTTCTCGGGCCGGCGCACTGAATCACTCACCTCATTTTTGTCCAGAGCGGCGTCGACGCAGACGCCGTTCCAGGAGTGCAAGCATGTACAAACTCACGGTTGAAAATCTGTATAAACGTTTTGGTGACAACGAAGTACTCAAGGGCGTCTCTTTGAACGCGCGGGCCGGGGATGTGGTGAGCATGATCGGCGCCAGCGGCTCAGGCAAAAGCACCATGCTGCGTTGCATCAATTTTCTGGAACGCGCGGACGAGGGGGCCATTGAGCTGGATGGCGAGCGCATTGTCACCCGCCAGGCGGCAGGTGGCATGCGGGTCGCCAATCCGGCACAGTTGCAGCGCTTGCGCACACGGCTGGCCATGGTGTTTCAGCACTTCAACCTGTGGAGTCATTTGACCGTGCTGGAGAACATCATGCTGGCGCCCTGCAAAGTGCTGGGTGTCACTCGCAAGGACGCCGAAACCAGCGCCCGGGCATATCTGGACAAAGTCGGCCTGCCCCAGCGGGTGGCCGAGCAATACCCGGCGTTCCTGTCGGGTGGCCAGCAGCAACGGGTGGCGATTGCGCGAGCATTGGCGGTGGAGCCACAGATCCTGTTGTTCGATGAGCCGACGTCAGCCCTGGACCCGGAGTTGGTGGGTGAAGTGTTGAAGGTGATTCAGGCACTGGCGGAAGAGGGGCGGACCATGTTGATGGTGACCCACGAAATGGGTTTTGCCCGGCAGGTTTCCAGTCAAGTGCTGTTCCTGCATCAAGGCAAGGTCGAGGAGCAGGGCGATGCGACGATCCTCGACCAGCCGAAGAGTGAACGTTTACAGCAATTTCTATCGGGCCGTTTGAAGTGAGGCAAGACGTACATGGCGGATATCCGTGATCTGACGATCGTGCTTGATCGTATCGATCAGGCCATCATCGAGGTGCTGCGTCACGATGGGCGCATCACGTATCAAAAGCTTTCCGAGCGCGTGCACCTGACGCCCAGGCCTTGCCTGGAACGGGTGCGAAAGCTCGAACAGCTCGGGGTGATTCGGGGTTATGGGGCAATACTCGACGAAAAGAAACTGACACCGGGTTTGTCGTTGCTGGTGCTGGTGGCGCTGTCGAACCAGAGTGGGCGTGCTGCACAAAAGGCGTTCGAGGCCAAGGTGCGTGCTTGCCCGCAGGTACTGGAATGCCAATTGATCAGCGGAGCCTTCGATTACAGTCTGCGAATGCGCTGCCGTGACATGGAGCACTACCGGGTGCTGACCGAAGTCTGGTTCGATGATCCGGACCTGCATATCGACAAACTGGTCAGCCACCCAGAACTGGCGATGGTCAAAACCTCGTCGTAGGCACCTGCGCGTTCCCACGCAAGGGAGGGAACGCAAGTCAGCCTGAAGCGTCCATCGGGGCGTTGCCAGACTGAGTGTGGTGACGGTCTTCAACGCCCAATCCCTTCCTGTTTTCATCCCGCCAAATCGGCTGAAAGCCCCTGGGTTTTCAGCCATTTTCAACACTGCCTTGCTGCTAATCAGCCGGGTTTTCTGCGCAGCGAAACAGACAATGAGCACCTCTCAACCCTCATTGAACCTGTGCCCATGCAAACCACCAATACCGTTTTGATGATTCGCCCGACACGTTTCTCCTTCAATCAGGATACGGCGGCGAACAACCGTTTCCAGCGCCCGGCGGCCGCGTCGGAGGACGTCCAGCGCCAGGCCTTGCAGGAGTTCGACGGTTACGTCGCTGCGCTACGCGATCACGGTGTGGAGGTGATCGTCCACGATGACCGCGATGCCCCCCATACCCCGGACTCGATTTTCCCCAACAACTGGTGGAGCAGTCACCCCGACGGCACACTGGTGTTGTATCCGATGCAAGGCCATAACCGGCGGCTGGAACGGGACAAGGGTGTGCTGGATCTGCTGCACAACGAGTACCGGGTCGAGCACCTGCTGGACCTCACGGCCCTTGAACTGCAGGACGTGTTCCTCGAAGGCACGGGCAGTATGGTGCTGGATCGTCAGGCGCGGATTTGTTACGCCGGCTACTCCACACGCACCCACGCCCATGCCCTGGATCAAGTAGTCAGCCATCTGGGTTATGAGTTGTGCGCATTCAACGCAGTCGATCGCCAGGGTGTCGCGATCTATCACACCAACGTCATGATGAGCGTCGGTACTGAACTGGCCGTGGCCTGCCTGGCTTGCGTGGCTGAGCCGGCGCAAGCCCGAACGCTGCGTTCACGCCTGGAAGACAGCGGCAAGCAGGTTATCGCGCTGAGTTGGGAGCAGTTGGAGTCTTTCGCGGGCAACATGCTGCAAGTCCACACGGCGGCAGGTGAGCCCCTGTTGGTGATGTCGCGCACCGCCTGGCGTTCCCTCGATGCGGCTCAGCGTCGGCTCATCGAGGCTTACACCACACCGTTGCCCGTGAACATCGACACCATCGAACGGGTGGGCGGTGGGAGTGCCCGCTGCATGTTGGCGGAGGTTTTTCTACCCAAGGCCCGGCAGGCGTATCCGGCTGCCAAGGGGGGTATGTGATGATCGTCCGTCCTGCGACACCCGATGATCTGCCGGCATTGCTGGCCCTGGCTCATAGTGCGGGCACCGGCTTGACGACCTTGCCTGCGGATGCCGGACGTTTGCGCCAGCGCCTGGAGTGGGCGGCGAGAACCTTTGCCGGCGAGGCCGGACGCGCTGACGCCGACTATCTGTTTGTGCTGGAGAGTGATCAGGGAGAGGCGATCGGCATCTGCGCCCTGGCTGGCGCTGTCGGCCTGCGGGAGCCCTGGTACAACTATCGCCTGGGCCTGTTTGTCGCCGCGTCCAGCAACCTGGGGATCAATCAGCAATTGCCGACGCTGTTCCTGGGGAACGACATGACCGGGCATTCGGAGTTGTGTTCGTTGTTCTTGCATGCCGATCACCGCGCTGGCCTCAACGGTCGCCTGTTATCCAAGGCGCGGTTTCTGTTTCTCGCCGAATTTCGCCAGCACTTTGGCGAAAAGGTCATCGCGGAAATGCGCGGCTACTCCGACGAGGAGGGTGTTTCACCTTTCTGGGAAGGCTTGGGACGGCACTTTTTCAAAATGGATTTTGCCGACGCCGACTACCTCACCGGCCTTGGTAACAAAACCTTCATTGCCGAACTGATGCCCAAGTTCCCGTTACCTACATGCCTGCTGCCCGAGAGCGCGCGATCAATGATCGGTCGGGTACATCCCAACACCGAACCGGCGTTGGGCATGCTCAAGGCGGAGGGCTTTGAACACCGGGATTACATCGATATCTTCGACGGCGGTCCGTTGATCGAATGCGCGACAGGACAGATTCGGGCGGTACGCGATAGTCAGGTATTGCAACTAAGCATTGGCACGCCGGGGGAGCAGGCCGAGATCTACCTGATCCACAATCGGCAATTGGCCGAGTGCCGGATTACCGCAGCACCTGCGCGGATCGCCGCCGGGACATTGATTGTCGATGCGCAAACCGCCCAGTCGCTAGGTTTGTGTACCGGAGCCTCTGTGCGAGCGGTGAGCCTGGCGGTACCGGCACGGCAGCAGTCAGCGGCCTGAGGAGTAGCGCCAGGCCTTGTCGTTGGCCGTGTCAGGCCTTGTTGGCGAATACCTCACCGATACTGCGGCGCTTGGCGTGCCGTTCGCTGGCGTGGATCAGTTGTTCAAGGTCCTCGGGGGTCACATCGAAGAAGGCCTCCAGGTCCGCCAGTGCTGCTTTCAGGTCTTGTGCGGTGATTGCCTGGCTGTCGACGGGCGGGTGATCCGCCGGCACTCGGGCCACCGGTTCGGCGGGCCGCTTGGGGTAGCGAATACGGGTCAGGTTGTTGTAGACCAGGGCACTGAGCAACAAGGTGGCCGCACTCAACATCACCGGCGCGAGTGCTTTCCAGTCCAAGGCGATGGTCGCCGGGTCCGCCACCACCATCAGCAAGGCCAGCGCACCGGCCGGGGGATGCAGGCAACGCAGCCAGCACATCAGCATCAACGCGGTGCCGGCCGCCAGGCACGCACTGCCCAGGGTCCGTTCGAGCACATGGGCCACCAGCAGGGCTACCACCCCGGCACACAGGTATCCGCCCAGGATCGACCAGGGTTGGGCCAGTGCGCCGGACGAGACGGCAAACAGCAACACCGCCGATGCCCCCAAGGGGCCGATCAGGTGCATGGCCACCTCCATGCCGAACACCTGGGCACAGAGCCAGACGCTCAGCATAGTGCCCAGGGACATGCCGATGGCGGCACGACTCCACTCTGAAGGACGGGTATTGATGGCAGCGGGGATCCAGCGAGCAAACATGGGCAGAACGGTCCAGTGGCAGAGGGCAGACAAAAAGAAGGGCCTGTCTGGGTCACCAGAAAGCCCTTCAAAAGTTCCACCATTTGGGGGAGGAACCGGTGCAGTCTGCCGGTCTGGCCGGCCACTGACAAATTCATATTAATGAACTTTAAACTCATTAATATTGAGGTATTGCCCCCAGCGTGTCGTACCGACAGCCTCTGGTAGGCGTCTATGCCGTCCTCTCGGTCACGACTGAAGCCACAGGCGATGGCTGTGCGCAAACGGGCAGGTTACGCGACTCGCCCCGGCCCATCGGAAAGTACTGGAAGCCTTTGCGCGCCAGACGCTCGACGTCATACAGGTTGCGTCCGTCGAAGATCACCGGTGCCTTGAGGCGCTGCTGGATCAGTTCGAAATCCGGTGCCTTGAACTGCTGCCATTCGGTGCAGATGATCAATGCGTCCGCATCCTTGAGCACGGATTCCGGGGTGCCCATGAGCATCAATCGTGCTTCGTTCGGGTACAGGTTCTGCGTCTCCTGCATGGCTTCCGGGTCGAAGGCTCGCACCGTCGCGCCTGCTGCCCAGAGCGACTGCATCAGCACCCGGCTCGGCGCATCGCGCATGTCGTCGGTGTTGGGTTTGAACGCCAGTCCCCACAGTGCAAAGGTCTTGCCTACCAGGTCACCGTTGTAGAAGGCATTGATGCGCTCGAACAGCTTGTGTTTCTGACGCTCGTTGATTGCTTCGACCGCTTGCAATAGGTCACTGGAGCAGTTGGCTTGCTCGGCACTGTGGATCAGTGCGCGCATGTCCTTGGGGAAGCACGAGCCGCCATAACCACAGCCGGGGTAGATGAAGTGGTAGCCGATCCGTTGGTCGGCGCCTATCCCCAGGCGCACGGACTCGATGTCCGCGCCCAGGTGCTCGGCCAGCTCGGCGATCTGATTGATAAAGCTGATCTTGGTCGCCAGCATGCAGTTGGCGGCGTACTTGGTCAGTTCGGCGCTGCGCAGGTCCATGAACATGATGCGGTCGTGGTTGCGGTTGAAGGGCGCATAGAGGTCACGCATGACCTCGCGTACCGCCTCGCTGTCGCAACCGATGACGATGCGGTCCGGACGGCGGCAGTCGGCGACCGCCGAGCCCTCCTTGAGAAACTCGGGGTTGGACACGATATCGAACTGCAGGATGCGCCCGTGGCCGTGCAACCGGCTGTCTATATGGGCGCGAAGGGTATCGCCAGTGCCCACCGGCACGGTGGATTTTTCCACCACGATCAAGGGGTGCTCGCGGTGCCTGGCCACGGCGTCGCCCACCGACAACACATAACGCAAGTCGGCCGAGCCATCCTCCCCGGAGGGTGTACCCACGGCAATGAACAATACCTGGCCATGCTGGACCGCCTGTTTCTCGTCTGTGGTGAACTGCAGGCGCCCGCATTCCAGGCCTTCGCGGACCAGGCTGGCCAGCCCGGGTTCGAAAATGCTCACATGACCTTGTTGCAATAACGCGATCTTTTGCTGATCGACGTCCATGCAGACCACATCGTGACCCACTTCGGCCAGCACGGCAGCTTGTACAAGGCCGACGTAGCCACTACCAATGACACTGATTTTCATGGAGTCTTCCTGACGTTTGGGGTGTGGATACCGCGAGAGTTGATGGTGAGGACCCCGAGGATGACCAACGCCACCCCCAGGGTTCTAGAAAGACTGAACGGCTCGTTGAACAGTGGCAGGCTGGCGGCCAGCAGGTACACCAGGGCATAACTGATGCTGAGCAGCGAGTAGGCCCGCCCCAGCGGCAGGTCACGCAGGGCCATGAGCCAGCTGAGCATGGACAGTGCGTAAGCCATGATCGAGGCCAGCACCACGGCGACTGCCAGCGGGTCGACCGTGCCACTGCTCAATGCCGCCAGCCACTGTGCCGGCAAGGGCAGGTGGCTCATGCTCCAGCGCATGCCCAGTTGGGCCGCGCTGACCAGCAGTACGCTGCCCATGGCAAAGCCGATGCCGCGACCCAGGCTCATGCGTGCCTCCCCAGCAGCACGACACCGGCAATCACCAGGGCCACGCCGATCCAGTGCCGGCGATCAATGGCTTCGTGGAAGACGAAGCGGGCGATCAGGGTAATCAGTACGAAATTGAGGCTGAGCATCGGATAGGCGACGCCGACGTCCAGCCGCTGCAACACCAGCAGCCACACCAACAGCCCGCAGCCCAGACTCAGCAACGCCAGCCACAGCCACGGCGAACGCAGCTTGTCGAGCACTCCCGATGCCTGGCCACGCCAGCTTTCCACCGCATATTTCTGGGCGACCTGGCCCAGGCAGGTCAGCAGGCAGGCAAGCACGATCAGCAACAGGCTCATGGCTGGCTCTGTGGGAAGATCAGGATCACCAGATTGCCTTGGTCATAACGCTTGAAGTCCTGGGGCAACATGTCGATTTCGTAGTGCTCCTGGCCATTGATTCGCATCACCACGCCTACCGAACCCTGCTGGCGGGCTTCGGTCATCCATTGGGGGACCTTGAGAAAGTCGACCCGGCGATGCAGGGTGTCAGGATAAGCCAGGCCATATTTCACTTCGCCTACGGTGTTGTACAACGCCACGTCCGGACGCTTGAGTCGCCAGGCCAGGGCCGAGGCGGCGCCCAGGTCATTGCTCAGCAAGCGACTGGCCTGGCCAAGTTCCTGGGCGTGATCGATGATGAATTGGTCCGGCATCTTGTTATAGACCACCGAGTTGGGCAGCGCGGCCGGAATCAGCGCCACGAACAGCCAACTGCCCAGGGCCGGTGCAGCCCAGCACTGCAACGGGCGCAAGGCTTGCAGTACGCTGGCGAGGATCCAGCCGGTCAAAGCGATGAACACCAGCACCAAGTGCTCGGGCTCGTTGCTGTAGAGCGGCTTTTTCAATTGAAAGTAGACCAGCGCTATCAGCACCAGCACACCCAGCACCAGGTTCAGCGCACCGTTCAGACTGATGGCACGGGTCTGCCGGCTCGCGAGGCGATCGACGAGCACATGGCCCATCAACAGGGCCAATGGCAACAGGCACGGAAAGATGTAGGCCGGCAGCTTACCCTTGCTCAGGCTGAAAAACGCCAACGGCAACAGCAGCCAGAGCAGCAGGAAGCCAATGCTCGCCTGACGACGGTTCTGCCAGGCTTGCTTGAGCGCCGCAGGCAGCAGGGCCGCCCAGGGCAGGCTGAACGCCACCAGCAACGGCAGGTAGTACCACCAGGGCGCGGCGTGCTGGGCATCTTCGCCGGCAAATCGCCGGATATGCTCGTGCCAGAAGAAGAATCGCCAGTAGTCCGGCTCCTGGGCGTGAACGGTCAAGGCCCAGGGCAGGCTGACCAGCACGGCCACCGTGATTGCCACTGAACCATAGGCCAACAGTTCGCGCAGGCGTTTTTGCCAGACCATGTAGGGCAGGGCGATCAGCACTGGCAACAGCCAGGCGAGAAAGCCCTTGGTCATGAAACCCATGCCACAGGCCAGGCCCAACAGCGCCCAGAACCCCAGGCGCGCACGACGGGCCTGGCTGTCGATGGCGAACCACAGCGCCACCAGGCTCAGGTTGACCCACAAGGTGAACTGCGGGTCCAGGTTCGCGTACCCGCCTTGGGCGACCACCACGCACAGGCTCATGTAGAGCAGGGCACAGGTGAAGCTCTTGCGCGGATCATTCCACAAACGGCGGGCAATGAAATACGCCAGCAACACGCTCAGGCCGGTACTCAAGGCCGAGGCCACGCGCACGCCGAACAGATTGTCGCCAAACACCGCCTGACCGATGGCCATCATCCAGTAACCGGCGACTGGCTTCTCGAAATACCGTATGCCCATGAAGTGGGGTGAAGCCCAGTGGCCGCTCAGCAGCATTTCCTGGCTGATTTGCGCGTAACGGGTTTCGTCCGGAATCCACAGGCCATGGGTGGCCATCGGCAGCAGGAAAAACACGCCGAACACCAGTAACAACAGGGGCAGGGCCCAGCGTTTGGTCATTGTCCCTGCACTCCCAGCCAGCCTTCACGACCTTCCAGCGCACCGCGCAACACGCGTCCCCGGGGCAGGACAGCGGGGTCGGCCGGCAACAAATGACCCAGTGGCTGGAAGCGGATATCGCGTGTTCGTGCATCCACCAGCAATTGACGAAAATGGTTGGCCATCAGAATCCCTTCTACTTCTGCATGTATCGTGTAGACGTTCAGCCTGGAAGGGCTGAACCGGTCAAGAATGAATGAGTTGAACCCATCAACGGTCACGTGTGGCCCGACCACCTCATCGAAGGTAGGCAAGCCGACCGGAATTTGTGGTGTTCCCAGGCTGCCATCAGCCAGCTGCGGCAAGAACAGGCCCTGCCCGCGGCAGTCGCTGTTGTAGCGAAAGCCAAAGCGCTGCTTGGCCTCGATCACCCGCTCGTCTGCGCGCCATCCGGCAGCAGCGGAACAGTCCACGGTCTGGCCGAGAATATCGCTGAGGGTGTCTACGCCCCGGCGAACCTGCTCAATCAGCTGTGCATCGCTCCAGCGTCCGGCATTGGCTTGCCAGCCGTGGTGATCCCAGGCGTGCAACCCTACCTCGTGACCGGCGGCAAGGGTCTGGCGCATCAGGTGCCCAAGATCGCGGCCGATGGGCTTGCCCGGCCAGGCGGTGCCGGCCAGCAGAATGTCCCACCCGTACAGGCCCGCTGCGTTGGAGCGCAGCATCTTCCAGAGAAACTGCGGGCGGATCAGGCGCCACAGGTGGCGCCCCATGTTGTCCGGGCCAACGCTGAAGAAAAACGTCGCCTTGACCTGTGCTTCGTCGAGCATGTCCAGCAGCCGGGGCACCCCATCACGGGTACCCCGGTAGGTGTCGACATCGATTCGAAGACCTGCCTGCATCAACGCTGGTCCGCGATTTCGAGCATGGCTTCGCGCAGGAAGAAGTCCAGCGTGTTGCCGATGGTTTCGCTCATTTCAACGGTTGGCGTCCAGTCCAGCAGACGCTTGGCGTTCTGGATGCTGGGCTTGCGGTGCGACACGTCCTGATAGCCGGTGCCGTAGAACGCCTTGCTCTCGACGTCGCGGAAACCGGCGAACGGAGGGAAGTTGGCGCGTAGCGGGTGGGCCTCGAACTGCCGCAGCAGTTCTTCGCCCAGTTGACGGATACTGGCTTCGTTGTCCGGGTTGCCGATGTTGATGATCTGCCCGTTGCAGGCATCGTTCTCGTTGTCGATGATCCGCGCCAGGGCTTCGACACCGTCGGCGATGTCGGTGAAGCAGCGTTTTTGTTCGCCGCCATCGAACAGGCGGATGGGCGTGCCTTCCACCAGGTTGAGAATCAGCTGGGTGATCGCCCGGGAACTGCCGATCCGTGCCGAATCCAGGCGGTCCAGGCGCGGCCCCATCCAGTTGAACGGGCGGAATAGGGTGAAGTTCAGGCCTTTCTGGCCATACGCCCAGATCACCCGGTCCAACAGTTGTTTGGAGACCGAGTAGATCCAGCGCTGCTTGTTGATCGGGCCGACCACCAGGTTGGAGGTGTCTTCATCGAAGTTCCGGTCCTGGCACATGCCATAGACTTCGGAGGTCGAAGGGAAGATCACGCGCTTGTTGTACTTGACGCAGTAGCGAACCAGTTTCAGGTTCTCTTCGAAGTCCAGCTCGAACACGCGCAGCGGGTTGCGGGTGTATTCGATGGGGGTGGCAATGGCCACCAGTGGCAGCACCACGTCGCACTTCTTGATGTGGTACTCGATCCACTCGGAGTGAATGCTGATATCGCCTTCGACATAGTGAAAGTTCGGATGGCTGCGCAGGCGCTCGATGGCGTCGGAGCCGATGTCCAGGCCGTACACCTCGTACTTGCCGTCACGCAGCAGGCGCTCGGACAGGTGGTTGCCGATGAAGCCGTTGACCCCCAGGATCAGCACCCGTGTACGACGCGGGGCACGGCCTGACTCGGCGCCACGCAGCACGGAACCATCCACCAGACCCAGTTCGTCGGCCAGTTGTGGGCCGCTGAGGAACAGGCCGTTATCGTTGCGCTGGCCGGACGTGATCACCAGCGAGTCTTCGCCGCAGGCAATGCGCAGCGGGTCGACGCTGATCACCCGGCCCGGTGCCTGGCCTTCATTGCCCTTGGCTACCTCGGCGCTCCAGACGATCAGCTTGTGCTCGCCGACGTCGCAGAACGCTCCCGGGTACGGCTGGGTAACGGCACGAACCAGGTTGAACAGTTCTTCAGCCGGTTTTTTCCAGACCAGTTTGCCGTCTGCCGGGGTGCGGCGACCGAACACCGTGGCCCTGGACTCATCCTGGACGGTTTCAGTGATGCTGCCCTGGATCAGTGGCGGCAGGGTGTCACGCAGCAGGCTTGCGGCCGCGTCACGCAGCTTGCCGTGCAGGGTCAAGGCGGTGTCTGTGCGCTCGATGGCAACAGGCTGCTGGGCCACGATGGCACCGGCATCCGCACGCTTGACCATGCGGTGCAGGGTTACGCCGGTTTCTGTTTCGCCATTGACCAGCACCCAGTTGGCCGGCGCACGGCCGCGGTATGCAGGCAGGAGCGAGCCGTGCAGGTTGAACGCGCCTTTGCGGGCGGTGGCCAGCAGGGCTTCGCTCAGCAGGTTGCGGTAATAGAAGGAGAACAGGTAGTCGGGGTTGAGCTTGGCGATGCGCTCGACCCACAGCGGGTGGTTGGCGTCTTCCGGTGCATGCACCGTGATGCCTTGGCGGGCACACAACTGCGCGACCGAACCGTAGAAGGTGTTCTCCTTCGGGTCGTCGGCGTGAGTGAACACCGCGGCAATCTCCAGGCCAGAGTCGAGGAGGGCCTGGATGCCCGCACAGCCGATGTCGTGGTAGGCGAAAACAACAGCTTTTGAATTCATGGTCAAACCTGATCGCAAGAGGTGGAAGTCAAACCGTCGACAGTGACAGCGGGGGCAGGGCTGGCGGGTTGCTGGCGCAGGACTTTCTCGATGAAGAACCGCGGACGGGCCCGGACGTCGCCATACATGCGCCCCAGGTACTCGCCCAAAAGCCCCATGCCGATGAACTGGCCACCGGTGAACACGAACAGCACGGCAAACAGCACGAAGGTGCCGCCACCTGCCCACTGCGCGCCAAAGGCCAGGCGCAGGACAATCAGCATCAAGGCGAACAGCATGCCCAGCGCCGCCATGCCGAAGCCGATGATGCTCAGCAAGCGTAGCGGGGTGGTGGTCATGCAGGTGATCAGGTCGAACATCAGGTTGATCAGGCGCATCGGGCTGTACTTCGATTCACCGTGCTCGCGCTCGGCGTGCTGTACCGGTATCTCGGTAGTGTGGCGGGCAAAGCTGTTGGCCAGAATCGGTATGAAGGTACTGCGCTCGCGGCAGGCCAGCATGGCGTCGACCACCGTGCGCCGGTACGCCCGCAGCATGCAGCCGTAATCGGTCATGGCCACGCCTGTAGAACGTTTCACCGCCAGGTTGATCAGCTTCGACGGATAGCGGCGCAGGGCCGAGTCCTGACGATTGTTGCGCACGGTGGCGACCACGTCGTAACCCAGCTCGGCTTGTGCGACCAGGCGCGGGATTTCTTCCGGCGGGTTCTGCAGATCGGCATCAAGGGTAATCACCAGGTCGCCCTTGCACTGTTGGAAGCCGGCCATGATCGCGGCGTGTTGCCCGTAGTTGCGGTTGAGGATGACGGCCACCACGGCGCTGCCTTCGCGTCCGGCCTCTTCCTCGAGCAGTTGTGCCGAGTCGTCGCGGCTGCCGTCGTCGACCATGACGATTTCGTAGTCGTGGGTCAGTTGCTGGCAGGCGGCTTCGGTGCGACGCAGCAATTCGGGCAGGCTGTCCTGTTCGTTGTAGACCGGGATGACGATCGATACGCAGTTAATTGGATAAGGCTTCAAGGGCGTGGGTCCAGAATGTTTTCAATAGCACCGATGACGCGTTCGGCATCATCGCAGGTCATGTCGGGGAACAGCGGGATCGAACACAGGCGTGCCGAGTTCCATTCGGTGTTGGGCAGGTGGATGGCCGGGAAACGCTGGCGGTAGTAGGGGTGCAAATGCGTGGCGATGAAATGGATGCCAGTGCCGATGTTTTGTTCCTGCAACGCTTGCATGAATGTTTCGCGGTCCATGCCACAGCGCTCTGGGTCGATGCGCAGGATAAACAGGTGCCAGGCATGCTGTTGCGCATAGGCTGGAATACTCAGCGGTTGCACCGGCAACGCTTTCAGGCGTTGCAGATAGGCTTGTGCCAGGGTCGTGCGCCTGGCGTTGATCTCGTCCAGGCGTTGTAGCTGCACCAGGGCAATGGCGGCATTGATGTCGGCCAGGTTGTACTTGAACCCGGGCTCGATGACCTGGGCCTGAGGCTTGCGGCCGCCGGTCAGGCGGTCGTAAGCGTCCACACCCAGGCCATGAAACTTGAGCATGCGTACCCGGTCTGCCAGCGCCTTGTTGTCGCTGACGAACATCGCCCCTTCGGCACAGGTCATGTTCTTGATGGCGTGAAAGGAAAAGATCGCCGTGCCCCGGGCCCCTACGGCACGTCCGCGATAACGGGTGCCGGCCGCATGGGCGGCGTCTTCGATGATCGGGATACCGTGCTGCTCTCCCAGTGCATAGAGCGGATCGAGGTCGAAGGACGCCCCGGCGTAATGCACCGGGACAATGGCCTTGGTGCGCGGGGTAATGGCCGCTGCGATGGCCTCGACATCGGCCATCAAGGTATCTCGGTCGACGTCGACGAAGACCGGGGTTGCGCCCAGCAAACAGATAATGTTGGCGGTGGATACCCAGGTCTGCGAGGGCGTGATCACTTCGTCGCCGGGGCCGATCCCCAGTGCCAGCAGCGTGACATGCATGCCGCCAGTGGCCGACGACAGTGCCACGGCGTGCTCACAGCCCACGTACCGGGCAAACTGCTGCTCAAGTTCCTGGTTCTTCGGTCCGGTGGTGATCCAGCCAGAGCGCAGTACCTGCTCCACGGCAGCCATTTCTTCAGCGCCGATACTTGGGCGAGAAAAGGGCAGAAAATCCTGGTTCATGGGGGCCTCGGGTCGGTAGTTGTCAGCGACTGTCATGTTCTTCGAATCCGACCCGGAAGCGATCAGGTGCATGATTCTGTGCATTCATTAATCAATTAACACGAACATTATCAATGGTTTGGCCTGCAATCATGGAAAATTACATTAATTAACTTTGTTCAGTGCTATTGGCGACTTGTCGGTAGAGTGTGGTGGGTTTCGGGTGTGCTGAGAGTAAGCGTGATTTTGTGAAAACGACATGAAAAAACAGTGGGCAAGCCGTATAACGTGAAGGTTTACAGCAAATGTTCAGGGTGCGACCACGGACAGTGCTCAAATCAGAAATGTCGTACATCTGTGCTGGGCAAAAGACGACGATAGCCACTACGGTGGTCGACTTCGATTATTAATCTTCCTCGATACAAGGCTAAAATCCGCTGAACAACTCACACCAAAGGCCCCTCCAGCTTGTCTGATTTACCCGATATGAGCGCCCCGCGCCCCAACCCGCTGACGCTGTACCTCAAGCGCCTCGCCCCCTCAAGCCAGCAGACCCTGCGTTACGTGCTGCAGGACGCTGCCGATCGCCTGGGGTTCGACGAGCTGAACATCGAAGAGATCCCTTGGCACCAACTGCAGCCCGAGGACGTGATTGCCCTGGTGGCGGCGCTGCGCAATGACGGTTACGCGCCCAATACCTCGTCGCTCTACGTCAATGCGCTACGAGGGGTAATGAACGAGGCTTGGCGCCTGAGCCTGATCAGTCAGGAACAGTTGTTGAAAATGCGCTCCGTCAAAGGAATTTCCGGCACGCGCCTGTCTCAAGGGCGCAACCTCAAACGCACGCTGATCCACGACCTGATGACCGTCTGTGCCGCCGATCCACGGCCGCAAGGCTTACGGGACGCGGCGATCATTGCGATTCTGTACGGTTCGGGGATGCGCAAGTCAGAGTCGGTGAACCTGGACCTGGCACAGGTCGACTTCTCCGAGCGCAGCCTGCAGGTCATGGGCAAGGGCAATAAACAGTTAATCAAGTACGCCCCGAGCTGGGTGTTTACCAAACTCGAGGCCTGGCTTGAATTGCGCCGTTCGTTGTTGCCCGTGGGGCAGGAAGACGACGGGTTTCTGTTCAACCGAATCCGTCGTGGCAGCCACATCTCCCGCGAGCGCATTACCAAGCATGCGATCTACTACATTGCCCGGCAGCGGGGCGCGCAGGTTGGGGTCAAGATCATGCCTCACGACTTCCGGCGCTCATTCATTACCCGGGTGATCGAAGAGCACGACCTGTCGATTGCCCAGAAACTGGCGCACCACGCCAACATCCAGACCACCGCCAGCTACGATGTGCGGGACGATAACGAACGGCGTCGAGCGGTGGACAGGTTCGACTTGTAGGTCGTTGAAAACCCATGTGGTCGCAGTCGATCCCCAGCAATCCACGGGCGGCGGGCATCAGGGGGTGAGCACGACTGCGCCCTTGAAGTGGCCAGTCCTCAGGCACGCTAGCGCGTTATTGGCGTCCTGCAAGGCAAACCAGGTGACGTCGCACTGCACGTGTGTGTGCTGTAGCTCTTCAAAGAATGCGATACCGTCTTCGCGGGTCAGGTTCGCCACTGACCGGACGCTGCGCTCGCCCCACAGCAACCGATAGGGAAACCCGGGGATGTCGCTCATGTGGATCCCGGCGCAAATCACGCAGCCGCCCTTGGCCGTGACTTCCAGGGCCTGGGGCACCAGCGCGCCGACCGGGGCAAAGATCAGGCTGGCATCGAGCAAATGCGGCGGGGGCTGATCCGAGGGGCCGGCCCACCTGGCTCCCAGGGTTCGGGCATAGGCCTGGCCTTCGCTGTCATCTGGCCGGGTGAACGCATACACCTGTTGCCCTCGACCGCGTGCTACCTGGATCGCCAGGTGCGCGGCCGCACCGAAGCCATAAAGGCCCAGGTGGCGGGCACCCTTGGCCATTTGCAAGGCACGAAAGCCGATCAGCCCAGCACACAGCAGCGGTGCGGCATGGGTGGCCGACAGTGTTTCGGGAATAGGGAAACAGTAGCGCCAGTCGGCAACGGTGTACTCGGCGTAACCGCCGTCCAGATGACAACCGGTGAACTGTGCCTGATCGCAGAGGTTCTCCCGGCCTGACGTGCAGAACGTGCACTGGCCGCAGGTCCAGCCGAGCCACGGAACGCCTACCCGCAGGCCGATCCAGCCGGGCGGAACATCAGCCCCCACAGCCGTCACTTCGCCGACGATTTCATGCCCAGGCACCCGCGGCAGTACCGCTTGTGGTAGCTCGCCGTCCAGCAGATGCAGGTCGGTGCGACACACGCCGCACGCCTGAACCTTGATCAGCAGTTGCTGCACGCCGGGTTTCGGAATCGGTCGCTCCTGCAGTTGCAACGGCTGGCCGGGGGTATGCAGAACCATGGCGCGCATGACGACTCTCCCACTCTTGGGTCACCCACAAAACATCCTGCAGGGTCAGATCCTCCGACCACCGTGCCCGGCCCGGCCTGGTCAGCGCCTGCCGGAGCGTGATCAGCAGTCCATTCAGGGCTGCTGAGCGGTTGACCTCGAAGCGCGTTCAGAGTGCCCGGGGAAGGATCGTTCGCCATCCCCGGTGGTCCAACAAGCTGGGCAGCCTGACTCCGGCGGCCATGACCGTTGGTCGGCTTCAGCGCTCATGCTGTCGATCCTGGTAACGCCCCGTCGACTATTTACGAGCCAATCCCGGCACGCCCCCTGCAACCGTATCAGGAGCAGATCATGTCCTACATCGATGGCTTCATTGCCGCCGTACCCACCGCCAATCGCGACAGATTCCGCCAGCATGCCGAATTCATGGCGGCGATTTTCAAGGAGAACGGTGCGCTCAACGTCAGCGAGTGCTGGGGGGACGATGTCCCCGAAGGCAAGGTGACCTCGTTTCCCATGGCGGTGAAACGCAAGGAAGATGAAACCGTGGTCTTTTCGTGGATCGTCTGGCCCGATCGCCAGACCCGCGACAAAGGCATGGAAAAGTTCATGGCCGATCCCCGGGTACGCGCCGAAGGCAACGCGATGCCGTTTGATGGCCAGCGCATGATCTTTGGCGGATTCCAGCGGATCGTGAACCTCTAGTGTCCTGTCTCGCAAGCAGGATGCCAGGCGGGTCTGCCGCGTCCGCAGACCCGCGTGCCTTCATTCCTGCACCGTGATCCGACAACTCTTGCGGTTGCGGATCTCTTTATCGGACGGCCGCTCTTTCACAAACTCGAAGCGCGGCTCGCCTTCGCTGTACGTCACCAGCCAGCCCCATTCCAGCTCGGACTCATCCTGCCCGGGCTTTGGCGGTGCGGCCCACCATGGTTCCTTACTGACGATCTTGCGCATGGCCACCTCCCGGTGGTTTGGGACACCTCAACTATAACGGGGTTGGGTGGACGCGCCAGTGGCTGGTGCGGGTGAGATAGACTGGGCAGCGAACACTCGACGGCAGGAGTGGCAGCGGTGGCGAGGCTCACATGGATTCGTTGATCACGGCTGCGGCGCGTGCGCTGGCGGCGGGAGACCCCCTTGGTGCACTCGATCATGTGGCCTTGCGCGAGGATGCCCCGGCGCTTGCCCTGCGGGGCATTGCGATGGCGCAATTGGGCGATTTCGCCCGGGCCAAGACGTTGGTACGCAGGGCGGCGCGGGCGTTCGCGCCCGAAGAAGCCCTGGCCCGTGCGCGCTGCGTGGTCGCCGAGGCGGAAATCGCCTTCGCTTCCCGGGACCTGGGCTGGCCGGTCAAGGCTCTGGAGGCTGCACGCCGAGCCCTCGAAAACCACGGCGACCGGGTCAACGCGGCGCATGCCCGGTATCTGGAGATTCGGCGCCTGCTGCTGATCGGTCGCCTGGACGAGGTCGAGCAGCGACTGGCCGGGCTCGATCCCAGAGGGTTGCCCCCGGCGTTAAACACCATTCACGAACTGATCGTGGCCGGGGTGGCCATCAGGCGACTGCGGACACCGGACGCGCGCGCCGCGCTGGCACGGGCTGAACACCAGGCCCGGTGCGCCGGGATTGCGGCATTGCGCGCGGAGGTGCGGAGCGCGATCCTCCTGCTCGATACTCCCGCCGCTCGCTTGATCTGCCGTGGCGAGGAGCGGCTGCTGTTGCTCGATGAGATTGAAGGGCTCCTGCTGTCGGACGCGCTGATTGTCGATACCCGGCGGTTTCTGGTGCGTGACGGGCTCGTGCAGGTGTCCCTGGCCGGGCGTCCGGTGCTGCTGGTGCTGGCACGGGCATTGGCCCATGCCTGGCCAGGTGAGGTATCGAGGGCAACGCTGATCGCCCGGGCCTTTCGCTTGAAGCTGGACGATGAGTCCCATCGCGCACGGCTGCGGGTCGAAATCGGCCGGCTGCGCACCCTGTTGCGGCCGTTGGCCGGGGTCACTGCGACCCAGGGCGGATTTACCCTGGTGCCCCATCGCTCCCGCGAGGTCGTAATACTCGCCTGGCCGGTGGAGCACGCCCATACCGCAGTGCTGGCCTTGCTCGCCGACGGTGAGTTGTGGTCGAGTTCCGCGCTGGCCCTGGCACTGGGTTGCAGTCAACGCACGGTGCAGCGGGCGCTTGATGCCCTGGCGGCCGAGGGCAGGGTGCAGTCGTTCGGTAGCGGGCGAGCGGGGCGCTGGGTGATCCCGTCGGTACCGGGATTCGCGACGACTTTGTTACTCCCCGTTCCCCTGGCCAATGATTAGGCTGAACTCACACCCCATGACGAGGAAGCCAGCATGAAACAGTCAGCCGCCAACATACTTCGTGAATACGGACCCTTTGCCGACGTCAAGAGCGTCCATGGCGTGACCTGGGACGGCCAGCACATCTGGTTTGCCAGCGACAGCGGGCTCCATGCCCTGGATCCGGCCAGCGCAAAAACCTCCCGCACGATCAACGTCGCCGCCGATGCCGGCACAGCGTTCGACGGCCAGCACCTGTACCAGATCGCCGAGAACCTCATCCACAAGATCGACCCCGCCACAGGCCGAGTGCTGGGCACTATCCCGGCCCCGGGCGGCAGTAATTCGGGGTTGACCTGGGCCGAGGGTACGCTTTGGGTTGGCCAGTACCAGGACCGCAAGATTCATCAGATCGACCCGCTCACCGGCGCGATCCTGCGCACCCTTGAGTCAAATCGCTTTGTCACTGGCGTCACCTGGGTGGATGGAGAGCTTTGGCACGGCACCTGGGAAGGCGAGGAAAGCGAGTTGCGCCGCATCGATCCGCACACGGGCGCCATGCAGGAGTCCCTGCAAATGCCGGCGGGCGTCGGAGTCTCGGGGCTGGAATCCGACGGCGGCCACCAATTCTTCTGCGGGGGAGGTGGCAGCGCCAAGGTGAGGGTCGTGCGCCGGCCCGAATGAATGAACGAACGGGCACGCTTGCTTGTGAGCCCCTGAGTGTTGATCGGTCTGCCGATGTCACAAAGGGGCACTATGCTGGTGGATCTGGTTTGAACATCTAATTACGGATCGGAGTCAGCGCATGAGCAATAAACCTACGGTAGTGTTGGTGCATGGTTTCTGGGGCGGCGCAGCGCATTGGGGCAAGGTCATCGTGGAACTGGCACGCAAGGGCTATACCTCCATACGCGCAGTGGAAATGCCACTGACCTCCCTGGCCGACGATGCCGAGCGTACACGCAAGATGGTCGCGCAGCAGAACGGTCCAGTGCTGTTGGTGGGGCATTCCTATGGCGGTGCGGTGATCACGCAAGCGGGTAATTTGCCGAATGTCGTGGGGCTGGTCTATATCGCAGCCTTCGCACCGGATGCCGGCGAAAGCCCAGGCGGCCTGACCCAGCAACACCTGCCCGCTGCGGCACCCAACCTTGAGCCTGACAGCGATGGTTTCTTGTGGCTCAAGCCCGAGAAGTTCCATGAAAGCTTTGGCCAGGATCTGACGCCCGATGAAGCGCTGGTCATGGCGGTCACCCAGAAGGCCCCGCTGGCCAGTACCTTTGGCGACACCATCACGGCCCCCGCGTGGAAAAGCAAACCGTCCTGGTACCAGATATCCAGCGACGACCGAATGATTCACCCGGACAACCAGAAAATGATGTCGGCCCGACTCAATGCCAGGAAGGTGATTACCCTGGCCGCCAGCCACGCGTCGCTGGCCTCCCGAGCTGCCGAGGTCGCCGCGTTGATTGACGAAGCCGCGAGCGAAGCGGTCAAGACCCCGTGAGTTGACGGTGGTTAGCGTCAGATCAGCCAGCGGGCTCGACGGTACACCTCATGGCGGATGATCCTGGCTTCTGGAACACCGCCATCGCATCCGTTTGCCAAAAACTGTAGTAACCCAGGCTGTCCTTGCCACTGTAGCGCAGCCCCGAATCACTCGGCACCTCGCTCAGCGTGACGGAGGTGTTGGCCCATTTGAGGAAGACGACATCGGGCCCGGCATTAAAGAAAGTGGCGGCGATCGGCGTGTTCAGACCTGTACACCGAAAGGTCAGGGGACCTTCGGTCAATCTGTCCGGGTCCTTGGTCCTGACGATTGCCGAACCTTGGCGCAGCTGGTAGGCACGCTCGGCATAGCGGCGGATCGTGCAGGCCTTCGGTGCCACGTCGGTTGCACACTGATTACGGGCCAGGATCCAGAACTGCTGGTCGTTCATGACTTTGTCCGGAGGCGGTACTGAGCGCTGATCCGTGAGCGCCAGTCGGTACAGGCGCCTGAGTTCGACGTCCATCCGCGCCAGTTGGGGATCGCGGCAGATCAGCTTTTCGACCTTCGCGGTGGCCGTGGAGCAGTCGAAACCGGTCTGGAAGACTCGGCCGGGAGTTGCCGCACTGGCAACGTTGCTCGTCACCGCGCACAGGCTGGTTGCGAGGAGACCTGTCCAGAAGGCCGTGAGCGTTTTCATGTTGGCTTCACTCAGATCATTACGTGATGCCCAGGCTGGCAGCGTGATCCATCGATCCGTTGAACCGTCCTGCGTTCGTATGGGGTGTATCGCAGTGTATGTCAGCACCCAGAACTTGCCAGACCGCCGGGCAGCGGCACTCGGCAATCTCAGGGCTTTTCACCGGCCACGGGAACGCAAAAAAGCCGAGTAAAGGATCAATTTCAACCCCGCTTAACAGTAACCGTCTGTTTTAAAACCATTTTGTTTGTTTTTTCTCTTCCCAGGCGAAGCGAAAGTTGATACATTTGCGCGCATTCCTGCACAGGCCCTTACGCGGCGTGTCACCACGGGAAGAGAGTGCCAGTCACTCATCGCAACAGATACAGGGGCGTCGCCAAGCGGTAAGGCAGCAGGTTTTGATCCTGCCATGCGTTGGTTCGAATCCAGCCGCCCCTGCCATTTTCGTATATACATCCAGATATGATCTCACTCGGCAGCTATTGCACGAGGCCTGGTCGATTCTCCTTGCACAGAACGCCAACTCCGATCCGGTGTTTCTCGTGTCAGCTGCATAACTCCCGACGTTTCAACATCCAGCTGGCTTGCCGCGAACGCGACAACGTGCCGACTGCATTTCATCAAAACTCAACACCGCATCCACCCTGTGCAGGTGGGAGAGGGCGGCTATGCGCTGCATGGGAATGTGAGCCGTCTGTTATTGGCCTGAGCCGGCGAGCGCGATGAGCTGACATCGCGCTCGCCGGTCACTCAGTGCGGTGCGCGCGGGATGGTCTTGAGCAAGTCGGCGGGGCTGATGTGCCCGACAACCTGTTCCGCCGCGCTACCCGATTGCGGCAGGCCCAGGATGTGTCCCTTGATCTTGCCGATCACATGCATCTCGCAGGGCTTGCAGTCGAACTTCAGCGTCAGCACCTCGTCACCGTGCACCAGTTGCATCGGCGCGACCTTGGTGCGCACACCAGTCACCCCCTTGGCCTGCTTCGGGCACAGGTTGAAGGAGAAGCGCAGGCAGTGCTTGGTGATCATCACCGGCACCTCGCCGGTTTCCTCGTGGGCCTCGTAGGCCGCATCGATCAGCGCGACACCGTGGCGGTGATAGAAGTCGCGAGCCTTCTGGTTGTAGACGTTGGCCAGGAACGACAGGTGCGACTCCGGGTACACCGGAGGCGGCGTGGTCTCGGCCTTGCGCCCGCCCCGTGGGTGAGCCGCGACACGGGCCGCGGTCAACGCTTCGATCACTTCGCGGCGCAATGCCTTGAGCTGCGAATTGGGGATGAAGTACGCCTGTGGCGCATCCAGCTTGATGTCCGTGGCGTGGTACTGGGTCGTGCCCAGTTGGCCGAGCAGGTCGTGCAGTTGCTCCAGGGCCTGTTCCGGCTTGTTGGCGAGGCCGAACGGACCGTCCAGGGCCACGTCGGCGCTGATGCCTTCCTCGCTGGTGGCGGTCAGTTCCAGGCGTTCCTCGCGCAGGCGAGCGACCCAGGCAACGCCGACCCGGCGCTCGGCGGAGGTCTTGAGCAACGCCTGCTGCCAGTTGTGGTCAAGGTTACGGCTCAGCGGGTGGCGTGGCCCCAGGCGGTGCAGGCCCTCCGGCATCTCGTTGGGTTCGACGCGGTAGCGGTAGCGCTTTTCGCCGTCCTCTTCAAACTCGCCCTTGGCCTCGGCGATGTTGGCGCGGAAACCCACCACCTCGCGCTTGACCAGCACATTGAGGCCGTCGCCGTTGGACAGCGGCTCATGGGTAATCACCTGCAGGTCGCGCTTGCCGACCTTCTCCACGATGCCCACCGGCACGCCGGTGAACGTCGGCGAGTCGAAGGCGCCGATGTCGATCTTGCGCTCACTGACGAAGTAGTCGGTACTGCCGCGGTGGAAGGTCTTCTCCGGATCGGGCAGGAAGAAGTGCGCGGTGCGGCCGCTGGACGCGCGGGCCAGGTCCGGGCGGTCTTCGAGGACGGCGTCCAGGCGCTGGCGGTAGTAGGCCGTGATGTTCTTCACATAGCCCATGTCCTTGTAGCGACCCTCGATCTTGAACGAGCGCACACCGGCCTCTACCAGGGCACGGATGTTAGCGCTCTGGTTGTTGTCCTTCATCGACAGCAGGTGCTTTTCATAGGCGATCACGCCGCCTTTTTCGTCCTTGAGAGTGTACGGCAGGCGGCAGGCCTGGGAGCAGTCGCCCCGGTTGGCGCTACGGCCGGTCTGGGCGTGGGAGATGTTGCACTGGCCTGAGAAGGCCACGCACAGCGCGCCGTGAATAAAGAACTCGATCGCCGCATCGGTCTCGTCGGCGATGGAGCGGATTTCCTGCAGGTTCAGCTCACGGGCCAGGACCAGTTGGGAGAAGCCGGCCTGGTCGAGGAACTTCGCCCGCCCCAAGGTACGGATGTCGGTCTGGGTGCTGGCGTGCAGTTCGATCGGCGGGATGTCCAGTTCCATCACGGCCAGATCCTGGACGATCAGGGCGTCGACGCCGGCATCGTACAGTTGGTGGATCAGCTTGCGGGCCGGCTCCAGCTCGTTGTCGTGCAGGATCGTGTTGATGGTGGTGAAGACCCGGGCGTGGTAGCGACGGGCGAACTCCACCAACTGGGCGATATCGCTCACCTCGTTGCAGGCGTTGTGGCGCGCGCCGAAGCTCGGGCCCCCGATGTACACGGCGTCGGCGCCATGCAGGATGGCCTCGCGAGCGATGGCCACGTCGCGGGCAGGGCTGAGCAATTCCAGATGATGTTTGGGCAGGGACATATTTTTTTAGTCAGGCTTGTCACGGTCGAGACGCGCATTGTAGCGGCGAAACGCTTGACCGGCACCCGCATGCTGCCCGGTGGCGGCCATTCGCAGAGCGTGGCCGCCGGATAACGCCGCGGACTCAGCCCTTGGCGGCCATCGCCGTGACTTCCACGCGCATGCCTTCAACCGCCAGGGCCGCCACGCCGACAGCGGCGCGCACCGGCCACGGCTTGGCGAAAAAGCGCTGGTACACCTCGTTGAACGCGGCGCGATCGGCCATGTCGGTGAGGTAGATGGTCAGGTGCATCACCCGGTCCATGGAACTGCCGGCACGCTCCAGCGCAACCTTGAGCGCCTGCAGGGTGCATTCGCTCTGCTGAGTAATGCTGCCCAGCTCCAGGCTGCCGTCGGCACGGGTAGGGATCTGCGTGGAGACCAGCACGCCCGCAAAACCGACAACGTCGGAGGAAATGGAGTCCGCGTCGGGATCAGGGATGAAGGTCAGGTCGTGGTTTGCCATGGGGATCTCTTGCTTGAGGTGGTAAAGGGGGGGCGGACGGTATGACGTCGTCAGTGGCCGGACGCAGGGTGCCTTTAATACCTTGAATCGGATGATTCTGCCAATCAGGCTGGTCACATGACTGGCAAACATGAGGTTTAGCCCGTGTTTGGTCATCTCATGCCAGAGCTGTTCGACGTGAACAACACGTCGAAAAACTCTGCGCAGTGGCCGGCGAGCTCCTGGCGAAGCGAACAGCTGTTATCGAAGTGCCCGGATCTGGGGGGCGTGATCAGGTGTTACTCCTATGTATGTGGTCGATGGTTATGATGGTGATACGGCCAAGATGATGTCGCAGTATCTGCTGATGTGCTGATGTGCTGATGTGCTGATGTGCTGGTGGGAGGGGCGGCTAATTCTTCCAGATGGGTAATGATGTCATCCGGCTTGAGCACCAGTACGTCACTGTCCAGGGTGTCCAGAATCATCTCGGCGGTGTTACCGATCAACGCGCCGGACAGTCCGCTCCGGGCCACGCTGCCGATCACTGTGAGGGCGGCTTCGAGCTTGTGTGCGATGTACGGTATCAGCACGTCGGCTGAGCCTTCTTCAATGTGCAGGCACTCGTCGCTGATGTCGAATTCGGCCTGAAATGTCTTGCACCGTTCGCGATAGAGCGCCTGGATACTCTCCTTGAGTTGGAATACGGCATCAACTGCCGAGAGCATGGGGTAGGGGTGCGCGCTCATTATGTGCAGGGTGCCGCGCGCCAGTGCGGCGATGTCGTAGCCGTGGCTGACGATGCCGGAATGCAGGACGCGATGCTCAATATCACTGTTGCCAGCATCAATAGCGGCGAGAATGGTGCCACCGGTCCATGTTCTTTCAGTTTTTACTATCAGCACCGGGCTGGGGCAGTATCGCAACAGCTTCCAGTCTTCAGGGGTGAGAAGGGCCTTCCTCAGCGGGGTGTCGGTAACGTGCTGCTTGATCACCAGGCCACAGCCCTCTTTCTGTTGGGCGGTGATGATGGTCTTGTGGGTGCTCCCATGCCAGGCCTGCTCGGTACTGACGCTATAACCCTCCTGTACCAGGGTGCCTTGAATGTCGTTCAGGTGGGTGCGATGGTGGTGTTCCTTGCCGCAACTCAGCAGATGCAGGTGCGAGCGGGTGGCGTTGGCAATCATTTTAGCTCTGTTCAGGATCAGATCCCTGGACTGCTGAAAATCCACTACCACCAAGGTATTGCGAATGGTGTGCATGGGCGTACTCCTGTGCGTGAATACTGATTTCATGTAGGCAGAGTGGGTGCTCTTGGCCTGTGATTCTTCGGGCGGATGCACGGCGATTGTCCAACCCTCGACCGCCCGTCAGTTGGAACAGCAGTGACCGACAGCATGAGCGCGACAGCTGGAATCGACCCTGCCCTCGGGAGCCCATTATTGACGCCTGAGTCGAGTAGTAATAAAAACGTAACAGTCGTTAGTTGACCAAAAACTACGTAATCCGACTCTCCAATCGCTGGCGTTTTTTTCTATTGCATCTACATTGAGAAGAAAGAGTTGTAACGCGGCCGGTACACTTTATGCCGGTGGTGTTGCGTTACTTCTTGCCGGTTACTGCTGCCGGCAAAGAACGGGCATGAGTATTGCTTTAAATCTCTCGCCCACTCACGCTTAATACTCGCGCAAATACCTCATCCTGGTAGATGCTTCGATCGTTCAGACAAGAACAAAATTGTTCGGTGACGCACTTTCTGTGCGCCAAGTTCAATGGTTGAGTATGGCGGATCTTCTGTTTAAAACTTAGGCAGTTGGTCTGTTTGGTTAGTTCGTTTTTATCTAAGGGCGCGTTGAATAAACCCCATTCGATCTGATGAGAAAATACCGCTCCCGATAGTTCGTCGTGGCACCCGATGCAGATTCAATTCTTTGGTTCTTCACGGAAACCTGGGAAATACAGAAACAGGAACGCCATTTGACCTCGTCTATCAGCACCATGCCCTAGAGATCAGGCTTGGTGACTGGGACTGATTCAAGAAGATGTTCCAAGGCCCTGTAACCGTCCTTGTGGTTTACCAAAATGTTCACCAACTCGTCGTGTGTTAGCAAAAATAGTTCCGTTTTGTAGGTCATTGCAAAGGCTTTACAGCCAACACTGCGCCGACCACCGTCAACTCTCCGTGATGCTCTCGACTAATTCGGTCTGGGTAAATTCAGACATCGCCGTCGTTCCCAAAGCACGCATCCCACGTGAAACCTGGAAGGCATAATCCCAATGCCATCGCCCGTTCGGCGGATGGTATGTTTCGCTTTCGTCTGCACGCATATCCCCCATTCTTTGCTATCCCACATCCGCTTAGGCGCAAGCAACAAACGAGGAGCGGACGGTTACTTCGTGAGTTCGTGCGTTACCCCACAATTCAATCGTGCCCTGAGCAAGATAACGCTTGGCTCGTTCACGGTGCTCGAACGATATCTTGTCTTTCATGGGGTTCGTTCAGCGTGTGGACTCAAGATGGGTACGAAAATTCATACAAGGCTTTGGGTCGGTTCCTAGGTACACAGATGTTGTTACGTAGGAATATGGCCTGAAGTGAGGCGTGGGACAGTGCTAATGCCAACTCCCCCCTCGGAGAAGATTCTCGAATAGTTGCTGCTCCAAAAACACCAGGGTTGCAGTTTTAGAAAATTCGATACCAGATAATTTTCGCTATACGGTAAGAAACATAAGATTTTTTGTGGATCTTAATGAGGTGGCGATTCTGGGTGGTCGCATGTCGACTGGCTAGCTATTAGGGGATTGGTCATGGGTAAAGTATCTTCCTTTGTAACAAGGTCAAACCCGGAAGCGTCAATCAGGCTTTTTGCTTTTCCTTACGCGGGTGCAGGTCGCTCTGCATACTCTGAGTTAGCCGATGCGTGCTCGTCGAACATCGAGTGGGTTGAATTTGAACTGCCAGGCCGTGGAGTTTTGTACAGCGAACCGGCGTATACCGAGTTTGACTCGCTTATAACTGATTTAGCTGATCTGCTTGCTGAAAAAACAGGTGACATGCCGTTCGCTTTTTTTGGGCATAGTTTTGGGGCATTACTGGCCTTTGAGACCTGCCGTGAACTGCGCCGGCGAAATAATGAAACACCTATAATGTTATTTCTTTCCGGGCGGCGATCGCCGGAGTGCCTGGCCAAGAGTGCGGAGAGTGGCGTCTATATTTATGATCAGACTGATCAGAATTTCATCAGTAGTGTTAGAGCATGGGGGGTTCTACGAGAGAGCGCGCTAGCGGATTCGTCGTTGCTGGATATTGTATTGCCGCCTTTAAAATCAGATATTCGGTTGGACGAAACCTATCGGTTGGCCAAGGCTGATGATCTTCCTATGGATGTTCCTGCGATCATCTACTCCGGAAATGAAGACCCGAGTGTTTCGTCGGCGGAACTGCAAGGTTGGGGGCAATTTTTTTCGCGCACAGCCGTTACCATGGAGTACTTCGACGGTGATCATTTCTATATTTACGATTCCACGGGCCCGCTCGTTTCAAGCATCGAAAAGCATATCCAGAGCCAAGTGCTTGGATGTGGTACTTCCATACTCTGGACGCCTCCGTCCTCCTATCTGTGCAGCCGGGAGAACTTCAAGAGTGTCGCTGATCTCTTCCGCCTTCAGGTAAGCAAAACTCCGGCAGCACTGGCCCTGGAGGATGGCGATAGATCTTGGTCTTACGAGGAGCTCGCCACTCTCTGCAACCACGTTAGCCTGCAACTGGTGCGCTCTGGGGTGGTAGAGGGTAGTACGGTTGGTCTGTTCCTTGGGCACCGGGCCGAATACCTAATAGCGATGCTTGCCTGTTTGCAAGTCGGCGCCACTGTCTGTCTTCTCGAGGTGAGCTGGTCGGATAGCCTGTTGGCCGAGTTCGTCGAGGCATGCGATGTTTCGTTGATTGTCAGTGAGGGAGAGCTGGCGAAACGTGTGCAAGACAATGGCCCTCTGTTCGTCATGGATGAGGCGCTTCTAGAGGAAGCCTTGTCGTCACCCAAGGACTATACCGTGGTGCGATGCCTGCCCGAGGCAATCGCCATCATCTCCATGACCAGTGGCTCCACCGGGCGTCCCAAGGCGGTACTCACCACTCAGCAAGGTTGTACTTACTGTTTTCTAGCCCGTGGCGAGTTATACCCCTATGCGGCCGAAGGCGAGCGGGAAGGGCTGAATGTATTCTTTGCCTGGGAATGCTTACGCCCCTTGCTGTTTGGTCAAGTAGCGGTAGTTATTCCTGACTCCGTTATTTTCGATCCGCCGCGCTTGCAATCATTCATTGAGAAAAACCGAGTTTCAAGACTGGTCGTAACGCCTTCATTGCTGGCAAACTTGCTGGAAAATCCCATTGCCACCAAGCAGTTAGATAAACACTGGTCTTCAGTGCGCCTATGTTTCTTGATGGGCGAAGTCGTGTCGGGGATGCTCGTTGAAAAAGCCCGCCGAATATTTCCAGTGCATGCTCGACTGATCAATGCATACAGCACTTGGGAAAGTCTGGATGTTGGTTACTCCGATCTGTTTGTCGGAGGAGGCTGCACCAGACTCTGGGCTCCAGTCGGGCAGCCATTACCTGGATCTGCGGTCATTCTATTGGATGAGAATGGCCATTGTGTGCCTTGGGGTATGCCAGGGGAGTTGTATCTGGCTGGCCCGGGCATTGCACCTGGATATCTAGCCGACGATCAAAAAACAGCCGAACGCTTTTTGCCTCTGGCTGCGGAACTGAGCCGTTTACCGTTGTCGGATAAACGGATGTACAGGACTGGAGATCGCGCTCGGCTATTGCAGAATGGTCAGCTATTAATACTGGGACGAATGGATAACACGGTAAAAATCCGTGGTTTCAAAGTTTCCCTTTTGGCGGTCGAGCGTGTTTTCAATGAAATGGAGGGCGTCAGTAAATCAGTTGTTCTGCCACTGATGGATGAGCGCAGTGGCCAGCCCCAAGGGCTGCTGGCTTATATAGTAGGCACCGGCGGCATACCTTCCGAGTTGTTGTTGGCCAAGGCTCGCCGTCAGGCGCGCAGCCGTTTACCGGAGTACGCGCAACCGTCTCATATCATTGGGCTGGCCGAGTTGCCAATGCGACAGGGCGAGTCGCGCAAGCTTGATCTCCAGGCATTACCTCGACCAATTAAGACCGAGCCAGAACCCTTGGAGCGTGTCAACTTGTTGGTAATGGAACAGCGTGTAGCGGATATCTGGTGTGAAGTACTGGGTATCAATAACGTCCAGCCAGCCGACAACTTTTTCGACGTGGGTGGCAGCTCTCTCAGCGCGGCGAACCTGGTCAGCGTATTGACGGAGCGTTTGGGTATTTCTCTGACGGTAGTCGATATTTACCAGCACAGCACTTTGCAGGAGTTCGTCGAATGGCAGCAGGGAGGGCAAGCGAAAAAGAAAGAACAACGCCCACGGCGCCGGGAAGCGACGACAAGTATAGCGGTGGTGGGTATAGCCGGGCGTTTCCCTGGGGCCGATTCCATCGAGGAGTTCTGGAGCAATTTGCAGCAGGGCAACGATAGTCTGCGGCACTTCACACATGAAGAGTTGCGGGCCAAGGGTGTGCCTGATGAAGTATTCACTCATCCAGCCTGGGTCGCGGCTGGCCAGGTTCTGAATGATGCCGATAAGTTCGATGCGTTGTTCTGGGGAATCGGCCAGCGTGAAGCGACTTTGATGGACCCGCAGCACCGCTTGTTCATGGAAGTGGCCTGGGCCGCAATGGAGCAGGCGGGCTATGCGCGTGTGAACAATCCCTACCGTGAGCGCACAGCGGTCTATGCCGCCTGTGGTATGGACGGCTACCTGATCCACCATTTGCAAGGCGGTGGTCTCAAGGAGCCGCTCGACCCCGGCAAGTTATTCCTGACCGAGATTGGCAATGAAAAGGATTACATAGCGACCCGCGTCTCCTTTCAACTCGACCTCGGTGGGCCTGGTGTCACGGTCACTTCGGCATGCAGCAGCGGTCTGCTGGCCGTGGCGCAGGCGGCACAAAGCTTGATGATGGGTCAGTGCGATATGGCAATCGCTGGCGCCTCGTCTTTGAACTTTCCGAATTTTGGCTACTGCTTCGAAGAAGGGCTGGTCGGCAGCGTGGATGGCCGAGTCCATCCTTTCGATGAAGACGCGAGCGGAACCTTGTTCGGCGATTCCGTCGGTGCGGTGGTGCTAAAGCGCCTCGACGATGCTCAAGCCGATGGAGACATGATTTGGGCTGTGCTTTCGGGCTATGGCATGTCCAACGATGGTCGGCAGAAAGCCGGCTACGCGGCCCCGAACGCGGTCGCCCAGACGCGTTGCATTGTCGATGCCATGCAGATGGCGGGTGTGGCAGCCGAACAATTGTCCTATGTCGAATGCCATGCCACAGCTACCCATATCGGTGATGCCATCGAGCTGAAGGGGCTTCGCGATGCTTTCGAGGCCACTCGGAAAACACAACAGGTCACACCGAGAAGCTGCGCGATCGGTAGTGTGAAAGGCAATATCGGCCATGCGAACTGCGCCGCCGGCATCACAGGTTTCATCAAGACAGCTCTTTGCCTGCACCACCGCCAATTGGTGCCGACGGTCAACTTCCATGAGCACAACGCCAAGCTGGTGGATTTGCTCGATCATCCCGCGAGCCCTTTCTATGTTAACCAGGAACTGGTGGATTGGCCGGAAACGGAGACAGGAGAACCCTTGCGTACGGGTGTTTCCAGTTTCGGCATTGGTGGCACCAACGTCCATGTGATTCTGGAGCAGGCACCGGCAAGGCCGGACGAGATTCAGCGAAGCGATTCGGCGTCGTTTTGCCGTCAGCGCCACCTGTTGTGTATCAGCGCGAGAAGTGTTGGCGCGCTAGCGAACAATCTGGAAAAACTGTCACAGGTTCTGGATGACGCTTCGGCAGAGCACATTGCTCAGGCGGCGTTTACTTTGCATCTGGCGCGTGAGGCCCATTCGCTGCGCTTGGCTGTCAGCGTAGCAGCAGACGGACAGGACCTTGGTGCAAACATGCGGGCGGCCTTGGGTAGCGAGCGGCGAGTCAAGGCGGGGCACAAGGCGACCGTTGCTTTGTGCTTTTCCGGCCAAGGTTCCCAGCATGTTGGAATGGCCCGGCAACTCTATAACGGAACGGCGGACGGAGGGTATTTCCGTGGACATTTTGAAGAGGTCTGCCAAGCGCTCACCGGCCCTCTGGGATTCAATCCGCTAGCGCTGATTCTGGGGGCAGATGCAGCTGAAATGCAGCGCCCGGTAGTCACCCAATGCGGCTTATTCGCCGTCGAATATGCGATGGCGTCGAGTCTCATCGAACTGGGTATCCGACCGGTAGCGGTCGCCGGGCATAGCATCGGTGAATATGCAGCGGCGGTAGTAGCTGGGGTTCTTACGCTGGAAGATGCGGCACTGTTGGTGGCGACCCGTGCACTGGCGACCGAGGCGTTGCGTCTGACTGATATACAGGGGCGGCCGGTAAGTGGCGGCATGCTCAGTGTCGCGGGTGATGAGACGGTGTTCCACGACGGGTTGGCTCTGCATCCTGAGCTCTGGCTGGCCGTGCATAACTTACCCGGTCAATGGGTGCTTGCAGGTTTGTTACCAAACCTGGAAAGCGCTGAACAAGCGCTGGATGAGCTTGGTTTACGCTGTACCCGAGTGCCGGTTTCTCATCCATTCCACAGTGCGCTAATGAGCCCTGTCGCCGGACGCCTCCACGAGGCGGCGAAGGTTATCAAGGCCAGTCTGCCGCGTATACCAATGACGAGCAATGTAAGCGGTACCTGGTTGGGCGACGAGGTGCTGGAGAGCGGTTACTGGGGCCAGCACCTGCTGGCCACCGTTCGCTGGGCCGAGGACTTGGAGACTCTGCTGCGTTGGCAGCCCGACATTATTCTCGAGATCGGCCCATCGAATGTGCTGACGGGGTTGGCAGGGCGATTCCTGAGCCTGCGTAACGAAGACACGAATGTTGCACCAACCTTACTGGCGAGCATGCGTCATCCGCGTACAGAGATTGACGATGAGCAAGTATTTTGCGAATTGCTCGGGCGGCTCTGGTGCGCAGGTGTCGATCTGGATTGGGAAGCCTATCATCGCCACGAACAAGCGGGGCCCAGCAATCCGCTACGTCGTATACCGCTACCCTCTTATGCCTTCGAGCGCGATAGCTTTTGGTTGAATCCACAGGCATCGATCTATGTCGATGCACCTGCTTCTAGGTCTTGCGTAGAGAAAACGTCGGAGGTGAGCGCGGCAGCTGCGGCTTCCTCCTGGTTGGTTCGCTTGGTTCCACCGCGGCAGACGGCAACTTTGCGGCTGTACTGTTTTTCCTATGCCGGCGGCAATTCTCGGCATTTCAAGGACTGGGCAAATAAAGCACCTGACTGGCTGGACCTGGTTGCAGTCGAACTGCCGGGGCGCAATGGGCGGATGGAAGAGCCGCTCGCCAACGACGAGCAGAAGGACGCCGAATTGCGCCAGGCTCTGGCGCAAGCCATTCGACGGGATAGCGCTGGTCAGCCTTTTGCTTTCTGCGGTTTGAGTTATGGCGCCGCCCTGGCATCGGAGCTACTGGCGCAGGAGTTGTCCGACCTGGACCAGGATGGGGAGTGCAGTGGCCTGATCGTAGTGGGACGTGCCCCAGTTTTCTCAACACCGAACAACGGCCGGGAGATTGACTCCGAAGCATTCTTGATGGTCCCCGAGGCTACGCGCTCCAATCCGTTGTGGCGGGAATGGTATCTGCCGATCCTGCTCGCCGATCTTGAAAGCGATCAGCGTACCGCGATGCGCATGAGTACGCTTTGGCAACAACGGGGGGGGCGGCCGTTGTTGCGTTGCGAGTTAATGTTGCACTGCGGTAGCCAAGACCCTGCCTGCTCGGTGAGCGAAGCGCAGGATTGGTTCGCACTGAGTTCGGCGATGCCTGGCGAAGTTGCGCAGTACCCAGGCGAGCATGACTTCATGCTACGCGAAGAAGCACTGATCTTCTCGCGCATGCTCGACTGGCTGCAACAACGTAGGCCACGTCAGGCGCCGCCGGATGCCGGCACTCGGCTGTTCAACCTGCAGTGGCAGCCCCTGGCTCCGATTTCTGCGAGACCGGATGATGCAGGTACTCATTGCTGGGAGCTGAATGTCGGTCAGGAGTTGAAGCTGCTGGAGCCGCTTTGCGACTGCCTGAACTCCGACTCGGCCAACGCCGTGCTGCTGTGCCTGGGCAAGCCACAAAGTGATGGCTACGAGCAGTACCAGGGGTTCATGAGTCTCCTGCAACAACTGTTGTTGCGGGATGTCCGTGGGCGCCTGACGCTCCTGCTGCCCGCGTCGCAAAGCAGTGGTCCGTTGGCCGGTCTGGCACGAGTCGCTGGGAACGAATCCAGCGCTTTGTGTGTGCAAAACCTGTTTGCCAGCAACCATCCGGACCTTTCCAGAACCCAACCACAGGCCCATTGGCTGGCGCATCAGGCATCACTGGCAAACGCGTATCCGCAGGAGCGGGAGTTACTCTGGCGCAACAGCTGCCTGCTGGCCGCACGGCTGTTACCAAACGGACAGGTACCCCTCCCGCCCGGAGTCCTCGGCGCTTCCGGCAGTAGTTATCTGATCACTGGCGGCAGTGGAGCGCTAGGGCAGGCGCTGGTGAATTGGTTAATCGACCGACAAGCCGTAGAACCGAGCCATATCGTTATTATCTGCCGCTCGCTACCGACGACACCGCCGCGTGGTGTGCGCTGCATTGCCTGCGATCTGACTCAGCCACAGGCACTGGACAAAGCGTTGCATGGCCTGGAGCGAATGAGTGGGATTTTCCACCTGGCCGGAGTACTTGACGATGGCGCCCTGAGCAACCTTGATGACGTACGTCTGCACAGGGTCCTGGCCCCCAAACTGGCCCTGGCCGATCTTCTGAAATACTCCCGGGGTTGGGGCTGTGACTGGGTGATTGGCTACTCATCCACCAGCGCCTTGCTGGGCGCGATGGGGCAAGGTAATTATGCAGCGGCTAACGCCTGGATCGACCAACTCGCTGATTGGCCGAGGGAGTGTTCGCGTACCCGGGTCGTCAGTCTGGCCTGGGGCACATGGGGCGACATGGGCATGGCCGCTGGTAACCGCAAGGTTTTGCAACGTGCCCACGCTGTGGGGGAGACGCCATTATCGACCCAAGCCGCACTCGATGCCTTGGCTGCCGTATTGAGCCATATGCTGGGCGGGGGGGCAGGAAACCGCTTTGTCGTCTGCGAGATGGACTGGCAGCGCTCCCCGTGGGCTCGCTGGTCGCTGTTGGAGCATGTGCGGCAACCGGTTTTGGCGCCAATGAACACGGTGGTTCATGAGCCATCACTTCATGAGGAGCCATGTCCACTAGAAAGCTTGGCGGTGGAAGACAGTGGCGATTTCGTTCGGCGTTTCCTCGGGGATTACATCAGCCGCTGGGATGAAAGCCTGGACCTGACCTCATTGGGGCTGGATTCACTCGACTTGGCCCAGTTGCGCAACGGCTTCAATAAACGCTTTGGCACACAACTACCGTTATCCATATTCGCCGCGCCCAACCTGACACTGGGACAGCTTTGGCTGCAGTTGCAAACTTTGGCAAAAAATACGGCTGTTATTTCCTGAAGTCCGTTTGTTACGACTACGGCGTCATACCCATGAACTGAATGGAGCACATTCATGAAACCACTGCGTTCGAATGTATGTATTTATCCCTATGACGAACTTTCAATCGAGGAGGATTATCCCTCAACTGAAAGTTTCAAGGTCGTGTGCACCGAGGATGGTCGGGGGGAGGGGATAGAGTCGTTAAAAACTTATCTGCGCGGGCAGCAAGTCTGTCGAGTATCCGGATACATGTTGGCTTCACGCCGCCTGCACACATTGCAAATTAATTACAATACACATTTGTATGATCCCTACTTCACCGGCCTGTTATTACACTCCTGCGATCCCAACGTATTTCTAGACATGAACGAGTTGGAACTCTGGGCATTGAAGACTATTCGTCCAGGCGAGTTGTTGTGCATGGATTACTCCTCCACCGAAGACATATTGATGCGGCAATTTGCTTGTCAATGCGGATCCCCTAACTGCCGCCGATGGATCACGGGATCCAAGGAGCTTCCGAACGAAGAGGGTCAGCGCTTCCTACAGCAATGTTGTGACACTGCAGTGAAGTGTATTCCTAATACTGATTTGCGCGGGGATAAGTCATGAGTGCTTTTTATGAGTCGGCGAGCGACGACAAGTCGGGTGTACGGGTGCGCGGTCGCAGTTATCTAGCCGGAGCCGATAGCCTGGATGTGCCAGAATTCATTCCCCGCGTTAGTCGCGAACAGTTCCTGACCTTGGCTCGACCTTGGCAGGAGGGCTCGCTGGCTCGGGTTGCGGAGCAATGCCGGGAGATTATTGATAAATCCTTGTATGAGCAGGGCGCAATAATATTCAAGGATCTGCCGTTACATAACGCCAGTGACTTCAATGCCTTCATCAACCAATTAGGTTATGCGCCATTCAGCTATAACGGTGGCATTGCCGTGCGTAATCAGGTAGCGGGCCATGTCCTAATGGCAAGCAACGAGGATTCGCGCATCACTCTGGCGCCCCATAATGAAATGGCTTACTTGCTCGAGTTTCCTCGAAAGTTGTTTTTCTTTTGCGCCAGGGAGGGTCTGGAGGGAGGCGAAGTACCGATCAGCGATATTCGCGAGAGCGTGAAGCAGATTTGCCCGAATGTGCTGGCTCGATTCCGAGATGTTGGCATTCGTTATTACCGGAACCTGCCACGCGCTACCGCTATCAACGAAATCGGCTGGGAGGAGACTTTCGGTACGTCTGATAAATCGACTATTGAGCAGATCATGCTTGAGAAAGGCTATGAGTTTGTTTGGGACAAGCAGGACCGGTTGTCCTATAGCTATGTCAATCCGGCTTTCGTTACGCATCCAGATACGGGCGAAGAGCTCTGGTTCAATCAAGTCACCGAACTGCACTGTTCCTATTGGCGAAACCATCCCCAGTTCCCCCCTGATTTGCCGGACAACGCTTACCCGGCGACCACCGCTTATGGTGATGGCACGCCAATTCCCGTCGAATTAATCACCTATCTGCGAGCGGTGCTCTGGCAGCCGGCGAAGGCCGTGAAGATGCGTCAGGGCGATTTGCTGGCGCTGGACAACCTGGTGATTCAGCACGGCCGCATAGGCTTCAGCGGGCCGCGGCAACACATGGTTAGCATCACGGCATAAGGAACAGCTGCAATGGCTCGAATAAATACATCAGCTCTCTGGGATCAACAGCATGTTCTGCACCCTTGGGCAGACCTGTCGACCCTCGGCGAAGAGCCGCCGCTGGTCATCAGTGAAGCCGAAGGGGTCTGGGTCAGCGATGGAGAAGGCCGTCGCTACCTGGATGCGATAGGCGGAATGTGGTGCATGACCCTCGGTTATGGACGTCCGGAACTCGCCGAGGCTATGCGCCGGCAGGCTTTGCGCATGGCGTATTACACGCCTTTTGGGGCCATGGCCAATGAGCCTGCCAGTGAACTGGCAGCGCGATTGGCGGCCTATGCCCCTGGCGATCTCAAACGGGTGCACTTCACCACCTGTGGCTCCACGGCAGTGGAGTCGGCGCTACGCTTCGTCCATTACTATTTCGGCGCCACCGGCCGGCCAGAAAAACGCCATATTGTTTCGCGGGTGGATGCCTACCATGGCAGCACCTATCTGGCGGCATCAGTGTCTGGTAAGGCGTGGGATCGAACCTTTTTCCACTACGAAAACTCTTTCGTCCATCTCCTGTCATCGCCCAATCCGGCGCTGCGCAAGGCCGGCCAGACGCTGGAGCAGTTCTGTGACGAGCGAGTCGCGGAGTTCGAGCAGCTGATTGGTGAGCTGGGCGCGGATCGCGTCGCTTGTTTCATTGCCGAGCCGATCCTCGCTTCGGGAGGGGTAATCATACCGCCGCCTGGCTATCACCAGCGGATGCTTGCGGTCTGCCGCCGGCATGGGGTGCTGTACATCTCCGATGAGGTGGTGACTGGTTTTGGCCGTCTTGGGCACTTCTTCGCCTCCGAGGCGCACTTCGGCATCGTCCCCGATCTGTTGATCACGGCCAAAGGGCTGACCTCCGGTTATCAGCCGCTCGGGGCAGTCTTGATCTCGGAGCGTCTACTCGAACAGATCAGCGGTACGCAGGCCGCGGGGAATGGCACTTTCACCAACGGCTTCACCTATTCAGGACATCCGGTCGCCTGCGCTGTAGCGCTGGCCAATATTGAGCTGATGGAGCGCGAGGGGGTCTGTGAGCATGTGCGTGAAGTGGGGCCTTACTTCATCGAGCGACTCCAGGAACTGCGCCGCTATCCGGTCGTGGCGCAGGTGCGTGGCGACCACCTGATGGCCTGTATCGAATGTGGCGACGGACGTCGCCTCGATGGAATGCCATCACCAGAGTCCATTGCACTGGCCCAGCGCGTCGATGTGCTCTGCCAGGCAAAGGGCCTGTTAGTTCGCCCCTACGAGAACATGTGCATCCTCTCACCGCCACTGATCATCGAGCGTCAACAAATCGATGAAATCGTTCGTATTCTCGGACGTGCGCTGGAGGAGGTCACATGCTGATCAACACCGGTCACCGTGAGCGAGTCAGAGAGCACGTTATCCACACCGCTGGAGTCTCTGATGGAGGACTGCATCTGAGCGGTGGCAGCGACGATCTGTCGAGCCTCAGCTTCGGCGACTACCTGCAAGCCCGCCACATGATGCTCGGGCGCCAAGGATTATGATTATGACCCCATCGACTTCTACGTTAACCGACCACGAACGGCTTCTGCTGAGCAGGGTCGAGGGTTACGTACTCGACTGTGCTCTGGAAATCGTCGAGCTGGAGGAGGGTACCTACGAACCGCATATCGAGTTGAGCGATTTGGGTTTTGACTCGGTCAAAAGCGTCGAGCTCAGCGGCTATCTCAATGAGTACTATGGCATACGCCTCAGCCCAACAGTTTTCTACGATGTACATACCCCGCGCAACATCGCCGCCTACCTGATTCGCCAGCACCGCTCGGCGGTGCTAGCCCGACATGCTGCGGAGTTGCCTGCCGCCGTCATCGCCGAACTGGCGTCCCCACAGCCCGCCAGCACCTGGTACGAACGAGCGAGGCCAACGGCTGACGAGCGTCTGGCGATCGTCGGCATCGGCGCCGTGTTACCCGGCTCGGCGGATTGCAATGAATTCTGGACGCACCTGCGCGATGGCGCGGATCTGATCACTGAAGTCCCCCATGAGCGTTGGGACTGGAGCCTTCTGGAGCCCTCGGGAGAGGCGCGTCACTGGGGTGGCTTCATCGCGGGAATCGAGCTGTTCGATGCGCCATTCTTTCAGATATCCCCGAAAGAAGCCGTGCAGATGGACCCGCAGCAGAGGCTGTTCCTTCAGGTCGCCTGGAAGGCATTGGAGGATGCCGGGATTCGGCCCTCGAGTCTGGCGGGTAGCGACACTGGCGTTTTCGTCGGCGCCGGGACCATGGACTACTGGGAGCTTTCGCCATCGCTGGATGGCCATACCGCGACAGGCGCCTCGCATGCGGTACTGGCCAACCGACTGTCCTATCTGCTCGATCTGCACGGGCCGAGCGAAGCATTGGATACTGCCTGTTCCAGTTCCCTCGTGGCTTTGCACAAAGCCATGCAGGCAATCCGTCTGGGAGAGTGCGGACTGGCAATCGTTGGCGGTGTGAATGCCATGCTAACGCCCAGTTTGCACGTGGCCTTGAACAAAGCCGGCATGTTGAGTCCCGATGGGCGCTGCAAGACCTTCGATGCTTCTGCCAATGGCTACGTGCGTGGCGAGGGCGTAGGCGCGCTGGTGCTTGCGCCGCTAAGTCGGGCGCAAGCCGAGGGCTGGCCGGTTCAGGCGGTGCTGCTCGGCTCGGCGGTGAACCATGGTGGGCATGCCGCTTCGCTAACGGCTCCCACTGTCGAGGCACAGGCGCGTTTGATCGAATGCGCCTGGCGGCGTGCCGGGGTGGACCCGGCGAGTGCGGCCTACATCGAGGCCCATGGCACGGGTACCGCTCTGGGTGATCCGATTGAATTCAATGCGCTGAAGCTGGCGTTCCAGCGTTTATCTAGCGAGTGGGGGCATAAGCTCTGCGCTGCGGCGAGCTGCGGGATTGGCTCGGTGAAAACCAACATAGGCCATCTAGAGTCGGCAGCAGGCATCGCCGGATTGATCAAGGTGGTGCTTGCCATGCGTCATCGGATGCTGCCGGCCAGCCTGCACTTCCATGCCTTGAACCCCTACATTGCGCTCGAAGACAGCCCCTTTTTCGTGCTCGATCAGGCCCAACCATGGCCGTTGCTCAAGGATGCCGAGGGACGGGCGGTGCCGCTACGCGCGGGTGTCAGTTCGTTTGGCTTCGGTGGCGTCAACGCCCATGTGGTGCTCGAGTCGCCCACTCATATGCCGCGTGCTGCCGCGACCGTTGCGGATGACGGGGCGTTCGTGCTGTCCGCGCGCGATCCGGAGCGCCTGCGCGACTATGCAGCAGCTTTCGTGCGCTATCTGGAAGCGGGCCAGGATACGATCGCTATGAACTGCGAGCACTACTTCCGCGACCTGCTGTTCACCTTGCAGGTCGGGCGTGAGCCGATGAAGTGCCGGCTGGCGCTGGTCTGTCGGGACTTGGGCGGGATTGTGCAGGGGCTCGCGGCCTTCCTGCGTGGGCAGGTGGATTGGACGGGGCTGTATTGCTCTGATGAGCTGTCAGCGGAACCAGCACAGGGAGAGCTCGGTGCTCTGGTGCAGTCCTGGGTGTGCGGGGCGAATGTGGCATGGCCGCAATACGCTGCGCGCCGGTTGTCCCATCTGCCCAGCTATCCATTCGCACCATTGCGTTTCTGGTGCAAACAAGGCACCGGCCTGCCAGGAAAACTCGGGCTTTTTGAGCAGTGTCGAACGCATCCCGCAGTAGCCGAGTCGGCCGATCTGGCGGCAGCCGTTACTGCAATCTTCTGTGAAGTATTGGGCTTTGAGGAAATCGCCCCCGATTTGTCATTCGCTGAAATGGGCGCGGACTCGATCCTTGCGGCGCAGATTCGTGAGCTGATCGTGCGGCGACTGAGGGTCGATCTGTCTCTGGGGCGGATGCTGGAAAGTGCCACGTTGGCAGGCTTGATACGCTTGCTCGAAAGTCAGAAGCGTGGGCCGATCATAGTAAACATGGCGGATAGCGGCGGGCGCGATGCAGGTATGGTCGTTGACGACGAGATCGGCGCGGGGGGTGCCTTGCTACCCCGGCCGAAAGGCCAGAACCCACTGTCGCAAGCTCAGGCCCAGTTCTGCTTCCTCGAGCAGTTGAGTCCGGCCAACCCGGCCTTCATTCTACCCGGAGCCTTGCGCATCACCGGCCCCTTTCAGGTTGAGCGGGTTCGTCAGGCCTACGCCTTGGCCCATGAACATCACGAGAGTTTGCGAACCCGTTTCGTGCAGCAGGCCGGCGAATCGGTTCCGGAGCTATTCAATGAAGTCGAGCCACTAATCTGTTTCAGGGATATGACGGAGCTCCTGCCATATGAACAGCAGGAACAGGTTGAAGCCTTGCTGCGGGAAACCGCACGGAAACCGTTGCCCCTGGATCAGGCCCCGCTAAGCCGATTACTGATCCTTTCGCTGGGTGACGAAGAGCACATCCTGCTGTTGTGCATGCACCATGTTATCGCCGATTTCAGTGCTTTGGGGCGGCTGTTGAACGATCTGGCGATGGCCGGCCTGGGACATGACTTCGTGTCTGCACCAACCTTGCAACACGGCGATTACGCCTGGTGGGAACAACAGCATCTGGGGCCGCTCATTGAGCGCCAGTTGCCCTATTGGCGAGAGCGTCTGGCCGATTTGCCAGGACCGTTGCCACTACCTTTCGACCGGCCGCGCCCAGCCCGCCCGAACTACAGGGGAGCGGTGCAGAAATTCAGCCTGAAGCATGACACCGCATTGACCTTGCAGGCGTTCGCCAAGCAACGCCAGCTTTCAGTTTTCGTCGTGCTACTGGCAGCTTTCAACTGCTGGCTCTACCGACTCAGCGGTCGGCTCGACAGCGTGGTAGGCAGTCCTTACGCCAACCGCCTGCAAGCGGAAACTCATGACATGCTCGGCCCGCTGGCGTATGCCCTGATCCTGCGCAGTCCACTGCAGGTCGAAGACACCTTCGAGACAGTGCTGAGCAGGGTACGTGAAACGCTCTACGAGGCATTCGATCATCTTTACGTGCCATACACACGCTTGGTCGAAGTGTTGAATCCGCAGCGGGTGCCTGGTTGCAACCCATTATTCCAAGTGATGCTCAATGTGATTCCGATGGGCAGCCTGGCCGATGAGCTGGAGCCCAGGAGTGTCGATACCGGCTACAGCGATTATGACCTGTCGATGCGTTTGCAGGTGCGGTGCAACGAGGTGCAAGGTTTCCTGCAATACAGCTTGGAGCTGTTCGATGCTGAGACTGCCCGGCAGATGGCCGAGTCCTTTTGTGCCTTGCTCGACGAGGTGTTGCACACTCCCGTTGTTCGTCTGGATCAGCTGCGGCTACGGGAGCAACTGGACCACGCCGAACGTACAAAGACCGCTCGCCCGTTGTACTTGAATATCGCCTCGACTTTCACCGACCGCCCCCTGGAGCCAGCCCTGCATCTGTGGGAGAAGCATCTGGGCAGGCCCTTGGAAGTGAGCTTTGCCGGCTACAACCAGGTCTTCCAGATGCTGTTGAATCCTCAAAGCGTGTTTTTTCAGGCGGATACCGATTGCAACCTTATTCTCTGGCGCAGTGTGGACTGGCTGCGTTTTGAATTGAGTGATGATCCGAGCATTCAGCGACAACGGATTCTCGACAATCTGCAGGACCTGGCCGATGCCATCCTCCAGGCGCTGCCGCAGATGCAGGCTCCGCTCGTGCTGTTGATGCTGCCCGATGAGCTCCAGGCTGACGCATTGCCATTGCGGGCGAAACTGGCGGAGTTGTTGGGCGAACAAGCGAACGTGGTGCTGTTCGATTCGCAGGCCATCGCCACGGATTACCCAGTCGAAACGGTGTTCGATGCATTGGCCGATGAAGCCGGGCATGTGCCTTTCACCTTGCCGTATTACAGCGCCATTGGTGCATTCGTCAGCCGATGGATAGCCCAGCGCGAGGGGATAGCCGAGCAGAGCCCGTGGCAAAGGCCCATCGTAGAGATTCAGGCTGAACTGGAGCGTGCTGCTAAACCCGCTGGAGCAGTGACACAGGCGCAATATGTGGCTGCGCGCAATCCGCTGGAACAGCAGTTGGTGGAAGCTTTCCAGCAGGTGCTGGAGCTTGAGCGGGTTGGCATCGACGACGATTTCTTCGAGGCCGGGGGACATTCACTGGCAGCTATTCGGCTGCTCTATCTGATCAATGAAGCCTGTTCGGCGCGCTTGAGCGTGGCCGAAGTGTTCATGGCTCCCTCCCCGCGACAGTTGGCCAAACGAATCGAGTCGGGGCCGTCGAAACCGCAGCGGGTCGATCTGGCTCATGAGGCCTGCCTGGATGAGCGCATCCAACCCTGCACCATAGAAGTGCCAATGCTGGACCAGGACAACATCCTGCTGACGGGGGGTACCGGTTTCGTCGGGCGCTTCCTGCTACGGGAATTACTCGACCGAACCCGCGCGCAAATTTACTGCTTGGCCAGGGGCCGGAACGCCGAGGAGGTGTGTCAGCGCATTCGTCAGACTATGCAGCAATGGCGGCTGTGGCGCGATGGCGACGAGGCGCGCTTGGTTGGACTGCCAGGCGATCTGACCCTGCCGCGTCTCGGGTTGGCGGACGAGGACTATCGATGGGCTTGCCGCGAAATCGGCGTGATCTACCACAACGCCACCAGCATGAATCACTTGGAGTCGTTCCAGGCGGCGAAGCTGGCCAATGTCGATGGCGTCACGGAACTGTTGCGCCTGACAACAGAGGGACGGCCGAAGACCTTCAACTACGTCTCGACGCTCGGTGTGTTCAGTGCGCTGGACCGGACAGGGACCCTCACCTTCGATGAAACCTCGACGATCGAACACGAGCAGCACCTGATTGCCAGTGGCTATACCAGCAGTAAGTGGGTGGGCGAACAGCTGGTATTGCTGGCCTCGGCCAGAGGGGTTCCTTGCAACGTGTACCGTCTTGGCCTGGTCACCGGTGATTCGCTGGAGGGTCGTTACGACGAACTACAGTCGTTCTTTCGCCTGATCAAGAGCGCGGTATTGATGGGGGCTGCGTTCACCGATTACCGCTATGACCTGGTGATCACTCCGGTGGATTACGTCGCCAAGGCCATGGTGTTTCTGGGGCAACGGTATCGCCAGGGGGGGGGCGTCTTCCACCTCTCGTCGATGGAGGTAACGCCCATGGGGGCCGTGTTCGCCGGCGTCAATCGGCTGGTTCAGGCGCCTCTGGAAATTCTCCCGCATTTCACCTGGTTGCAGCGAGTCAAGGCTTTATACCAGCAGGGCCTGGCGTTGCCGATCATCCCTCTGGTGCAAGGGCTGATGAACTTGAGCGAAAGCGAAATCGACCAGCTCAGCACCGAGCGCCAGCGTACCACCCTCATTTATGACTGCCGACGTACCCAGCGTGAGCTTGAGGCTGCGGGAATTCACCTGCCGCCGTTCGATGAACGACTGCTGTTTATCTACCTGCGCGGCTTGCTGGCACAGGATGTCGAGTTGCGTGAGTCCGGAAAATTTCAATTGAAAGCGCTGTGCGCGGATGGCGAAACGACCGCGTTAACCCACATCACCGAATGTAAGGAAACACAATGAGCGTGAAAATGTATTACGACGACGCGGCGTCCCCTGCAGTACTTGATGACCTGACCGTGGCTGTAATCGGTTATGGCATCCAGGGTCGAGCCTTTGCCGCCAACCTACGCGATAGTGGGGTTCACCTGTGCGTCGGGAATATCGACGATGAGTATCGAAGCGTGGCACTGGCCGATGGTCACCAGGTTCTGACGATTGGCGATGCCGTAACGCGGGCTGATGTGATCCTCTTGCTGATTCCCGACGAGGCCCACCGCTCGGTATTCGAGGAGCAGATTCGCCCATGCTACCGGCAAGGCGCCACCTTGTTGGTCGCCCATGGCTTCTCGGTGAGCGAGGGGCATGTATGCCCGCTGCCGGGGCTCGATCTGGCCATGCTTGCACCGCGCATGTACGGCGAGCCTTTGCGCAAATATTTTCTCGCGGGGAAGGGGGCTCCAGCCTATCTGGATGTCATCGCCGATGCGTCCGGTCAGACGTTGCAGCGCACATTGGCGATTGCCCGTGCGGTGGGATTCACCCGCGCGGGGGTGATGCCGCTCCAGTACCGTCAGGAAACCCTGCTCGATCTATTCCAGGAGCAATTCCTGGCACCGGCGCTGGTCGATCTTATCGAGACGGCTTTCACGGTGCTGGTCGAGCATGGCTTCGACCCGCATGCGGCGCTGCTCGAGCTCTATGGCTCGGGTGAGATGGGCAAGATGCTGCTGGACGGCGCCGAGTGGGGGTTGGATGAGGTCGTCGAGCGGCAAGGTTCGCCAACCTGCCAGGTGGGGTACCACCTGTATCGGCATCGGTCGTTGCCGACAGAACTGCTCGCCGAGCAGGCCAAGGGAATCTTGCAGCACCTGGAGAACGGTGAGTTCGCCAAAGTACTCAAGGCTGAAGCGGAGAAAGACTATCCGTTGCTCAAGCAGTGCCGCAGGGAGCTGCGCGAAAGATCGCTGAGTTCGACCCATAACGAAGTGCGTCGTCTGTTCCGCTTCCCCTCCGACGATCCAGTCGAGCTATATCTGGCGCAAGTTCGCCCGGCGGCTTCTTGAGTGTTTCCAGATCATTCAACGCGGAGGCGATAACGATGGACAAGCAATACCGTTTACTCATTGGTGCAACGTTCACCGCCAAGGGACTGGAACCCTATTTGTCCGAGAAGCAGGATGGAATAGGCGGTCCGGTTGGCTTCTTGCCCTATAACCAGTTGTTGCAGACATTGCTCGGCCAGATTCCGCCTTGCGAGCATCTGTTGCTGATGCTTCGGCTGTCGGATCTGCTGCGCGGAGTGGAACTCGCGGATGAACACTGGCATGCGCGTATCGAAGAAAACCTCCAATTGTACACAGAGGCCATCGACGCATCCCGGCAGCACAGTGGTCGCCAGTGCTGGCTGTTGCTTGTGCCCGAAGCCGATGACTTGTCGGCGTTACGGCGCAAGGCCTGCGAACAGGGCGCTGCGCAGCTTCGTCAATTGAGCGGGGTGCGCTGGCTGGAATGGGATGAATACGTTGCCCAGAGCGGTGTTTCCCGGCATCTGGATGCGCTGTCGGACAAGCTCGCCCATATTCCGTTCAGCGCCGACTGCCATCGCAGTCTGGCGGCATTTCTGGTGACGCACCTAGGAGCGCCAGAAGCGGTGCACGATACTGCCCCAGCTCCAGAGCCGCCAAGCGATAACGCTCTCGGGCGCTTCCTCGAGCGCCTCGACCTGCAGGTGAGTTGCCGTTATCTCAGCCACGCGCAGGAGTTCGCCGCGGCAGCCAAGCTGAGTCACACCGCAGCGACCTTTCATGCCAGTGGCTGCAAGCTGACGGCCGAGCAATTGCAAGCGCAGGCGACTACCAAGGGTAAGGCGCTGATCGGTATCAACGTCAGCGACCGCTTCGGCCAGTACGGCTTTTCTGGATTCTTGTTGTTGCGCCAAGCTGATCAGCCGCTCATCGAAGAGTTTGTGCTCAGCTGCGTGGTACTGGGCAAACAGGTAGAGCATTGCCTGCTGCGGGCTTTGGCGCTGCAAGCGCGGAGCAAGGGTTGCTTGCGCTTGGGATTGGCCGGCCAGGATTTGCCCGATAGTCAATTCTGGAGATGGTTGGAGCAACTGACAGTACTGGCCGGAGAGCGCTGGCTAGCGGATGGCGCGGCACTCTATTGCACCCCGCAGGCCTGGCTGGAGCAGCTCTCGGCGACAGCGAGCAGTCCGACAATGCTAGCGCGCACTGAGGTGTCGCTGCCTGCATGCTGCCTGGGGAAGAATCCATGCTAGGGGCGGGCGACATCCATCTCTGGCAAGTGGACCTGGCGGATGAGCGTTGGGATTCAGGTCAAGTCGTTCTCCATCCCCAGGAGCGGCATGGCATGGATATCGAGCGCCGACGCGCACGTACGGCCTTGCGGCTGATTCTGGGGCATTACCTGGAATACGCGCCGCAACATCTGATGTTGATCCGCGATGAGTTGGGTAAGCCACATCTGGCCGATAAGCCGCTGCATTTCAGCTTGGCGCATTCGAACTCTTGTGCGCTGATCGGCCTTTCCAGGGTTTCCCTAGGAGTCGACCTGGAGCGTGAAGACGAGAGTCTGAACTGCTCGAGGCTGTTCGATTGGGTTTGCCATGCACGTGAACGCTTCTCGCTGGAAGCATTGCCCCTGGCTTTGCACAGAGCCTTCTACTACCGCCTGTGGGTGGCCAAAGAAGCGTATTGCAAAGCCATAGGCCTGGGGCTGCGCAAACCGATGACAAGCTTCTGGCTACGCCATTTCGGGCGAGGGCGTTACGACATCGTCGACCCTGGTGAGCAGGGCGGTTATCGCCTGCGATATCTGCCGAGCCTGCCAGGGTGGACCGCCGCATGTTGTTCACGCTTGGTGGCACCGCGGCTCAATTGCTATTGGGCGACACCTTCAGCGCAGAACAACGTCTTGAAACTCTCGGCTTAAGGAAATGACACAGTAATGAACGTGATCAATGAACCCTGGTGGCAGCGTGAGAGCCTAGCTTATCGCAACGGTAGGCTGAACTTTTGTCAGCGTGATGTCGCCGATCTCGCGACGGCGTTCAAAGAGCCGCTTTTTCTCTACGAGGCGCAACGCCCTGCGCAGAAGCTCCAGAGCCTGGAGCGAGCCTTGCAGCGCAGGGCCATCCCCTATCGTCTGTATTACGCGATGAAGGCCAATCGTTTCCCGCCCTTGCTCTGCCATCTGCGCGAGAGCGGCGAATACGGTCTCGATGTCTGCTCACCGGAAGAATTATACGCGGCGTTGGCCTGTGGTTATCGCCCGGAGCAGATTTCCTACACCGCCCATGGCATGGCGCAGAGCGATGCCCGACTGCTAGCTGCATTTCCGCAGGTTGCGGTCAATTGCGACACGATGAGTGCCTTGCGTTGCCTGGGCCGGCTCGGGAGGGGGAGGGAAATTGGCTTGCGTATCAACCCCGGCATCGGAATTGGCTATGCGGACAGTGAGAAGCTGAGTTACGCCGGTCAGCGCACCACCAAGTTCGGTATTTACCAAGAGCAGTTCGATGAAGCCTTGGCGCTTGCCCATGAGTATGGGTTGAAGGTGATACGTCTGCATTGTCATGCCGGATGCGGATATCTGGATAGCCAGTTGGATTCTTTTGAGAATGTCCTTGAGGCCCTGGCGTGTTTCTTTGAAAAGCTCCCCGAACTCCAAGAGGTCAATCTGGGAGGCGGCCTCGGCCTTCCGCATCGAGCAGACGAATGCGCGCTGGATCTTGAGCGCTGGGCATCACTGATCCAGAAGCACATCGCCAGTCGAGGCGTGCGGGTGCTCCTGGAACCGGGGGATTTCATTGTCAAGGACGCGGGCATGCTCGTACTGCGGGTGAATTATCTGGAAACCAAGCGCGACACGTTGTTCGCCGGACTGGATGGCGGCTTCAACCTGGCCATAGAGCCGGCTTTCTATGACATGCCCTGTGAGCCGGCGCCTTGCGTTTTGCGGCCAGGGGAGCCTCAGCGGATGACTCTCGCCGGGAATATAAACGAAGCACTGGACATCTGGGCAGCTGACGTCCGGTTGTCGCCGCTCGAAGAAGGGGACTTCGTGGCCCTCCTGAATGCGGGGGGTTATGCCGCCTCAATGAGTTCCAATCATTGCATGCGTGGAAGTTATCGCGAGTTGTTGCTGTGTTGAATGCACCGGCGCGCAGCCGATCAAAACAGGCTCTTAGAACCACCGTAAAAAGTCCAATGTGCATAAGGAGAAGTACTGATGGAAACCATCAAAGCTCAGCTGCTGACGCTGGGACAAAGCCTCATACCGGGCGGCCGATTCGATAGTTCAGCCAGCATGACCAGCCTGCCGGAATGGACATCGATCATGCACATTCAAATTCTGAGCGAAGTGGCCCATCGATTCGCCATCGATATCGAACTCAAGGAAGCCTATCGGCTTGACTCGTTCGAGCGTCTGCTGGCGTACATCGCCGTACAGAAAGCTTGCGCGGCACAGCCGGGGCCTGCTGGGGAGATGGGTAGCTGATGAATATTGGCAGCTTGTTTCAGGCCCGTTCCGAGGCATTTCCACAGAGGGTTTTCCTGATTTTTCCCAAGGAGGAATTGCAGTTCGACTATGCCGGTTTCTATGCCTTGGCGAGTACGGCCGCCGAACGTCTGGAACGGGCCGGGCTGGAGCGAGGAGACTCTTTGTGCCTGGTGTTTCCCAACGGTCCGGAGTTTCTGCTGTATTACTTCGCCGCACACCTACTAGGTGTGGTTCTGGTACCGATTAATCCGGTACTGAGCGTTAACGAGATGGCTTTCATCATTGCCAACAGTGGGGCGCGTCTAGCGCTATTCGATGCCTCGCTGAGCAACTTGATTGCGGCAATCGAACGGTGTGAGTCAAGTTGCCGTTTGGAAGCACTGCAAAGGCCCTCCGTTTTCACCCTGGCGAATCTACTCGAACAGCCCGCCGCCTTGCGGAGCGCGCGCAGCGATGTCGGGCTTGAGGATCTCGCGCTAGTGCTCTACACCTCGGGAACCACGGGGAATCCAAAGGGAGTGCTGTTGACACATGGCAACTTCCTTGCCGATAGCCAGGCCTTGGTGGAGTGGTTCGCTTTCGAGGATGGCACCCGTACATTGTGCGTACTTCCGATGTTTCACAACAACGGGCAAGTCATCACCTTGCTTTCGCCACTCTATGTAGGGGGCAGTAGCGTGATCCTCGAAGGGCGCTCGGCACTCTTGTCGTTCTGGACGATGATTGAGCGCTATCGCGTGGACTGGACCAGTGTGATGCCCGCATTCCTCTCGGCCTTTCTCGAGTATCGACTGCCACGAACCGACTGCACGCTCAAGGGCATCGTTTGTGGTGGGCAGGTATTACTGGAAGAGGTGCGCAGCCAGTTCGAGCGGTGCTACGAGGTGGCGGTATTCGAAGGCTATGGACTGACCGAAACAACATCTTTCTCCTGCCTCAATAGGTTCCCGGCGGAGCGCCGCTGCCTGGGTTCCATTGGGGAGGCGCTCCCCTGTAACCGCATGAAGGTGGTTGACGGCGAAGGCAATGAGCTGCCGCCTGGAGAGATCGGGGAGATTCTGATTCAGGGAGAGAACGTCGCCCGTGGTTACCACAACTTGCCTCTGACTACCCAACAACGTTTCTGCGCTGGTTGGCTGCATACCGGTGATTATGGTTATCGCAATGCGCAAGGGCACTACTTTTTCTCCACCCGTCTGGACGATCTGATCATCCGTGGGGGCGAGAATATTTATCCGGCTGAGCTGGAAAACCTGTTGCACGCCTGCGACGAGGTGGTGGAGTGCGCCGCGGTTGGTGTTCCCGACCCGCTATTGGGCCAGGAAATCTGCCTATATGTGAAGTTGCGCCAGGGCAGCGATGTCGATTCCGACTGGATCAGGAACTACTGCCGGCTGCGCATCGCTGCCTTCAAACAACCCAAGCATGTGCTGATTCTGGGCCCGGATATCGGTATGCAGGAATTGCCCAAAGGGCCCACGCGGAAAATCCTCCGGCGCCAGTTGAAGGAACACTACCTGCTCAATAACAACATGTCGGCGACTTGAACGAGTGCGTCCTGAAGGACCCTGCCTATCAATATTGAGAGCTGCCCATGAGCCTGAAGTTGCTATTGCTATTTCTCCATCTGCTGTTCGTTGCTACCTGGCTGGGATGCATATTGGTCGAAGCGGTATACGAACACTCCATCGAGCCGAGTGCGTCGATGCGTGAATTCATCGCGCAGTTGCACTGGACGACGGACAAATACATCGAAGTGCCCGCGATAGTTGGCGTATTGCTGAGCGGCGGCTGGCTGTTGTCATTAACGGCCATCACACCGCTACTCCTGATGAAGATCGGCTTTGGATTGTTGGCCGTGCTCTTCAACATGTTCTGTGTGGTTCTGGTCATAAAAAGAATGACGGCAGTCCGTAAAAGGGATTTTCAACGCTACGAAAAGCTCGATCGCTTGCAACATAAATTCGGCGCTGTGGTGCTGTTTGGGGTTGTCGTTGCGCTTGGCATCGGTGGCTATTTGTTTGCTCAGGGCCGTTACTAATGGAGGCCAATATGTTCGCCTATATATTCCCTGGTCAGGGTAGCCAGGCCGTTGGTATGGGAGCTGGGCTGTTCGAACGCTTCCCCAGACTGGTGGAAGAAGCCGACGATCTGCTCGGCTATTCAACTCGGCAATTATGCCTGGAGGATCCTCACGAGCATCTCCAACGGACTGCCTATGCGCAACCGGCCATCTATCTGAGCAATGCTCTGCATCTCGCTGATTTTCGGGAGCAGGGCGTGGATTCGCCGGCTTACTGTGCCGGTCATAGCCTGGGGGAATACAGTGCCTTGTACGCCGCTGGCGCTATCGATTTCTCCACTGGGCTGAAGCTGGTACGGCGACGCGGCGAGTTGTTCGAGCAATGCAGCACTGGCAGCGCTATGGCGGCCGTGGTGGGTTTGAAATTGTCGCGGATAAAAGCCGTGCTGCGCGATGAGGGGCTGGCGAGCATCGACCTGGCCAATTTCAACACCTCATTGCAGACAGTACTGGCCGGCCCTGTGGCAGACCTGCAACAAGCTGGCGTAGTACTGGAGCGGGCCGGGTGTGTGTTGTTCAGCTTGCTGAAGGTCAATGGGGCATTCCATTCCCGCTATCTATCGCCCATTCGCTCCGACTTCGCCGAAACCCTGGCCTCATGCACATTCTCTGCGTTGCGTGTACCCGTCATCGCCAACGTTACGGCCCGTCCTTATCAGGCCGGGCGTACTCCCGAATATCTCCTGGAACAGTTGGATCACCCGGTCCGCTGGGTGGAGACGCTGCGCTATCTCGCCTCCCAAGGCATCACGCAGTTGCATGAACTCGGGCACGGCCAGCTTCTGCGTGGTTTGTGCAGGAGCCTTTTACGAGAACAGAGACAGCTTGCCAAAGAGCGAGAGAAATTGCCCGGAGTCAACTGACTCGGGGGGGCAAAAACTGTTTGGATTCTACCGGTTGTAAAGCTTGCACCATTCAAAATGGCCTTGCCGCCTCGGTTCATAGTTCGAAGGAGGACGAGATGAAAAGTTCAATCATGAAAGCTTCTAGTGTGGACCAGTGTCCACCTGTGGTCAGCGCTGTTTCAGTAGCTGACCTGTTGCGCCAGCGTTCACGTCTGCAGGCAGATGAGCCGGTCTTCGCGTTCCATGGCTTTGACTGGGAAGATGACTTGCTGATGGATTATCGGCAACTGGATGAGCGTGCCAATGTGCTGGCGATGCGCTTGCGTGAGCAAGGGTTACGGCATGGTGAGCGTGTCTTGCTGGTCTATCCCTCGGCTCGAGATTTTCTTCCTGCATTTTTCGCCTGTTTATACGCAGGCTGCGTCGCGGTGCCGGTCCACTTTCCGGAGGACGACAAAGAGCAGCGTCGCCTGGCGGGTATTTTGCTCGACTCCAAGCCGAGCATTGTCATGTGCCGCACTGCAGACCAGCCGCAGCTGGAGGCTAACCTTGCGGGCCTGGGCCACTTCACGCTGCGTTGTCTGGATACCACGGGGCCGTCAATCGACCCCGTAAAACCGATCGATATCTCAGCGATTGGGCCTGATGACGTGGCGTTTCTCCAATACACCTCTGGCTCCACGTCGGCCCCCAAGGGGGTGATGGTCAGCCACGGCAACCTTCTGCATAACCTGGCTGTGATTCAAGAACGCATTGGCTCCCGTGAGGGACGCTGCCTGCTGCTCAGTTGGCTGCCTCACTTTCACGATATGGGTCTGATCGGAGGGTTGCTCCATGCCGTCTATTGTGGGCGGCCGATCATCCTGTTCTCGACGGTCAGCTTCCTGCAACAACCCATGCGTTGGCTGAGGATGATCAGCGACTATCGGGTGACTCACTCCGTCGGTCCCAACTTTGCCTATGAACTGTGCCTGAAACGCAGCAAACGCATCAATCTGGAAGAGCTCGACTTGTCCTGTTGGCGCATGGCCTTCAGCGGTGCCGAGCCTGTACGCAGTGAGGTGCTGTTGCAATTCGCCGAGCGTTTTGCGCCAACGGGCTTTTGCCTGGACAGTTTCCTGCCCGGCTACGGCTTGGCGGAATGCACCGTGATGGCCACGGCGAAGCGCCATGATCAGCCGGTGATGATGCGTGATGTGGATTATCGGGGGATCACTGAAGGGGAGTGTCGGCCCGCTGTGCTCGGTGAGCGAATGGTGACCCTGACGTCCAGTGGCAATGCCCGGCAACAGGAACTGTTGAATATCTTCATTTGCGAGCAGGAGTCGGGCCTTCCCCTGGCAGACGGGAAGATCGGTGAAATATGCATTTCAGGAAAAAGTGTCTGCCAGGGTTACTTCGGTCAACCTGAGATATCGCACGAAACATTCAATGCCTATACCGAGCATTTTGGTAACAGCGGCGTACTGAGAACGGGCGATCTTGGCTTTCTCGATGAAGCCGGTGAACTGTTCGTTACCGGCCGGTTGAAGGATGTCGTGATCTGTAATGGTGCCAACCATTATCCGCAAGACCTGGAACTTGTGATCGAACAAGCCGATGCACGGGTGAGGGAGGGAAGAGTTGCGGTATTCAACCTGAATGTGGAAGGGCGGGATGGGGTTTTCGCGGTATGTGAAATCGGCAATCAGAACGCTTCCAATGACGAGTGGGATATTCAGGGCAGTGGCCTGATCGAGTCCGTTAGACAAGGCTGCGGCGTGCTGTTGACTGGCGTGATTATGGTCCGCAAAGGCTGTGTGCCGCGCACCTCCAGCGGCAAGATCCAGCGCGGTGAGTGCCGTAATCGCTTGTTACGGGGCGAGCTTCAGATACTGCACGAGAAATATTCACCCGGCTGGGCGGAGGGCGTGGAGCAGCTAAGGCGGATGGCCGAGGGTGCTCTGGTGTCATCGTCGTTGGTCATTTGAACTGATAAGGATAGCCGTATGACACAGCAGCAGAAACATCTGGAAGACCTCGCGCCCATGATCGAATTGCGCCGGCTCGTTTATACCTTCCCCGGAGGAGAAGGGCCGGTTGAAGTACTGAAAGAGGTAAACCTGAGCGTGACTACCGGGCAATTCGTCGCGGTATTGGGGGCTTCGGGAAGCGGAAAATCGACCCTGATAAATCTGATCGGGGGGTTGGAGCGCTGTGCCTCAGGGCAAATTCAGGTCAATGGACTGGATGTCGGCAAGATGAAGGCAACGGAGTTGGAAACCTACCGGCAACAGCAGGTCGGATTCGTTTTCCAGTTCTTCAATCTGCTGCCGACATTGACTGCCCTGGAAAATGTGATGTTGGCCCTGGAGGCGCTGAACTCTCCGCCGAAAGACATCCGCGCGCGTGCGCTCCAGACCCTCGATGAAGTCGGCCTGGCGGGAAAAGCCAAGCGTTATCCCTCGCAGCTTTCCGGAGGCGAACAACAACGGGTGGCCATTGCCCGGGCTCTGGTGCGGGAGGCACCCTTGATTTTGGCGGATGAGCCTACAGGCAATCTTGACGAGGATACGGCGGGGCAGGTCATGGAGTTGTTCGCCGATATGCAGCGGCGAGTCAAAACGACTCTGTTATTGATCACCCATGACGCTACGGTGGCTGCTCGCGCCGACAGGATCCTGCGCCTGAGTCACGGACAACTGCACGAGCAAGTAAGAGGGCTGAGCGCATGAGCATATTGGCGCGCAAGCTTATTCGAGACCTATTGCTGATCCGCGGCCGGGTGCTGGCCCTGTTACTAATCATCGGAGCGGGATGTGGGATTTTCTTTGGTATCCAGTTGGCGTTGTCGAATCTGCTGACGACGCAACAGCAGATGTTGAAGGACATGCACTTCGCCGATGTTGAAGTGCAGTTATTGCCTGAGGACCGGGATAATCTTCCGAATCTGACGGCACTCCCCATGATCGAGTCGGTGGAGTCACGTCTGGTTTTTCCAGGGTTCATCCAACTGGCGGATGGTCGCCCACTAACGACACTGATGATTTTTCAGGACACGCCACAGACAACGCTCAACCAACTTCGCATATTGCAGGGGGATATGCCCCTCGCGGGTCAGAACGAAGTATTGATCGATCGGGCCTTGGCAGAGTTTCACGGCTATAAGGTCGGAGATCGGATTGCCGTCAACGTGGGGCGTAAATTGTTTGAGCGCCGGGTGGCAGGAATCGTTATGAGTCCGGAGTTCCTGGTGACGTCTTCCAACCCGGACTATGTAGTGGCGGAGCCAGGATCGGTTGGCGTTGTCTGGGCAGAGTTGGGGGATCTGCGCAAGAGCCTGGGGTTCAGCATGGTCAATAGCCTGTTGCTGCGCTTGCGTGCAGATGCCGACCCCAATCAGGCGCTGGCCGAGATCGCCCGTGCCGTGAGAAGCCTGAATGTAGAGCGTCTTATTCCACAGGCCGAAAACTACAGCACTAAACAGCTGCGCATGGAGATCAATGCCTTTGGCACCTATAGCCCTGCGATCATTGTGACCTTGATTTTATTGGCGCTCGCAATGGGAGTAATTACCTTCCGCCGCTTCGCTGTGGAAAAACAGCGGGAGTTCGCGGTGTTGTTGAGCCTTGGCATACCTCGACGAAGAATTCTTGTCACTCTACTGATACTCGGCGCAGTTCTCGGCGTATTAGGGGGGGGACTTGGCTGGCTGATAGGTTGGTTTACGGGCGGTGCTATCGGAAGCGCCTATGCCCAGGCCATGAAACTGCCAGAAGTCATCCGCACGTTCGAGCCGTGGCTCGCCATTCAAACGCTGGGCCTCGGAATATGCTGCGGCGTGATGGCCGTATTGGTTTCATGCTGGCCAATGCTATGGCGCTTACCTCGAGAATTGTTGACGGAGCAGTCTCGGGGGCATCAGTGGATGCCGCTGGAACTTGCAAGATGGCCGCTATTACTTCGCTTCATTGTTCGTGACCTGTGGCGACAGAGGGAATTGAGCCTTGCCGCCATTCTGGCCATGGGCGGTTCGGTTGGCGTGGCGATCAGTTATGGTCTGGCGATGACCTCGAACTTCGACACAGTAGGCGAAAGTTTCAAGCGCGATAGCTGGAACTATACGATCGATTTCCGCTACCCGGTTTATCAAGATGAGGCAGAAGAATTGTTGCGGCGAGTGGTTGTCGCCCAGGGACAACCCTATTTCCGCTCAAATACGGAAGTACGTCTAGGCAGCCACTATGCAATCGGCGCGCTATCCGGACAGGTCACCGGAGCATTGCACAGTCAGGCCCCTGGTCTGGGTCGTGTTGTATCCAGAGATGGCGAAGCCGTCATCAGCCAGGACTTGCTACGGGAATTAAATGGTCATCTTGGCGATGAACTTGAACTGCAAAAAGGCAATCAGCAATTGACGGTCAGGGTCGTCGGGGTGACCGACGATATATTCCTTCAAACAGTCACCCTTACTATGGCCGATGCACAAAAACTGGCCCAGATGGAAGATAAGGTGAGCGGTTACTATCTGCAATCCGAGCCGCAAGCCCGACAGCGTTTGATCGCTGAGGGCGACCTGGTGGCGCGCGTCACGGATCGTCAGCAGTTATATGAAAGCCTGATGCGGCAGATGGGAGACAAAATGGGGATGGTCAATGTGACTATTGTCTTCGCCATCATGGTGTCTCTGCTGATCGTTACCACTCTGGTCCATTTATCCATCGCCGAACGTCGTGGTGAGTATTCAACCTTGCGCGCACTGGGCTTCTCCCGCAGCAAACTCAGACGCTTCATTTTTCTGGGTGTGGCAGTGCAACTGGCGCTGGCTTTACTGCTGTCGCCAATCATCGGTGTGTTGCTGGTCCATCTGTTGAATGCCCGTATGGGTGAGGTTTGGTACGCGGTTGAAGCTCACTACAGCCTTAGGGATTTTCTCCTGCCGATGTTTGCCAGTGTAGTCGTGGCGCCTTTTGTCGGCTGGCTGGGGATCAATGCCGTGATGAAATTGAATGTACCCGCATATCTCAGAGGGAGAACCATATGAGCGTCCCAAATAAACTGTTTGCCCTGTTGTTGGTTTTTTTCTGTGGATATTCATCCGCGAGCGAACTGTCACCCAAGGACCTGGTACTGGCAGTGCAACGTAATGCCTCACCGGCGGATGAGCAAGTTGAGATCGATATGTTACTTGTCGATAAAGAGGGGAGCAGTAATAGACGCACGGCGACCTTCTATCAGCGCCAACGGGAGCCGGGTAGTGATCAGGATATGCGCCTGATCCGTTTCTCCAGTCCAGCGGAAATGGATGGCAGCGCGGTGTTGACCTTGGAGAACAAGGGCCGCGCCGATGATCAGTGGTTGTATCTTCCGGCCTATCATACGAGCCGTAAAATTCCATCAAGCAACCGCTCCGATCGTTATATGGGAACCGATTTCTTCTATGAAGATGTCAGCGACGACAAGGTGGAGTTGTACGATTTTTCCCTCATAAGCAAGGACAGCCTGGAAGGGCGTGACTACCTGATAGTCGAGCAGATACCCAAGGATGCCCAACTGAAGAAAGAAACCTTTTATGGGAAAAAACGGTTGTGGATAGATCCCGAGCGTCTTGTCACCGGAAGGATCGATTTTTATGACAAGGCCGGCGAGTTAATCAAGCGTATGTCCTCGAGCGCCCCCCAGTTGATCGAAAAGCGCTGGCGCATGAATCAGGTGGAAATGACGGATTTTCGCATCACCCATAAAACGACGATCAACTATCACAATCGTAAGCTTGATCAAGGCCTGAATACCCAGATGTTCACTGTGCGCAGCCTTGAGAGAGGGAGATGAACGTTCGCGTATTGATACTAGTACTGCTGATACTATTGACGGTGCGCGTTGCGAATGCCCAAGAACAGCTGCCGCAAACGAAGATTTCTGGATGGGTTTCCTTGATTGCCGGGGATGCCAACGAAGCCTTCAGCGATGAGAAAACTGTATTGGGAGGGCGCGGTCACGTTGATGTGCAGTTTACGGCCGGAACGCTACAGTCGGTATTCAGAGCGGAATTACCAAGCGATGACAATCTTGGAGACAACAGCAGTACCAGCTTACTGCGTGAGGGCTGGGTACGGAAAAGTGGCGAGAGCTACGACTTGACCTTGGGCCGGCAATTTTTACCTGAAGGGCGTAGTGACTGGTTGCATCCGCAAGGCCAGTTCTCGCCCAGGGACTACACGCAATTAACCACCGTGGATACAGAGCAAAAAATAGGTCTACCTGCCTTACGGCTGGATCTGTATTCGACAGAAACAACTGTCACCTTGGCTGCCATTCGCCAGGACCGTGGCGATATATTGCCCGAGGCAATGGTTTCCTCACTTTCGGAGGACCAGCCGCTGCAAAAAGATCCGGTCGACGCCGGCTTGGCGCGGGTCGAATGGCGTAACGGGCCGTGGGAACTGGGCGCCAGCTATTTGCATGGAAGCGCTTTGTATCCGGTAATGGATCGCAGGGGGGAGGTTTCGGCATACCGGCAACAACGTGTCGCCACCGATGGCAGTGTGAATCTGGACGGCGATATCCTGCGCTGGGATGTGGCCTATATTCGTAACGACAGCGAGGCATACCCCGGTATGCCCGAGCAGGAATGGCTTGCTACATTAGGGCTTGATAAAGGCATATGGAAGGATGGCACATTGAGCCTGCAACTGATTCATCATCATTCGAATCTCCCGGACTCTGAAGGGCTCCCACTTCTGGAAAGTTATAACCAACGTTTGTCGCAGAACTTCAGGAAAAGGCAAAGCTGGCTCACCTTCAATTTGCGTCAGCAGTTCGATGGCAAGCGCGATGCCGAATTAGGCTATATGCAGGGGCAGAAAGGCGAAAACATCGGTTATCTGCGTTATGGCTGGGGTTTCAAGGATGGTTGGCGATTGAATGTTCAAAGTCAGTTCGCACATGGAGAGCTGGATTCTCTAGGGGGTAATTTCATCCCTGAGAAAATTATATTCATGGAACTGCGCCATTTTTTTTAGGCGTTACTTTAGGAATAAAAAACTCGCTGGAGACATTGATGCAACAAATAATGGTTTATTCGGACTCTCTTAGTTGGGGGATCATTCCAGGCACCCGGCAACGTATGAAGTTTCAGCAACGCTGGCCGGGAGTGCTAGAGCAGCGTCTGATAGCGGCGGGCAGGGAAGTACGCATCGTCGAAGATTGCCTGAACGGCAGGCGTACAGCCATGCATGATCCTCTAAAACCCGGGCGACATGGCGGGATAGGCCTAGCCCAGCAAATCGAGGCCCAGTCGCCACTGGCGCTGGTGATCCTCATGCTAGGCACTAATGACTTCCAGTCCATGCATTCCTGCGCGCCCAATGATTCGGTAGCCGGCATGTCTGCCTTGATCGATTGCGTACGAGAAGCGCCTATCGAACCGGGAATGCCGGTTCCACCGATCCTTCTGGTGGCGCCCCCCCCGATAATTATGCCCAAGGGGGACATTGCCATAAAGTTCGGCCTTCATGCCGCACGCAGTAAAGAGCTGTCGTCACTCTATTGCCATCTCGCGCAGGAACGCAGCTGTGCTTTCTTCGATGCCGGTCGCTGCGTGCAGGTGAGCGATGTGGATGGGGTGCACATGGAATTTTCCGCGCACGCGGTATTGGGGGAGGCGTTAGCTCATTATGTTTTACCACTGCTAGATGGTGGTAGCACCAACGATGGCGCCCTATTGACGGAACAGTCTACGGTCACTCCGGTAGTCGTTGATCACAAGTAAGATGTCGGCCCCACCTACTCATGCTTCTCAAGCATCCAGCGGCAATTGTGTACGAAAATTCATACAAGAGTTTGGGTCGGTTCCTAGGTACACAGATATTTTTACGTAGGAATATGGACTGAAATGAGGTGTGGGACAGTGCTAAAGCCGACTCTCCCCTTGGAGGAGTTTCTCGAACAATCGCCGTTCCAAAAATCACCAAGGTTGCAGTTTTAGACAACCCGAAACCAGATACTTTGCGCTATACGGTTAGACGCATAAGAATTTTTGTGGGTCTTTAATGAGGTGACGATTCTGGGTGGTCGTATGTCAACGGGTCAGCCATTATGGAATGGGTTATGGATAACGTGTCTTGATTTTTAACCAGGTCAAATCCAGAAGCGTCAATCTGGATGTGACGGTTGGCGGGCGCGACGCAGACTATATGGGGTCGTTCAAGGCTTGGCTGTTGGCATACAAGTGGCCGCTGATGGCCGCTTCATTCTCAAGTCACAGTTGGGTAAGTGCTCTGCTGAATATTCCCATTGGTCTGCATCGCACGAGTACAACTCCTATTTGAACGGTTGATCCTGTTCGCGATCATGCAACGCATCGCGGTGATGCTTGCTGTTTTGCTCATGGTGGGTCTTGGCATTAACAGCTACTAGAGATTACTCATCGATGCTGTATCTGACATAACCAACGTGCCGGTACAACTCAATGCTTCGGCTTCCGGACTTTCAGTGCTGGAGGGCGAACGGCGAGTTACTGTCTCGATTAAAAAGAGCCTGGCCGTTTAATAACGACAGTACTTGCCTTCCCCTCATGGTTGGTCTGTATCTGTTTTGCTACTGGAGCAGGAAGCCAATGGAAACTACAAGCACGATTGAAGCGTTGGCATGCGGAATTAAGGATATGTTGGCGCTGGAAAGCGTGGATCTCGATCTGCCATTGTCGCAGATCGGTATCGACTCTCTGAACGTGGTGGAGTTGATACTTATCTGCCAACAGGTCTATGTGAACGTGTTCAATTTCGACGAGATCGATATCGACGAAAACACGACGCTTCGAGAGATCGACGAGCAGATGCTTAGTCTATCCGTTTAATGAAAAGTGGCGGAACTATCATGCAAAGCCCGATGCTCGAAGCGCGCGATATCGCCGTGACTTACCACCTGCGTGGTGAGGAGGTTCAGGCGGTACGTTCCGCCAGCCTGAGTTGCCTGCCGGGAAGCGTCACTTTGCTACAAGGGCCAAGCGGCGGAGGCAAATCTAGTCTGTTTTCGGTGCTGGGCGGCTTGATCTCTCCGACCGAGGGCCAGCTGTGGTTGATGGGCAAGCGGGTGGATCAGTTATCCGATCGTCAGCGCACGGCGATGCGCCGCCGCGAGGTTGCGCTGATTTTCCAGGCCTACAACCTGTTTCCGACGCTGACGGCAGCCGAAAACGTGGCCTATCCGCTGCGTGATGGACGGGCGGAGGATGTGCGGGAGCGGATAGAGCGTGCGCTGGAGCGTGTAGGTATGAGCCATCGCATGCACGTGCGTCCGGATCGGTTATCCGGCGGTGAACAGCAGCGCGTCGCGGTAGCGCGGGCACTGGCACAGGAGCCGAGCATCCTGCTGGCCGATGAGCCAACGGGTGCGCTAGATGCCGCCAATGCCGAAAACATCATGACGATATTGCGCAATTTCGCTGATGAGCGAAAGGCGACAGTATTTCTTATCTCACACGACCCAATGACGGAGCGATTCGCCGATCAAAGGCTTGTAATAACCGATGGGGTACTTGCCAATGTTTGAATTTAAACAGTTAGTTTCAATCGGTGTTGTAGCTTGTTTATTTCTTAGTTCGGCTTGCGATGCGTCGGGTAATTCATCTGTTGGTAAATTGATTGGCTCGTCGGATGAGCGATCTGAAAGCGTAGTATTGAATGAAGTGACAAAAGAGACGGGTAGTGGGCCTGTGTCTTTCGAAACTTCCGACCTGGACGGTCTCTACCAGCAACTAATTGCGCAGAACGTCACCCAGCTACCTATCGAAAAGCGCCGCCAACTCGCGCTGCTGGTACTGAGGCGTACGGCCCAGGAAATGCCGCCCAAGCCAGATGGAGTGAACGCCGCCAAAGAACTACTGGCCACAATTCTCGCAGTGTCCGACGATGACCCGGAAATTGCTGCCATCGCTACCAATGTACATGCGATCGAAGCGGGCATGACCGTTTCGCCGATGGGTGCTCTAGCCATAACGAAATCAGTCACTCGGACTCTGGATCGACTAGTGCGGGATAACCCGGACAATGGGGGCGTGCTGATGCAGCGCGGTAGCAATGCGCTGTATTCGCCCATGGTCGCCGGGCGTGGTTCCATCGCTGTCAGCGATTTCGAGGCACTGGTGTCGGGTAGGTTCGCCATCAACGAATCGACACGTTGGTATCTGCTTGAATTGCTCGGCCTTTCTTACCAGAAGGTCGACCGCAAGGACGACGCCCGTCGTATCTTCAGTGAGTTGGCCGATAGCAATGTCCCGTACTGGCAGGCGCGGGCTCAGGTCTTGATCATGGGGCTGGGGCGATGACCGCCCAGGTGGCTCAAGCCTTCGACCGCTGGCAGGTCGAGGGCGCGCAGGGAGAGGCTACGCTCAAGATGGGTGACGGCACCGCGCTGCACCTGCGTGTGGCCTGTCCGCCGGGTGTGGCGCGCACGGTGTTGCTGCTGCTGCACGGCGCAGGAATGCATTCAGGTTACTACCAAACGGTCGGGTGCCTGCTAGCTTCACGCGGACATTTGGTGCTCATGCCGGATCAGCGCGGCCACGGAAAGTCTGAGGGAGCGCGGGGTGACATTGCTCACCACGGCGTTTACTGCGAGGACATCGCTTGGATGCTGCTGCGAGTAAAGACGCTCGGGCTGCCGGTTGTGCTCGCTGCTCATTCCGGCGCCGCGGCCATGTCGGCGCGGGTACTGGCGGAGGTGGCTGCGCCGCAGGTGGCCGGCTTCGCTATGCTCACGCCCACTTTTGCCGACGACGGCACGTTGGTGCGTCGCAACTCCGGTGGCCGAGATTACGGCACCTACTTCCGCTACATGCTGAGGCCGGCTCCCGAAGCCGAGGTGAAGGGGAGGGCACCGGGTAGCAGGATGGTCTTCCGTCTCGGCGCTTTTCTGTTCCATCGCATGACTGGCCTGTGTGGCACCGCGCCGGTGCTCACTTACCAGTCGTCGGGCAAGAACGAGGCTCCCTATACCTACACTGCCCGTGGAGTACGCGGCTCGATGGTCGGCCGAGTCGACCTGCTGCTAGCCCGCCTGCGCTGTCCGGTATTCCTGGCGACAGGTGGCCAGGATGGCTTCGTCAACTCCGATGCCGTACGCACGCTGCTGCCGTGGCTGATCGCCCCGCAAGCGAGCCTGCAGGCCCTGCATGAGGCGGGTGGCGATCACTTCACCACGCTGCTGCTGTCGGCGCAGGCCCTACTGAAGTGGCTAGACACCCTGGTGCTGGAGTCGGCGCAAAGGCAGGAGAGCATATGAGCCTCCTTAGTCTATCCACCCGCCGCGACCCGGTGGCGTTGATCGCCGATCTCGCACTCTACGGTGTGGCGCTGCACGATGAGCTGGAGTTTACGGCTCCCACCGCGTTGCCGGATGGCCCGCAGTTGCGCTTGGAATTCGTTGCGGGACTGCGCCAAGGGTTTGCCGAGTATGCGGTGCCGCTACGCAACTTCGCCGCCAGCAACGGTACTCTGCTAACTCATCCCGAGTTGCTCGCGACCCTGACGCTGGAGTCAGTCGATAACGCCGTCGTGTTGCTGCCGCTGGCGCCGGTGGAGTCGCCAGTGAGGTTCCTTTCCCATCTGGCACCGCAGACCTACCAGGCAGTCAAGAGTCGGATGGTCGTACTCACCGAAAAGCGTCGCCGTGCGCTCGGTCTTTCCGCCACCTTATCGGCTGGCATCCTGCATCAACGTATTTTGACCGACGGCCTGGGGCCGGCGATTGCTACGCAGCTCGCGCAATACCTCGGTCTGGAGTCTGGCCGACTGGTGTTGGTTGATCCCAACCAAACGTTTGACGCCCAGCCGCGTGAGCTGGCGCTGCCGCTGCTTAGCGCTGGCGACCCGCTTAGCGTCAACCTCATCGCGCTGGCTATCCGGCGAGGCTTTTTCGGGCCACGCCCGAAGGCCTTAGGCAAGTACTTCATCGTCAGTCCGCATGGTTTTGGGCGGCCCTTGGCGCGCGAACCGCAACTGCAGCCTGGCGATGCGGCGGCGGCACTTGCCGCCTGCCAATTCTCCTTTCTCTCGCTTCATTAGAATGGGGTTACAGACATGTTAAACCGACCGCTGAGCGCATTGAACTGTGTCGCAGAAGGCATGCTTCCCCAAGGTGATCCGCGCCTCGGGGCACACACCCTGCAACATCTTGTACTCGCCATGCTGCGCGACCGAGCCACTGGTCTGATTCGTGATGTCGATGGTGTGGAGCTGGCTGTCGAGCAGGTAGACGAGGTGGTTGCGCAGCTCACCATGTCCGGGGTCGTACCGGGTGACGTGGTGGTGGTCAAAGCTCGCAATGACTTGGGCGGCGTGGCGAGCATTCTCGGCGTCTGGGCGCTGGGATGTGCGCTTTGTCCGGTCGACCCGAGCGGTGCGCAAGAGGTCCATGCCGCCATCGTCGAGCAGTCCGGTGCCAAGGCCATTGTCGGCGGCGACGGTAGCGTCACGGCGGTGGAACGCGTTTGTGCGGTGCCGCTGATCGAATTGCGAAATCCACGGGTAGCCACCGGTGAGGATCTGGGCCTGATCATCTTCACATCGGGCAGCTCAGGCTCACCCAAGGGCGTACTGCTGACCCATTCCAACGTGCTCTGCGCGCTGCGTGCGATCACCGCCTACCTGGGCATCGGGCCGTGTGACCGGATCCTCTGCATCCCGCCGATGTTCCTGGACTATGGCGTCTACCAGGTGCTGTTTGCGATGTTCGCTCGCACCACGCTGTATCTCGGCAGCGGAGTCACCAACCCACTGCGCATCTTGGAAATGATCAAGTCTTGCAAGCCGACCATCATTCCAGTGGTGCCGGCGTTGGCATCCGGCCTGGCGCGCGTTCTCAACACCTTTGGCAGCGTGATTGAGGGGGTGCGGATTGTCACCAACACGGGCGGTCATCTGGCGCCGTCCTCCACCACCGCTCTGCAACGCGCCTTCCCGGGCGTGCAGGTGGTGCCGATGTATGGGCTGACCGAAAGCAAGCGCGCTCTGTTCCTGCCCGCGGAGCTGGTCGAGTCCAAGCCCGGCTCTGTCGGTGGACCGATGCCCGGCCTGGACGCGCGCGTGGTCATCGCCGACAAGGATGGGCAACTGGTTGAGGCACCCGACAACGTCGACGGCGAGCTCTATGTGCGTGGCGCTTCGGTGATGCAGGGCTACCACTCGCCGGCGGCCGCTGGCGGGGCTCGCCTGATTCCCGGTCATTATCGCGACGACAACTGGCTCGCTACTGGCGATCTGTTTGTGCGCGACGAGGATGGCTGCCTGTTCTTCCGCGGCCGCTCAAAGGCGCTCATCAAGCAGCGTGGCTACTGCCTGTATCCGCGTGATCTGGAGGCGGCCGCCGAGGCTACCGTCGGCGTCGAGTCCTCGGTGGTGGTCGGTCGTACGGAGCCGGATGGCGACGAGAGCGCGGTGCTGTTCGCGGTCACTAACGTAGCCGGCGATGATGCCGCCGAAGCGGCGCTGCGCGACGGCATTCTCGCTCAACTGCATCCGACCATCCAGCCCCGGCTGGTGAAGTTCCTGAAGCAATGGCCGGCCTCGCCGGTCGGCAAAATTGATCTCAACAAGCTGCGCATCATGGCGGAGGAGCTCTGACCTATGTCCGCTAATACCCAAGCACGACTCCCTGATGCTGGAGAGTCCTGGACAGAGTCGCTCGACCTGTCGAACGTGCAGACGCCAGCCTTCGTATTCTCGGCGGATGCGGTGCGGCGTCGTATCCGCCTGCTGAAAGAAGCGCTCGGCACAAAAGTCATCATCTCGTTCAAGGCGTCGAACCAGCAAGATTTGCTGTCGCGGTTGCCGCCGGAGTACTTCGACGGCATCGAGGTAGCCTCTCGCGGTGAGTTACACATGAGTGCCGGTCTACAATCGCCCCATTTCTACGTCAACACCCCGGCGCTGAACGAGTCATTGGTGCGGGCCACGCTTGGTGCCAGGGCGCGCTTCATCCTTGACACCCCCTCACACTTGGAAATGATCGCTCGGCTGCGCGGCGTGCGGAAGGTCGAGCCTATCACCCTGCGGCTGTCCAACAAGCTGATCGCCCAGTTCAGTCCTGACGTGCCGCGTCTTCGCGACGACCAGTTCGGCATGGATATGCCGCAAGTCGTGCAGGCAATCCGCCGCGCAGCTGAGCTGGGTATCGAGATCGACGGGTTGCATCTCTATGCCGGCCCGCACACGTTCGCAAAGGCATCGCTGCACGTGGTAGAGGCAATGCGACAGATTGTCGAGCAGGTCGAAGCCTGGCTGGGCTACCCGATCAAGGTACTCAACCTTGGCGGCGGGCTAGAAGAGAACTGGACCGAGCGCGGCCACGACTTCACCAGCTACCGCGCAGTCTTGGCTACGTTCCCGTCACGCTACGAACTGGTACATGAATTCGGACGGGCGATCTTTGCTGATTGTGGCGTGTTCGCGGTGAAGGTGTTGCAGTCGAAATCGGTCTGCGGCAAGCGCTATGTGGTGTGCGACGGTGGCATGGCGCAAGCTTTCCTTCTGGCGCAGACGGAAAACATGATGCGCAAGTACCGCACGCCCTGGGTCTATGGGCGTACCCCCGAGGCGCTGCCCGAGGGCGAGGAAACCATCATCACCGGCTCTACTTGCAGCCGCGACGACGTCATCGGCCTGGCGCCTTACGCCATCGAAGCCGGCGACATGCTGGTATTTGAAAATTGTGGCGCCTATACGCGTACCTACTCCATGAATAATTTCCTGCAGTTAGGGGAGGCGTCCAGCTATGTCGTCTGATCCCATTGGTAGGATTCTGGCTATGCCAGCGCTCGATGCTCTCGCTCGGCACACTGAGGTTCCCGCCGCTGTACGGCGCCTAATGGAGGCCTCGGCTACCCGACTGACTGACAGCGACATGACGATCGCCGACAGCTTGCAGCCGTTCGCCCGCGTCGAGGAGAGCCGGGTTAGAACCCCGCTGCCTTCGCACGATGTGGTGCACGCCATCCGGTCGCTGGTCGAAGAGGTACGCCGCACTGGTTTCGGACCGCACGCAGCGCAGTTCTTCGGCCTGCTCGGAGCGATCATGATTGACCTGTCCGGTACTGAGGAGCAGGCAGCGCTGGTGCGAAACTGGGTTGGGCAGGGCAAGCAGGCCTGCTTTGCGATGACTGACCGTGGCGGCGCGCTGGCGGCTGACTGGAACTCGGTGCTGCTGCCGGGTGAGCCGCCGCGTGTGACGATCGACAAAATCTGTTCGATGAACGCCAACCGAGCCGACTTCGCAATCATCATAGTGCGCCAGGGCGCTTCGATGGTCCTCGCCTCGTTGCTACTGCCGCCCGAGGTGTACGCCCAAGCCGAGACCTCGCAGTCCGGTCCGACCTTCCTCGACGGCCATCTACCGTTGGGCAACGTCAAACTCACCATTGAGGCCGCTTCCCCATCCTGGATGATGAACCGCGGTGGACCGATTGCCTCCAAGATTTTCCTGACGATGGCGCGACCTTGGCTGATTCGTGCGTTGATTGCACACATCTTATGGCTTGAGGAACAGGGGCGGGTGCGCCTGGATGAGGTGGCATCTGCCTCGATTGATTTTCTGTCCGGGGCGGCGATCAACCAGGCAGAACTCGGCTACTTCGACCGCTTCTCCGAAGACCAGGCAATGGCGCTCAAGTGGATCGCCAACGAAACATGGGTGCATTTGGTCATCAGCGGTCTTGTGCCTGCCCAAGGCGATGCGCGCGATCTGCTCGGTTTTTCGAAGATGGAGGGCAGTTCGTATCGCTGCTTCTTCGAGATCTACCAGCGCAACAAGAGGTTCCGTGATGTTGGAGCTTGAGGCGGTGTTCTATCGGTCGTTGCCGGTGTTACCGACCCAGATCCGTAGCGGCGGCGAGCAGGCCGCCCGTGTCATCGGGCGGCTACTGGCCGACGAAGTGAGTCGTGCGACGGCAGGCATCGATCCTGCGCAGATCGGCTTCAGCATGGTCGTGAGCACGATCATGGACATGCCGTTCACCTCGGGCTGGCTGCGTTGGGAGAGCATCCGCGCCGAGATCACCCGTCACTGTGTGCATGTGCCGCAGAACTTCACCGCTTCCTACGAGTGTGCCGGCTGGGGCTACGCGCTCGACTACGCGGCGCGGCGTACACCGCAGGCCACCTATGCGCTGATCCTGGTGGCGGATCTGAACATCCTCGACATCAGCTTCTGGCGCGGTGACCCCAATTGGGGGGCGTCGGGCTTCGGCATCTCGGCGGTGTTGCTGCGCCTGCCGCCGGTAGAGGAACGTAATGGGGTGGTCAGCGTCGCCCAGTCGAGCCAAGGCATGGGTGAGTTCTGCGTTGATTTGCGCAAATGGCTCGCCAAGACACCCGAAGGGCTCGCCAACGTGCCTTACCTGCCCGTCGAGATGGCAGGGATCTACTCACACTTCTTGCCGATGGATCGAGTGATGCCCGATCTCCACGCACAGTGGGGGCACTGCTTCGGTTCCGACACCTGGATCAGCTATATCACCCATCTGGAAGGCGGCCTGCTGCAGCCGGGGCAGGTGCACACCGCTACTTCCGCCTCGCTACGCGGCTACTGGGCAATGACCAAGCTACGGCTGTCGCCGACGGTGCGTTACGGTTTCGTCGATGGGACTGGGGCCTCGACCTTACAGGTTGCCTCATGACGCATGTGATTGAGTATCAGGGGCTGCTGGTGCACACCTACCGACCAGGCAAGCCCGCTCCGTCCGGCTTTCATACGCCGCCTTTTCACGACGACCTGGATTTCGACAGTTACCGACAACTGGGCCGTGGCTCCTGGCCGGCCTCGCGGGTGACCTACGAGCGCAAGTACGAGTTACTGAGCGATATCGTCGGCATCCTACGTCACGAGGCCGAGGGGCTGTTCCAGGAAATCCTCGTCTACTCGCGCATGCCCAGCATCATGCGGATGCCAAAGTCGCTGTTTGGAAAGGACCTGTTCTTCCTGTTGGGCCTGGAGGATGAGTGCGAGCGGCTGGCTGCCAAGGGTGTGAGTCTCTTCGGTCTGCGCGAGGGGTTCCTGCGCCACATGCTTGAGGACGGCGACAACCGCTTACTGTTGCGCTGGTACAACGCACCCGTCGGGGCGGCTGAGACGATGGTACGTATCGCCGATGCGCTGAACGACTGCGGGATCGAGCAGATCGATCTGACGGAGGCTCGGGCATGATCCTCGGCACCGATTGCTACATCACAGCGATCTACCTGTTTGAAGGTGGCGAGATTCCTACTGGGCTGGATGGGGCCGAAGGAATCGAACTGTTCATTGTCACCTCGTCGGCCGAGATCGACATCGTTCACGAGCCGCGTGCGCGCGAAATCCTCCGAGCCAGCATGCCGCGTGGATACACGGGGGAGATCGTCTTCGTTTCCATCGGTTGTACTGGTCTGTTCGCCACCGTGCTGGAGTTCGTTCAGCGGTCGGTTCGGTACTGCCGCATCCTAGCGCTCGAGACGCCGGCCAGTTTCGTGCAGCACACCTTGGACGTGGCCAAGCTCGGCGACGGCGGCGATGGCTTCATTGCCCAGGATGTCGCCTGTGTGATGGATCTGAGCAAGGAGCGCAAAGGCGCGATAGCCAAGATCGGACATTGCGAAATCCTCGCCCGCCGAGGCAGCTTCGGTGGCACGGCGAAGCTGTCACAAGAACTCGCGCGTTGCCTGGAGAACTTATGCCTACGCCTGCCGGGCGCGGAAATAGTTACCTTCGAGAACGTCTCGCTATGGTCACAGCGGCTGCTGCAACTGCTGACGGTGATGCTGAGGGAGGGGGCCGTGCCGCCACCAGAGCGTTGGTTGCCCTCTATCGAAAGCGACGAGCGCCATTTCATGAGCGTGCGTCCACTGCTTGACATGCTTTCCCATATTAACCACCCCCCCCCCCAGGCGCTGATCGTTGCCTGCCTGGGCGCTGGTGGCCGGATAGGCCTGATGGCGCTGGAGTGGCTCCGTGTCGACGACGGAACAACCGAGCCGGTGCGGCTCACCTACGAACCGACGTTCGGCAAAGCTGATCGCCATGATCTGGGAGAAATCGCTCTGTTGGGCGAACACGACACCGTGCCGGTGCGCCCGACCCATGTGCTTTACGCCGACCGCGAATTCTATGGACGCAACAATTTTTACTTCCAGTGGACCCTTCGAAACTGAGGCTATTTATATGCACAAGCTGACCTATCAAGCGCCGCTACGTGATATGAATTTCCTGCTCTGGGAGCAGTTCCGCATTCAGGATACGCTCGGTTTTTCTTCGCCGCAGAGCCGAGAGTTCATCGCCTTGAACCTGAAGCAGGCGCAGGAGTTTTCCGAAGGTCCGCTGGCGTGCAGTTACCGTGAGACCGACGAGCAGGAAGCGTTCCTGACTGAGGCCGGCACCGTGCAACTGCCGGACAGTTATCCAGCGCTGATGGTCGCCTATCGTGAGATCTGGGCGCGCTGGATGAGCGCTGCCGTCGACGACCTTATGCCGCCGCCTATCCTGCAGAACATGATGGTAGAGATGTTCATGTCGGGTAATGCCTCCTTCATGACCTACGTCGGCTTCTCGCAGCCCGGTCTCAGCCTGCTTGGCGCACACGGCACGGTCGAGCTCAACGCACTCTACCGTCCGGCGCTTGAAGACTTGAGCGCCACCGCTTGCCTGTGCATCACCGAGTTGGAGGCTGGTTCCGATCTGACCCGGTTGCGCGCACTCGCTACCCGTCAGGAAGATGGCAGCTATCGAGTGAGCGGCCACAAGTGGCTGATCTCAGCGGGCAGCCATGAGTTGACCGATAACATCTACTACTTTGTGTTGTGCCGTACCGATCCGGCCCAGAGCGGCATGGTCGGCCTGTCCTGCTTCCTGGTGCCGCGTTATCGATTCGGCGCTGACGGTTGCCCGAGCGTCGATAATGGCATTCGCGTGCGTGATGTGGTGCAGAAGATGGGCTTTAAGGGCTGTGCCAATGCCCTGATTACCTTTTCTGAGGAAGTGCCTACCGAGGGCTACCTGCTCGGCGAGGTCGAAGGCCGTGGACTGCAGCAATTGATGATGATGATGAAGCCTGCGCGCATCTCCACGGGGATTTTCGCGTTGGGTCTGGCCAGTTCGGCCTATGAGACTGCCTACGCTTATTCGCTGCAGCGCATTCAGGGCAAGAGGTTCGACCAGTCGATGAGCGCTCGTGCGCCCAGTCTTCCGATCGCCGAGCATCCGGACGTACGCCGCATGCGCCTGGAAATGGCCGCCTATACCACTGGCTGCCGTGCGTTGCTGGCGCGCCTAGGCCACTGCCAGTCGATCGAAAACGACCTGCAGTCCACTGTCGAGGAGCGTCGCGCGGCTATCGACATCAGCGAAGTGCTGCTGCCGCTGGTCAAGGCCTATAACTCTGACAGCGCCTGGCGGGTTTGCGAGACCGCTATCCAGACCATGGGCGGTGTCGGCTTTACCCGTGACTACCCGGCACAGCAGAACGCCCGCGATTGCAAGGTGTTGTCGATCTGGGAGGGGACTAACCACATACAGGCGCTATTCCTGCTGCGTGACAAGCTTGGCATGTGCGTGCGTTTGCAGCGGCTCGAAGTGCTGCTGGCGCAGATCAAGTCGGTAGTGGCTTGTGCCGAGGCCGATGGGCGCTTCGCTCGCCAAGTTGCTGTTGTACGCGACGCCTGTGAGGCGGTCATGGCGGCAGCCCAAGCTATCGGCCAGCGCGTGTGTATTCAGATGAACGATGTGTCGGAGTTTGCGGTGGAGTTCCAGTCCGCGCTTGGCGATCTCGTCATCGCTTGGCACTTGCTGGAGGCTGGCGTGATCGCGCGCAAGGCGCTCGATACTGGCAATATTGCTGCCGAGGATGCAGAGTTTTACGCCTTCAAAGTGGAGACGGCGAGTTTCTTCGTGCATCGCCTACTGCCGCGCGGCATCGCCACTGCTCGCGCCATCGCCGCCGAACTGCAGCACGCGCCGGAGCCGTTTGTGGCCGGCTCGACGCAGTCGGCATGAGTCGGTGAGGTCTAGGCTGCTCATGACGCTACTGTCTCTATCCGTCGTCGGAGCGGGATGTGCTAGCGATCTGCCGTCGGGGTTCGACCAGGTGGTGCTGGACGATCTGCCCGCGGTGACGGTACCTATCCAGCAGACGCCGGATGTGGACGTCCGGTCAGCGAACTCTCCCCGCATCGAGACCCATGCCAGTTTGGTGGGTGAAGCTACCCGCACCTGGATACCGCAACCCTTGCAGTCCCTTGCCGGGGCTCGCGAAGACTCGCAGGCACTCAATCTGCTGGCGGGTGTCTCCGGAGGTGCCGGCATGGCACTCGTCTTCGATGCTACCGTGCAACTGCGGGACGACGAGCAGGACGATCTGCGACTGCGCCGGGCGCGGCTGGTTCACTCTAGTGAGATGACCCTCGAAGCTGGGTACGACTACACCGGGTGGAGCTTCTTCGACATGGTTCATCCACTTGATCCCCACTTGGGTTATGCCTTTCGAATCGACCCGCAAGACCTTGAACGCAACGACGCCGATCCCTACCTGCGTGCCTCGATGGCGCTAGGTCAGGGGCAGTTGACGACGATGGTCGGCAGCCAGAAAGATGATCTGGGTGACATCAAGTCTGACACGCTATTCAGCGCGGCTCGCTATGCCTGGCAAGCCGGAGCGGCTCGGCTGGCGACGCAACTGGTGAATGACCCTGACATGGGTAACCGAATTGGCGGGTCGTTGGACGTCGAACTCGACCGCACCATCCTTGCGGCCGAAGCTGATGTGGCGCGCCGGCGGGATCTGCGTCCGCTGACGACGACGGGATGGGACGCGGAGTCGCACGAAGACGGCACGTACACACGCGCAATACTTGGCATGCGCTATGCGCTGGGCGGTGGCAGCCAGATCGACGCCGGTTACTACCGCAACGGCCACGGCTACGACGATGCCGAATGGGCGAGCTTTATCGCCGCCAATGATGCCGCTGTCGCTGGCATTGCCTGGGGCGACTTCTCCGGTGCAAGTCTTATCAGTGACAGCGCTGAGCTCGGGCGCAACGAAACCCTACGCCGCAACTACCTGTTCGCTAGCTATACGGCCGGCGACGAGCTTTATCCCTTCACGCTGACAACCGGCGGTTACTACGGTGCCGACGACCGCAGCAGCCTCGCCTTTATCGAGTTTGGCCGCGCCATCGGGGAGCATGTCTCCGTGCGGCTGAATGCAAGTGAAACATTTGGCAACGGCGAGTCCGAGTTTGGACGAAAACCAACGCAGCTCAGCTTGCAATTGCGACTCCAACTCTAGGGGGATATATGAACGCGTTACTTAATCATCGCGGCACTATCGTCATCGGCGGCACGGAAAGCGATGCGCACGTTGTATCGATCTACCTGATCGCATTGAGTCTGGAACAGAACGGCTTTCGGGTGGAAAACATGCGCGGTTTCAATAGCGTGGCGGATTTCGTCGAACGGGCCCGTAGCACCAATGCCAAAGCAATCGTGATCAGCAACCAGAACGGATCGGCCTACGACGATCTGATCGGTCTGTCCGACGCGCTTGGCGCGGATAGCGAGATTCCGGTGATCCTGGGCGGCCATTATTTCGTCGGTGTTGGCGATTCGACCATCCACGAGGAGCGCCTGCGGAGTGTGGGCGTGACGCATGTCTGCTCGACTATCGACAGCCTGATCGACTACCTGTTTGAGACAGTGGTTTGCGACTACCCGCTGGAGATAGTGGTATGAGCTTCCCCTGCCTGCGGCTGGCGAGCGATCTGCCGCCGCTCGACGAAATCCTCGCCGATGTCTTCGCCCGCAAGCGCCCAACGGTAGCCGAACGCATGGCCGAGGCTGCCGTCGCCGGTCGCACCATCGTACAGCCGCGCTGCGGAGTAGGTGGGCTGATGGAGATGAAAACACTACTGCAGGAGCTGGAGGCGGGTGCCGCGCCGGAGGTCCTGAGCCTGACTATCGACAGCCATACCCGGCTGGAGCGCTTCGAGCGCGCGGCAGAGATTCTAGCCGACGATCCTAGCCGGCTCAACGGCTTTCCGCTGGTAGCGCACGGCTACCGCGCGGTGCGGGCGCTGGCTGACTCGATCGATGCGCCGCTGCAGGTCCGACATGGCTCCTACGATGGTCGGCGTCTGTTCGCCGAGACCCTCGCCGCCGGACTTTCGAGTTTCGAGGGCGGCCCGATTGGATACAACATCCCGTATTGCCGCGATGTGCCTATCGAGCAGTCTCTCGCCGCTTGGGCCGAAATTGATGATGCTGCTGCGCGTTTCACCGCCGCAGGCATGGTTATCGAACGGGAAATGTTTGGCTCGCTCACCGGCGTGGCGGTGCCACCCTCGATCGCGCTCGCCTGCACCTTTATCGAGGCGGTGATGGCCGCGCGGGCGGGGGTGAAGTCCATCTCCATTGCCATTCCGCAAGGAGGCAATATGGTTCAGGACATTGCTGCGTTACAGGCGATCCCACTACTAGCCGCGCGCTGGCTGCCGGTCGACGTAGCAGTACATCCGGTGTTGCATCAGTTCATGGGGGTGTTCCCGCAAAACCGGGCGAGCGCCGACGGGTTGATCTTCTCCGGTGGGTTGGCCGGCTTCTACGGCGGCGCCCACAAGATTATCTGTAAGACCTATCACGAAGCCATCGGAGTGCCGACCGCGTCGTCCAATATTGCCGGTCTGCGCCTCACACGCGCGGCGCTCAGCGGTCGTTTGGCCACGCTGCCACTACCGCAAGCGCATATCGTCGCCGAGCGTGAGCAGATCCTGGCCGAGACCTCTGAGATCGTCGAGCCGGTGCTGTCGGCGCCGGATATCGTCGGCGCGCTGGTGGAAGCGTTCGCCAGCGGTCGGCTGGATATCCCGTTTCCTGCCAATCCGGTGGCGCAGGGAGATATCTACCCGGTGCGCGATGCGGCAGGAGCAATCCGCTTTGGCCGGACGGGCAACCTGCCGTTTTCCGAACGAACATTACGCGGGGCGACCTGCACCGGTGGCGATAAGCACCCTTCGCTCAGTGAAGCCGTGCGCGACTCTCTGTTTTATTTCTCAACGTTGAGGGCATGACATGGGCTATTTGAGTTTAGAACAACTGAACACGTTGGTGCCGGTGACGCGACCTCCGTGGATCAAGGTGCGCGATGTCCACTATACGGCGAGTCAGGAGTTCGATCTGGTGATCCCTTCGCTGACGGTGCCGGAGGGCCGGCTTACAGCGCTGATTGGCGCAAATGGTTCCGGTAAATCGACCCTGCTGAGCCTGCTCGCCAACATGCTCAAGCCGCAGTCCGGGGAGGTCAGCCTGGGTAGGGGGATGCCGGGCAAGTGGTCGTTGCAGGAGCGCAATGACATCGGTGTGCAACTACAGGATGCCAGCTTCAATCCGCAGTACAGCGTACGTCGAATCTGCCAACTGCACCGCGCTGCCTATGTCGTTTCTGATGACTCTGTGTTCGAACTTTTCGGTGTGCCGGAGCTCGCCAAGCAGCGTTTCTCGCAGCTGTCCTCTGGGCAGCGGCAGCGGCTGCAGTTGGCACTGGCGCTGGCGCATCGACCGCGCTCAGGGCTGTTCGATGAACCCACCTCGAACCTCGATCCGTACTACGAAGCGCGTTTCACCGAGGCGCTGTTGGATGCACGGGCACGCGATGAGGCGTTCTCGGCGTTATTCGTGACTCACTCTGCGGCGGTGGTCGAGATATGCGACGAAGTGCTGATGCTCGCCAATGGCCGGGTTGAGGCACATGCCGACAAGAACACTCTGGTCGCAGATGGCTTCGGAACCTTGGGGGCACGTTTCGAGGGGCCGCAGGAAGTGCTCGACGCCGTCGAGGCGGCGCTGCACGGTACTTTTTACCTGCGCCGACTGCAGCGCCGCAACGGTCGGCTGACCGTGTACGGCGAGGACGAGTTGCGCCCGAGGCTGGTCGAGCTTGCCGCTACCACCGATACGACCCTGTTCTCCGTTTGGAAAACCGGAGCCGCCGACATTCTGGGAAGCCTGAGAAATGACTAATACCGATACCACTGCTGCCCCCCCTTCGGATCTTAACGCTGGCATCGTTCGCTCGTTCTTCTGGATGGAGGCGGACGCGTACTTGCATGTGCCGGTCGCGATCTTCTGGACATTCATCTACCCGATTATGTTGTTCTTTATCCTCAATCTAATCTTCGGCGGTGGCGACTCGCCGACCGGGGCACATCTGAGCTATGCCGATTACTTGATTAGCGGGTTAGTGGTGATGACGCTGATCTCCACTTCGCTGTTCAGCTTCATGGTGGTACTGGTCGAGCAGCGCGCTAACGGCAACCTGCGGGTATTCAACCTGATGCCGTTCGGCAAGAGTTCGTTTTTCCTCGGTTTCATCACCGCGCGACTGCTGATCCTGTTGATCTTCTGCGCGGTCTTCACTCTGGGATTCTCACACCTTGCATCTGCGCCTGGTGGTACCGGTATTGGCCTCGGTCGGCTCGGCGGGTTCATGGTCTATGTGGCCGCTGGCAGCCTGGTACTGCTGGGTTTGAGCCTGGTGCTGGCCGCGCTGATCGATCGTACTGCGACTGCCCATGCTGTTGCCAATATCGTCAACATCCCGGTCATCTTCCTGTCGGACCTGTTCCTGCCGGTGGCCATTCTGCCCCCTGGGATGCGGGCCGTGGTCGAACTCTCACCGATCTATCGCTTCGTCAGCGACGCGCGCGATCTGTACGCGGGAACTCAGACCCTGCTCGATACGGCGCCGGCAATTGGAGTGATGGTGGTGATCGGAGCTGCGCTTATCTGGTTCGCTACAGCCAAATTCAACTGGAGCCTGGCGAACGGATCGCCGAGATAATTGAGGAAACAAGATATGACAACGCTCGAACAGTTCGCCGCAGAAATGGAAAAGATGTTGGAGCTGAAGAACATCGACGTAGATGCACCGATGTCGCAGCTTGGCGTGGACTCAATGAATATCGTGGAGATGGTGATTATCTGCCAGCAGATTTACACCCAAGTCACCAATTACGAAGACATCAATATCGACGAGAACACGACCATTCGTGAACTCGATGAACAGATGCAATCCCTGTTGTTGGCCTGATTCCGGCGTAACGTCTTATCGGAGTAATTCCATGAACGAGCTCATGTACGAGAATTTTGTGTCCGAAGCGATACGGCGCGGTCGTTGCCTGCCGCAAACTCGGGTCCGGATCACGACGAGTGATCACGAGACACTGCTCGCCGGTCTGTTTGGCGACGATGCTGAGACGACGCAGGTCATGATTTTCTTTCATGGAGCCGGCGCCAATATGAACGTGGGTTACCTCGATCTTGCCAAGGCTATACACGAGGCCAGTGGCACCACCGTGCTGGTGCCCGACCTGCAGGGGCACGGTATGTCTTCGGGCGATCATCTAACCTGCCTGTACGAGGCCGGGCCGCAGATCGCACGCTGGTTGGCAGCGCCGGTGGGAGCGGTAGAGTGATGCGCACCCTCAAACTGGTGTTGCGTAACAGCCTGGCTTCGCCACGGCGGGCCGCTTTCGTGATCGCAAATATCCTGTGCGGCGTGGTGCTAGTGGTGCTGATCGACGGTTACGCAACCTCGATGTTTCGCGGGATGCGTGACGGCATGATCCAGTCCGGGCTCGGCCATGCGCAGATATTTGCTCAAGGGCTGCAGACGCGCGGCAACCTGCAGTCAGTCAGTGTGCTGATACCGGCCGAAACCGCCGCTGGGGTGCTGGCGGCGCTGAAAGCCCAGCCCGGCGTGCGGGTAGCGACGCCACGGGTGGAAACTTCGGTAATGGCCAGTAACGGTGAGTTCTCGCAGGTCGGGCAGATGATCGGCGTCGACCCGGACACCTCGGCGTTGGTCAGTTCGGGCCTGCGCATCACCGCCGGCCGCGATTTGTTCGAGGACGACAGCAACGGCATCCTACTGGGCGTGGGGCTGGCCAACGCGCTGGGTTTTAAGCCGGGCGACACGGTGACGCTGCTCGGTAGCACCGTAGACAACACACTCAACGGCATCGATCTGGAGGTGATCGGGCTGGTGTCCACCGGCGTGCGCGAAAGCGATGCCCGGCTGATGTACGTCACTCTAGAGACCGCGCAGACTTTCCTGATGACCGATGGCATCACTCGCATCGCGGTGTTGCTGGAGGACACCGATGCAACCGAGACCTTCGTGGATGACACTGCGGCGGTGCTGCCGGACGGCTTGGAAATTCAAGGCTGGCGGACATTGGCGCCCACCTACAGCGAAGTGGTGGATCTGTTCAGCACCATCTTCCTGGTGATCAAGGCGGCGATCGGGTTGTTCGTGGTGCTTGCCGTGGCCAACACCATCGCCATCTGCGTTGTCGAGCGCACTCGTGAGATCGGTATCGCCCGCGCCATCGGTGATCAGCGCTTGGAGATAGCCAGGCAATATGCGCTAGAAGGCGTGCTGCTGGGGATCGTCGGTTCGATGTTGGGGATGGGGATGGCGCTGGGGCTGGCGGAGCTGCTGTCTAACTCGGGACTGAATATGCCGACACCGCCGGGTTCCACGGTCGACTATCCGCTGCGATTCATTGTCACTGGGCCCAATCTCACCCTCGCTGGTGTGCTGGCGGTACTGGTGGCGTTCGTAGCGAGTCTGCTGCCGGCGATCAAGGCAGCCAATACGTCCATCGTCGGAGCATTGCGTCATGTTTAGAGTCTTGCTTCTGTTCTTCGCCCTGCTGCCGGCGCTCGTGCATGCGGATCCCGAGGCGGATCTTCGCGAGATGAGCCTGTACCGCGGATATGCCGATGAACCGTTCATTTTCGATATGCACGTTGCCACCTTCCGTGGTGGTAAACAGTCCGGGCCGACGCAGCAATCGAGCGTACTGTTTCGAAATTTTTCTGCAGTGCTGGTGGACTTCACCGCTCCAGCTGCTTACGCGGGTCGGCGCATCCTGTTCTCTGGCCAGCAGATGTGGCTTTCGCTGCCGAACACCTCGCGTATGGTGCGGATTTCGGCAGCCGACCGACTCATGGGGGAGGCTAGCAACGGCGATATCCTCAACATCGACCTTGATCTTTACACCATCGAGGAACTGAAGATCGAAGTGGTCGATGGGGTCGACTACAAGCGGGTCTCGGCGGTAGCCAAGCAGCCGGGCGTGCTGTATCCGCGTGTGGACTTCTTGCTCGAGCAGCAGAGTAACCGGCCGTTTCGTAGCTACCACTTCGCCAGCTCCGGCAAGGTATTGAAAGTGGCGCAGTACGTGAAGTTCGACGTTGACGGAGGCCGTGAGCGCTTACGCCAGTTGATCCTGCTCGATCCGGGCAACAGTGCGAATTACACGGTAATGGAGTTCTCACACTATCGCACGGCAGATTTGCCGGCGGTAATCTTCGCGCCGGCCGCTATCCGAAACCCCTTGAATTATTGAGGTAAACAACGATGACGACTAAAGTTGTGCCCGTGAGTATGTTCGAACACTCCTCCCTGGACGTCGCCGGCCAACTGCCGGGTAGCGCAACTGCGCTGTGGGCGCAAAGCCTGACTGATCTGGTCTGCGGTATGCGCCGTGACGGCCGTGAGGGCTGCGTGCAGGACCATGAGGGGGGGGCGCTGGACTCCGCCCGTTTGGACGCAGCTTATACCGAGCTCGCCGCAGCCGGTGTCGAGGCTGGCCATGTAGTGTTGGTGGAGGCAGCCAGCACGCTGACGAGCATCGCGGCGATTTTGGCGCTCTGGCAAAAAGGTTGCGTGGTCTGCCCGATTGACCCCGACTGCGCGCCAGGCGTGCGTGCCCTGATCGCTCACGAGGCTGACGCTCGCGCGATGGTCGACACCGACGGCAAGGTGAGCCTGCTTGGCGAGCCGCGTACCCGGCCGGTAATCCGGCTACTGCGTCCCAAGCGCATCACCGGTGTAGACCTGGCGCTGATGGTTTTCACCTCGGGCACCTCCGGCAACCCCAAGGGAGTGGTGTTGACGCACCACAGCGTGATGTCGGCGCTGCGTGCGATCGCAACCTATCTTGGTATCACTGAGCAGGATCGTATTCTGGCGATTCCGCCGCTGTTCTTCGACTATGGCTTGTACCAGTTGCTGTTGAGCCTGTTCACTGGTTGCACGCTGGTAGTAGCCAACGACAACCGCTCGGTCAACAAGCTCGCTCTGGTGATTGAGTCGATACAGCCGACGGTGCTGCCGATGGTACCAGCGCTAACGTCTGGCATTGGCCGGATGCTGCAGATACGCAAGAAGATGGTGCCGTCGGTACGACTGATCACCAACACGGGCGGCCACTTGCCGGAAGTCAGCATCGAGTTATTACAAAGTGTTTTCCCTAACACCAGCGTCATCCCGATGTACGGCCTGACTGAGTGTAAGCGAGCACTCTATTGTGACCGCTCGCGTTTCCCCGACGCACCGGGCAGTGTCGGCGTAGCCATGGCGGGGCTGGAAGCGCGGGTGGTGGTTGAAACCGAGGGCGGCGGTTACCGCGAGACAAAGGCGGACGAGGTAGGTGAACTGTGGGTGCGCGGGAGCTCGGTGATGCAGGAGTACCGCGGCGCTGACTCTGGTGCCGGCGCGCGCTTGCTGCCTGGACGTTACCGTTCCGACAACTGGCTGGCCACGGGTGATCTGTTCCGTATCGATGCACGTGGCCTGCATTACTTCAAGGGGCGCTCAAAGTCCCTGATCAAGCAAGGTGGCTACTGTCTGATCCCACGCGATATTGAGGAGTTGGCCGAGGAGCTGGCGTCGGTCGAGACGGCGGTGGTGATTGGCCGCACTGAGGACAGTGGCGATGAGCGCGCCGTGCTGTACGTGCAGATTCGAGGTGAGAGCGATCTTGCCCGCCGCAACGTGGTGCGCGATGAGTTGCGCAGCGTCATACCGCGGACGCTGATGCCGCGCGAGATTGTGTTCGTGACCCGATGGCCTGCGACGACCAACGGCAAGATCGACCGCCGCGCCCTGGAGCGCGGTCTGGAAGGAAACGACCAATGAGTGCTGTCAATTACACCGGTTGGGCCCGCGAGCTTCTGGAAAACCAAGTGCTCAAGACACCTGCCTATTACTACTCGGTCGAGCAGATCGCGCAGGACATGCGGGCGGTAGAGGCGTTGCTGGGTACGCCGCTGGTCATGCAACTGGCCGCGTGCCCGATGCCTGACTTACTCTCACGGCTGCCCGAGGATGTCCGCGTCGGCGTGGTGTCGGCGTCACGGTCGGAGATGAACATGGTCATTGCCTGGGCTACAGAGCACGCCTATGTGCATGCGCTGAACCTCGACCCGCAGTTAGCGCGCGCCGCATTGGGGGCAGGGCATCGGATCATCGTCGAGACGCCGCGGCAGGTATCGCTGCTGGCCGAGCTGCGTGGTCGACGTGAAGTCAAGCCGCTGCTGCTGGGGCTGCATCCGATGGCCTTCGGCGGTCGCGGTGGCGGTCATCGCGGGTTGGATCGGTCGGGTGCATTCGCCGCGATCGATGCAGCGCTGGCGGCGGGCATCGTCATAGGCGGTGTGGCCGTACTGCAGAGGGCGCAGTTCGACGCCGAGGAGGCATTGCACAACCTGGCGGCCTTGAACGAGTTGATTGGCGAAATCGAGGCGAAGATTGGCGCACAGCTGTCCACGATGCTGCTAGGCGAGTGGACTGGGGCGCTTGACGACAGTGTCGGACTTGAAGCCTATCGCGCGGCGTTAGCCAAGTTGCCGCCAAACCGGCTCGCCCTGCACGAGGCGGGTGATACGACTTTTTCTCGCGCCGGTGTGTTCGTCACGCGTGTGGTGGACAGCGTCAGGATAGGCGAGGGCGAACGCGCGATCTGTGACGCGAGCCTCGCCTCGGCGCTGTTACTGAGTGAGGCGGCTGGCGAGCAGCGCAGGGGTAGCCCGGTGAGGGTACTGACCGCGGATGCTGGCGAGGTGCGTGAAACTACCATCGTCGGGGCATCGGGGCAGTCGGGTGACGTCTTTGGCGTAATGCCGCGAACGCTGGCTGCGGGCGATTTGCTAATTATTCCGGATGCCGGCGCTTGGTGTCGAACCTATGCGCCTGAGGCGCTTCAGGGGCTGGGGGCGGCTTCTGCATTCCTGTTGGGCGAGTGCGCCAAGGTCAAGGAGAACGACAATGCTTGAGCTCAGTGCGGCGCTCTATCGCAAGACCGACGCGTGGCCCGGTTTTGCCTCTCGCGGCCCACAGGCGGTGGCTGGCGCCTTGGGTGAGTTGTTATCCTCGCAGATGCAGGCCGCCTGCGCCGGGATCGACCCAGAACAGGTCGGTATGAACTTCGTGGTCTCGACGATGCTCGATCTGCCGTTCACATCAGGCTGGATTGATTGGGAAATGATCCGTCCGCACACCCAGCGCCCCCATACACCGGTGTTCGACAGCTTTGTTTGCGCTTATGAGTGCGCCTCGTGGGGCTATTGTTTGCGCTATGCGAAGCGCTTTCTCAAGCCCGATCAGTACGTGGCAATCTCAGTGTTGGATCTGAACGTCTTCGACCTGAGCTACTGGCACGCTAATCCGAATTGGGGCCACTCGGGTTTCGGACTTGCGACGCTGTTGTTTCGTCTCTCAGGTGAAGATCGGGTCGAGTGCCATACTGCAAAATCGATCAACGGCTTTGGCGAGTTCTGCTTGGATATGCGTCGTTGCAGCCAGGAGGATGCCGGGCTGATCCTGATTCCGCCGTTCTTCCCACATAACATCGCGGCGATGTACACGAAATTGATCGCCGAGGATCGGCGACTGCCTAATCTCACCGACGAGCATGGCCACTGTTTCGGTTCTGATCCGTGGCTGGCGCTTCTCCAGCGTCACGGCGCTGGGCAGATCGGTGCTGACGAGCGCTTTCTTGCGGCCTCGGTGGCGCTTAACGGCTACTGGTGCTTTGCCGAAATACAATTGGCCGCAGACGGCATTTTCCAGTTCGGCCCGCAGGTGCCGGAACCGATGGAGATCGCGGCATGACACTGATCTTCAACGCTCATTTACACCGCTGCCCGTATCCGGACGAAATCACCCAGGCAGGGCTATTACCGCCGCAGATCGCCACGGAAGACGATTTTGCTGCGTACGCGGCCTTCGCCAAACCCACCTGGGCTCCGGTGCTGCTGACCTTCGTGCAGAAATACCGTCTGATGGACGCGGTGCTCACTGAAATTCGCCGCACGTTGGACGGGGAGTTTCGGCAGCTCCTGATGACCTGCCGGGTGCCGGGCGTGACGCGGTTTCCACCGGCCTATAACTGTGAGGACATTCTCAAAGTCTCCGATCTGACGGTGGAAACGCAGCGCCTGAGGGCATTGGGGATCCCGTTTCTGACCATGCACGAAGGCTTCGTTCGCCACCCGATGGAGCAGGGCGAGAATGAGTTTCGCCTAGCGTTGCACCGGCCGGGCGCCTTGGGCGAGCCGGCTTTTCGGGTCTGCGTCGAGGCGCTGCGAGGTTTGGGCTTGGAGGGAGACGTGAGTACTTGATCTGTCAACCTTGGAAATCGGCTTCGCCAACTTCAAGCTGACGCGGCACTGGACCGGGGACCGCGCGTTCGTGGATTTCCTGCGGCTATTCAATAGTGGCCAACACACCTTTACTGCCGATGACTTCCCCAGTCAGCGCAATGTGATGGGCAGCGAGAACCTGATCGGTATTCAGCTGACCTACCGCCAGGAGGGCGGGCAGGAGTTACTGGAGAAGTATGAGCAGGCCGACCAATTGCACAAACAGGTCAATATCATTGATGAGCGATTGAAAAGCATCGCTGAGCAGTTGAGTACCATGGAAACCCAGGCCGTAGCCATGAGTGTCAGTCTGAAAGTCCAGGGTTCGCCGGCTCAACAAGGCCTTGCGACTTCAGCCACCATTGCAAATAGCCTGGTGCTGGACGCCAAGGCCTGTTGATACCGGTCTTGGCGGCGGGTGAAAGGGTGGCGTCTGGTTCTTGATATCGATGACAGCGAAACATGCACGACAAATCTCGAAGCGCAGTTACGGACTTAGGTGTGAGGTTCTAGAAGTAACTATTTTGTGGTATTGGCTACTCTTCTGCGGCCGTTCAGCGTCCGGGGAAATGCAAGTGAACGTCCACCGCTTAGTTGACCATGCTGTTCGCTTTTCGAACCTTTTGCTGGCTCGAAAGCAGTTGATGGGTATTTCGACTTGTCGCGTGCTCACAGGTAGTTGATCGGAGTTTCCTCAAACATTATTTTTAAGGATAAAATACTTGCTGGAAATATTGATACAGCGAATAATGACTCATTCGGACTCTCTTAGTTGGGGGGGCATTCCAGGCGCCCGGGTAGTCGTTGATCACAAACAAGATGGCGGCCACCAACTCATGCTTCTCACGCATCCAGCGGCAGTTGAGAATGGTGGTTCGTTCGGAATGCGCTCTAGAGCTTACATTGCTGAGCAGGCTCGACTCTAGTTCGATAGATTCGCTGGCAGTCGTTAATAACGCCTGTACACAGCCCGCAGAGCAATTGTATAAAATATGGGCACAGGGAAGTCGATATGTATTGTTCAATCTTGACTGGGTCCACGAGTTTGCTCGCGGCCAATGCCCGGTAGAAAAGTTCGGAGGAGCATATGCGTAGTGCCATGATCGTGGATGACCATCCTTTCATTCGCTCAGCGTTGAAGGTGCTGCTAGAGCAGAGCAATCACCGTGTGGTTGCACAAGCCGACAACGGGGTTGACGCTATTCAGCTGGCGCTTGAGCACAGGCCACAATTGATTATCCTGGATATCTCTATACCCAAACTCGACGGTTTAATGGTCTTGCATCGCCTGAATGAACTGGGGGTGGTGAGCAAAGTGCTAGTGTTGAGTTGCCATCCCGCCGAGTTCTATTCCATGCGCTGCATGAAAGCCGGTGCCGTCGGTTTTCTGTCTAAGATTCAAGACCCTGACGAACTATTGAAGGCGATCAATGTAGTCAGTTCCGGTTATACGTTTTTCCCGCAAATAACGCATGGCTCGGTGTGTAGCAAAGAAGCTGAATCATCAGAGCGAACCTTGCTGAAAAGTCTGTCAAATCGCGAAATGAGCATCTTCATTCAGCTGGCTGCAGGCTTTGATAATATGAAAATTGCCAATCATCTGATGCTGAGCAATAAAACCGTCAGTACCTATAAGGCCCGGATTATCGAAAAGCTCGGAGTCACCTCGTTGGTGCATTTGGCCGATATGGCCAAAAGAAACCAACTGATATGAACTGGACGCCATCAAGCGTCTGACGAATGTCCTGATAGCACACAGGCGAGCCAAAGGCTTGGCTCAGGACTGAACTGGCAGATCGGCACTCGCAAAATTCACAAGAATTCACCTGGCGCTGCGTTATTCACAAGAACTCACCTGATACGGCAACCCGCTTGCGCAAACTTAGCGTGGTATCGGGGCAGCCCCATGTGGATTGGCCCAACTAATGGGGGATGCCTGTGTGGCTGGAAAAAGGCAGCCTGGATGGTTTTTATCCGATTTTATTTCCTGGGCGGTTATTCCTCGGGTGGTGCGCTGGCCTACGAGGTGACACGGCAATTAGGCATCGCCTATGTGCCGCTGAAAGCCAGTGTTTGCCGGGTTACTCCAGGGGATTCGCTTTTCTCCCTTGAAAGTGCCGGTGCTGTCAAAAATCGACGCTGGGCTCTACACCGACGACAGCCTGGTGGCGCTCCTGTCGGCGCTGTTATGCAGTTCGGTGATGTGGAAGGATTCGATGTTTCGAATGCGCGCGGCGGGGGCGCTCAGTTCAAGGAGGTCGGCCCCGGTGATGTGCTGACCAAGCTGGACGGGAAAATCCTGTGACGGTGCTGGTTTTCGGCCGAGCCGCTCGACCTTGTGGCTGAGCAGGGGGCATAGCAGGCACTGCAGCAACTGTTCAGCCAACGACAGCCGCCCAGGAACTGTTGACGTGCCAGGAACAGAGCATCAGCCGGCATCCCGTGGCGTTCTTCGGCTACCCGGGATTCAACCCCGGGATAGACCAGCAAACGTTGTAAACGCTGTTCTCCAGCATACGCGTGCCGGAGTCGCCGACGCCCATCGACGAGCATGTCCAGCAGTTGTACGACCGGCTTCCCGATTATGCCATGCCGACGGCCTCACTACGTTTATCGGGCACATCACCTCGGCCTTGCCGTCGTTCCTGTTGCCACTGGAAAAAACCATGGTGGCTCTCAACCAGACCCGGTCAAGCTGGAAACTCGCCCTGCCTTGTGTTTTGGCAAGACCGATCACGGCCAACCGACGATTGTCGGGCCGCAAGTGGCGGGCGAGGGCATGACGTTCAACATTTTCCGCCGCAACTCGACATCAGGAGTCGGGTAGCCCTAATGCGCCACTCCAAAGCAGCGCAGTTTCTGCAGCTCAACTATATACGCGCAAAAATTGTTTGTGTCGGTGGGGAGTCGATAAAGCGTAAGCGGCATATTTTCCTTGGCATAGTAAGCTTGATTGTATGCCAGCTGACTGCTGGCATATTTTGCTAGCATCTTGTTCAGGCTCTGGTTTTGGGATGTGGTCGTTAAAAAGAAACTACTACGAATGCTGTCATTTACTTTGAGGGGCAAAAGACTCGAAGAGCCATCGACCTGTTGAAAGTCGTAGATGGTGTTTTTTTGAAACTGCAGGCGCGAGCTTTGGGGGAGCGATTCGCCGCTTTCCAATAAAACAATGCCATGGGAGAAATAAGAGCCTGAGAGATGATGTCGCTCTAAAACAAAATAGACGGCATGAGCCAGAACCAGAAAAAATATCAATACATAGAGCCAGCGGTTTGAATGAATCATTTCACACATGCCAATAGGTGATGATCAGTGATTTTTGATAATTGGGACTGGTGCACGAGCATGGAAAACACTTCGCCAGACTGATTGATGCAAATGACATCAAGGAAGTTGTGCATGCGATTGAACAATAGGGTGCTTGGCGACTCGGAGCGCGACACTAACCTGTCCCGTAAGTGCATGACATCGGCTTGTAAAGTAACGAGCTGTTTTTTGTCGGGTGCCGTATATAGAATGCTTTGGTTGCCGATATATTGATTGCTAGTGACCAGGCCGGGCTGCATCAATAGGGCGTAGTTAAAGCGCCAAATAAGTGCCGCAAATAAAGTTGCAGCCAATATTAGAAGTGGAATGCGGAGACGCCGGGCATTGCATTTTATGCTCAGTTCAGTTGCGCGTGGGGGAGGTGCGACTACGGTAGCAGCCAAATTAATGTCATGCTGCAATACTGGCCACTCCGAGGGACTTATGAGAAATCGAGAGTTGAATTGATACCCGCGACGAGGCATCGTTTGTATGATTTCCTTGGCGGTTTCGTCACCTAGTTGCTCTCTTATGCCTGAAATAGCTTGATTTAAACTACTTTGAGTGACTACGCGACCAGGCCAGGCATATGCCAAAATATCCTCTCGCGCGACAATGGTATCCGCTCTAAGAATTAACAGTTCGAGCAAGCGAGAAGCTGAAAAACTGATCTCTATCCTAGAGGTTGGTTTTTCTCGAAGATAAAACGTTAGCAACTGGCATTTGGATGCGAAATGAATATAGTGTTCTTTTTTGGTACCGCGAATCACATGGCTGCCACAAGGTTGTGTGGCCACGGTTGGACTTTCAATATCAAGATTCTGAGGTGACTCTAAGGGAAGGTGAGGTTCTTGTACATTTGTGTAGGTCATGCTTCGGCCTTAGAAAGATGCAAGGTAAAAATAGCATCCAAAAATGATGCAGTGGCTAATATCCTGAGGGAGTAATGGCGAGGAGTATCCTTTCTTCCATGTCGAGTGTGCACATTGCTTGACAACCTGCTTGATGGACCTGTGAGAACTATCAAGCAGGACTCTCAAAACGTGAAGTCAATAGATGTCAATTTACATCAATTCACGAATTTTGGCCAAAAAAGAGCGCGTTTTCTTCTCGCAATCCGGCCATTGCAGATGGAAGACCTTCGCTAGTGTGCGGTTCTCGAAATAACTTTCCTGCAATCTTGGCTAGACTTTCCCTGCCATTCAGCGCTCGGGGGGGACACAAGTGAACGCCCAAGAAATTGTCCTCGGCTCAGGAGAGCAAGCCGAGCTGAGCCGCCAGTACCTTCGGTCACCATCAGCCAGCGCGACGGCCGTCGCGCCCAAGTGCTTGTGCTGCTAGGCAGCACAAGGTGCTCACGGATAGAGATCGCGCGCTTGATCGGTTTGTCATCCCTCACAATTACCTGTTGTGGAGTCAGGACTGGTTCACCACGTCCTGGTTGTCATGCTGTTCACTCCTATAATTCCAGTATTCGAAAAATAACATCGGATAATATCTTTGATCGATTCGTCGTTTTCAACATTGGCGGAGGCTGAAGTCAGCCCGAACTACATGGCTACTTCAGACCATCCCTGGAGATGGGAGTCTTTCAGACCTGGACTTGCCCCTACTAGACTACGTCATCCTCGTCGTCTTGCAGGTGGCTATACCAACCAAATAGCGCTACACCAAGGGTGGCAATGATTACGGCTATGACGATGAATACTAGATAGCACATTCAGACTCGTTTGCCTCTGACGTCGGTGTATCATTGATCTGCATCCTGCGATTGCGCGGATGTACACCCAGCGTTATCTGGCGGATAGGATGGAATTAGCAACTTTCTAGAAGGTTGCTAAAATGGCACTAACTTGCCTGCGAATCATTAAAAGTCGGGCAGCTTCCCATAGCGTGCTCGTCATATTTTCCTTCCGTAATTTTCGATAGGTAGGCTCGTGCTGAGTTTAGTATTTGCTCATTTTCAGGGTGGGAGGTCTGATATTCTGATAATGCACGCCCAGCCGACATGAAGATTCGATGAGCTTCGTCCGTAAGCAGAAAATCTGTAATGCTGTTATTTTTTTTTTGAAAGATCTCAAATTCACGCTCAAGTTTATTTTTTTGAGTCAACTGGTTAGGCGTGTATTCTTCATAAGTTCGAGGGTATTTGCTATTCTTAAGTCTCTCACCGATACCTCCATAGGCCGGATCTCGTTGTAGGTAGATGACACGATCAACTTGAGTCATTGCGAGCATCCCCGAACACATGGCACATGGCTCTAGTGTGGTATAGACGCTATATCCTTTGACATATTTGCCTACACCCGGGCACTTTAAGAAGCCCTGCATCAGACGAACCTCGCCATGCTGCGTGGCGTCGTCGTGCTTTCTTATGGAGTTTCTTGCCCAAAATACTGGTTTGTTTGAGTTATTAACGAGAATTGAACCTATATTGTGGCCCCGTCCGTTAACGCCTGCTTGCCAGTCTTTTTCGACCATGGCCATTGCCAGAAGGGAAAAAATTTCATCTTTCTCCATCTTGGCTGCAATACTGCCCCGCCCTAATAAATCGCATGACGGGATGTAAGCTCTGGTTTTTTTTTCGCCAACAAACTCTGGTCGTTCCGCGTAGGAATAGTGATGAGACCGCCCAGACTCATGAAAGAAAAATTTGCATGTTAGCGATGCTTCGGCTGTTTCGTAGGCAATTGATAGTAGGGATATCGTGAGTACGAGGAGGCTTTTCAATTTGGCTGTCCTAATTATGTTTGTTGGGGCGAACAGGCATCCAGAGTGCCTAAATTCGACATGCTCGGCACGGCAAACAAGCGAATCAGTTAGATGCCACTGCATATCCCACAGGTGTCGCCGCAACAGATGATTTTCGCTAGAAAAATTTTCCGCGCGCGAGGCTCAATGGGCAGTCCCCATATCTGCGGGGCAAACACCCCTTGCAACGAAGTCGCTTTTGCTGATTGGCTACAGTGCACGGGAGACCGAACAGATGACTATTGCGGGCGCGGTGGTACCACATCAACGAAGGTTTTCAGTAAAAAAAAGCCCCCAGGGCCGGGGGCATAAAGGTGCCTAACGTGGAGCAACCTGGTTAGTTTCTGGCACAGTGTTTTTTTTGTCTGCAAGAAATTTCTTAAGCTGTCTCCCAGGGCAAACTGCCCATGAGGATGAGATTGCTGAAGATTAAGAAATTTCTTGCATTCCAAGGCAGTTCGAGTGGGTGATAATCGCACTCTTGGAGATAACAGCGGCCCGAGCCTAGCTATATTTAGTGCTTAATTGGTCGTAGTGAGAGGGTATAAACTGTGGCGTCTTTCCCCGGCGCGGGTAACTTTCGCTGAGCGGATAAATTAGCCTTGGATAAAACTACTTAAATTATAGAGGTGTTGCGTTGCGCTCACTGAATGTGCTGGTTCTTGAAGATAACGCTTTCCAGTTAATGGCCTTACACAAGATGCTAAATGCCATTCAGGTCTTCAATGTGCTGACGGCGGACAGTGTGGAGGTCGCCCAGCAAGCGTTAGCCAATCGAGGAGGGGTCGATATTGCCATTTGCGATTTGCAGATGGACGGCCAGGATGGCCTCGACATGATACGGTTTTTGGCCAAATACCGCTTGGCTCGTGCGCTAATCATCCTGAGTGGCACTGACCAAAGCATACTTGACGGTGCGGCCCATTTCGCCCGATCGCAGGGAATTTTAGTGCTTGGTAGTTTGTGCAAACCCATGTCGCTTGAAGCGTTGTGCCAGTTGCTGGAGACTTATCAGAATCTTGTTGCTCAAGACGCTCAATCACTGCCACTGAAGCAGATATCACAGCGGTTTTCATTGGAAGAGTTACATCAGCTTGCTCCCGGTCAGCGCATCAGTGACGCGGGTATGTTTGAGCAATGGGTTGCCTATTACCAGCCCAAAGTCAGTCTTGAGGGGCAACTGGCAGGTGTGGAAGCGTTGGTCCGTTGGCAACATCCTATCCATGGGTTGATGTCACCCGGTCAATTCATGGGCGCAGTGGAGAGTGCCGGGCTGATTGAACCGTTAACCTGGCGGATGCTGGAACTGGCATTGACGTTGTCCTCGCGAGTGCTGCGCGAGCGCGGTGAACGCCTGCCAGTATCGGTCAATATCCCACCGTCGATGATCGAGCGGGATGATTTTGCTCGGCAAGTATTGGCGCTGTTGGGGCGCTTCGGGCTACCTGCCAACGTGCTCACGTTGGAGATTGTCGAAAACCCGTCGTTGCAGACTACGGCTGCACACCTGGAAGGTCTATTGCGCTTACGCATGCAGGGCTGCCATCTGTCGATTGATGACTTTGGCACCGGCGCGTCGAACATTCAGCGTTTGCTGCAACTACCATTTTCCGAGTTGAAAATCCCCGCAGAGTTCGTGCGTGGCATTGGCGACAATGGACGCAAGGCCTCAGTGGTCGCCGGGGCTCTGTTTATGGCGCAAAAAATGGCCTTGAGCGTGGTGGTCGAAGGTGTGGAAACAGCGTGTGACTATCGAGCCTTGCAGGAATTGGGAGGGCTAACCGTACAGGGGTATTTCATTGCGCGCCCCATGAGTGAGGTCGACCTGTTGTGTTGGATTGAAGAGCGCACCAATCTCGGTGGCCTAGTTAAGGCAGTGTAAGCATGCGTAGGGCATCAAACACTAGTCCAAACGCCCGTCCGTGCAGGTTAGGATTTTTCTTGCAGACACAAACACCGCGTGCGTGGAAACTGAGTGTGTAATTTCCCTCGCTTGGGGTTAACCATATCCTCAAGTATTCAGCGGTTCAACTTTCATTATGAGAAACAAAGTAATGGCATTGCTTTTGCGCAATTGGCCATGGGGTAATTGAATGCTTCTGGTCGCTGAGAGCAATTTAGCTCCCATCATCTGAGGCCTTTCAAGATGAGTGCGCGATGTTACTACTCATCAGCGGTTAGTCTTTCAAGAGTGTTTAAGTTTATGAAGCCGTCGATGTTTTTTTATGTCCTGATCGGGCTGCTATTTTTCAAGAGCCCTTTGATATTGGCTCAAGGGAGCTCCCAATACAGGTTGTCTTCAGGTGATGTTATACGTATCGATGTAGTGGGTGAGCAGGACCTGAGCTTTAATGATCTTCGATTAACTGACGCGGGCAGTTTTACTTATCCCTTTATTGGGGATCTCAATGCGCAGGGCAAGACTGCAGCGCAGATCGAGCAGCTGATTGCCGACAAATTGCGTGGTGACTACCTGGTCGACCCAAGGGTGTCGGTTAGTGTGCCGCGCTACCGGCAGTTTTTTATCAGCGGCGAAGTGCGCAGCCCGGGCGTTTACCCCTATCAGGCTGGGCTGACACTGAGGCGTGCTGTCGCCCTCGCGGGCGGCCTGACCAAGCGTGGCTCCGAAAGCCGAATGACCATTGGTCGAGATCAGGGCTCGGTCACGCAAACGCATAAAGGCTCGTTCGACTCACCACTTTTGCCGGGAAACGCCGTCACCATTGCTCGGGGTGTCTTTTAGTAATCACGGTAACGGCGCGTGTTTTCGTCCTCAGTATTAAGCAAATTTCAAGGTGAGATTTATATGCAAAGTAACCTTCTTTCACGCAAGCCGAATCCCCCGGGTCTTGAAATGTCTGATGAGATTGATCTACTCAAGTTCTGGAAAGCTCTCTGGCGGCGTAAGTGGGCCATTGTTGGTTTTTCGATGCTACCCAGCCTGTTGGTCGGCCTTTCCCTATTGACGGTTACACCGACCTATAGGGCTGAGACAACCGTTCTGATCGAGGGTAAGCCTTCATCGGTTGGCTCGATCGAACATGTTTACGGCAGGGATACCGTAAGTAGCGAATACCTGCCCACCCAGCTTGAACTCTTCAAGTCCCGGGCTTTGGCCGAACGCGTGGTTCGTCAACTGAACCTGGTCGCCCATCCCGAGTTTTTAGCGAAGGAACAGGAGGGGACATTTGCCTTGCTGAAGAAACTGCTCAGTGCGCTCGACATTCGTAAACTTGTTCCGAGCGGAGCAGCGCTTGAGCCTCCTACACCTGAAGAGCTTGAGGTACTTCGGTTTGATGAAGTGACGCGGGCATTCATGACTCGCATCAAGGTTATACGCCAAGGCAACAGCACGCTGGTGAAGGTGCAGGTCGAAATGAGCGACCCGCACATGGCGGCAAAAGCTGCCAACGCCTTGGCCAAGGAATTGATCGAGAGCCAAATGGAGGCGGCTGTGGAAGTCTCTGCCGGGGCCAGCGCCTGGATGAATGGCCGGTTGGTGAGCCTACGCGAGCAACTCAAAGTCTCGGAAGAACGTCTGCAGCGTTATCGGGAGGCGGAGAATTTGGTCGATGTAGGTGGTGTGTCGACGATCAGCGCGACGGAACTGGCGCGCACCGGTGACCGGTTGATCGATGCCCGGCTCAAGTATGCGGAAGCCGAAAGCCAATATCGCCAGGTTCAGGCCAATCGTGGCAACTGGGAAAAGCTGGCAGCTGTTCCGGCAGTGCTCGGTCATCCACTGATTCAGCAACTCAAGGCAGATGAGACCAAGGCGCGGGCCAAGGTTGAGGAGCGTTCCAAGCGCTACGGAGCGCAACATCCGCAGATGGAAGCTGTGCGCGCCGAATTGAATGCGGCCTCCGCCAGCCTGCACGGGCAGATCGTGCAAGTGGTAGCAGGTATCGAGCGTAACTACCAGCTTGCGGTTGCCAACCAAAAGACCCTGCAAGCGTCATTCAACCGCGTTCAGTCACAGCAACAGAGCGTCTCTCGCAAGGAATTCAAATTGCGTGAGCTAAAGAGTGAGGTGGACGCCAATCGCTCGCTGTATAACGCCTTCGCCAATCGTTTGAAGGAAACTGCGGCCACTTCCGACCTGGATATCGTCAGCGTGCGTATCGTTGACCCCGCGATCGTACCGACGATGCCAGTGGGGCAACGCAAAGTCTTGGTCGTCACCCTCACCGCAATGTTGAGCCTCATCCTGGCGGCCGCGTTGACACTATTGTTCGAGGCATTGAACAACACCTTCAAAAGTGTGGATCAGGTCGAAGAGCAGTTGAACATTCCGGTACTCGGCGTTGCTCCGCGGTTGTCCACAAAGCTTGGCTGCGAGTTGTGGCAACTTTACAGTCGAGAGCTGGATAGGCGCTTCAGCGAGTCTATCCGGACAATGCGTACCGGCATCGTGCTTAGCGATCTCAAGCAACCGCACAAGGTTCTGCTGGTCACGTCATCCATACCTGGCGAAGGCAAGACCACGGTGTCTACTAACCTTGCATGCGCCCTGGGGCAGATGGAGAAAGTATTGCTGATTGATGCAGACTTGCGCCGTCCCATGCTAGCGAAGCATTTTCAGTTGCCCATTGGTTCGCCGGGGCTGGCTAACTTGCTCGCCGGCACTGCATCTCTGGACGATTGCATTCAGCAGGCTGACGGGGTGGATGTATTGGCAGCGGGCACCGTGCCACCTAACCCGCAGGAGCTGTTGGCGTCTCCCTTGTTTTCCCAGCTACTGGAACAACTGAGTGAACGCTATCAACGCATTGTTATTGATACTCCGCCATGCCTCGCCGTCAGCGATGCGCTGTTGATGTCCACACTGGCGGACTTTGTACTTTATGTCGTCAAGTCCGATGCGACCGCGGTACCTCTCGTCCACAAAGGAATTGGCCAGTTGTTACAAGGCAATGCACCGGTCAAAGGCATTGTGCTCAACCAGGTCGATGTTACGGCAGCGGGTTCCAAGGGTGGCCGTTACGACGGTTACTACGACTACTACAGCTATAGCGACAGCCCGACCTGATGATCGACCTACATAATCACATGCTCCCGGGTCTGGATGATGGCTCGATTGACCTTGAAGCCGCGCTGGATCTGGCGCGCATGGCGGTGGCAGACGGTATAAAAACAATCGTATGCACACCTCATATGCACCCCGGGCGCCACGACAACAGCGTTTCAGGAATTCAAGCCGCGTGTGCCCGAATGAAAGTTGCACTGTTTGAAGCCGACATTGCCTTGCGCATTGCCGCTGCCGCAGAAGTACGATTCGGCGACCACCTGCCGGCAGCAATTGAGTCGCAATCATTGCCCTTTATGGGGGAGTGGGAAGGTAGGAGGGTGGTCCTGCTTGAGTTTCCCCATGGACAAATCCCGTATGCCGCAGAGCATCTGATCGATTGGCTGTTGGCTAAGGGCATCGTTGCGATGATCGCGCACCCTGAGCGCAACAAGGCTGTGATGCGAAATCCGGCGAGGCTCAGGCCGTTTGTCGCACGAGGGTGTTTGTTGCAGGTGACCGGAGCCTCCCTGACAGGTTATTTTGGTCAGCAGGTTCAGTCAGTTGCCCGTGACTTGCTGGAGCAAGGTGTCGTGCACGTACTGGCAAGTGATGGTCACAACGTGCGGCACCGTCCTGCAGTTCTCGCTCAAGCACATCAATGCGCGGCACAGCTTATTGGAGACCGCAAGGCCCATGCCCTGGTGCATGATACTCCGTGGGAAATAGCGCAGGGGCTTTTTGCATAGTCGTGCGATATGCAGGCTCTCAGGGTCTTCTCGCGGCGCAAGCCCACTTCTACGGATCTTTGGTTGACACCTTCCCCTCTTGCAACAAAACCAACAGGCTTTGCATGCAGCTGGAGACTACGCCTGCCGTGACCGTCAGCGTCTCGGTATCCACGTTGTCTCGGCAGGCTATTTCCATATTGGTGCAACTGATATTGAGCGCTTCATATTTCAGTATCAGTGCACTGCCCTTGATCTGATGGGCGAGGCTGGCCATTCCTTTGGTGTCACGCTGATCGAGTAACTTTTGCAGTTCAAGCAGGTTGTTCGCGGTACTGCGCTCCAACTCTGACCAGAGGGCTTGCATCGCCGTCTCGTCTGCAACAGCCAAGCGCATCAGGTGGGCGTGAAGTTGATCACCTGACAATTCGCCATCATTGAACCCATCGTTATACTCGTTGCAGAGCGCCAGCAATCTGTTGCTCAGGGTGCTCAGGCTGATGGGTTTGAACAGGCAGTCATCCATCCCGGCATCCAGGCAATTTTGCCGTTCCTCAGGCACTGCGTTGGCAGTGAAGCCCAGCAGCAGGCAACCAGGTTCGTTTCTTTGCTGTTCCTGCTGACGTATGTTTCGTGCCAGTTCATACCCGTCCATGTTGGGCATATTGCAGTCGGTGATGATCACGTCGAAGGGAGCTTCGTGCCATAGTTTTAGTGCTTCGACACCATCGCAGGCTTCGCTGACATGATGGCCCAGGTAACTCAGTTGGCGGATAAGCAGGATACGATTGGCCATGTAGTCATCGACAATCAGGATGTTCAGCGGGCAATCGGCAGCCAGTACTTCTGGCGTCTGCTGTTGCGAGGCTAAAGCTTCGACATGGAGAGCGTTCTGAAGCGGCAGATCGATCCTGACTGTGATCAGGGTGCCCACACCCTCCTGGCTGACCAGTTCGAGTGTTCCCCCCATCATTTCTACCAATGCCCGACTGATGACCAGGCCAAGACCCGAGCCGCTGTCAGACAGCTGTTGAGCGCTCTTAACCTGGGAGAAAGGCCTGAACAGGCGTTGTTGGTCGGCGACAGAAATACCAATGCCGCTGTCCTCGACCTTAACTTCTAGGCTCAAGGTTCGTTCTGTGGGGTGAAGTGTCGCGCTTGCCGAAAGGTTGACCGAGCCTTGGGCGGTGAACTTGATTGCGTTGCTCAGCAGGTTGGCCAACACTTGCTTGAAGCTCGCGGGGTCGATGAGTACAAGCTGGTCGACCGAAGGGTCGATATGAGTGACCAGCTGCAGTGATTTCTGTGTCGCCGGGCCATCGAAAATACGCACGATCGACATCAACAGGTCGCGCAGGTTTGCCTGCTGGGGGGTCAGGCTGAGTTGTCCCGCCTCAATGCGTGCGATATCAAGTATGTCGCCGATCAGATCGAGCAGCCCTTGTGCGGCTTCCGAGGCGATATCGATGGCTGCCCGGTCAAAAACGCCTTGCTCGGCGGTTTTTGACGCCATTTCCAGCATCCCAATCACCGCATTCAGAGGTGTGCGGATTTCATGGCTCATGGTGGCAAGGAAGGTCGTTTTCGCCCGGCTGGCGTTATCGGCGTCATTCTTGGCAGCGTGCAGTTGTTGGATCAGGTCCTGGCGTTCACTCACATCGAGCCAACCACCAATCAGCCCTTTGACGGCGCCATCGCTAGCACGATAGGGCAGCATCCAGTGATAGATCGTGAGTGTCTCGCCACAGGGAAGTCTGAGCAGGCGATCTTCGAATCTTGGCTCGCCAGAGGCCATCACTTCAAAAAAGCTTTTATTGTATTCAGCGGCCTGGGCTGGATCGAGTAGCAGGCTTTGTTCGACGGTCGTGCCCTCGAGGGGCGCGCCGTCGCTGACGCTGAAGGTATCGAGGTAGGCTTTGTTGCACAGTAACAAGCGCGCATCGCGGTCCCTGGCATAGATCGGGTGCGGGGTGCCATTGAGCAACACGCGCTCGAACTCGAGTTTGTCGTTGAGTGCGCGCTCGGCGAGTTTGCGCTTGGACACTTCGCGCTTCAACGAAGTGATCCACACGAAGATGCCCAGCAGTAGCAATGCAGCTACAACCAGGCCTTGATAGATGGTTTCACGGTGTCGAGTCCAGTAGCTGTCTTCGACGACAACCGCGCGGCGCCACCGATTGGTGATCTCATCCATTTCCTCGGGTGAGATACTCAGCAATGATTTATTGAGTATCGACAACAGCTCGGGGGCTTCTTTGCTGACAGCGAAGGCGACCTGGCCTGCTTTGGTACCGGTGGTCGAGGCTATCTTGAGTGCGTCCGGGTAGGTCCTGGCGATGATGTAGCGCGCACTGATCAACGAACTGAGGGTTGCATCCGCTTTTCCTTGAACGACCATGGCGAATGCTTCATTTAGATTGTTGGCCGGCACAAGCTGTACGTGCGGATGTTTACGTGCAAGCAGCGACAAGTTGACGTTGCCGTAGACCACGGCCAGTTTCTTGCCTGCCAGCTCTTCAAGGTTATGAGGCGCGTCAGATCTGGCGCGTGTCACGAGCACCAGCGGTGTTGCCAGATACGGGCGACTGAAGTTGACCAGCTTTTCCCGGTCTGGGCTTTGTGTCAGCGAAGCGACAATATCGAACCTGCCGGCGTTGAGCTCGGCAATCATTTGGTTGACCGAGGATCCGCGGCCTGTTTCAAAGCGCAGGCCGGTTCTCTGGCTGATCTTCTTCAGTACATCAACCGTCAATCCCCTGGACTGACCATTTTCATCGACGAAGGAGAAGGGCAAGTAGTCTTCGTTGAACAAGACTTTCAACTGGCCATGCTGGGTCAGCCATTCTTGTTCTTCAACACTGAACTTGATCGTGTTGCGCCCCGAAATACTGACACCGCCTGCTTGCCAGCGCTGGACAATGGCGATGCGTTCGCTGGAGGGAATGGCTTCAAGCGCCTGGTCGACCACGCGTTTAAGTTGCGCGTTTGAGCGCAGCAGCGCAAAAGAGAAGTTGTTGGCTTCCAGCCTTGAGAAGTCAGTCATCTGAACAGTGCTCAGGTAACTTTTATTGATCAGGTAATTGGCAGTAACCGTATCGCCCAAATATACGTCAGCATCGCCGAACGCGACCGCACCGATGGCATTGAGTATGGAGGGGTAGAGCACGATCTGCGCTTGGGGATAAAAACCCTGCACGGTCGCTAAAGGCAGGTAATGGTAAAGCATCGCAATTTTTTTGCCGGCCAGGCTCTCGTCAGTTGCGACATCATCTTCAATGCGCGTGATAATAGTGGGTTGGTCGAGCATGTAAGGCGCCGAGAGCATAAGCTGCGGATCCACTGCTTCATAGGCGTTGGCCGATCCGATCAGGTCAATGTCGCGGCGCTTGAGCGCCTCAATCAGCGTGGTGCGGTCTGGAAAGCTGACTATCTCGACCCGGACTTTGAGAAGCTGCCCAAGTAGTGCGGAATAGTCGGCGGTAATGCCCTCGAATTCTTTTGTATGGGTAGTGATATCGAGAGGAGGGTAGTCAGGATCGGATATGCCGATGCGTAAGGTGGCTTTCTTTGCCAACCACTGGGTATCGCTTTGGTTGAGAGAGAACTGATCAGATTCAATAACCGAGCGACCAACAACGTTCAGTACCACCGGGTTATTGTTGGCTGAGGCATAATTAAATACAACGCAGGAAAGAATTAATATCCAAACATACTTCATGCTTTTTCCTTGCCGATGCCCGCTGCCAGACTCTTGCATTTATAGATACTGATAAGAACCCGGGTTAAAGCGGCTGATATCTCAATGCCTCCATGGTACACTCGCTATCACCTTATAGAAAGCAAGGGTTAGCGACGTGGCGTACAAAATTCTTGTGGTAGATGACCATCCGCTCATTAGGTTGGCGTTGCGTGCAGTGCTGATTCAGGCGGGGCATGACGTGGTGGCCGAGGCGGAAAACGGTGTAGAGGCCATCAGTCTTGTTCGCCAGCACAATCCACATATTGTCGTCCTTGATGTGACGATGCCCAAGCTCGATGGAATTGCGGTCATCGACCGGATCAAAAGGCTCGAGTTGCCAACGAGAATTATTATCCTTACCTCGTTGGCGTCGGAATACTACGCGCAGCGCTGTATCAAGGCAGGGGCGTCAGGATTTATAACAAAGACGGATGACTTGGGCGCTGTTTCCGATGCCATCAAGTCGGTCATGAAAGGGGAAATTTATTACCCTGACGAAGTCAGCGTGTCTACCCGTAAAAGCGACATGCTGGTGGGTGAAATGGAAATGATTGGCTTACTCTCTGATCGTGAGCTTTCGGTGTTGCAGCAGCTTTCAAGAGGTATGAGTAACAAGGCGATTGCCGAAAACCTCATGCTCAGCAGCAAGACGGTCAGCTGCTATAAAGCCCGCTTGATTGACAAGCTGGGTGTCAAGTCTGTGGTCGATCTTGCCGACCTCGCCCGGCGCAACAAGTTGATCTGAATCGGGCGCCAATCTTCACGGGTGGCAGGCCGTTCGTGCTCTGGCCATTCGATCAAGTCTAAGCGCTGCCCTTCAGGTGGCGCGCGCTCTACCGTGTAGATCTAGCACTCATCCCCATGCCAATCCGTGCAGCTTAAGACTTTTCTTGCAGACGCCAGCACGACTCTCCTAGAAACTGAACCTGTCGCTTCCAAACAGAAACCTACCTATATACCCCCGCCTCTGAGGGACGGGAATTTCCGATATTTCAACTCGCCGTAACTTTATGGTGAGTGGTTCGGTGATTCGCTAATGGGGGCTCAAGGAAGGGTTTGAAGTATGTTCAGGTTTTTGTTTCGGGGGGGGCGTTTAGTTTTGCTGTCAAAGCAAGTCTGTCGATTCAACTTATATATGGAAAACCCATGAAATTAAAAACGCTGTTTGCTACTGCCGTTAGTACTGTGTTGGGCGCTGCAATTATTTTACCGGCCCAAGCTGCAGATGGCACCATCACCTTCAACGGTTCAATAACTGCTACTACCTGTACCGTCACTGTCAACGGTGTCAATGCTAGTGCTACTGTGAACTTGCCGGCTGCCCGATTGAGTGATCTGGGGGTGAGTGGCAATACAGCAGGCGCCACCGACTTCAATGTCGTGCTGAGCAACTGCACAGGCCTTCCTGCCACCGGCCAGGGTGCGGCGGTACATTTCGAATCGGGTTCTCAAGTCAATACTGATGGTCGCTTGAACCCCACTCGCGCCGGATCTGGTGTAGAGCTAGCGATCTACCCACGGAACAACGCCACCCCGCTTATGCTTGGTCAAGCTCCCCTCACCGCTATCGGAAACATAGCAGGCGGCGCTATTACGCTGCCTTATACCGTCAAATACCGCTCAATCTCTACAACTCCGACCGCGGGTGCTGTGAGTTCAAGCGTAACCTACTCCATCGTCTATTTTTAAGCCATATGCCGGTGGGCCGCTATGGCCCCCCCGGCTGCCAGCAACCATTTATAAGCGCTAGGAGATAAGCGATGCGACCCTTTAAGTTTCCCCGGTTGTTGCTGTCTGGATTGATCCTTCTAAGCAGCCTTTTTATTGCTCAAGCCCATGCGGCCATCGTGATCAACGGTACCCGGGTGATCTATCCCTCCGACCAGAAGGAAGTCAGCGTCAAGCTCGATAATACCGGGAAGGTTCCTCTTCTGGTGCAGTCCTGGATTGATGGCAGTGATAAGCACAGCGGACCGGATACTTCCACGGCGCCGTTTGTCCTGACCCCTCCCATTGCCCGGGTCAATGCCGGCCAGGGGCAGACCCTGCGGGTACGCCTGACTGGTCAGCAAATGCTGCCACAGGATAAGGAATCATTATTCTGGCTGAATGTACTGGAAGTTCCACCGTCTGCCGAGGATGGGCAAAACAAGCTCAACATTGCTTTTCGCAGCCGGATCAAGCTCTTCTATCGTCCGGCTGGCTTGAAAGAAGATGTGGCGCAGGCTGCCCAGAAAATCCAATGGCGGTTGAAGAATAGCGCTGGCGGTTGGGCCCTTGAAGGGGTTAATACAACACCCTATTTTCTAACATTGAACTCGCTCAAAGTGGGCGATGCCAGTGCTGAATTGAACTTGGCAAACAGTATGTTCGCGCCGGGCGAGCGCAAGACCCTGCCACTTAAGGGGTCCTACAATCCAGCGAGCGGCAGCCGAGTTGAAGGGGGCGTGGTGAATGATTACGGTGGCACCAGTAAATTCGAGCTTCCTGTTTTATTATAGAAGGGCTTCTCAATAGTTGCGTACGGTAGTCGAGCGTCATGCTCTTATCATTAGCTGTTTGTTGTGTTTAAGGCTGTCAAAGCCTGAAGAACTTTCTTGTCTATTCATCTAATCATTGAGGCTTTTGTCTTCGTGACGTTTCCTCGTTGGTGCAAGAAAAAGCCTTGGGGCTGTGGTGGTTTGAATGACGTCGCAAGTCAAAACCTGGGAAGGGCGTAACCTCAATAGGCGTGGGAACAATTTCAGTGTTACTCGCTGCTTTAATCTTTTTTGTTTAAAGTCACTTGCAGTTGCGACACTGATTGACAGCTTTGGCCTGACCTCCACTGTCCGGGCGAAAGAGTTCGATGGCCCCTCGAGCGAATTCGCCAACTTTGATAGCGGCATGTTGATGGGCGCGAGCGCCGGTTCGCTTGATGTCGAGCGCTACAATCGAGGAAACCCTGTCGAAACAGGTACCTACAGTGTTGACCTCAGTATCAACGGTGCATCAGCAGGACGCTTCGATGTTGTGTTTATTCCTGGTGCGACACCGCACCAGGCCAAGCCTGAGCTGCCATTGGAGCTGCTGGATCAACTCGGTGTTGATACCGACAAATTACAAGCGAGCGCAGGTGCTGAAGCGGCCTCCAAGGATCTGTTCGGTCTCATCGCCGATGCGACCTATCGCTACGACAGTGCCGATCAACGGCTTGAGTTAAGCGTACCGCAAGTCGCAATGCTCAACCGTCCACGCGGCTATGTCAGCCCACACCGCTGGGACAGGGGCGTTAACGCCGCGTTCGTCAACTACAGTGTCAACGCTTACCAAAGCAGTGCTCAGGGCAGTCAGAGCAATACCGCATATGCCGATTTCAATGCTGGCATCAATCTGGGCATTTGGCGTTTGCGCCAACGTTCGGCGCTGAACTGGAACAACGAAACTGGCAAGGCCTACCAGGTTGTTACCCGCTACGCGCAGCGGGATATCGATTCCCTCAGCTCGGAATTGACGGTGGGTGATGTATTCACCGATGGCGAGATGTTCGATTCGGTTGCGACACGTGGAGTGCAGCTGGCCACTGACGATCGTATGCTGCCCGACTCGCTACGCGGTTATGCCCCCGTTGTTCGTGGCGTGGCCGCCACCAATGCGCGGGTCACAGTGCGTCAGAATGGTTTCATCATCCAGCAGACCTCCGTCGCCCCCGGGGCCTTCGAAATCACCGATTTGAACCCTGCCAGCCAAAGCGGTGATCTGGAAGTCACAGTGACTGAAGCCGACGGGCAGGAAAAGCAGTTTATCGTGCCGTTCTCGTCGGTCAGTCGTTCCCTGCGCGAAGGTACTTCACGCTATACGGCAACTGTTGGCCAGGCGCGCAACCTGTCGTACGGTAGCTCGCCCACTGTTGCCCAGGCCACCTACCAGCGAGGACTTAGCAATCTGGTGACCGGCTATGCCGGCATGTCCGCCTCCGAGGGCTATGGTGCTGCTCTGCTAGGTGGTGTGTTGAACAGCGAATACGGTGCTCTAGGCGCAGACATTACCGCCTCGAAAACCGACTTGGCGGGCAAAGCCTTCACCGGTCAATCGGCGCGTGTCACTTACAATAAAGTACTGCAAAACACAGGCACCAATTTCACCTTGGCCGCGTATCGCTATTCCACTGAAGGCTATTTCGGTATACGCGATGCACTTGTTGCCCGCGACCAACTTCAACAAAGTGGCGACAGCAACCCGGACGCCTTCCGTCATGCTCGCAGCAGAGCGCAACTGAACATCAGCCAGCGCATCAACAATAGCTCGCACCTGTATCTCAATGCCTCGGTGCAGAATTATTGGAACAGTCCCGGTAGTGATAAGCAGTTTCAGTCAGGTTACAACCACACTTTCAACTGGGGCACTGCGGGCGTCAGCGCCTCGCGCACTCAGGATATGTATGGCGATAACTCCACCCAATTCATGGTCAGTTTTAGCATGCCCTTGGGCTCGGCCAGTAGCACAAATCGCGCCCATCTGAGCGCCAGTGCCAGCTCCAACAGCGACGGCAGTGCTGATGTGCAAAGTACTTTGAGTGGAACCAGCGGCGAAGACCACAGCCTGAGCTATGGCATTTCGGCCAGCAACAATCGTCCAAGCAGCGGTAAGCATTCAAGTAGCACCAGCGCTAACGTCCAGCTCCGAACGTCGGCGGCTGATCTGAGTGCTTCGCTCAGTAAGGGTAGCGACTTCCAGCAGGTCTCACTGGGGGGGAGTGGCTCGGTGGTCGTCCATCCGGCTGGTATTACCTTCGGTCAACCGTTGGGTGACACCATTGCCATCGTTCATGCCCCTGGTGCGGCTGGTGCGACGTTGGACAATGCTACGGGCGTGAAACTCGACCGCAATGGCCAGGCAGTCGTATCGTATTTGACGCCTTACCGGGTAAACAGCTTGGGAATCGATCCCAAGGGTCTTTCCGATGACGTTGAATTGCAAAGCACCAGTCAGGAAGTGGTGCCGCGCAGTGGCTCAGTGGTCATGGCCCGCTTCAAGACTGTCACGGGTCGGGCATTACTGATCAATGCCCGGCAGGCCGATGGAAAGCCTTTGCCTTTCGGAGCCAATGTCTATGATTCGGACGGTCGTACGGTGGGTGTGGTCGGACAGGGTGGGCAGATATTCGCCCGTCTCGGCAGCGACCAGGGCACATTGAGGGTCAGCACTCATGGCAAGGAGTCAAGTCAGTGCAGTATGACTTATCACCTCAAGCCAAGGGAGAAGCAACAAGCGGATGCGGAATTAGAGCGGGTCGATCTGCCGTGTCGTGTATAGGGTTTAGCTTTGAGCAATTTGCCTGAAGAACTGACCGATCGAATTGTACGAGATGGCAAAAAACAACTTTATGAGTAAATACGTAGAGGTAGGTCTGGCATACCACTCTGCAACCAGAGAAATATCAATTGGTGTGTTGTGATGAAAATACTCAAAAAAAAATCGTTTACTTCAGTAGTATTCGTTTTTTTGGTCGGACTGTTAATTGAAAGTAGCTTCCCCAGCTATGCGTTGGCGTGCACGATTCTCAAAGATCAAGTGGCACCAATCCCTGCTCCGATTAATGTAACATCTGGGGCGACAAATATCGGATCCGTTTTAGGTGGGTGGTCTCAGCCAGGCCGCGTAAGGACCGGGTTGAAAAATTGTAATGCTAATATCACGATTTTGAACAGACTGATGTCAGCTCAGCCGGCATCGCGTTTGACCGTAAATGAGGGAGGGATCACCTACGATGTGTATCCAACTGAGATTAACAATATTGGATATTATGTACGTGTTCAAGATCACGCTGGTAATGATCTTACTCTTGGGGATGCTTATACTCGGTTGGATCATGTGCTTAGGAGCATCAATGTGTGGGTCAGATTTGTCGCCACAGGCCCATTAAATCCTGGCACCTATTCTCTTTCCAGTAGGGATTTCATTTGGGCGGATACGCGCTCAGCGTTAAATAATGCAGAAATCGGCAGATTTGATACTGATCTGTCCTATTCGGCAGGCACGGTAACCGTCACCGCTTTAACATGCTCGGTGCACGCTGCTGATCGGAATCAGCAGGTAGTGCTGCCCACTGTTTCCGCGAGCAATTTGCAAGGCGTAGGTTCCACCGCCGGCTCACAAGGTTTTACGATTGGCGTAAACTGCCCTGCTGGCGTTGCCCTGCATGCAACCATGACAGATGTCAACTCCCCGGCTAACACGAGCAATATTTTGACGCTTGCTCAAGGCTCAACAGCTACGGGGGTTGGCCTTCAAATCAGCGCAACAGACAGGGCGCACGTGGTCTCATATGGAGCGGACTCGCGGGTGGCAGGCAACAATAACCAATGGTTTGTCGGTGGCAATGCCACTTCGCCTCCGACCAACCATATTATTCCGTTTACAGTGAGATATGTGCAAACAGCAGCAGCCGTGCAACCTGGAACGGTTCGCGCGCGTTCGACAATAACGTTTTCATATCAATAACTACGGGCTTATCTTGCAGCGTCGTCAGGATTCACCGTGCCCGAAAACCAGGAACTTAACATATGAAAGTAATAATCGCTGGAAGGCTGGGTAAAACTTTATGTGTCTACACTCTATTGCTGGTCGTTGGTTGCTCACATCATTCGGATATAGGACTTGATCGCAATCATGCTAATGGTTTTACGGCCAAAGGCACTCAAGCTTACATCGCCTGCATAAAGCACGAACTCACCAGCGGCACAAAAACGTTTACCGTGGAGGATAACGGTAGCATCAATCTATTGATTGGCAGTATTGACCGCACTACGGCAGTAGGACTTGTTCAACTGTCACGCGTCAGCGGCCAAACCACCTACACCGTTTACCAGAGGCATGCGTGGGTTGACAAAGGCAGGTTGATCAATGCGGCACAAGGGTGTGCAAAGGACTAAAGCGTGCGGCAAGTGGCGCCTGGTGGTAGGCAGAGTGCCGCCTTGATGACGCATTAAGATGGGGGAACGCAAAAAATCCCCCGGTGGCGTAATACTGTTTACTTAAGTTAAACGTGGCGCCTGTTGGGGCTACAATGCGGTCACGAAATCTCAAGTCGCAGTATTACTGCCAGCAGCGGGGGCAAAGTTCTCGATGCGGAGCAACCCGTTCAGTTTCACTCAGGGCAGTGCTTGTGTCTGCAAGAAATTTCTTAAGTTGCACAAAAGCGTTCGAATGGGCTTAGATGCCCTGCGCAACATCTCAAGTGAACTATTAAGTTTTAATTAAAACCTTTCAATCCAGGCTGTGATTATCAACCCACAGTTATTGACGCAGAATTCGACCGTGCCTCCATGTTCCCTTGATCATGTAAAGAGCGGTTTATGTCAGCAAATTCTGCAACATGCTACTCCCAGGTTTTATCGCGTGCTCCGGTATGACGGCGCGAGCGCTTCCTCTTTCTACTACGGCGGCCGAAGTCCATGCAGCGCTGGCCTGTTGCCGACTGCTGTTGCAAGTGTGCCAGGGGCGGGTTCCGGAACCCGAACAGGAAGTGACTGGCCCGGACGTACGTCGCGCGGTCAAGCACTACGGGCAGTGCGCCGGAGTCAATCTGCGCCTCGAGCGTTTGTCGTTGTGCAAGCTGACGCCGAAGTTGTTGCCTTTGGTCTGGCGCACCCAGGCAGGCGACTTCGTACTGCTCGCACGCCTGTCTGACACCCAGGCATTGATTCAATCGCCTTTGACCAGCACGCCCGATGTGATCGAGCGAGCGCAATTGGCCGAACAGTGGAGCGGGGAAGTGATCCGTCTGCGCCAGGGAGGCCTGCGTTTCGATCTGTCCTGGTTTGCTCCAGAGCTGCTGCGCCATCGTCGGGTGTTGACGGAGGTGGTGCTGTGTTCGTTGCTGTTGCAGGTACTGGCCCTGGCGACACCGTTGTTTTTCCAGGCGGTGATGGACAAGGTCATGGCGCATCGGGCCCTGGCGACCCTGGATGTTCTGGTCATGACCTTGGTCGTGGTGGGGATCTTCGAGGTTTTGCTCAAAGGCTTGCGCGAATACCTTTCGGCGCATACCGCCAATCGCATCGACATTGGTCTTGGCATCAAACTGTTCCGTCATCTGCTGGGGTTGCCGCTGCTGTATTTCAAGCAGCGCCAGGTGGGCGCGATCATCACCCGGGTTCAGGAGCTGGATAGCATTCGTGAGTTCCTCACGGGCTCACTGCTGACGTTGTGCATCGATGTCGTTTTCACCCTGGTGTTTTTTGCGGTCATGGCCTGGATTTCATGGCCCTTGACCCTGCTGGTGATGGCGACGCTTCCACTGTATGTCCTGCTGGCCTGGATCAGCACCGGACCGCTGGAGAAGCGCATCGAGCGCCAGTTTCAGAGTTCTGCCCGCAATACTGCCTTTCTCAACGAAACCGTGAGCAGCGCCGAGACCATCAAGAGTCTGGCGGTAGAGCCGCGGATGCAACGGCGCTGGGAGTCCCAGACCGCTGAGATGGTCGAGGCCGGTTTCGCCAGCCAGACCTTGGGCAGCTCGATTAGCCAGGCAGTTACCCTGCTGCAGAAATTTACCGCCGTTGCGGTGATCTGCTGGGGTGCAAGCAAGGTGATTGGCCTGGAGATGAGCATCGGCCAATTGATCGCCTTCAACATGATGCTGGCTCACATCAGTCAGCCGCTGGCCAAGTTGATCGAGGTCTGGCAGCAATTTGTCCAGGTGCGAGTATCGGTGGACAAACTGGGCGATATGCTCAACCTGCCGGTCGAGCAGATGCAGGGCCAACAGCGTCCGCTACAACCGTTACGAGGCGAGGTGCGCATCGAGCAGTTGGTGTTCCGCTATCGTCCCGACCTGGAACCTGTGATCAAGGGGCTGGACCTGCACATCGTCGCGGGCCAGACCCTGGGAGTCGTCGGGCCGTCTGGCTCTGGCAAAAGCACGCTGACCGGCTTGCTGCAAAAACTCTATACCCCTGATGCCGGACGCATTCTGATTGACGGCTTGCCTCTGCAGCAGTTGGAGCCGGCCTGGCTGCGTAGCCAGATTGGTGTGGTGCTGCAGGAAAACTATTTGTTCAACCGCAGCGTGCGACAGAACATTGCCCTGCGTCATCCCACGGCCTCCCTGGAAGCAGTGATCGCCGCAGCCCGCCTGGCGGGCGCCCATGACTTTATCCTGCAACTGCCGCTGGGCTACGACACGGTGCTGGCTGAAGCGGGCAGATCGCTGTCTGGTGGCCAACGCCAGCGCATGGCCATTGCCCGCGCACTGATGGGCGACCCAAGGATCCTGATTTTTGATGAGGCCACCAGTGCACTGGACGACGAATCCCAAGCATTGATCCAGGGCAACATGGCGCGGATCGCTGAGGGGCGCACGGTGATCATCATCGCTCACCGATTGTCGGCCGTGCGCCAATGCCAACGCATTGTTGCCGTTGAGCAGGGGCGGGTCAGTGAATCGGGCACCCATCTTGAGTTACTCGCCAACGGTGGTTGTTATGCACGCCTATGGGCGTTGCAACGTGCGTTACGCAAGGAGCAGGCATGATGCGTTGGTCATTGTTGAGCATTCCCCGGCAGGCTTGGCGCGCTTTGTGCCAGGCGCCTGCCGCACTCAAACGCAGTCGCGACGAGTACGAGTTCCAACCCGGTTATCTGGAGATTGTCGAGCGACCACCAGCGCCTTGGGCGCGTGGCACGGCGATGGTGTTGATGTTGTCGATCGCACTGGCGCTGGCGTGGGCGATTCTCGGCTTTCTCGACATTCACGCCAGTGCTTCTGGCCGGTTGATAGTGCCTAGCCACACCAAAATCATTCAGGCCCATGATGCGGGTGAGGTCGGTGCAATCCACGTGCGTGACGGGCAACGGGTCAAGGCCGGTGATGTGTTGGTGGCGTTGAACCCGATTGGTGTCGATGCCGAGCTGAGCGAGCTGCGGGCTCAGCTGGCGTTCAAACGCCTGGAGCTGGCCAGGGCCCAGGCGCTGCTGAGCAATGACCCGATTGGCAGCTATCTGCCGCCACCCGATCTGAGCCCGGAGCAATCGCTGCAAGCCCGTGCGCAATTGGCAAGCACCTGGAAAGAAATCAACGCCAACCTGGACAGCCTGAATGCAGAGATGGCCATCAATCAGGCCGGCCAGCGGGCTCGCAGTGTGGAGATTTCCGCCTTGGGCAAGTTGGCTAGCAATGTCCGGCGGCGCCTCGATGCACGCCGGGCGATGGCGGCCCAGCAACTGATGCCCCAGGTTGATCTATTGGAGCAGGAAAAGGAGCAGTTGGAGGTCGAGCGCTCGCTGGCCCAACAGCATGCCGAACTGCAGGTGCTAAAGGCCGAGGCGCGCAACCGGCAGGATCAGCGCGACAGTTTTCTGGCCAGGACCCAGCGCGAGCAGCACGACGTGCGCCATCGTACCCAGCAGGACATTGCCATTCTCGAGCAGCAACTGATCCGCGGGCGCGACAAGCAGCGCCTGCAAACGTTGTTGGCACCGGTTGATGGCGTGGTGCAACAACTGGCGGTGCATACCCTGGGCGGTGCGGTACAGCCAGCGCAACAACTGCTGGTGATTGTGCCAGAGGGAGCGGAGCTGGACGCCGAAGTCATGGTGTTGAACAAGGATGTGGGCTTTGTCAGGGCTGGACAGCCAGTGGAGATCAAGGTTGATGCGTTCCCCTATACCCGATACGGCACCTTGCGCGGGACCGTTATGCATGTGTCTGGTGATGCCATCAAGGATGAGCAGCAGGGATTGGTGTTCCCAGCGCGCATCCGCCTGGAAAAGGCCGCTATTGCCGTGGACCAGGGCTGGGTGCCTTTGCAGGCAGGGATGACAGTGACCGGCGAGATTCGCACGGGAGATCGGCGGGTGATTGACTACCTGTTGAGCCCGATCCAGCAATACCAGTCCGAAGCCCTGCGGGAGCGTTGATATGACCACTGCATTTATCCACGCTGGCGACGATACACCGAACATCCTGGATACTGGCCTGGAGGCCTTGGTATGGGCGGCACGGCGTTTTGACCTGACCCTCACGGCGGCACAGCTGAATCACCGCCTGGGCCGCGTCGAGGGCATGGCCGACAGTATCGACTTGCGCCGTTGTGCCGGCTGGGCCGGGCTGCGGGCGAGGGCCGTGCGCAGCAGCGTCCAGCGCCTGGAACAACTGCCGTTACCCGCCTTGCTGGAGACCGCGCGCGGGTGGGTGGTGCTCAATGCCGTCGAACCAGGGCAGGTCAACCTGTTCTGGCCGCTAGAGGGGCACTGTCAGACTCTGCCCCGTGAAGACCTGGCTGAACTGTGGCAGGGCGAGGTGTTGTTGCTGGCTGAACAGCACACCGGTTTGAAACCGCCTGCTTTCGGCGTGGCCTGGTTTTGGCCATCGATCCTCAAACATGTGCGGCAGTTTCGTAGCGTGTTACTGGTCTCGCTGATGCTGCAGTTGGTAGCCCTGGTCACGCCGCTGCTGTTCGAAAACATCATCGACCGGGTGCTGGTCAGCCGGGGTATGTCCAGCCTGCAAGTATTGGGCATTGCCCTGCTGGCGTTGGCGCTGTTCGAACCGTTGTTCGGCCTGCTGCGTTCCTGGCTGTTTAGCAACTTGGCCAGCAAGATCAACGCGGAATTGTGCGCGCGCTTGTACCAGCATCTGGTGCAGTTACCGCTGAGCTACTTCCAGCGTCGTCAAACCGGCGAGATCATCGCCCGGGTCGGAGAGATGCAGCAGATCCGCCAGTTTCTCACCGGTTCGGCGCTGACCCTGGTGCTGGATCTGGCCTTCTGTAGCCTGTTCATCGCGGTGATGTACAGCTATGCACCGCTCTTGACATGGGTGGTAGTCGGCTCCCTGTTCCTGTACTTCCTGTTTTGGCTGTGCGTGGGCCCCTTGTTGCGCAGTCGGGCGCTGCGCGAGTACGAACTGAGTGCGGCAAACACCGCCTTTCTCACCGAGACTGTGACGGGCATCGAAACCATCAAGACCGGCGCCACCGAAGGCGGTTTCCAGCAGCAGTGGCAACGTCAGTTGGCGGCTTATGTGAGGGCAGCGTTCCACACGCGCATCGTCGGTATCTGGGCCGGGCAGGGTATTGGTCTGATTCAGAAGCTGACCGCCGCGTTGCTGCTGTGGTGGGGCGTGATGCTGGTTATGGATGGGCAGCTGACGCCCGGCCAACTGGTGGCTTTCAACATGCTGGCCGGCCATGTGGTGGAGCCGATTCTGCGCCTGGCCCAGGTCTGGCAGGATTTCCAGCACACCCTGATCTCGTTGCGCCGGCTGGGCGATATTCTCGACACCGAGTGTGAAAGCGGTAGCGGCGGTCTGGCCTCAGTGCCGGCGCTGCAGGGCGCGGTGAGTTTCCAGGGCGTGCGTTTCCGCTATGACGAAGATGGCCAGGAAATCCTGCGCAACCTCAACCTGGACGTACAACCAGGGGAGTTCATCGGTATCACCGGGCCTTCCGGCTCGGGCAAGTCGACCCTGACCCGACTGCTGCAACGCCTTTATGTACCGCAGCACGGGCGGGTGTTGGTGGACGGCATAGACCTGGCCATTGCCGACCCGGTGGCCCTGCGTCGCAACATGAGCGTGGTGCTGCAGGAAAGCGTGCTGTTCGCTGGCAGCATTGCCGAGAACATTCGCCTGTGCCGACCCCAGGCCAGCGATGCCGAAGTACACGAGGCGGCCACCCTCGCCGGTGCTGCGACCTTTATCGAGGCGCTAAGCCAGGGTTACGACACCCAGGTCGGTGAGCGCGGCGGCCAGCTTTCAGGCGGCCAGCGTCAGCGCATAGCCCTGGCGCGGGCGCTGTTGACCAACCCTGGGATCCTGTTGCTGGACGAGGCCACCAGTGCCCTGGACTACGAGTCCGAGGCGGCGGTAATGGCCAATCTGCAGCGAATCGCCCAGGGCCGCACGGTCATCAGTGTCGCACATCGCCTCAACACGCTGCGTCATGCCGACCGAATTCTCGTCATCGATCAAGGCCAGGTCCTTGAGCAAGGTAGTCACGAACAGCTGCTCGCCCTGGACGGGTTGTATGCCCGGCAATGGGCCTTGCAGATGAAGGGTTGATATCCCGATCACAGACGGCTAGGTGGACATGCCGTGGCCGTCAATCCAGCGCTGTAACCCGCAAAAACTATCCGTAAGCCTATTCTCAGGAGAGAGACCTATGCCCAGCAGAAGCTACCAGTCACTGCTCGAATCCGCGCAAGCGACCTATAAAGAGATGAAACGCAGACCAGCGATCCAAGCGTTGGTTAACGACATAAAAAAAATGTTTCGTGATAACGGTAACAAGTGGACTCCCGAAGCGAATGCCAAACAGCGCCAGCTTGAAAAGGCGCTTGAGGCAGATGCCTACGGCCGCTATAGCAACGATAGGCCGACAGCGGTCAGTAGCCTCAACGAGGTTGAACAGCGTGAGTTTGTCGAGTACATGAAGGCATTGGCGGCGCGTGCTGCAATGGTCGATATCAAAGTACAAGGCAGCGAGGCAATAGCCTTGTTCTCGCAAACGGACAGCGTTCTAGGAAGTGCTGAAGCGTTTCGAGTTCTGCCTAAAGATTTTGCGCAACGGTATGGCACACGATCCAAGGTTGGCGCACGACTGACCATCAACGTCGACAAGGCGTACTTCAACCAGCTGGCCAATGCACTGACCCAATTGTTCAGCGATGAAAACCGCGGCTGGCTGGAGCAGGCCAAGATCATGGGGCCGAAAAACCTGGGCCGCCGCACCGACCAGGCGGTGATTTACCTGTCTGAAGCGGGGGTAGAGCATGCTCGAACCATCGGCAGAAGGCTTGCCGAACTTCTACCGGCGCCGGCCTTTGTCGAACACACTCCCACCGGCATGCTCCGGGTGGACAAAGGCATTGCCTACTCCGAGACGGCGCAAGGGGAGTCGAGCAGCCATGGTCAATCCAGAGCCAGACTGATTGCTGCAGCGGGAGCTGAGGCCTTGCTCACCGATACTCCAATTGAGAAGACTTTGCAGCGTACCCTGCAGAGGCGTGGGTACGATGTACAAGACCCGGCCCTGCTAGCACAAGCTGTACAAGACCGTGCGTTAAAGGGAGGGTTGGTGCCTGTCAGTGGTGGGGCTGAACCCCGCACGGGCAGTCCTGACATCCGACAGTTTGCTTTGGATCCTGTGCTGTTTGCCAAGACCTACACACTCAGCGCCGAGGCTCTACTCAAGTCGGGCCGTCTTCCGGCCCAGGGTTTTGCCCAGTTGGTGAAAGTTGCGCCTAACCTGTATGAAATTGAATACACTGAGCATGGTCATGAAGGTCAGTCCGCCAGCCAAGTCGACAGTGTGGCGGCATACTTTCTTGGCTTCAATGGTGCGGATCAGGCCACTCCATCCCCTGCGTATGTGGATATTCCCAAGCACGCGGCCCCCGGCAGCTTTCTCTTCACCGCCACGCTTTCAGGCTGTTCGCTGATAGTCACCAGTCTGGATGCAAACACCTATCGGGTGTATCACGACGGCCGGGTCAACAGCTCGACACTCTACGACAACGTGGTGATGGCGATCGACTTCAAGGATTATCAGGTTTCCGGCACTTCTACGGGTTTGGCCGCAGCGTACATGCAGTATGTCAATGGCGAATGGCAGCTGGCTTTTCAGCGTCAGGAGTACGAGGAGAACCAGAGAGTAGATGAGGGACCCCGGCCGAAGCTGCGTGATGGCGAGTCACCCCTTTCGATCCAAGTCGCCGACGACCAAGTGGCGCAGCGCAATCAGGCTCAATTCAGCGCTTACCGGGAAAAGATTCACCAACAACTGAAAAAAGTGGCCGGTCAGTTCGGCGTATCTGCTGAAGGAGTAGCCGATGTTGCCTATACGGACGGCGATTTTTCTTCCGAGCACCCGGCAATTGCAGCATGGATCCACTTGCGCAATGCGATTCAAGCCATCGTCAATGCTGACATCGAAGAGTTGAGATACAAGCGCGTTCAACTCCAGGATGCCCGGCGCACTTCAAGTGACAAAGCCTTGATCGACCAGCAGATCAAGCAGATAAACCTCACTCAGGATTACTACCGTGCGCAATACCAACCACTATTGTTAGAAGCCAGATCTGTCGAGAGAACCTGGCTTTGGCAGCAGATCAAGGAAAAAAAAGGCATCGCCGCGGTGGTGCGAATTGACGACGCTTCAATCCAGGGAGAAGGAGCGTCGCGTGTTGACAGTGTTGGGGAACGTTACTCGATCGCAGAAGCATTTCAGCGCGGGACGCAGGTCCCCGGGTTTGCTGAAGGCTTGCGCAATTTCCGTGATATAGCCATTCCCGGTTTGGGTGACAAGATGTCAGTCCTGGAGATGAAGCGTCTGTTCCTCAAGGGACAGCTTACCCCTGAGCAGCAGGGCGCTCTGAGTGGGCGTATCAGTGTGGCGAGCCAGGCCGAATACATCGATAAAGTGTTAAGTCGAACGGCGAAGTTCAGCGAAGACTTTCATCGTGCCGGCAGTACCTTCGATCGGCTGGTGCCACAGGATTTTTATCTGTCGCTGGTAGGCGACACGTCGGGAGGTCGTTGCTATCCCTTGGTCAGGGCCATGGCGGTGGCGCTGGCAAACGGCGGTGAGTACGGTGTCAATAACCTGGTGGAAAAGCTGTTCCTGGCTGGCGCCGACCCGCAAGGGGCCAGTTCCATATTGCTCAAGAACAGTTTGAGCAGGCTGCACGCCAATGTCGACGCAGTTGAGGCATCAACCGAACTGGGCCATTTCAAAGTGGCCGACGTGGTTGCTCGGCTGGCTGAAACGACCCGAACCGCCATGTTCGCGCTCAACACCCAAGGGCACTCCATGCTAGTGGGGAGCACCATTAGTGCCGAAGGGCGTCGTTACTATTTCTACGACCCGAATGTCGGGATTTTCGCTTTCGACGATACGGCCAGTTTGTCGAAGGCAATGACACAGCACCTGATCGGCCGCAAAATGGCCGCTTTCTACGGCTCGTTCGGCACCCAGTCGGCTCCTGTGTTTAACCTGGTGCAGATCGATGTCGCCAAAATGGCCGAGGTGCCGGTGGGCAACGACCTGTACGTTGCTGACCTGTCACGGGCTGATGAGCTGGTGAGTTCCATTGAGCAGCGGCGACTGGTCGAACGTACGCTCAGTACACAAGCACAGGCTATCGAGGACACCCGGTTGCGCATGGCGTTGGTGACGCTCGATGCCGAGCAGTGGGGCGCCAGATTTGAAGAATCATGCACCCTGCTTGCGCGGGAAGCGGGGCTCGACCATCGCTGGATGCCGGTGATTGCCAATACCGAAGCGCAAGGCGAAGGCCGGTACCGGGTTCAGTTCATCAACCGTGACCAGCCCGAGCAAACCCGCTGGCTGACTACCGAAGATGTCACCTTTATCGAGTTTCGGCGCTTCGTCGACGAAAATCTGCAGCGGCTCAGCCAGCACTTTACCCTCGAGAATGGCCAACTGCGGCCCAAGGGCGTATCCGGTGAGGCCGCACCGGTAGACGGTTTGAACGCAGGTTTTGCGGTGCAGGCATTGATCCATTGGTTTGCAGACAGGAGCCGCAAAGACGCTGCGAGCGGGGGGGCGGCGCCTGATCTTGCTACGGCGCTCAAAGTGCACAGTTACATCAATTTTATCCAGATGGGGCATGGCACCCTCCAGGATGTGGCCAGGGTCACCGAGCTGGTTCGCACGGCACTGCGCGGCGAAGCGGTAGCCGCTGAAGCCACTCTCCAGGACTTTGCCAAAACGCTGGGGCGCACCGCCGATGAAGGCATTGGCGTCCTGTTGGGGGCAGCGATGGTTGGCTTTGATGGGTTTGAGCTGGCTCACGCCGAAAACGATATGCAAAAGGCTGTGTTCGGCACCCAGCTCGCCTTCGACTCGGCAAGCTTCGTGACCAGTATTGCGGGACTCAGCGCCGGCCTGATCGGTGCCTCCACCGCCGCTGCCATGCTCGGTGGGTGTGCTGTGGTCCTGGGTGGGCTTGCGGTCGGCTTTACCGCACTGGCACAGGCATATGGTGTTGTGGCTATGGAAGCCCAAGCGGTGGGCCGCTACTTTGAGGCGCTCGACAGCGCATACAAAGGCCAAGGTTATCGTTATGACGAGCAGAAACAGGTGCTGGTCCCTCTTGCCGGGGCGGTAGTGAAGACCGTCGACCTGCGCAACGGGCAAATCGACTTCGACAGTCAGTACATCTACCGCACGCATCACGGTAATGGCGGTTCTGGAGCAATCAATTACTTCGGGTGGGGCATGCCGGTGATGGTCCGCGATCGCAGTCAGGCGGTCGAGGTGCGCAGTGGCATCGGCTATGGGAGCCACCATCCGCTCGCTCACAGCGATACCAGGGTAGTTATTCTGCCTGGTACACCCAAGTCCTATATCAGTTACGAATACGAGACACTTCCCGGCACCACCAACCGCCATGACGGCGGCTTTGATGTGATTCGTCGGCTTGAGCAAGACAGACGCTTTGACTACGACTTCTACCTCTTTCCGGGCGAGTACACGATCCGCAAGATTCATCAAGAGTACGTCGATACGCCGGTCGAAGTGCTGCTCGATCAGCGTAACCGGCAACTGGTAGTACCCGAGCTGCCCAATGAGCTGCACGGCTTCCTGCGCTACGAGATCAAGGGCACAGGGGGCGAATACGTAATTGGTTTGAATGAAGGCGTGCGGGTCAAGCTCACCAGCGAAACAGGCAGCATGCCCTCGCGCTGGATCATCGATAGCAGCCAGCTTGCCAGCGATAGCATCAGCGTGTCGAACCAACAGTTGGTGGTCGGTGGTGTTGTGGTCGAGCTCGATCCCGCCCAGAACGGTCGCATACTGTTGGTCAATGCCAAAGGCGAGGTGCGGGAAGTCGATTTTGCCGGCATGACTACCCGGGTGCTGGTGGAGGACGCCAGTAAATGGCAGGTGCCAGGTCATCGTATCGAGCAGCACTTGCGCGACTTGGCCAAGGCTCATCAGATGCAAGGTCAGTACGTTGTGGTGGAGAATTACAGCCACGAGGGACGAAATGTCGGCCGGGCGTTCTATGACGTCGCCAAGGATCGCATGCTGTTCACCAACACTGATATTGAGCAGGCCAGGCATGCTCAGTTGGGGGCCGTTAGTGGCGACTATGCTTATTTTTTTGACGCCGCGAACGCCGCGGCGTGGCGGGTGGACATCGCCAGTGGCAGGATCGATGCGCAGTTCGATCCATGGTTCAACCAGAGCGCGGGCAACATCAGCCGGTTATGGCAAGAGGGGGATGCGGTCTACCTGACGCGCCGCCATTTGCTCAAAGATGGCAGTGAGGCCGAGCTGAGCTACCGGATCCAGGGCGATCGCATGGAGCTGGTCAGCGCGGTGGGTGATGAGGCGCTATTACAGCTCTCGGCGTGCACTGGCCAATATGGCGACGCGGTAAAAACCATGCTCAATGGCTACGCGAGCAATGGCGTGCAGCGCGGCACCCCAGTGTATGGGTTGGGCGCGCGATTGATCGAGCCAACCCCTGCGGCGTTGATGACGGTATTTGGCACCGATGCGGCTGGCGTGGCACACCGCTATTGGATACGAACCAGCGATGGCGCCGTGATCAAACCCAATCTGGCGCCACCCGGGGACACAACCCTGCGTTTCGAAGCGCACGAAACAAGTCGTAGCGCATGGCCTGTTCCCGCTGATCTGGTGTTGGCGGGCAGCATGCCCGGCCTCGATGGCAAGGAGGTGTTCTTTTTCTACAGCAAGGCGCAAAAGGTCCTGTTCCGCCAGGAAGGGCCAGGCCAGGCGGTGCTCGACTCCACCCGCCCGACAGCATTGCGGGTTACCACCCCGGCGCTGGCGAATGTAATCGATTTGAACGGAGTTCTGGTCCTCCTCACCGAGGATGGCCGCCTGGCCCGGGTCGATGCCAAGGGGCAGCTCAGTTACGAGGCCGTCAACGAGCATTGGCTCAAAGGGCGTCAAACCTGGTGGCAAGATCTATCCAGTGTCGCTGGTCGCAGTGCAACCCTGGCGGTGTTTGGCGTCAAGGGCAGTGACGGCAAGAGCGTGTTGCCCGTGTGGTACCACAACGGGCAGGTCGTGGTGGCATCCGCCCCGCTGCATGGCAAGCCTTTGCAGTTTCTGGGATTTGAAGCGGACGGCAGCGCTGCGCGGATTTTCGATCCGGCAAGTGGCAAGCTCTATCGTCAACCTCCTTTGACTCCTGCAGCGCTTGCCGGCGCGTTTGGCACTGACGAGGTACTCGAGGTGTCGGCGCAACTGCCCGCCGCCAGTGAGCTGGTGCCGAATCTGCATCTCAAGGCGGCAGAGCTCAATGACGCGGGATTACGCCTGACCACCGTCAAAGGCGAGATTTTGCTCCGGGACAGCAAGGGTGAATTGCAGCTGGTGGCCGTCGACAACGGCTGGCAGCAAGATAACCGTGATCGTTTGCCCCAGGCACTCAGCGAGCTCGCCAGTCAGTGGCGGGCTACGGGTGTGCTGACTTTGCAGGGGCAAGACGGGCAAGGGTGGTTCGACGTCAGCAGTGGACAAGTGTTCTCTGGCAAAGGTCTCCCGGTTGCGGAAGATTTGCGTTTCGTGGGAACCGCTGTTGGGCAGAGAGCAGCCTATGTATACAGCCAGACAGACCAGGGGTTGTACCATGTCTGGGCGGGTAATCCGAAGAGGCTCGGCCATTACACCTCTGTCGAGCGCGTTGGTTCGTCGTTGTTGCTGCGGGGCGACGGCTTGCGTGGTAGCCAGGATGATCTGCAGCCGCCACTGATTGACGGTGTCGACAGTGTCGTGCTGCATGGGGGGGCCAACGGCGATACCTACCGCCTCAGCCCGCAAATGTGGTCGCACTACCGCACAGTCGTCATTGATAACGATGACCCGGACCAGGCCCTGGACCGATTGATCATACCGGCAGCCGATGGGGAAAAGCTCCTCGTCAGCCGTCATGATGATGATCTGCTGCTGACTGACTGGGCAGGAGGCACTACCTTGCTCATTCGCAAGGTATTTGGCAGCCAGGCGGCGACGCACCGGCATCTGCAAATCGAGCTGAAAGGTTCCGGGGCGGTGATCAGTATTGATCATCTGGTCGCGGGCTTTACCCGGGTAGGGGCCGATAAAAATGCCCTGTTCGAGCTGGCCTGGGCCAACCAGCAGCCGGAGTCAGTAGAGAGCGCAACCAGTCCCAGCCTGACCAAGTTGAGCGGCGCGATGGCCGCGTTCGCCGACACCGGCGGTGCCCGCGAATATTTGCCGCAAAACCGCCAGGCCGCGCATGGGGCACTGGTGCCTTCGATGTCTTGAGGTAGTACGAGAAACAGCAGGAGGGGCGCAACGCGCCTCCTGCCTCCCACCTTCAGCTTGAATCATTCCTCTTGTAAAAGTTGCCCTGTACATGATCAAACCAATTATTTCGCGACAGCGGGCGCCTATCGTCTGGCTGCTCGCGCTCCTGTTGCAGGTTGAACCGGCTGCAAGCGCTCCTCGGGACTATCCACCTGTGGCCATTCCCAGCGATCTCTGGCGGGTGTACCAAGATGCTCGACAGAACAATTCCGAGCTGGCAGCGGCCCGCGCTGACCAGGCAGCACGGGCTGAGGCCGTGCCTCAAGCCCGTGCCGGCCTGTTGCCTTCGCTGTCGGCCAGTGCCGAGCTCAAAGACCGAACGACGACCTTGCAACAACCGCAGCAGGACATCGGGCGTAGTGGCAGCAGCTACCAGGTGCTACTTAACCAGCCCGTATTGCGCGTCGATCGCTGGTTCAACCTCAAGGCTGCCGAGTCCCAACATCAGCAGGCACTGTTGGAGTTGGAGGTTGCCGAGCAGAAGCTGATACTCGACAGCGCCCAGGTGTATTTCGGCCTGCTTAAAGCCCAGGACGGACTCGCTGCAGGCAAGGCCGAGGAAACCGCCCTCAAGCGTCAGCTGGACCTGGCAGAGAAGGGCTTGCAACTGGGCTTGGCTGACCGTACCGATGTGCTGCAGGCTCAGGCCAGTCATGACAGTGCCCGGGCCAATCGCATTGTTGCGCAGCAGCAGGTGGACAACGCGTTTGAAGCCCTCGATACCTTGACCCATCAGCAGTACACCGCAGTCCAGGGGGTGCGGCATGACATGCCAATCCTGTTACCCGTACCCAACGACGCGAGGCGATGGGTTGATCGCGCAATGCATCAGAACATCGCGCTACGGGTCAGCCAGCGGGCCTTGCAGGTGGCGCAGCAAACGCTGAACGCACGCAAGGCCGGGCATGCGCCGACCGTAGATGCAGTAATGCGCTACCAGATAGGCGACAACGACAACCTCGGCTATGGCAACAGCGGGGTACGGGGCGGTGGCTATGGCGGCAACGCTGAACAGCGCTCGGTTGGTCTGCAACTCGACATTCCGTTGTTCAACGGCGGGCAGACCAGCTCGCAGGTTCGCGAAGCCTATCAACGCATGAGCCAGCGCGAGTCGCTTAACGACAACCTGCGTCGCCAAGTGGTGGAGAACACCCGCAACCTGCATCGTAGTCTCAACAGCAGCGTCGAGAAGATCCAGGCGCGACGCCAGTCGATCATCTCCAACCAGAGCGCGGTGCTGGCGTCACAGCTGGGGTTCCAGGTCGGTACACGTAATATCGTCGATGTGCTGGAAGCCCAGCGTCAGCTCTACAATGCGGTGCGCGAGTACAATAACAGCCGCTACGATTACATTCTCGATACACTGCGCCTCCATCAGTCGGTAGGCACCTTGTCGCCGCAAGACCTGCAGACGCTCTGTGATTTCCTCAAACCGAACTACGACCCCGATCGTGATTTCCTGCCTCCGGAATTTCCGCGTCAGCTGGCCACACGCTAGCGACTTCAGGGCTGCGTGACAGACGCATTTGCCATGCGAGGATGGTTGAGAGGAGGGAGTGGATGTTGTACAGGTTAGTGAAGTTCTTCGACGGTAACAGGTTGTACTATAACGCTCTTGGCGTGCTGATTGCGGTCGGTGGGGGCGTGGCGGTTGGCAACTACTACCGCTTGCAGGTTGAAGATGTCTACCGGGCGGGGATCGAAGCGCAGACGCAGGAGCATGCCGCGGAACTGGAGCAGTGGAAATCCGACGGATTTGCCATTGGCGCGCTGTCGATCCTGGGGCGACACAATCCGATGCTCAAAAGAGTCATTCAGGAACGCAGTCCTTCCATAGAGCTCATGGAGCAGGCGGCGATACCCCTGAGTACGCTGTCGATCGTGGTGGGTGCCAGTCACGCGTTTGTCGCCAATCTGGACGGGGAGATCGTGGCGGTCCATGACTTGCTCAATCCGTCACAGCTGGGCCTGAATGTAGCCTTCCGCCCCTATTTCAATACCGCCCTCAAAGGTGTTAGCAGCGTCTACGGAGCGATAAGTACTGCCACAGGATCGCGCATGTTCTACATGGCAGTACCGATCTACGCATCTCGTACCCGTCAGGACAAGGTGATCGGCGTATTGGTGGCGCGTTTCGATGCCCAAGTGCTGGACAGCGGCTTGAGTAAACAACGCAACGGCGACGTTAAAATGATCCTGTCGTCCAGTGGCGTGGTGCTTGCCGCCAACGCACAGCCGTTGCTGCTCAAGGCCGACCGGGAGTGGTCGCCGGGCGCGTTTATCGGCGCGATCCGCCAGCAATTCGCCGACTATCCATTTCCCGATGGCATACCTGAGAGGTTGCCGTTTGATGCCCATCAGCCTGTGGTCACGCTGGAGGGGCGACGTTATGGCCTGTCCAGAGCCGACTTTGACTGGAGCGACCCTGGAGGCCCCTGGTCGCTTATCACGTTGAGCGATCTGGATTCGATCCTGCCTAATGAACAAATCCTGTTGATCGACGGGGTGAGTGCCGGCCTGTTTTTTCTGCTGTGGTGGGGTGGTCTGCGGCGGCTGGCGGACGCCCGACGACATAATCGCGATGTCGCGTTGATCGAGCAAAGCGAACAACGCCTGGACCTGGCCCTGCAGAGCGGGGCACTTGGCCTGTGGGACTGGAACGTCAGTCTGGGCATCGTCATCAACAATGGTGTCTGGCTGCGTATTCTCGGTTATAGCCAATGCGAACTGGAGTGTACCTTTGGTAATGGCCTGGATCGCTGGGCTCGTCTGATTCATCCGGATGACCTTGAATCGGTCATGGCCAAGCTCAACGCGCACCTGGATAACCAGACTGACGAATACCGCGCTGAATACCGGGTGTGCAATAAAAACGGAGACTGGGTGTGGGTGCTGGATATCGGCAAAGTCATGCAGCGTGACGCCCAAGGTGTCGCGACACGGGTGACTGGAGTGCTGCAGGACATCACCCAGGCTGTCGAGGCTCAGCTGGCGATTGTAGAGAACCAGAGCAAACTCCAGTCGATGATAGCCAATATCCCAGGAGTGGTTTTTCGCAGCCTGCCCAATAGCGCACGCGAGATGATGTTTGTCAGTGATGTCATCGAAGGCTTGAGTGGCTATTCGGCGCAGCATTTTTTGTCCGGCCGAGCCTACCGGGAGCTTGTTCACCCCGACGACCTTGGGATTTTCGACTGCTGCCTGGATGACGGCAGTTATATGCTCGAGTACCGGATCATCACCGCGACGCAGGAGGTGCGCTGGGTCTACGACAAAGGGCAAACCATTGACGTGGACGGGGTACCGCAATACCTGGACGGGGTGATCTTCGACATCACTGAGCGCAAGGCCGGGGAAGCACTGATCAAGCAATCGCGACGCGATGCCGAGCTGGCCACCCAGGCCAAGTCGATGTTTCTCGACAACATGTCCCATGAAATCCGCACACCGTTGAACGCTATTGTCGGTATGTCCCATCTACTCCTGGATATGCCACTGGGGGAGACCCAGCGCGGGTACATCGAGAAGATGGACCGTGCGGCAAAGAATCTGGTCGGGATCATCAACGGCGTACTGGATCTGTCAAAGATCGAAGCTGGCAAGCTGAGCATGGAACACGTGCATTTCGACCTTCCGGAGCTGCTGGATGAGGTGCTTTGCCTGGTACGCCAGCGGGCTGCTGAAAAGGGAATCAGTCTGCGCCTGGAGATACCCTCGTTGATGCCTCGCAGTTATGTGGGCGACCCATTGCGCCTGTCTCAGGTACTGACCAATCTGGTCGACAATTCGATTAAGTTCACTGAAGTCGGTCATGTCTGCATCGGGGTACACCAAGTGCGGCAGTGGAGCGGCAAGGTACTGTTGTGCTTCAGCGTTTCGGACACCGGTATTGGTATCAGTGAAGAGCAGCGCATTCGTCTATTCGATGCCTTTGTCCAGGCTGATCCGTCGATTACCCGACGTTATGGCGGAACCGGTCTGGGGCTGACCATTTCAAAAAAAATCGTACAGATGATGCAAGGCAGCATCTGGATCGATAGCCTGGAGGGAAGGGGGGCGGAGTTCAAATTCACCGTAACGCTGAGCGTGCCACAGTCCCAGGATTTCGAGTTGCCTGCCCTTGTGCAGTACGAGCCCGTCAAGCCAGGCGCTGACTTATCGGCCAGCGTTGTCGCTGGCACGTGCACGGTCAACGATTTTACGCGGTTACTGGAGGGTACCCGGGTTTTGGTGGTTGAGGACAACCCGATGAATCAGGAAGTTCTCGAGGGGCTGCTGCAACGCGCCAAAGTACAAGTAGTGATTGCCAACAACGGTGAAGAGGCCTTGCAACTGTTGCTGCGCGACAGTCACTTCGACGGGATTCTGATGGATTGCCAGATGCCGGTCATGGATGGCTACTGTGCCGCATTAGAAATCCGCCGCCACCCCCATCTGCAGTCCTTGCCGATTATTGCCGTCACTGCCCATACCCTGTTGGACGCCAAGGCGCGTATGTTGGCTGTCGGTATGAATGATCATATCGCCAAACCGTTGGAGGTCAATGAGCTCTACCGCGCTCTGGTACGTTGGATCAAACCCCTGGAAGTTCCGCCTGGCGATCATAAACCGCTTGTACCTCGTGTTGCATCAATGCCGCATTACGATGGCATCGACACAGCAGTCGGGTTATCGGTGGTCAATCATGATGCCGCGCTATACCAAAAACTGTTGTGCAGTTTTCGCGACAGTCATCAGCAGTTCGTCGCGCGCTTGTGGCGCTCGCATGCAATCAAGGATCTTCAGGCCATCAGCTTTCTTGCTCATAGCTTGCGCGGTGCTTCTGGCCACATAGGAGCTCGGGCTGTGCAGCGAGCGGCCGGGCAATTGGAGGATCACTGTGCAGGGTCTACTGACCTGGCTCCGTTGATATGGCGGTTGGCCTACCAGTTGCATTCGGTGTTGGAGAGCCTGGCTGATCTGGGGCAGGGGCCGGTGCTGTGTTTGGTGGATGAAGACGAAGACCAAAGCCGTCTCTTGATGGTAAAACTGGAGCGCCTGGCCACGCTGTTGCGCGATCAAAACGCGCAAGCGCTGAGCATGGTCGATGAACTTTGCGAGCAGGGTGCCTGCAGTGCTCTGCTGGCTATCCAGGAGAGTGTCTATTGTCTGGAATTTCAGCAGGCCTATGACCTGCTGATAGCTCATCGAGCGTCACAGACATTGCCGGTGGATTGAGCCAGGCGGAGTAGTGAGACATTCGTTCGTTGCACTGGTCGGTGAGACTGTGATGCAAGGCCCGGAGCGATTCGGTGATTTGCGACCGGTGCGACACCACCAGGTTCAGTGGGGCTTGCTCGCCCTGCCAGCCGGGCAGCAATGCGAGCAATCGGCCGGCGAGTAAGTCGTCGATGACACTCAATAGGGGCAAGTAAGCCACACCATAACCGGCTATCGCCCAGCGCCGCACAGCGTCGCCGTCGTCACAGCAAAAATGCCCTTGCACCTGAACAACTTCGATCTGCCCAGACTTATGGAAGCGCCAATGATTTTCCGCTCTGCCACTACGGGTGCTGATGATGCACTCATGTTCACTCAGATGTTGCGGTGTGCTGGGCAGGGGATGCTCAGAGAGATAGGTGGGGCCAGCACAGACGATGAAGTAATGCTGTTTCAAAACGGGTAGCTCGACGAGATCCAGTGAGAGGCTTTTACCAAATCGCAGGGCCGCGTCGAACTTGCCCGTGAGCAGATTCTCCTCATTGTCGCTAAGCGCCAGCTTGATAAACAGTCGCGGCCTGCTCCGCTTGAGTTGCGCGAACACATCGAGTAGCAGGTTCCTGCCCAGGTCGGAGGGCACCGTGAGTTCCAGCATGCCGTCATCATGGGTCAGCGAGCGTTTGCCATCAGCCAGAATTTTCAGGGCGTGTCGCGCACTCTCAAGGTAACGCAGGCCTTCGGGGGTGAGTTTCATGGTGCGAGTGGAGCGGGTGAACAATCGTACACCCAATCGGTTTTCCAGGCGCTTGAGCGCCAGGCTGGCAGCAGCGGGTGTGATGGACATCGCACGAGCGGCAGGCGACAGGCCTTGACAGTCGGCGATCAACACAAACAGTTCAAGATCTCCAAGGTTAGCCATACTTCAATGCTCGCTGTGCAGGCCGAGGAAAGTGTACGTCGACCTCAGCAAGGCTGCGGACAACGACTCTTGATCGCAGGCCAAGTACTGCAAAAAACTGGGTTGCTCGACCATTTTTTTGAATGCCTGCACATGCCGGTAGTGAATGTCCGGCCCGGGTTGAAGCAATTCCAGATGGTAAGTCAGAGCCAGCGCAAAAAGGTGAGTCGACAGCGGCAGGTCAATCGTTTGATGGCTGACGTCTCCCTTGAGCAGAGCCTCTGCCCGGGTGATCTCCCAGGCGAGGTTAAGGGTTCGGTCCTCTGGGTCGGCAAAGCTGAGAATTTCCTCAATCAATACTCTGCTGTGGGCCAAGGCCTGAATTACAGGGGCATTAAACTGATTGAGGCCCATCAGCGCCAGGCAGGCGGCACTGCGTAATGTGCTCGGATCGTTCTCCGCCACAGCGCTGTCCGATAGGACCGACAGGGTATCGAGCAGCGCGTCGAGCTGGATGAGCGGGTTATGTTTCAGCTGCAGTGACAGTGCACTGATGAAACCGTCACGCATGCCATTGCCGGCTGAAGGGGCGCTGGCGGGTTGAAGGTTATGCAGGAGTTTGTTCCGGTAACTTAGTTGTGCCGATACCCGGGCCAGCACCACCGGAGGCGAAATGGGTTTGGCGATGTAATCGACGGCGCCTAATAACAGACCCAGGCGTTCATCTTCAACGCTGCTGCGTGAGGTCAGGAAGATGACTGGAATGCTGGTCGTTGCGGGATGGCGCTTGAGTTCGCTGAGCACCTGGAAGCCGTCCATTCCGGGCATCATGATGTCGAGGATGATCAGGTCGGGGCAGGCGCTACGGGCCAAGGCGATACCTTGCTCGCTATGCTTGGCCAGCAGCACTTCATACTCAGAGGTCAAGGTCTTCGAGAGCACGATCAGTGATTGCGGATCGTCGTCGATGGCCAGGAGCGTATAAGGCTTGGAGGCGTGCTCTGAGTGCATGAAGAAGCGTCTCTGCAAAGTAGGGCGAGGGCGACAGTTTATCTCAATTGACTAATTGGTACCTTGGCAGGCAGTGATGTTGGCGTTGGTCTATGTGGATGAGCCGGTTGCACAGATCTCGTATCGTGACGAGCCAGAATCGGCCTTCTTCGATTTAGAGTTACTGCAATCCTTGACCGGCGGTGATCAGCAAGTGATACACATGTTGCTGGGGGGGGTATACCACAAATGAAGTGGATATACGGCGCTTGGATGACTTGCTGAGTGCCAAGCGGTGGCGAGATCTAGGGCAGATCGTGCACCGGCTCAAAGGGGCTGCCCGGATGGTGGGGGCACAGGAACTGATAGTCGCGACTAGTGCATATGAGGTGGGATTGGATCAGGCCGTGGAGGATGAGGAAGCCCGTGTTCGTGCAGTGGCTGTACATCTCGCAATCGGACGTCAGGAGTTCGGCCCCTGAGGGCTACTCACGGAACACACTCAATTTAACATAATATACATTATGCGAAGTTGTATCTATCCGTGCCAGGGTCAGTGGAGGTCAGATTTCAAGGCTGGAAATCCCTCTCTTGGCCAATCCTTGTTCTGACGCCATCCGCCTTGAACATTTCACTCATTCTGCGCGGATCACTGAATGTTTGCTTTGCGGCATAATCACAGTCTTTGCACTGCACACGCCACAATGGAATGACAAATGATAAGAGCATTTGAACATCGCGACATGGAACGTATTCTGGAAATCTGGCTGAGTGCATCGATCAAGGCCCATGACTTTATCGATGCGTCTTACTGGCAATCCCATACAGAGACGATGCGTGACGTTTACATCCCGGCATCAGAGACCTATGTCATTGAGGACCAATCCGGGGTTCTGGGGTTTTGTTCTTTGCTGGGCAATCAACTGGCTGCGTTGTTTGTTGATCCCGGCCATCAAGGTAAAGGCCTGGGCAAGCAGTTGCTCGAGCACGCGAAAAAGCTTCGTGACGAGTTGATCCTGGCGGTTTACAAGGAAAACACGCCCAGTTTCGCCTTTTACCAGTCGCAAGGCTTTGAGGTGATCAAGGAGCAAGTTGATGATCAAACGGGCCATGGCGAGTATCTGATGGCGTACAAGGGTTGATCTTCCCGCAGCCCTTGCTGACGGCTATCAACACCCTGTATTTGCCCACCGCATTGCAATGCTCGGCCGACTATTCAGCGGATATTGAAGCCCGAGAATATGGCGGGTTCCGCTTCACGCTTGATAATCGCCAGATAGTCTTTCGGGTTGCCAAAATCACGCCGACAAAGGTCGGTGCAAACTCAAAGGTGGCAAGTCGAGTATTTTGTGCCTGTTACCCCCTTTGAACTGACCTCTGCAGTGCGTGTTCGCGCCCTTTTCCACTGTATGCCGTGACAGCCTTTCTTATAATCTCTAGACATAACTCAACTAAATGACTATTTAGTTGAGTTATGCTTGGGACGTTCAGCAGGAACTAGAGACCGTCGTTGCACCAATCACATTCGATGAATGCAGAACTCGCGTCTCCTGGGGACTGCCATGACTACTTGATCTAGCGGCGCTGCCCCCCTCGATGGCCGGCGTACTTGAAGCCGTGACCGGATCATGGGGTGCACTGCTGCTCAACGTCGGTTTGATCATTTCAGTAGGCGGCGCCCTGCTCGCCTGGACACTGCTGGCGACGGAGAAACCTATTCTTTCAGGGTGGACTGATAGATGGGCTGTCTGCAGCCACCTTCATCCAAGAGGAGTGTAAAAATGAGCAATTCCGTGAAAAAAAAAGGCCGTGACTAACGACGACAAAGCCAGTGAGCACTCAGTAGCCACTGATCTTTGGCGCCCCCTGGAAAAACTCCGGCAACAGGTTGATCACCTGTTCGAAGACTTCAACCACCGCTCAAACCTATCACCCGTCAGCCGTGGTTTGTTTGATGTAGGTGATATCCCCATAAACATCACCATGCCGCTGTAGGGGTAGCGCCCAATCGTACCGAGCACGTTATCGTTCTGGTCGTACATGTCATCCCCGTCCAATCTATAAAAATTCCCACCTCGCAGATAAGAGTGATACTTACCGTTAGCGAACTCTCCGATTGGATTAAGTGAGCCTCGGCGCAAATTGACGTAATTCAGCCCCAAGCTGAAGTCTGTATCGATTTGACTTCTCATACATTCCTTCAGATGATTTTTGAGCCTCCATTGTACCTTGTTTTCGACTTGTATTCCGGAGTCAACCTTTGGGTTCACCCTGTGTTAAAAAAGTTAAAATCCTGTTATTTTGCTATAATCTACTGATTAATATTCGATTATTCCTACCGAGCAAATTATTTAACCGTTTTTATGTAGTGCCGCCAAATTTTTCCGGCATCGGCTCAAACGCCGGAGTCTTGGCGGCGTTTACGCAAATATTACCGTCTATCATCAGAATCACTATTCCGACAGCTGCCATGTTTCCGGGACGCTGGCTGAATCAGCGTTTGAGTGCCTTCAAGGCTGACACCCGCCGTCAAACCTTGCTGATCGAAGACAAACGCATAGGCATCATCGACCAGGACGACGGTTGGCCCTACTCCTGATCTCGCGTTGTCAGACATCCGGAACACTGCATAGGTGTAGGACTGGGCACCTGCCTGCTGCTCCAGGAACCGAATACTGTTCGATCAAGCCCTGCAAACCGCTCCAAGGCACCGCCTGATCCAGTGACCGTTCGCGGTGCCTTTGCGCTTGCCGGCATACTCAAAGTCGGAGAAACTCATCTGGAGGGCTCGGGGCAGGCGGTGAAGGCTTATTTCAGTACATTTGAGGACTTGTTCGGAGAATCCCTAAAGGAGCTCATCAACTGCGACAGAGTTGGTGTTTTCGTTTCGAAAGCAATGCATTACGAATAGAATTGACCTACAGGAGTCAATTTCTGTGGGGGTGCCATATGAGACGTGACAACGAGCTGATATTTAGAGTTTTGTCGTGCATTGAGTCCGGCCTAGACCCTCTAGGGTCGTCGTATTCGGAAATTCTGCAACAGCTTGAGCACGACTATGGTGTCTCAGGTGATTGTGAGCAGGTCGGCGATCTCCAAAAAATCTTGGAATATCAGCTGGAGATCCTAGAAGATGCGGCGTTCGTGAAGAAATACTCAGCCCACTATGATTCGCCGGATAAAATTTTTTATCGTTTGATGTGGTCCGGACACGAATATCTCGACGACAAAAGAAAGGCTTTTGCTTAGTTTTCGCATTTTACCTCCGGTGTCAGGATAGTGTTGCTTCTGCAATTTTTCCTAAAAAAGCAGATCGGGCCAGAAATCGACAGTTTCGTGCGGTACTACTCAGAATGCAAAGCTGCATTGCATCATGATTCTGCTTTCGTCGCTCAACCTATCGATGGTCGCTGTATTGGCAATCAGATAATGGGGCATACTCCTGAGGCAGGATCAAACCCATCTGACTGATATCGGCATTGCTCCTCAGATGAACGCCCCGACATTGATCGGGGCGTACGCTGGGCTCTAGCGCTTGATCAGCGAAATCTTGGTGCCCTCAATGCTGATACCCGCCATCAATCCTTGCTGATCAAAGACAAACGCATAAGCATCCTGTTGCAACGACGAACTCGATAAATTTTTCGCCACACCCTGATCGACAACCACGACCGTGGGCCCTACACCGACCTCCCAGCCCTTCGTATCACGCACATATTGAAGGGCTTTATCGGTCATCAAGAACACTGCATAAGCGTAGGATTGCGCACCTGCCTGCAGCCCCCAGGAGCCAGTCACAGAGTTGTAGTAGCCGTCTACTTTAGAACCTATCAACAACTCACCCTCACCATAACTACCACCAAACACCAGGCCCGCCTTAACGATGTTAGGGAATACGAGCACAGCCTTGGCGGTGCGCGACATGGTTTCGGCCAATGGGTGTGCCTTGTAGAGCATCTGTAAGGCCTGTTGGGAGTCTTTGTCTAGGTCAGCGGCCGTTGCAGCACTAGCGTTGTTAATGAGCCCTGCTGATGCCAATGACAAAACGACAAAAAACATCGAAAACAACAATCGCAATGAATGTTTCATTGTTGAACTCCAGTGCCAGCAATAGAAAGGAAGTCATCGTTGGTTGTGCGACTGACACCTGTCAGTCGGTTATATCCGCCCCATCAGCAGCAACACGATGATAATGATCACCACGATGCCCAACCCGCTAGTCGGTCCGTATCCCCAGTTCCTGCTGTGCGGCCAGCTCGGAAGCACACCGATCAGTAGCAGGATTAAGATGATTAATAGGATTGTGCCCACGCTCATGACTATTTCCTCACGCGCGCGAAAGAACAGGCTTGATCGCTGTCGCGCATGCCCAGCGATTTGACGACACTAGTGTGAACTCTTTGCTGGCGGCGATCTGTACGGTACCGCACACAATCCACATCGTTGGAAACGGTGAGTGCCAGAAATAAGCGAGCACAACAACAGTTCCGGACCGCTGGTCTGCAGGTATGTGTGTTACCGTACAGACTTCAAACTCTTTTGCGCCGAACCTCTTGAACGTGGTCGCTATAAACGCGCGACAACAAGCACAATTTATTGCAAGCAGACACTGGAGAACACCATGAACAAGAATCAAGTAAAAGGCAGGGTTAAAGAAATTGAAGGCGCGATCAAGGAAGTCGCAGGCAAAGCCGTTGGCAACAAACGCCTGGAGGAAAGAGGAAAGATTGAGAAAACCGCTGGCACTATTCAAGCAGGTCTCGGGGACCTGAAGGAAGATTTGAAACGCTGATCCAACTCAATAGTCTGGTGATACCAGGTGAGCCTGGCTGTTGAGCACTGTTCAGTGCGAAGTGGTATGGCTAAAGACTGTATGCGCAAGAAGACGATCGGTTTCTTTCTTTACAACGGCATAACACTCGCAACACAGCGCCTCAAGCTTCGCGCGATCTAACACCTCAATATGACCACGGTTGTATTCGATCACACCGAGTTTCTGCAGTTTGCCCGCAGCTTCCGTGACGCCCTCGCGACGAACGCCAAGCATGTTGGCGATCAGTTCCTGAGTCATGATCAACTGATTACTCGGCAAGCGATCCAGCGATAGCAGCAACCAACGACAAAGCTGCTGGTCGATTGAGTGATGGCGGTTGCACACTGCCGTTTGTGCCATTTGAGTAATTAACGCCTGGGTGTAGCGCAGCAACATCTGCATCATTTCGCCATGCCGGTTGAACTCACTTTTCAGGCGCGGCCCCGCCAGCCGGTAGGCGTGCCCGGCGCTCTGCACGATGGCCCGGCTTGGGGTGCTTTCGCCGCCCATGAACACGGCTATACCAACGAGCCCTTCGTTGCCTACCACGGATATTTCCGCCGAGGCCCCGTCTTCCATCACGTAAAGCAGGGAAATAATGGTGTCGGTAGGGAAATAGACATACTGCAGAGAATCACCTGACTCATACACGACCTTGCCCAAGGGCAAGACCAGCAACTCTAACTGGGGAATCAGCCGCTCTTGAACCTCAATGGGCAAGGCCGCCAGCAGACGGTTCTGCAGCGGGTGGGGAAGCTCAGACATGGTTTCTCCAACGTTGCCAATGGCCTGTAACCACACTTGTTTTCACAATGATAGACCCGCAGGGGAATTTCCACCTCCCGGCGACTCGGGCAAAAGGATTCAGTTTTCTGTAGTTCCTGGCCCTACGGTAGAGGATGCTAGACAAGGTTACGACGCGCCCCAGGTTAACTGACTGTCATGTCTATTGCCCTATGGTCACTACTCCTCGGGATTTTACTCATCACCATGGTGCTGGGTGGAACCCTACTCACTCGGTTGCTGTTGAGCAGCGCCATGGTTTACCTTTTTGTCGGCTACACGCTAGGGCCTGCGGTGCTCGCGGTGATCACACTGGACCCTGCGGATCATGCTGATGTGCTGGAATGGGTCGCCGAGGTCGCAGTGCTTATCTCACTGTTCAATGTGGGATTGAAGATGGGGGCCGTTCCATTCTCCGACAGACGCTGGAGGCTGCCGCTACGCTTGGCGCTCATATCCATGGCGCTCACGGTAGGGCTTATCACAGCAGTCGGTTTCTGGGGACTGGGGCTTCCACTGGGGGCAGCTGTGTTGCTGGGAGGCATCCTTGCCCCAACAGACCCTGTGCTGGCCTCCGGGGTGCAAACTAACAGTGAGGTACATCCAGATCGCCTGCGTTTCAGCCTTTCCGGGGAAGGTGGCTTGAACGACGGAACGGCGTTTCCCTTCGTGATGCTAGGCCTCGGGCTCCTGGGGTTGCACGACCTCGGCAGGGGTGGCTGGCGTTGGTGGACAATAGACCTGATCTGGGCCACAGCAGGAGGCCTGCTAATCGGCGCTACGTTAGGTGCAATCATCGGTAGCCTCGTTGTTCACCTGCGTACGCGCTATAAACTGGCCGTAGGTCTGGACGAGTTCCTCTCACTCGGTCTGCTGGCGATGGCTTATGGCGCTGCGCAACTGAGCCTGGCATCCGGCTTCCTGGCAGTATTCGCCGCGGGTCTGGCGCTACAAAGGGTCAAGGAACAACCGCAGCCCGACGCGGCATCACTGAGCACGAGACCTGGCGTGAGCGGCCACGCCTACAAGGCATTGGCCACGCACTCGCACCATGCCAGCGCAACCATGACGAGCGCAGTGATCGGGTTCAATGAACAACTCGAAAAGTTGGCCGAGCTTGGGATGGTGCTGCTCGTAGGGGCATTATTGCCCTACGTGGTGTATTGGCCAGCTTTGTGGTGGTTCATACCCTTGTTGTTCGTGCTCCTTCGCTCGATAGCCGTTGCGATTGGGATGCTGGGTGAATACATGCCCAAACCACAACGCATGATGATCTGCTGGTTCGGGATACGAGGAATAGGTTCCATCTTTTACCTGATGTTCGCCATTCGCCATGGCCTGAACCCCCACTTGGCTCAACAATTGATAACGCTGACGTTGGTGACCGTCACTGTCTCTATCGTGGTACACGGCATGTCGGTTCTGCCTCTGATCAAGTGGTATGAGCAGCAAGACTAACACTTGCAATAACGCTGATGTGCCCTTTCCAGGCATACCTGGCAACGCCAACGCTTACCACCGACGCCAACCGTCTGCGCAGTCACAATGCACTCCAGCCCGATGCAATGATGTACGCCCACCGGGCCTCCATCATAAAGGGTGAAAGCTAATGCAAAGACCAATGGGAGATTTACGGCCGGATACCACGGGCAACTTGTGGTCTCACATTTTCGGTAAGTGTAACAAGGCGGCCAAGATCAGCGTTAGAGACGATTACATCGAGCGCTATCTTGTGAGGTATCGTAACTCTCTCCCCTGCCCTCACCACAGGAAAGATGAGCCAGGCCATGTAAAGCGGGGCGGTGATGGGCAGGAGGAACTTGGTGTACTCCAAATGCAGGTGAACAATTGATTGAAGGTGCTCGCCCGATGCAAAAAACCTGAAGTCCATGCGTCGGTAAAGATCCCGTGAGTCAGGTGAGCGAGTAAAAATGCACTTTCACTCCCCCTAAGATCTGTAGGAATTATCCGGAATGCACACAATGTTTCCAGTCTTCTGGCGAGCAGAGAGCGGCCGAAATAGTCGCTCCTGTAAAAAGTCAAAACATGATGCGCAGGTGAAGGCGAGTTACTGGTCGTTAGCGGTCTTATGGTTCCACCGCCACCCTATTCAAGCGGCGAAACAACGACACAAAAACTAGCCCCAACCAGCGTAAAGTCCAACAGGTCAGCTACAAGTCGCTGGGCACGCTCGACGGAATGGCTAATATGGCCCAGCATCTGGGTAGTCTTGGCATCCTGATCACGACGCGACAGAATTTCGGCCGCCATTCTTATTGCTGAAAGCGGATTGCGTAAATCGTGACTGACAATTCCGATCATCTGCTCAGCAAAGAGCGCCCGATCTTCGGCGGCAGCATACACAGTACGTAGCTTACCTTCCGCGATCTCCCTGGAGCGCTGGGTCTTCAGGTTCTTGGTCAAGTGCCCCTCAGCGAGCAAGCGAGCATTGACCAGCCCCAGCTCATATTTGTGCCGATCCTCTGCCTTAAAAAGAGCCAACTCATGAAAAGCACCATTGGAATGCGCACAGCTTATTGCACTCAACATCATCGGCATCTTGTATCCATCATGGTGCATAAGGTCGAATTTTACGTTGGCTACGCCCCCCTGAAGTTGCATGAGTGGCTGCCAGTACGCCTGATGAAAAGTCCTAGTTTCCAGGCTCATCAGCTCTTGAATGCGCATGCCAAGCAGTGTTTGCTGCGAGTAGCCCATCCAGCGGCAGAACGTCAGGTTCGCACTTTCGATGCACCCGTTTTCTGCGGTCAGAAGCAACCCTTGATCAGCGTCGCCACAGGGTAGTTCTGCTGCAGGATTAGACTCATTTTGGTTTGGCATCACTGTGCAGTCCAATAAGAGGTTCAAGCTTCGTCCAGATCATCTGCAGTGGTGGCACTGGCTTTGCTGCGCAGGCCCGCACCAAGCAACGACAGGGTCATCAGGGCGATGGCGAGAAAAGGCCTCAGTGACTGTTTCATGGCGCACTCCGGCACCGGCGTCTGCCGGCTTACTGTAAATGACAGGCTCTAGAGTGAGTACAACGGTGTAACGGGTCTGTTCGCTACCGAACAGACCCCGGCGCGAGGCATTGGCAAACTGACTTTCCAGCCCGACCTCGTTCAGCAAGGTCACTATGGATAACCCTTGGCCCCGCGCACTTGCATCGCTTCAACGGCTTTCGGAGTTGTTTAGCGCCGAACAGATGGCCGAGCACGGTGCTTTCCTGGCCGGCCAGCACCGGTTCAGTCCACTATCTGCCGCCGATATGTGCTTCAGCGAACAGAACATCGGCCCACTATCCGTCAGACTCGAAAAACTGGATTACTGGGGGCGCTCCCGCGCTTCGTATCGGATTGCTCCCTGCACCGCACTCACCACGAGGAAGCTTACCAATGATCACTCACTTCAAGGTCGCCGGACATCTCGCCTGCGGCCATCATGGCGATAATCTAATCTCAACCACTGAACTGACGCGCGTGAAATGCCGCAGCTGTCGTAGCACCGACGCATTCAAAGATGCCCGCAAAGATGCACGCAACGCAGCGCGCAGAGCCGCGCGGAAAGCCAAGGGCCTTCACATCGCTAATAATTGGCGCGATGCCTGGAGGGACAAGCTCACCGCCATGCCGGGGCTGCAGAGACTCCCAAGGGGATATGGTGGTCAACCCTACGTCTAGCTGGGCTCAGCTCAAGAAAGCCCACTTAGAGTAGAACTCCATCTCAGTAGCCTTCCGGTCATTACTGCTTGGCGCCTTGCTTATCACCATGGTGTTGGTGGCTAGAACGCTGCTTGCTCGCGTCTTGCTGAGCAGCGCCATGGTCTATCTGGGCGTTGGTTTTGCGCGTGTTACGCTGGTTATGCGTAAGCCGAATCAGGTGATCGGCAATCTCGGCATTTTCCGTCGACAGACGCGGTTGGTAGCGATAGCAGCAGTGGCTGACCCCGAAGGCCATACACGCCTGCTTAATGCTGATTTTTCCTGAGCGTACAGCGTGCTGCGCCATCTCTCGTCGCCGAGATGGCTTCACCACTTTTTTGCCATCGCTTCCTGGATGATTTCGGCTTAGAGGCGCTCCTCGGCATACATCTTCTTTAAGCGACTGCTGCTACTTTCCATACGGCCACCGGGCTTTATCCTTAAAGGCCTGTGGGGCAGACAGGCCAGCGTTTTTTGGCGTCAAAACCTGGTATTGAATGTTGCTTTCAATGATGACTCACCCTCTAGTGAAGAGGGCTCTCATGGTGCCCCTGCACACAAGTCACAACTAAAAACTCAGGATAGCCGTGAAGTCTTTCCCGGTCGCTCATGACTGATCACAATCGACCTGCTGCCGACAGTCGCTCCGCTTAGAATAAATCCGCTCTCTTGCTCGCGGGCGGGAGTTATCCATATTGAGTCAACGCACATCCGCTTCCTCATCCACCGTAGGCGCCAATTGCTTTCTAGGAGTTAAGTCGAGATACCGTACAACCCACGGCCGCAACAGTGACAGCACCGAACAAGGCAATTACAATTTGATGAACATCTAGCGATTTGAGTGATTGAATACCCCATGGAAAGCAAGACTGCGCGTCTCACTGTGCTCATTGATCCCATCAAGAAAAAAGCTTTCGAGGAGCTCTGTGCAGCGCAAGACTTGACGCCTTCGCAGGTGGTACGTCAGCTGATTCGGGACTACCTGGACACTCACGGTGCCAGTTATTCGACCAAGAGTAAGCATGCCACCAGCAGCAAGTTATAACCCAACACGAGCAGTTAGCCTCTAGAGGGCCGACATGCCCTCTGCGAGACTGACGGCTTTAGCCAGCGCGGTGTTGAAGTCGGTGTGGTAATGCTCCGTGCCGATTTCTTGCAAGATGCCCACCCTATCGAGCTTGTTAAGCACCTTCGTATTCGCCTCACAAAGTTTCACCACGATATGCCGCTTGTGCAGCTGCTGAATCACCTCCTCCAGCACCTGTAAGCCAGTGATATCCATGAACGGTACGCGCTTCAAACGGATAATCAGCAGGCGTGGGTCGGTATGGGTCTGAGCCAACACACGCTCGAAGGTCTCAGCCGCGCCAAAGAACAATGGCCCTTCAATCGTATAAATCAATGTCCCTGGCGGCAGGCGAGCATGCCCGTTGGCCCTCAGCTCTTCTTCAAGCTCGTGCTCGACGACCTGTTGCACCTCCACAGATGAGGCCATGCGACGCATGAACTGCAGCATGGCAAGAATGACGCCGATATTCACGGCGATCACCAAGTCGCTGAACACGGTGAGGCTGAAGGTGATGAGCAGGATAGCTACGTCTGCGCGTGGAGCCCGTTGGACCATGCGCTTGAAATGCTTCAACTCGCTCATGTTGTACGCGACCACGAAAAGAATGGCGGCCAGGGCGCACAGCGGGATGTTTGAGGCTAGAGGTGCCAGGAACAGAACAACAAGCACCAAGGTGGCCGCGTGCGTAATACCGGCCAGCGGGCTCGTGCCGCCGTTACGGATATTGGTTGCAGTGCGGGCAATGGCCCCGGTAGCGGCGAAGCCGCCAAACAACGGCGTGACCAGGTTGGCCACACCCTGACCGATCAGCTCCTGATTGGAATCGTGCTTGGTACCCGCCATGCCATCGGCCACCATCGCGGACAGCAGCGATTCGATTGCTCCAAGCATGGCGATAGTGAACGCCGGACCAATCAAATCGATGACGCGGGACAGCGTAATTTCAGGCAGGCTCAACCCTGGCAAGCCTTGAGGTATGCCACCAAAAGCGCTGCCAATTGTGGCTACCCCCTTGAAATGAAAGGTTGACTGTATCGCTGTAGCGACCGCCATTGCGATTAGCGGGCCAGGTACTCGTTTGAGTCCGGGAATTTTGGACGCGGTGATAACTAGGAAAAGGCTAAGCACCGCCAGCAGGGACGTGGCGATATGAAGATCCGGCAGGGCCTGGAGCAGATGCCAGAGCTTTTCATGGAAGTGCTCTCCACTGATCTTCGGTAAACCGAAAAAGTCTCTCCACTGCCCGACCCAGATGATCACCCCAATGCCCGCAGTGAATCCGACGATCACCGGATCGGGGATAAACTTAATGATTGCACCGAGTCGGGTCATCCCCAGCAATAACAACATGGCCCCCGCCATCATCGTCGCGATTTGCAGACCGTCAACACCATGCTCGGCCGTGACTCCCGCCAGAATCACGATGAACGCACCTGTCGGCCCGGCAATCTGCAAGCGGCTTCCCCCGAAGAGCGAAACCAGCAGGCCACCGATGATTGCGGTGTAGATGCCTTGCTCAGGTTTGACGCCAGATGCAATGGCAAACGCCATTGCCAGAGGGAGCGCCACGACCCCGACGATAACACCAGACACCATATTGCGAAGCCAGTGTCCTCGCCCTAACAACCCCACCTTCCATGCCTCAACTATCGCAATCATGGCTAGCTCCTCAGTGGATGCATGTGCATAGTATTAACATACCGTGATAATTGAAATGCCCTAGATCCACTGCTTCGTGCGGCTGGAGATGTTTATAGTGAAAGCTCAGATGGAGCTGGACGGGCATGCACTGCAAATAGAGAATTTTGAGAACGCGCGTAGCGTGGTGACAGACATGAATCGTAAAGCTGTGAAAACCAAACATGCCGAAGGCGTGACCTTCGACACCCATGTGATCGCAAACCCGACCAACCCCAAGGAGTGGATTGTGTTTTTCAAGAAGGACGCCGGGAGAAGTTATTTCTTGGTTGATGACAACGAAGAGGTCGAGTCTTTCGGGCATCTGGATGACTTAATCGCCGAGCTTCGGGATCTGGGCCTCAAGACTGCTGAAATCCACTTTTAACCCTTGGGTCACACTCTGGAGACATGATCATGTCAGTGTGGGGCGAGTATCTACCCAGTCAATCGACCGGCACATTCTCGAATGGGTTATTGCCGACAACCCACCAACTACTGCGAAAGTCTTCGCGGTGGTTGGTGCTGATTGACAGGCGAAACTGATAGTTGTCTATCGATTAAAAGCGGATGGCTTGTGCAAATGGTCTCCATTAAAAATGGAGTTCTGTCAATTAGTACCGATAGGTTGCCTGCACTGAAACTCCATTCGCACTATTGTCATATTTGGCACTGTATTCAGGCTGAAGACCGGAGTTGTTCGACTGTTTTACGGAAACTTTGGAATCCCAGAGATAACCATAAGCAAAGTCTATCGTCAGATCGGGATTCGGCGAATAAGCACCGCCCAAGGTCACGGCCTGGCGATTCCCGACCGGAACGCGCACGCTGCGATCGGCATTTCTGATGGGCGACGGATCATAGGCGTAGCCTGCGCGCAACAGCCATTGTTGGTTCAATTGCCAGGAGGCGCCAACTGCGGTGGCCCAAGTGTCGCGCCAGTTCATTTCTTCGGTCACACGTCCCAGGCCAGCCGCCTGGCCCAAGGGGGAAAGACCGCTGTTGACTGCCTCGACCTTCTGGATCCGGCTCCAACGTTTCCAGGTGGTCCCCAGGTATCCCGTCCAGCGACTATTGAATTGATGGGTGATGGACGTGTCCACTGATTCGGGCATAGTGAGGTCTATCTTGTTGTCATACGTTCCGTCCAGCGGGATAACGCTCGGGGAGCCGGAAACCTCAGTATGCCCTTCGAGCTCATAGTCCACCTTCGAGTGGTAGTTAATCCCCCAACGGGTAGCCTCAGTAAAGTCAACCAAGATGCCGACGTTGTAGCCAAGTGCCGTGTCATCGCCTTTGATGGTAACCAGTGCGTCCTCGCCGTTGTTCAGGGCGCCGGTGGCCAGGTAATTCTGAAGCTTTGCATTGAAACGGTTTATGGTCGGCCCGCCACCAATGGACACGTAATCATTGATCCGATAGGCGATGGTGGGCTGCAGGGTTATTTCCTTGGTCGTGCTATAGGAACCATGGTAGCGGCCCTGAAAACTGCTCTCGTAATCATTGATCAGACCACTCGGAGCATAAAGGCCCAGACCAATCGAAAAACGATCGTCAAGCGGCGTCGACATATAGGCGAAGGGCACGCCCCCCAAAGGTACCGAGTCCCCTTTATTCGTTCCTGAGGCGCTGCTCTGCGCATCACTAATGTCGTCGCTCACCGAGATGACCGCGGCTCCGCCGGAAATCTCACTACGCTTCAACTTGGTCAAGCCCGCTGGATTTCCAAAGATGGTGCTGGCGTCCAACGCGGAAGACGACCTGCCCGCATACGCAGTTCCCGCACTGCTTGCACTCTGTTCATTAAGGGCAATGCCATTGGCGCCCGCGGTTGTTGAGGCGGTGAGTATTGCAATGGCGCCGGTAAACTTAATCCAGGCAGCACTTGCTCGCGGAGCGGAGAAATAAGGAATCGCACGGCTATTCAGTTTCATTTTCCACCTTTTTATTATTTTTTGATTGCACGCAGGCAAGGCTTCGCCTTCCTGTGCACTTGTCAGTGCCAGTTGAAGTTGACCGAAGTTGTGTAAAGGCCCTAGCTGAACAACACCAAGACATGTTTGCTGGGCTTACGGTGGCTAATTCGGGCTCATTTAAGCCATTCCACTTGAAAGCTGTAGCGACCCAGAAGGCGGGCCAGGTTTTCCTCATCGGCCCCGGCCCGTATGCATGCGACTAGCCCACGACGACCATCCTGCACCACGTCTACCGCAATCTCCTGCAGACACAGGCGCTCCACTTCCTGCTGGACTACCCTGGCGATCTCGCGCAGCTGCAAGGCGGGCTTGAATATCTTGCCCACGGCAGTCAGTGGCAACGTTTCGAGGATTTCAATGCGCTTGGGAACTGCAGCCCGCTCGCTGATGTTGAGTTGAGCGAACGACTCAAGCTCTTCAGCGTTGCAGGTGTGCCCGGGGCGCAGTTGAACGTAGGCGACCGGCACCTCGCCCGAATAGGCGTCGGGGCTGCCAATCGCAGCGGCTAAGGCGACGGCGGGATGCGCCTGCAGTGCCTCTTCGATTTGCTTGGGATCGATATTGTGGCCGCCGCGGATGATTAACTCTTTCTTGCGCCCGGTCAGCCAGAAGTAACCCTGTGCATCCTGGCGACCCAAGTCGCCCGTATTCAGCCAGCGCTGACCGTCGATATCGATCCAGAGACCCTGGTTATGACGCTCCTCCAGATAGCCTTCGAAGAGATTCGGACCACTGATCGTGATGAGGCCGGTCTCATCCACATCAGCGTCGCGCAGGTACTCTCCAGAGTCATCGAGCAAGACCGCGCGCATATTCTGGTAGGCGATCCGTATCCCGATGGAGCCGATACGGCGCTCGCCATGGGGTGGATTGATTGAGGAGACGCAGGCGCCCTCAGTAAGACCGTAACCTTCAAGGATCTTTACCCCGGTCCGGCGCTCGAACTCTCGGAAAAGCTCAGCCGGCATGGGTGCGGCGCCACACATTGCAAAGCGAAGACTGGATAGGTCGCGGCCCTGCCATTCATTTTGCAGAAGTGCTGCATAGACAGTTGGCACGCCGGAGAAGAGGTTGATACCGAAGTGCTCGACCATCTCCCAGAATCGTGGGATCACCCCCTCGCCACGATACCCCTGAGGCGTCCCGAGGATCACATGGTCGCCTTGAGTCCAAGGCATCAGCCCAGTAACCAGTTGTCCGTTGACATGAAATAGCGGCAGGCCACAAAAGATAACCTGACCACCACTGCGTGGCTGCAAATGAGCGGACACAGCCCATGCATTGAATACTTCCGAACCATGGGTACGGGCGGCGATCTTGGGGAGCCCGGTGGTACCGCCAGTACAGATGTAGGAGGAGCACTCATCCTGGCGGATTTGTCGACCGCTTTTCAGGTGTGTGTGCGGCTGAGTATTCATCAGCGATTGCCAATCGTGGATCGCGATCCCCCTGTGTAAGTCTCGCTCCTTCAGTGCAACGGCTTTTAGAGCCCCACGCACAGGTTTGGCGACATAGGGCTCCATGCTGACCCAGACGACAGACTTGACCGTGGGTAGCTGATCCATCTGCGAAGCCAGTTTGGGCCACAGATCACTGCCCGCAGTCGGCGCAAGCGTTACCACCACGGATACCTTCGCGGCATTCAGCAAGCCAGCCATCTGCTTGGCCTCGAGCAGAGGATTGATCGCCATGACGATGCCCGCCGCCTCCCCGCCCCATAGAGTGAAATGGGTTTCCGGCAGGTTGGGCAGGATGAAGGCAAGCACCTCTCCCGGTTTTATGCCCAGGTCATGGAAGGCATTTGCCGCGCGGGTGATATCCGCGAAGAGCTGGGAGTAGTTCCACTCGTAGGTGCGTTTGAAATCGGCGGCATCGGCGAAGAAGCTTAGCGCCGGTGACTGGGGGGTGCGCTCGGCAGCTTGTCGCAGCGCATCATAGGTACTGCAAGCCAGGCCACGCTCCGACAAGGGGACTCGTTCGAGACTTTCGATGTCGTCCAGGGTCTGCACAACCATCAGGCTTCCCCCACGACTCGGTTGCGTTGCACTCCGAGGTCGACCACACCATCGGCGCTGCGAATGCGCGCCTCGACCACGTCACCGGGCTTGAGGTACTGCGGCCGGCTCTCCTGCGCCTTGAGAAAAAGTTTCCACTTGGTGGCTTCTGGCATCAGGGCCGCAATGCGCTGTTTTGCAGGTGAAGGGATCGTTAGCGCACAGCCCGCGGGAGTGCCGGTAGCGATCAGGTCTCCAACGGCGAGATCTTGCACTGAGGAGAGTTCGGTAAGGGTTTCAGCCGGACCGTAAACCAGGTTGGCCGTGCTGTCGCTCTGTCGCACCTGGTCGTTGACTGTCAGGCGCAGCTGCAGTGTTTTGAGGTAATGCATGTCCTTGCCATCCAGAAGACAGAGGTAGGGACCGACCGGGCCAAAAGTGCGGAAGCTCTTGCCCTTGTAGAACTGCATCTGGGGAATCTGAATGTCACGAGCCGAGTAGTCATTGACAATGACGACGCCTGCAATGAACTCATGCAGATTGGCGTCGGTGATAGAAACAGCGCCGGTGATCGCGCGTTTCATCACCAGCCCCAGTTCAATTTCGTAGTCGAGAAAGCGCACGGTGCGCGGCTTGATCAGGTCGCTGTCAGCCGCTACCAGGCAACTCGTCGCCTTGGTGAAGATCATGTTGAATTTCTTCGCATCCGGGTCCATGCCCGATTCGATCATGTGCTGACGATAGTTGGCGCCCTGGCAGAGGAACTGCTGGTTACGGGTCACCGGCGACAGCAGCTTTACTTCGCCCTCCTCCAGCTCAGGGCCTTTCAGTTGAGCGAGGTCGTCGATACTGTTCTGGCGAATGAAGTCACCGGTGGTTTCAAAAGCACCGGGAACCACGGTGATACGGCCTTGGCGAAGCACGCCCCAGTGGATACCGTTCTGAAATTCAAAGCGGACTACGTGTACAGCAGACATTGAAGGTACTCCTGGAGCGGTGTTTGTCCCGCGCTCGGCGGCACGAGAACTGAGGTGTTGTTCTGAGGGTGGGCTGGCGATGCTGTAGATCAACGAGCCGCCGGCGATCAAAGCGCCGGCTTTGAGCACGTCTCGCCGGCCATACTGGGTTGAGTTGCCCGACATGACGGCAGCTCTACCCGAACATCCGCATAAGCGTTATCAACTTGCGAATGGTTAAGTCCGGGCTGCGTCGCAGGTTACGGATCAGTGCTCGCAGATTGATTAAACTCATCTTGGGTTTTGTGAAACTCTTGGGCATGCGCTGCCCCCACTGCGCCATTGCCTCGGGACTCACGGGATGTATGCCCGTAGGCTGCTTGGCCGTAAAAATATCCCCATCGCAGTAGTGCTCGTGCTTATCACCCCAAGGGTCTTGCCAGTAATCGAAAATCTGACTGCCCAGGATGTGCCGACCGATTCCCCATGAGTGCTCCCAACCCCGCTCTCGCAGGACCCGTTGCCCCATGCCCACCGCGTCGGCATCGACGACCTCATAGGCGCTATGGCTATAGGTCGCCATGAACCCTTGCGCTATCGCGAGCGTATGGTGAGCCGCGGGAATGTCACCAAGATCAAGGCGCATGAAAGCGACGATAGGTGTGCCATCGGGGAGTACCTGCACATCGCTGGGAATAAACCCGAAATGCTGCGTATACCAGGCACAGGTCGCCTGGTAGTCGGCCACTTCGATCACGATGTGGCCAAGCCTGAGTACTTCAGGGGGAGCAATCGGCGGGCGCTGCGTGGCGTTGATTCGCGGTTGCTCGTGCGCCAGATTCCAGTGCAGAGGAGCTCTATGTGCCAGAGTATTGCCTGGAGTCTGGTCGCAAACAGCTTCCACAATGAAACCGGATGGATCAGTCAGTCTGACGTAATACCCTTTGCCGGGATGTTCCGACCTCTCTACCGATGACGCACCTGGGATTCGAGTGAGTTTTTCCAGATCCTCTAGAGACTGCACTGCGAGTCCGAACCCGATAAAACGTGCATGGTCGGCACGATGGACGCGATAACAATATGAAGTAGCGTCGGTGCCCCGTAGATAGAGCGTATCGGCGTCCTGCCGACCTATCGTCAGGCCGAAGTCGGTCAGGAAACGCGCCGCCTCATTCAAGTCCGGCCGTTGGAAAATCAGGTGAGTCAGATCCTGGGCCTTTACCGTCGGTTGCGGATGCCGCGCGGGATGTGGTGTCGCCAACCGGTGCAATTCAATTCTGTTGTTCATTGTTCTTGTTTTCCGGGTTTTTAGGGCAAAGCTGTCCCGAACCCCTGAAAAATCAGGGGTTTGTCCAGTTAAGCCAGTTACGAACTCAGTCGAGAGACGGAAGTACCGGCAACTCTATGGTCGCCAACGCACGCGCCTCCTCTGGCGGCACACCCAATGCCCGCAGTATCAGCTCGGCGGTATCAGAGCCCGACTCTCGCCACGTTCTGTGACCTTCCAGCACCAGGAAAATCGAGCCAAGAACGCTGCTCGATATGAGCGTCAGTACCGAGAGCAATTGCTCCTGCGCAAAGGTGTAGCGCCCAGTGGAAAGTCCGTTCAGAAGATCCGTAGTCGCTTGGCTGCTGAACATTTCGCGCAACGAAGAATTGCTCATGGCGAATTTGTGGATGAACGCCCCCCACTGGGAGTCCTCATGAGCTCGACGAATGAAGAACCGAATGCCATTGGCAAGGCGCTGAGCCGGATCAGAGAGGGAGTTGAAGCTCTTGTTGACGCGCTCATGCATCTCCCTCGCGAGATGACTGGCGACCGCCTCGAACAGGCTTTCCATGCTGTCGATGTTGCTATAAACCGTTCCGCGCGCCACTCCCGCCTCTTGCGCGAGGTCGAGGATGTTCACTTGTGAGGTGCCTCTTTCAGCGAACAGGCGAAAAGCGGCTTGATGAATGCGGCGCTGTGTTGGATTCAGGGATTCCACGGTTCTCTCTCCAGGATTACCTCATGGATCAATTGAACACTCGTGTTCATTCTTAGTCAACCCTGTTTTTTGAATCAGGTCCGATTCATCATGATGCAAAGCGCTGCATCCCTCGTATTAACCGCGCTTAAGAGGGATGCGGCAAGGTTTATGGGGGGGGCTGGGATTTCTCCATACTGAAATTATTGAACGCATGTGTTCAATACAAATCTCAGCAAGGCCGTCAAACCGGCCCCTGTAAACCTTGGCGGGCCGATGATGACATCGGGACTAGGGTAGCGGCTTACCGGCGATTCTCTTGGCTCTGGCAGGTGTTACGCCCAGAGCCTTGAGAATCATCTCGGCGACCCGCTGGTCGTGTTCCGCCACTACACGCCCTTCGACAACCGAGCGCATGGCTCCGGTTGTGCACGATACGACCATGTCCAGGGCGATCCCCTCGTCCTCATAAGTGAAAGTGCCCGCGCGCAGGCCTTCACGCAGGTCGCCCAGCACATGGGCAGCCAAGCGCGAGCGCATGGCCTGATCGGAATGGATGATGCGCAGCAGTGCGTTGGCCCATTGATGGTCGTACGCGGCCCGGCATACGAACATGCGCACACCAATCGAAAGCCGCTGTGCACCGCAGTGCACGCCCGAACTCAAGGCGGAAATGGCATCGGAGAACTCACTCGCCATGGCGATGCCAACCGCCTCGAGTACTTCGTCGCGCGTTCGAAAATAGTTGTAGATGGTGCCGTTGGATACCGCGGCCTCCGAGGCGACATCGAGCAGTGCAATCTCCCCCACCTCCTTACGTGCGACAAGACGCAATGCCGCATCCACCAGGCCGCGACGGGTGCGTTCACGCTTCTTGTGCCCCCGAGTGAGAGGCTCTTGCTCAGTTGCTTCTGAAGGAAAAGTGGGGGAAGGCATCTTCAGGCTCTTAATCGAGGGGGCTCGTTTATGGTAATGGAAACGCTATCGGCTGTGGCGTCGGCGCTAGCCAACAGGCCCATACAGTCTCGAACGAGACTGCCTGCCTCTACGCCTGGGGCGTGGTGCATGATGATACGGTCGGGGCGAACCGCAACCAGCGTGCCTTTGGCAGCCAGCGGCAGGATGCCATGGTTCAGGTCTTCGATGAAGTCGCAACCGCTGCCGGAGCGCTGGCCGCAGGGTCCGATCTGCAAGAAGTGGCCTCCCATTTTGTCCCAGGAAACGACCTGAGCAGCGGTCAGCAGTGACAACGGGTCAACACCGAATCCAACCAGGGTCAGGTTGTCTCCAAGAGCATCGTCGCTCAGTTGGATCTGCTGTTGCATGTTGCGAACCCAGGCTTGGGGAAACAGACTGCCACGAACCAGCTTGTCGCCACGACGATGCTGCACGAACAGACCCTGTTTGAAGATGTTCTTTGGCTTGATGTCCAGCTGCTCGAAGTACTTTCTGGTTGCGGGAGTCAACGCCAGCGTGCGCATCAGGCCGTGGATGAAGAAAGCGGCGACCTTGTTTCTCGGCATCACCAGGCGGCCCATGAGTTTCGCCAGATTGATCATCGCCTGGGCATGGGGGCGACGCTCTACGTCATAGGTTTCGAGTATTGAAGGCGCGGCTTGACCGCGAAGGACCCACGCCAGTTTCCAGGCAAGATTGGCTGCATCGCGCAGTCCCGCTACGAGACCTTGCCCGACAAATGGGGGGGTGATGTGGGCTGCATCTCCCGCGAGAAAGATGCGTCCCTTGCTGAATCTGTTACAGCAGCGCGCGTGGAACCGATACACCGCCTTTCGCTCGATTTCCAGCTCCTGCGGATTGATCCATGGCGCGATCAGTCGGGCTATGCTTTCGGGGCTTTCCAGCTCTTCCCGGGATTCGCCCGGGTGTAGCATGAACTCCCAACGCTCCCTTCCGCCGGGAGCGGGCATGTGCGGCGTTGGACGCCGTGGATCACAGATAAACTCAACGTGATCGATGGCTGACTTATGCCGGTTCTTGGCATCGACAATCAGCCAATCCTCACCATAGGTCTGTCCTTCGAATTCCTGGCCAATCAGTGCCCTGACCCTGGAGCTTGCGCCATCCACACCTACCAGGTATTGGGCGCGAACGGGATACGCCTGGCCATCATCGCCCCGTACGGTGGCGACGACACAATCTGATTCCTCGACCAGATTCTCGAGCTCGAATCCTCCCAGGCTGGTCACTGCCTTCAGCCGGGAAACCTGGCTGCGCATCGCGTGTTCGAGGTCGGGTTGATAGAAAGTCACCAGTTTGGGATGGCCGTCGATGCATCCCGCGGTATTGGCCCGACCGAATTGCCCGAGGACCGGGGAGTGCATCCTCACTTCAGGGATAGCGATCTTCTCGAAAGCGTCTTCCGACAATCCGGCGAGTTGCAGGATGCGAAGCGCCTCGTTATCCAGAGCAATGGCGCGGGGCATTAGTAGGACGTCATGGGTCTTGTCCAATACCAGTGTCTTTACCCCATAGCGGCCGAGCAGCGCCGCGATTGTCGCCCCTACCGGACCGTTACCGACGACCAGCACATCGACAGCGGTGGGAGGCAGTTCGGTACCTTTCTTGTTGTTGTTCATCTCGAGCCCTTGTTGTGATTGAAGTCGTGAGACGTAGAGATCTCATCGTCAGGCAAGGTGAAGGTAAGTAATATTGAGGAATATTTCAATATTGATATTTTTGTCATTAATTTTCTGGGATCATTACCGCACCGTGATGAGCCCATGTGAGCTATGCCGAGAGCCAGTTTCCGACCGGTGAGGCTTGGCTTCTGAGTCGATCAGCGTTGTTATTGGAGTGACCACGTGCCATGCCTCACGAGAGCACACCCATGTTTTAGTCTTCAGGAATCCAACGTGGCGCGTCCGCAGCCCCATCCGAACCCAGTCCAGCTCCGCTTCGTCGAGTTCGAACTCGACGAAGCCAACGCCTGCTTGTCACGCAACGGAGAGGCCGTGGCGTTGGCGCCAACTCCCTTCACACTGCTGTGCGTCCTTGCACGCCAGCCGGGATTGCTGGTGACCAAGGATGCCTTGCTTGATGCCGTGTGGGGGCATCGGTTCGTCAGCGATTCGGTGCTGAAGACGGCCATCAGTGATCTGCGCAAGGTGCTGGGCGACGACCCCAAGCAGCCCCGCTATATCGAGACTGTGTCGAGGCGCGGATATCGCTTCATCGCCGCGCCCTCCCCTGCACCTTCGATGCCGCCTGCATCCGCGACGGTGCCGGCGGCTGGCGCGCACCCGTCACCGCCATTCATCGGTCGCACCGACGAGATTTCAAGACTGCAACGGGCGTGGGAGCGAGCGGATGGCGGCCAGCGTGCCGTGGTCTGGCTCGCTGGAGAACCGGGGATTGGCAAGACCGCGTTAATCGAGCATTTCCTCGCCAGCCTTGGCGGCATTACCTGCGCACGCGGCCACTGTGTGGAGCACTACGGCACCGGCGAGCCGTACCTGCCGGTGTTGGAGGCGTTGGCCGATCTGTGCCGCAGCGACCCTGCCCTGCCGACGCTGATGCGCGTCGTGGCGCCGACCTGGTTGCTGCAACTGCCGTGGCTGAGCACCGCGCAAGAGCGAGACGCGTTGCGGCGCGAGCTTGCCGGCATCGGTCCGGATCGCATGTTGCGGGAAATGGGTGAACTGCTGGACCGCTACACCGAGCAGCGGCCGCTGTTGCTGATAACCGAAGACCTGCACTGGAGCGATCGGGCGACGGTCCAGCTCATCGACTATGTGGCGCGGCGACGTGGCCGCACTCGGCTTATGTGGCTGGCGAGCTTCCGCGTCGCCGAGGTGGTGGCGCTCGATCATCCGCTCAACTCGTTGCGCCACGAACTGCGCCTGCAACGTCTGTGCGAGGAAGTGGTGCTCGATTCATTCTCGGAAACCGAGGTCGCTGACTATGTCGCGCTGCGTTCGGCCTCTCTGGCCCGCGATGAAGCCTTCGTGCGTGCCTTGCACGAGCGCACCGACGGTGTGCCGCTGTTCGTGTCGTCAGTCATCAGCGAAGTGATGGACACCACGGACGACGACGCCACCATCGAGGCCCGGCTGGCGGGGATGGCGGCTCCCGAGAACCTCGCGGCCATCATTGATCACTACATCACCAAGCTCAAGCCGGAGCAGCGTGCGCTGCTCTCGGCGGCAGCGGTATGCGGAGTCGAATTCCGGGTTGAGACGGTTTCGCTGGCCCTCGAACGCGACCTCGCTTCTGTGGCCCACACCTGCGAGGAACTGGTGCGCGAGCAGGTGTGGCTAATACGGTCGCGGGCCGCCGAACCTGAAGAGACGGTGGAGCTACCTTACTCGTTTCGGCATGCCCTCTTCCGCCAGGTACTGTACGACCGCACGCTGCGCTCATTGCGCACCCACCTCCATCGCCAGGTTGGCACTGCCCTCGAACGCGAGCGCATGGCCGGCGTGCCGGTTGCTGCCTCGGAGCTAGCGACGCACTTCGATCGGGCCCGGCAGCCGATGACCGCGTTGCGCTACTACGCCGAGGCCGCGGAAGCCGCGCTGCTGCACTTCAGTCCGACCTTATGCATCGGTCTTACTGAGCGCGCATTGGTCCTGCTGCGGCAGGCACCAGAAGGGATAGAGCGCGATACGCTCGAAATTACCTTGGCCACACTGCAGGGGGTGTCGGCTTTCCACACGTTCGGTGTCGGCAGCGAAGCCAGGAACGCATTCGAACGCGCGTACACGCTGCTAGCCGATGTACCCGAGCATCCGATGCGCGGTCGCCTGCTGCACGGATTCGGCTATCTGCTCGGTCTGCGCGGCGACTATGCGCTGGCGCTGGAGGTGGCGGAACGCGCCGAAGTCCTCTCGTGCGAGGCGAACGATCCAGTGCTCATGTTGGTGGCGTGCATCGTGCAGGGCGAGGTGCACCATCTCCAGGGTCGCACGCAGGCAACCCGCCGTTGGCTAGAGCGCGCCCTCGCGATCGCCGAGCCGCTGGACATCGGGACGAACGAGATCTTTGCGGTCGATCCTCAGGTCATGCTGCACGGTATGCTGGCCATAGAACTCGTGCGTTCTGGCCTGGTTGAGCAAGGCCGGGCCCACATGCAGCGGGCGCGGACCCGCGCGCAAGCGCTTCGCCAGCCCATGACCTGGCTGGTCGCCACCTGGCAGGAGGTGCTGATCGAGGTGCGGCTGGGGAACCATCTGCGTGTAGCCGCGCTGGCTGACGACATGCAGAAGTTGGTCGATGAGTATTCGCTCGCACTGGGGCGAACGGCTTGTCGCTGGTGGCGCGGCTGGGCCGACGCGCGCAACGGTGCACCGCGCGACGGCTACCGTCGCATCCGTGAGGCCTATGAAGAACACACCGGGTTTGGAATGCGCTCCGGTGCCAGCGAGGTGCTCGGCTACGCCACCGAGGCGCTGCTGCTCGCAGGTGATTGCACCGCAGCGCAAGTCGAGCTGCTGGAGGCATTTCGGGTGAGCGAGGAACTGGGCGAGCGCGTATACCTGCCACAGCTATTGCTGCTGGAGGCAGCGATCTCACGAGTACAGGGTCAGCCCGACGCCAGCATCGCTGCGGTGCGGTGCGCGGTTGAAGAAGCTCGCGCCCAGGAAGCACCGTGGCTGGAGCTGCAAGCGCTGGTCGAACTGTGCGAGCACCCTGACGCTACGGCCGAGGACCAACAGGCATTGGCCGCGCTGGTTGACCAGTCACCCGAAACTGACGGAACCGAGCTGGCGAAACGGGCGCGCTCGCTGATTCACGCTGCCAAGCCGGCTTGAAGCGACGCAATTTCTCTGCGGTAAGGGTTACTGTCCCGACCGAAGTCTGACCTTTCGCTTACGACTCGCCCCAGGGAACCGCTTACGCTGTCGTCGAACTTTCCTGCCCCCCCTGGCCTGCGATGATCCTGAACCCTGAATCCAAATACCCGAGCCGCCGCTCGTACGTAGTGAAGCTGCGTAGCGACGCCGCGCCGGAGGCCCTGGTGGGCCGCCTCGAAAACCTGGTCACCGGACGACAGCGCGAGTTTTCGTCAGCCGAAGAGCTGCTGGAGTCGATTGCCTCGGACCTCGCGTTGGCAGCCGGCGAGCACACGGCCGATGCCGTCGGCGAGTGACGCCTCCACCACGAACGAGCGCTCGATATGGCGACCGAACGGCGACCCTTCGCTGACCACTTCGCGCACCCCGGGCCCTACGCTGATGCCACCTCGAATCTACACGAGTCCAATCCGATGCCGCGACTTCCAACTCCCCATCCGCTGATCCGCTACGCCGGGCAGGCGCCCCTGCAACATGCCGAACGCCTGCTCGGCGTCGTCGTTGGTGCGGCACTCGCCGCGTCTATCGCCATGGTCTTGACTGGTTGCTCCACGGAGGTCGTCAAGCCGTCGGTAGACCTGCCGGCCAAGTTCGCCGCGAGCACGACCTCCGAGATGGAACCCGAAGCTGCGTGGTGGAAGACTTTCAACGACCCGGTGTTGACGGATCTGGTGCGCCGCGCGATGCGCGAGAACCGTGATGTCAAGATCGCCGCCGAGCGCGTGCGCACCGCTCGCGCCGGTGAGACGATCAGTAACTCCTGGCTCTTTCCGAGTGTCGGAATGTCCGCCTTCGGCTCCGACCGTAGCAGCGGCTACGACACTGCCAAGAAGCAGGGAGTTCCAGACACCAAGACCGTCGGCGCGGGTCTGGACGTCTCGTGGGAACTCGACCTGAGCGGACGCCTGCGCGCTGGAGCGGCAGCGGCCGAGGCCGAGGCATTGGCTGCGGAGGACGGCGTACGCGGCGTGCGTCTGCTGGTGATGAGCGACATCGCCAGCAACTACTTCACGCTGGTCGGCGCGCTGCGCCAGGCCGAAACATTACGCGAGATCTCGACGGCTCAGGACGAGACACTGCGCCTGGTTAATGCACGCCACCGTGTAGGGCTGGCAACCTCCTTCGACGTCGAGCGCGCACAGACCGATGCCGCATCGGCGCGTGCGCAGATCCCTCCGTTGGAAACCCTGGCGGCTGTGGCGCGGCACCGCATCGCAGTCTTGATCGGTGACCAGGCTTTTAACGCCGCGAGTATCCAGCCCTCCCCTATCAACGTGGTTGCACCCGAGGCTCGCCAGGGGCAGCCCGCCACCTTGCTGCAACGTCGGCCTGATGTATTGGCGCTGATGGCGCAGCTCGATGCCGCCAATGCGCGCCGTAAACAAGCCGCGGCCGAGTGGTTTCCGCGGCTGTTCCTCGGTGCATCCTACGGCCGCCAGGGCCTTGAGCTGAATGGTCTGGATCTCGGTGCCGCCCGCTTCACCAACGTGGCCGGTCTGCTCGCGATGCCGATCTTCAACGCCGGGCGCACGCGCGCGATCAACGAGGTCGCCGAGAGCGGCCAGCGTGAGGCGCTACTGCGCGTCGAGGACGGCATTGTGCGCGCGCTCGAGGACGTGGAGAACGCCCTCGTCACGCAGACGCAAGAGCGTCAGCGCGCCCAGTCGCTGCAGTCGGCCGCCGAGTCCGCGGAGGCTGCGCTGAGCCACGCGCAGTCGCTCTACGATAGAGGGCAGATCGACCTGTTGCCGCTGCTGGACGCGCAACGGGCGCGCCTGGCGGTGCGCCTGAGCGCCAACGACAGCAACACCCGACTGCTGCTCGATAGCGTGCAGCTCTACAAGGCACTGGGAGGAGGCTGGCAGGTGTTCGAACAACCCGCTACCCACACCGCAGCCAGCCAAGCCAGCCAAGCCGACCGGCCACCACTTTCCTAAGCAACTGCCGTTTTTCAAAGAGGAACCGTCTTGAAAACCTCCCTTACTGCGGCCGGCGCCTTGGCCGTAGCCGTCATGCTGTCCGCGTGTAGCCCCGACCAGCCAACCGTGCAGGCACCACGACCGGTGCGAACCGTTGAAATCAGCTACGACAATGCCCGCGACATCAGTCGCTACGTGGGCACCGTACAGTCGCGACATGAAGTCGACCAGGCCTTTCGCGTGGGCGGCAAGATAGTCCAGCGCAACGTTGATGTCGGCCAGTTTGTGCGCGAAGGCAGCATACTGGCTGTGCTGGATGACAGCGACTACCGACTCGCTGAGCAAGCGTCGCGACAACAGTGGACGGTTGCCGTCGAGCAGACGCGTCAGGCCGACTCGGACCGCCAGCGCCTGACTGCGTTGAAGGCTGACGGCTCGGTCAGTGCGGCCGACGCCGAGCGCGCGCACACAAATGCTCAGACCGCGCATGCGAACGCCGAGGCTGAGGCGCGAAAGCTCGAGCTCGCGCGCAACCGGCTCAAGTACACGGTGCTGCGCGCCTCGCGTAGCGGCGTCATCACGGCTGTGAGCTTTGAGGCCGGGCAGGTCGTGGCGGAGGGCCAATCGGTTGTCTCGGTTGCGAATCCGGATGAATCCGAGATCGTCATCGACGTGCCCGAGGATCAGTTGTCCGTCTTCAAGGACGCGCAGTTCAAGGCCTCGCTGACCAGTGCGCCGAACGAGACCTTCGATGTCACGCTGCGCGAGCTGTCGCCGCAGGCTGCGGCGCAGACGCGCACCTATCGCGCGCGACTTAAGCCAATGCAGGCGCTGCCGCTGGGCGCCACCGCCACTGTAATGGCCAGGCGCGTGATGACAAGTGTCTCGGTGGCGGCGGTGCCGGCTACGGCACTGACCCAAAGCGGTGGCCAGCCGGCGCTTTGGGTAGTCACGCCTGTGGGCAAGGATCCGGTAGGTATCGTCGAACTGGAGCGTGTGGCAGTTTGGGGCTACCGCAGCGACGAGGTGCTCGTTTCCGGGCCGCAGGCTGGCGCATTGGTCGTCACCGCCGGGATCCAGAAGATGACGTCCGGATTGAAGGTCGCGCTTCCCGGCGCGGCGATTGTTGACGCGAACACCACGCAGCAGGCCGCCCGATGAACAATCTCAACCTCACCGACTGGGCGCTGCGCCATCGCGCCATTGTCCTGTTCGTGCTCATCCTCGTCGCGGTGGCCGGCGCCTTCAGCTTCACCAGGCTCGGTCAACTCGAGGATCCGAACTTTTCCGTGCCCTCCATGACCGCCATGGTCATCTGGCCGGGCGCCACCGCCCAGCAGTTGCAGGACCAGGTCCTCAACCGCATGGAGAAGAAATTCGAGCAGATCGACAACTTCGAGAAAGTGGTCACCTACGCGCGGCAAGGCTACGCTGGCATGACGCTCACCGTGCGCGGCGGCACCTCCAAGGCTGACCAGCGCGAGGCCTGGTACCAGGCGCGCAAGAAACTCAACGACCTGAGCCTCGAGATGCCTGACGGCGTGATCGGCCCGATCCTGAACGACGAGTACGGCGACGTGTACGGTCTGATGTACGCGGTCAAGGGCGACGGCGTCGGCCACGCCGACCTGTCGGACGCGGCCGAGGACATCAAGCGCCAGATGCTGAAGGTGCCGATGGTCAAGAAGATCGATGTCATCGGCAAGCAGGCCAAGCGTGTCTACGTCGAGTTCTCGCACGAACGCCTGGCAGCGCTGGGCATTACACCGTTAGCCATCGCCGAAAGCCTCAAGAGCCAGAACGCCCTGTTGCCCGCAGGCCAGATCGACACCCGCGGCGACCGCGTCATGGTGCGCGTAAGCGGCCAGTTCGCCAGCGAAGAGGCTATCCGCAACGTACCCATCACCGCGGGTGGCCGGCTGATCAAGCTCGGCGACATTGCGACCGTTACCCGTGGCTTTGAGGATCCGCCGACCTACACGGTGCGCCACAACGGCCAGCCAGTGCTAATGCTCGGCATCACGATGACCAGCGACGGCAACATCGTGGACCTTGGCAAGGCGATGGACACGGCAGTCGCCAAGATCCAGTCGGAACTTGCGCATGGTGTAGAGCTGGAGCTCGTGGCCGACCAGCCAACCACGGTGAAGGACGCCATCCTGGACTTCGGGCGCGCGCTGGCCGAGGCGCTGATCATTGTAATCGCGGTGAGCCTGGCCAGCCTGGGCTGGCGAGCCGGCCTGGTGGTCGCGACCACGGTGCCGCTGGTGCTGGGCGGCGTGGCGCTGGTGATGCTGGCGATGGGCTGGAACCTCGAGCGCATCTCGCTCGGCTCGCTGATTATCGCGTTGGGACTGCTGGTGGATGACGCCATCATCGCCATCGAGATGATGGTGGCGAAGATGGAAACCGGCATGGACCGCGTGAAGGCGGCCGCCTTCTCCTATCAGTCCACCGCGATGCCGCGCCTGACCGGCGCGCTGATCACCGTCGTGGGCTTCCTGCCGATCGGCCTCTCGAAGTCCACCACCGGCGAGTACGCGGGTGGCATTTTCTGGATCGTCGGCACCGCGGTGCTGTTCTCGTGGATCTGTTCCGGCATTTTCACGCCGTACCTGGCGGTCAAGATGCTGCCCAACGACTTGGGCAAGCACCAGCACAGTGATTTGTACGACACGAAGTTCTACCGCAGTCTGCGCCGCCTGATCGACGCGGCCATCGAGCATCGCTGGGCGGTCATCGGTGCGACGTTTGGCGCTCTGGCGCTTGCTCTGGCCTGTATCAAGCTAGTGCCGCAGCAATTCTTCCCCAACAGTTCGCGTCCTGAACTGGTTATTGACCTGCGCGTCAAGGAAGGCGCCTCGTTCGCCGCGACGACCGAGCAGGTCAAGCGCATGGAGGAGATCCTGGCGAAGGACAAGGACGTGCGTTTCTATACCGCCTACACCGGCGCCGGCGCACCGCGCTTCTATCTCTCGCTCAACCCCGAGCTGCCGAATCCGGGCTTTGCCCAGTTCGTTGTGATGACCAAGGACCTGGATGCACGCGAGCGAGTACGTGAGCAGCTGATGACCTCGGCTGACCAACAATTTCCGCAGGCATGGGTGCGCGTGACCCGGCTCGAGTTGGGGCCGCCTGTCGGCTACCCGGTGCAGTTCCGCGTCGTAGGCCCCGATACTCAGGTGGTGCGCCAGATCGCCCGCGACGTGGAGAAAGTGGTTGCGTCCAACCCGAAGGTGCGCGACCTCCAGCTCGACTGGAACGACCCGGTGCGCACGCTGAAAGTGGAGCTCGATCAGGACAAGGCGAGCGCGCTTGGCCTCACGCCGACCGACGTGTCGCTAGCGACCCAGGCCGTGATGAACGGCGCAACCCTGTCGCAGCTGCGTGAGCGCGAGGACCTGATCGACATCGTGGCCCGTGCCGTGCCTGAGGAGCGCTTGAGCCTCGACACACTGAAAGACATCAACCTCTACACACGCCAGGGTACGGTGGTGCCGCTGTCGCAAGTCGCACAGGTGCGCTCTGAGCTGGAAGAGCCGGTGCTGTGGCGCCGCAACCGCGATATGGCGATCACGGTGCGTGCCGACGTGAAGGATGGCGAGCAAGGTGTATCGGTGACACAGGAGATCCAGCCGTTGCTTAAGGATATCGAAGCGAAGCTGCCGACCGGTTACCGCATCGACGTGGGCGGTGCGGTGGAGGAAAGTGACAAGGCGAACAAGGCGCTGCTCGCGGTGGCCCCTCTGATGCTGATCACCATCCTGCTGCTGCTTATGCTGCAACTGCAGAACTTTTCCCGCATGTGGATGGTGATGCTGACTGCACCGCTGGGCCTGATCGGTGTGGTGCCGGCACTGCTAGTGTTCCAGTCGCCGCTGGGTTTCGTCGCGATCCTGGGCATCATCGCACTGGGTGGCATGATCATGCGGAACGCGGTGATCCTGATCGATCAAGTGCAGATCGAGATCGCCGAAGGGCGCGACCCGTGGAATGCTGTTCTGGATGCTGCCATTCACCGGGCTCGTCCGGTGATGCTGACGGCGCTGGCGACCGTCCTCGCCATGATCCCGCTAACGCGCAGTGTGTTCTGGGGGCCGATGGCAATAGCGATCATGGGCGGCCTGACCGTGGCGACGCTGCTGACGATTTTCTTCGTCCCGGCGTTATACGCCGCGTGGTTCAAGGTGGGTCGCCAGACGACCGCTGGCACCCAGCCGTTGAGGGGGGATACCGCGCTCGCTTCTGAGTGATGAGTGCCGTGGCGTTGTGCTCCCGACCTCACCGCGATTAGAAAGGCTTGCTCAGCGCCGTTTCTGAAAACAACCGAGGTCAGTCGCGAGGTTCTGCGAACGTTACGCTCTTTCGCCCCCTCGCGGTTCACAGGAAATGCTGATGGTCAAAGGAGTTGCTGGCGACAGACTGCAATCCACAAAGCGTTTCGACCTTCTTCAGGTAGCGTCAAATCCAAAGCTTCGGTCACAGACGCAAAGCGCACGTTGCGTCTCGATCGCTCACTGAGATGCAGTGGTGTTTCATCATTGACACGGCGGAATAGATGGCCGACGAAGAGCCGGCTCATGAATGCACTCTGTTTGTGGTGGCAACGATGTCCGCGATGTACCTTCGGGTTTCCGACCTGGTCGGCCGGGAAAACTGGCGGTCTGCGATGGGATACCTACGAAGAGATACCATGGGCAACTGGTGGATCCACCTGCGACTCTCTCCCCTGCCCTCGCCGCAGGAAAAGACGCCATTAATCACGGCGCTCAATGGCTGCGGTGGATTGTCAGATCGGCACCGGCGATCACTGCTATGGTCGGTGTTCGATCAGGCGCTGCATTGGATGCACAGGCGCCAAAGCGAAGGAGCTTGCAATGAGGATCAGTCGATATATGCCCCCCCGGTGAGTCAATGAAATTCGGCGAAAATTACTGGGCATCCACGTAATTACTTAGTGAGGTCGAGTATTTAGTAGCAACTAACTATTGAAGGTGCACGGTGAGCTCCAACTAATGCCATTGACGCTTTATTTCCTGCCACTGGTTGTCTGACAGCCACTTGTCTGCCACCGGAAAGAAAATGTTTTCCTCAGCGTCCATATGATCGTAATATTTTTTGATGAAGTCTTCGATAGTGTCAGCAATCACTCTCGTTTCCTGAGTCGTGTTCTCCAGCCTCTTCAGTTGTCCTGCAATCCGCCCAAATGCCTGATGATCTCGCTCGATATCCTTGACCCGTTGGTGGATCGGTGCCTCGGTCGTTAGCAAGGCCAGCCGAATAAGTTCTTCATTTTCATGGTGGTGTCGCTCTGCGTCACCATGCAAAGCTTCAAGCATCTTGAACAACAGTTTGCAGTCATCAGCACCATCGGATTCATGCCTCAGCTTCCTCAGCAACTCCTTTATCTGAGTGATTTTGATAGCCACTTCATGATGATAAGCCTGAAGTTCTTTCAACAAGACATTCATATCAAACCCTCGTCACAACACCAAACCATCACAGAAATCATATTATTTAACCCGTAACCTGCATGGATACCCATATCTTTAAATTTCAAATTTTCGATACCGTACCAAACACACTCGACAGCACTATTTAACCTTTTCAGTATAGGCGAGCACAAAGCGCTCACCCCAGGAAATTTTCCACCCTTGGAAAAAATTGAAATATCAAATCAATGTTCATTGCACTATTTGATCTACCGGATGTCTGCCAGCGAATACGGAAGGAAAAACGCCCATCATCGATGCGATTCATATCTGGATGTTCGCACAGAGGCAGCTTGTGCCTGAGGGATCGGCTATCGCCAAGGTGTTGGATTACAACCTAAAACGCGGAAAAGAGGGTGGCAGTCGGCCCTCCGGTCAGGGCGAGCAGGCGAACTGATCAAACGGCCCGAGGCTGCGAGCATGCTCAAGGCGAACCTAGACCTCGATCATCGCGCCATCCATTAGTTTGATTTTGATCAACCTCGCCGTTGCTTTGCTGGCTACACTGAACATCAATACGACGTAACAAGTCGAGGTTGTACGTCATGTTCTGGTTCCGTCGTCACCGCCGAAGCCTATTGCACCTTACCCTTATGGTTTGGGTGTTAGCTGTGGCCATGATGGCAATCCAGGGTTGTTTGGTGCAATCGAATCACAACATAGTCGCGCCACACAATGCCGAGCAGTATGTGGTGGAGGGTCATGCTCTCCACACCAGTGGGTGCCTTCAAAATTGTGAGAACACTGCTACGGCGATAAAACCTGCATCACAGACTCCAGCATTAGATCCCATCTACTGGACCGTCCTTTTGCTGTTAACTGCGGCAGTAATAATGGTGCTCAACCCCGAGGAAAAATCCTCTCTCGCTGTTCTCATACTGAAGCGCCCCGCCCCGCCGGAAGGCCCTGCCCGCTTGATTTTCGTCCGTTTCAACAATTAACCCCTGCTTCAGAGTGTCCGGGCACTGGTCGCTCTGTCTTGCTGCGCCGCTTTTTCGCGACTCAGTCATTCCTGCTTAGCCCCTCACAATCTCAGGAGTTCATCATGCATAAGCATTCTAAATTCATGCTTGCGGCCATCTTGGCTAGCAGTGCACTCATCGCCTCCGCCGAGGATACGCATCACCCAGCCGACGCACCAGGCGACGCAACCGAAAGCACGGCCCCAACGTCCACGCCCATGGCTAAAGCCATGACCGAGCAAATGCAAAAAATGCAGGCTGCACATGACAAAGCGGCAGCGGCTACAACTCCCGCTGAGCGCCAGGCCGCCATGCAAGAAGGCATGAAAGCGATGAAGGACAGCATGGCCATGATGAGTAAGGAGCAGAGCGCAATGGGCTGTATGGGCATGTCTGGAACTAAGGACGGCGCAGGTAAAGGGATGATGGACATGATGATGCAGATGATGGAGCAGCAGTCGTCCATGATGGAAATGCCAATGAAAAAGTAAATGTGCAGTAGAGCTGCTGCACATTACATAGCACTGGTACTGATTGGATTAACGCAGACCGCACCTGACTGATGTGTGTTGTTAAGGGCTCAACCCATGAGTATCCATATTGATAAAACTCAAACGGTCGACAGCATGCGGGCGTAGAAATGAAAGATGAGGCGGCACAGGCCCGCGATGTCAATTGAAACGCCCTCCGTCCGTGCCCCCCCTGACAGTCGACGAGATGCTGCGCGTCGAGCAATCCGTCCTTACGGGTACAACAGTCATGAGCCCCCCTTCCCAAGACATGCTGGATAAACTGTATGGCTCGCCCCCCCACATTGACCCGGCCGCCATCGCACCACTCTTGCGTCAATACGCTGAGCCCCTGCCGGAACTGGACTCGTCCGCCTTGGGTGAAATGTTCGATCGCTACGCGGATGCACGCGTGGTGATGATCGGTGAGGCTAGCCACGGCACCAGCGACTTCTATCGAACCGGGCGGCGATCACCCAACGGCTGATTGAGCAGCACGGGTTCAATATCGTGGCGGTTGAAGCCGACTGGCCAGATGCAGGCCATGTCGATAAGTATGCCCGTGGGTTGGCGCCGTCAGCCTGGAAGCGCCACATCTTCAGTCGGTTCCCGACCTGGATGTGGCGCAACACCGAGGTAAGAGCATTCGTCCACTGGCTGCATCGGTACAACCACCGGCACGCTCCTGAACGTCGTGTCGAGTTCCGCGGTCTGGACGTTTACAGCTTGCGCAACTCCATTCACGAGGTTCTGAGTTATCTGGACCGGATCGACCCGCAGTTGGCCCACGAAGCTCGGCGGCGCTATGGCTGCCTGACCCCTTGGCAGGATGATCCTGCCCTGTACGGCCACTTTGTCGAACGCGGCGGCCTGATGCCCTGTGAGCATGCGGTGGTCGAACAGCTCAACGTCATGCTGGCCGAGCAACTGGCCGGGCTCATCCGGGACGACGAAGCGTTCTTCAATGCAGCGCAAAACGCCCGGGTGGTGCAGGCGGCGGAACAGTACTACCGAGCGATTTATCGAGGCTCGACCGCCTCCTGGAACCTGCGTGACCGGCACATGTTCGACACATTACACGCACTGCTTGAGCACCGGGGCCCTCTATCCAAGGCCGTGGTCTGGGCACACAACGCCCATATCGGCAATGCGGCCGCCACGGAAATGGGCTGGAAGGGGCAGTTCAATATCGGTCAATTGTGCCGTAGCGCCTATGGGCGCGATGTCGTTCTGATCGGTATGAGTACCGACCGTGGCCAGGTGGCAGCGGCGGATGATTGGGATGGCGAGATGCTCATCAAGGACATCCGACCTTCTCGTCCAGACAGTTGGGAGCATCAGTTCCTCAAGGCCGGCGTCCCCGCGTCATTGACCGACTGGCGCGACCCGCAGCGAAAAGAACTGCGTCGAGTCCTTTCCAGACCGTTGCTGGAGCGAGCCATCGGTGTGATTTATCGCCCCGAGAGCGAGCGTAGCAGTCACTACTTCGAGGCGGTACTGACCGAACAATTTGATGCCATGATCTGGATCGAGCAAACACAACCGGTGACGGCACTGGCATTGCCGAAAAACCAGGAACTGGAACCGGAAGACGAAACCTTTCCGTTTGGTGTGTGAGGCACACCAATGCCCCAGCCTGGCCAGTGACTCGGCAACGTACCTAAAGGGTTTCAAATTTCATTTCACCGCAGTTGATCAATATCAAACGGATCAAGGCCGACTGGGTTACGTTGACAAAACAGGACAGCACAGTCACTTGCGTCATGATGACTCATAGGTTCTAGACAGGAGACTGCCATGCCTAGCCTGCTTGCGAGCCAGCGGTTGCGCCTGTACGACAGCGATGAACTCGAGGGGGTGCTGCGAGCGATGGCGCGCCAAGCCGCAACACTGTTGCCGCCCTCTCAAGCGGCACTGATTGGCATCCAACGCCGCGGTGAGCCTTTGGCACAGCGTTTACAACAGCATCTGTCACGTCAGGCCGGCCAGCCAGAACTGCCTCTTTACCCCCTGAAGGTCAAGCGCTATGCCGATGACCTCAGGGTGCTGCATGCCCACACGGAGTTGACCGAAAACCCTCTTTTGGGCGAACTTGACCTCGCCAGTACCACCCTGCTGATTGTCGATGATGTCCTGTTTGAAGGCCACTCGCTCCTGCGCACCTGTGCGTATCTGGCGCAACTGGGTGCCCGTCGGGTCTACACTGCGGTATTGGTCGACCGGCATGTCTGCCAGCAGCCGATCCATGCCGACATTGTCGGCGTGCATCTGCAAGTTGGCGCTAATGACATCGTCGAATGCAACGTGCCCCCCTTCGAAATGGAGTTTTGCATTGATGTATTGCGTCATGGCGCCGCCCGATGACGGTGCAACTGACCCAGGGTTGCAGGGGACTTCTGACGTGATAACGGCAACGCTGCAAATGGTCTGATGTACACGTAGAGGCGTGTTCGATAAACGCCTCAAAGGAGCCCGTGCATGTTCACTGAACGCCCACTTCTTTTTGCTCTGCAAGGCAGTGAACACTATGCAGTCCGCATCGCGCAGCGGCTTGGCTGCCAACTGGCGGTTCATGAGGAGCGCGACTACGAAGACGGCGAGCATAAATGCCGACCGCTGGAGTCAGTTAACGGTCGCGAGGTCGTGGTGTTCCATTCTTTGTATGGGGATGGCCGGCAGAGCGCAAACGATAAGCTGTGTCGCCTGCTGTTTTTTTGCGCGGCACTCAAGGATGCCGGCGCTCGCCATGTGCAGGTAGTGACGCCCTACCTCTGCTACGGACGAAAGGATAGGCGCACCCAGCCTCAGGACCCAACGATCACTCGCTACCTGGCGGCCATGATCGAAGCCTGCGGCGTAGACCGTCTGATTGCCTTGGAGGTGCACAATCCGGCAGCGTTTAACAACGCCTTTCGCATTCCGGCGTGGAACGTGCAGTGCACAGAACTGTTCGCCCAACATTTCGCCAGACTTGTCGGCGACGACGAGGTGGTTTCGGTTTCACCGGACTCCGGTGGCGCCAAGCGAGCCGAGCAGTTTCGTCAGGCTCTGGAGCTGCAACTGGGACGTTCGGTGGGCAGTGCCCTGATGGAAAAACACCGTGATCAGGCCACGCTTACTGGCACTCTCCTGGCCGGTAAAGTGCAGGGTAAGACAGCCATCATTTTCGACGACCTGATCAGCACAGGCGAAACGCTGAAGCATGCCGGCCTTGCCTGTCAAAAAGCAGGGGCCGTTCGGTTGTTCGCAGCCGCCACCCATGGTTTGTTTACCGCTGGCAGCCGTCTGTTCGACAGACCACTTTTTGCACACATTGCGATCTCTGACAGCGTGCCTCCGTTGCGGCTGTCCGCCGAATGTGTGACACAGCACTTGCACATACTCGACAGCACAACCCTGGTGGCCGCCTTGCTCGCAGAGAATGGTGCCTTTGATCGCGCTTGATGGTGGAACGGCCCTATCCACGCGAATGCATGATCGACCTTTTCTATAGCGTGCTGTTCAACAGAGCCAGCTGTCCTGCCCGGCAGGTTCCATCGCCGCACTGGCCAGCAGTCGTCGATAGTCGTCATAGCGATAGGTCGGTCCATCTCGGCAGGCATAGCTTTCGCCGACATAGCAGTGCCCGCATACACCGTCCGCGCAGTGCATGCGGCGCTCCACGGACAACCAGATTCTGTTGGCCGCAACGCCTCGCTGCAAGCAATCCCGAGCGATGGCCAGCATGAAAGGCTCTGGCCCACAGCACAACACGGTGTCGGGTGGTTCATCACCAAACAACTCATCAAAGTGCGCAAGGGGGCTTCCCTGACGGAGCCCGGCAGGAGCACGGTCGAAGGTCTCGATCCACGGCAATGCCAACCGCCAACGTTCACGCTCGCGCAACAGCACTTGAGCGGCGGCATATCGAGCCCCATACAGCACGCTCATGTGCACCGACCTGGGGTGATGGATCGCGCCATCAATCACACTGGCCAACGGTGCCAATCCACAGCCTCCCGCGACCGCCAGAACTCGACGGGTATCCTCGAGTGACGGCCAGCCCTGACCGAAGGGTCCTCGATATCCCAGCACGGTCCCGGGAGCCAGTTCGAACAAGGCTGCGGTAAGGCTTCCCGTCCGACGAATCAAGGCATTGAAGTTCCCCCCCTTGTCCGGCGGACTGACATAGGTAAAGGGCGCCTCGCCAAAGCCGGGCACGGTGAGCATGAAAAACTGTCCTGCCCTGGCGGCCAAATCACTGGCTTGGGGCAAGTCGATACGAAAGCTGAAGTGTCGAGCCTCTTCGCCGTCTTCGTACTGAGCGGTTATATGCAGGTTTCTTGGTGTCAGGTCGATCATGGCTGGACCACCTTGTGCATGACACCATGAACACCGATACCGCCCGGACAAACATGATCGCAACGTCCACACCCGACACAGCCGTAATGCTCGAAACGATTCTTGAACCCGTCACCGAACTTGTGAAACCAGAAACGCTGTACCCGCTGCCCCGCCGTGGCGCTGGGATTGTGCCCACTGGCTTCCTTCTGAAACCCTTCGTACAGGCAGGAGTCCCAGACACGCAGACGCTGCATGTCGCCCTCAGCCGAAGGCAGGTCCAATGGCGCGAAGCAGGAGCAGGTCGGGCATACCGAGGTACACCCCGAACACCCCAGGCAATGCAGCCCCAGGTCATCCCAACGTTGCGGATCGATTTGCCCCATGTTCAGCGCATTGATTCCGTCGACGACATCAAGCTGCTCCCCCTGCTCGCGGGCGACCTGAAGACTATTGGCCGTCCGCTGTGCCTGCCAGTCCTGCTCTGTCGGCGCTAAACCAAGGCCGCTGATGGCGGCACTCCCGGCCTCAGAGCCGACCAGCAGCAACCAGCCGGCGCCATGGATGGCAGGTGGCAACAGAATCAGGTCGGCGGTATGTGCCTGTACCGCCGGCCCGCTACCGAGAACGCTGCAAAAGCCATCATTGCAACTGTGCAGACAGTCGAGCCCCACCAGCAAGGTAGCCTGGCGCCTGATCTGGTAATGAGTATCCTCGGCAAAAAAGCGATCCTGATAGGCCACCGCCATCAAATCGCACGCGTGCAGGCCGAAGATCGCCTGCGGCACCACCTCCGGCAACGCCGAATAGAATTGCCCGCCATCGAAACGAAACAACCGCTCGCGCTCGACGAAGAAAAAACTCTTGGCTGAAAAAGGTGGTGGCTCGACGGACGGCTCGAAAGGGCGGAGGTCTTGAGCCGTGACCGTTTCCCAGTGTTTACCACCCTGCCCGTCTTCGCGGACTTCGTACAGCGTGCGTTGCTTGGCCAAGTAAGCACGCAGACGTTCTGGTCGATCCAGATTATAGGCATGCATGATGGCTGCCCTCTGGGAACACCTCGGGAATGCGGGGCTGAACGCCCGTGGGTAATGGCTCGACCGCAACTGCGCAGGCTTTGAGCTCAGGCATCTTGCTGGTGGGATCCTGAGCACTATTGGTCAGCAGGTTACACGGCGCTTCGCGGAAGTGATAAGGCATCGCCAGGGTTCCCGGGGGGACGTCATCCGTGAGATGGACTCGAGTCTCAAGACAGCCGCGGCGTGAACGAACGCGAACGGCTTGCTGATCGTGCAGGCTGAGCGCGGCACCGTCAGCCGGATGCATGAACAGCAACGCCTCGGGCGTCTCACGTTCCAGCAAAGGCGACTTACGTGTCATCGAACCACCACCATAATGGAAATGCAGCCGATGGGTAGTGAACGCGAATGGATACTCGGCGTCAGGGCATTCGTCCGGCGCCACCTGTGTCACCGGCAGCAGTCGAGCGCGGCCGCGTGGAAAGGAAAGCTCATGCAACACCGGAGAACCTTGCGGGTGGGCGGCATCACAGGGCCATTGCAAACCTGCATGGCGATCCAGCGCGGTATAGCTCATGGCTGAAAAGATTGGCGTCAGCGCGGTCATTTCGTCGAACAACGCTTCGGCATTTTCCCAGTTCATGCCCGCATAGCCCATACGCTGAGCCAATGCCCCCAGGATCTGCCAATCACTGCGAGCCTCACCCGGTGGTGCGACAGCCTGACGGACCCGCTGCACACGACGCTCGCAATTGGTGAAAGTGCCATCCTTTTCGGCAAAAGCCGCTGCCGGCAGCACCACATCAGCGAGCTTGGCGGTTTCAGTCAGCGTCAGTTCCACCACCACCAGGAAGTCCAACGCATCCAAGGCCTTGGCCACCTGATGTTGATCCGGGTCGGTGAGCACCGGTTCTTCACCCATGATCATCAATGCCCGTAATTGCCCATGCAGGGCGGCCCGGCTCATACCCAGCGAGGTAAGGCCCGGTTGCCGCGGTGCAGGAGTCCCCCAGGCTGCGGCGAATTTTCCTTGTACTGATGGGTCATTGGCATCCTGATAGCCAGGATAGACATTCGGCAGGCAGCCCATGTCGCATGCGCCCTGCACGTTATTTTGCCCTCGTAGCGGGTTGATGCCGGTCCCTGGCCGACCGATCTGACCGCAGGCCAACACCAGATTGGACACCGCGACCACATTATTGGTACCGCTCTGGAACTGGGTAATGCCCATGCCATAGGCGGTGAACGCGGCATTGGCGTGGCTGTAGAGATAAGCCACCTGCTGCAAATCGGCGAGGCTGATGCCCGTGCTCGCATGGGTCTGTTCCGGGGTCAATCTGCACAGGTGTCGGCGCAGCGGTTCGATGGTTTCACAACGTGCTTCGAGAAACGCGTGGTTCTCCCAGCCGTTGGCCAGGATGATCTGCAATAGACCGTTGAGCAGTGCGATATTGCTGCCCAGACGCAGTTGCAAATGGATGTCGGCCAGACGTGCCAATCGTGTCTTGCGCGGGTCCACGACTATCACCATGGCTCCACGGGCCTGTGCGCGCAGGATGCGAGCGCCAATCATCGCGTGATTTTCGGTGACATCCGCGCCGATTATCAGGATCAGGTCGGCCTGATCAATGTCGGCGATGCTGTTACTCATCGCTCCTGAACCCAGGGTGCACGCCAGACCCGCTACCGAGGGGCTGTGACAGATGCGGGCACAGTGATCAATGTTGTGAGTACCCAGCACCGCCCGGGCAAATTTCTGTGCGGCGTAATTGTCCTCATTTGTGGCACGGGCGCAACTGATGATACCCACGCCTGGCGGACCAAGTTCATCAAGCGCCATGCGAAACTCGTCGGTAACCCGCGTCAGGGCTTCATCCCAGCTAGCACGCCGAAAGACTCCACGCTCTTTGATCAGCGGGGTGGTCAGGCGATTGACCGGGTCGACGGCAAAACTGGTGGCCCATCCCTTGGAGCACAGTTGGCCTTGACTGAGCGGATGTCCGGGCTGAGGTTCGACACCGATGACCCGGTCGCCGTCCACTCGCAACCCGAGACCGCAACCCACCCCGCAGAACGTACATATGCTTGGCACGACGTGCATCACATGCCCCTCACTGATGGTACTGACTCAATCGCACCCCATAAATGGGTTGTCGTTTTGACCTGGGCCAACATCAAGCCAGCGGTGTAAGGAGCACACGCTTGAGGCACCAGCGCTTCCCATTCAGATTCCTCTGTCGAGTTCACCTTGACGTTGATTTATATCAAATGCCTGCGCAAAGCATGCAAAGTGTCCAAACCGGCTCAAACACCAGGTACTGACTTACCTGCAGGGTGCAACCTCGCTCTTGCCAGTGGTGCAATGTGGGTTCAGGCAGATCGAGAGTCACTTGGTCAGAGTCGACGGATAGAGACCGGCGAGCCGCGCGATCAAGACTCCCACGTAAAAGACGCCTGCAAACTCTTCGAGCATCACAAGTGAGCGGGCGTGGTTGGTCAATGGAATAACATCACCGTAACCGGTGGTTGTGAGTGTCGTGAGGCTAAAATAGATCAGGCTGAAGAACGTGCCGGGCTGTGTGAAGTCGAGGTGGCCAGGCCCGAATGAACCTGCGCTGAATCTCTCGATCAGGACATAGATGAAGGACCAGACAAAGGCCAGCATGATGTAGCCCGCAAGTGCACCATGCAGCTTGTCAGCCGTAATTGGCCCGCGCTTGAGAATATAGTGGAACACTCCGCTAATCGAGGCGGCAAGAGACGCGGCATAGGATATCGCGGCAAGGTCCAGAATCGCGAGACTCCCAGTCCATAACGCAGTCCATTGAAGGCCAACCCCAAGCAACGCCAAGCCCAGTTTGAGGATGAATCCCCACCGGGACTGCCTGGTGGCGAAAGCGCCCACGAGCAGCACGATAGAAAACAGAACACCGAGCAGCGTGCGAGCGAATATGCCTTCTTCAAGATAGGGAAACAGGAGGATCAAACCAAGCAAGAGCAGCAATAGATAGGTGCAAGGCCCGTGGCCTATTATCATCTGAGCTAAATCCTCGTCGGACTCGGCTTTATCTTGCGGATTTTTCATGACAGTTTCCAAGAGACCGAACTAACGCTCGCGACCTGACGTTACACGGTTGGAATTTGACCCTGTTTTAGAAGAGTGGGTAGCTGGAAATTATAGTCGCGAATGCGTGTGTGCGGACTTTGCATAGTGAAGATGATCAGTGACGATTCCCATCGACGTTTTTTTCCAGGACTCAAACTTCTAGCGCCAATCCAGAAATCGGAACAACTCCTCCTCCTGATCAAAATGCAGTCTCACGAGGGTATCCAGGCGAATCAACTGATGTTGAATCTCATCGGCAGAAGCCGTGGTGGGGTCGGCACTGAAGTCGCTGCTCATGCGCGCCAGCAAATGGATTAGGCGAAAAATCTCCCGGTGAGTATGGCTCATTGTCGACATGGGGTCCTCGCCCGGCATGCTTCGAGTCAGCAGCGGGTATAGGGTGTTTTCATCTTCGCGCTCATGCTGCACCAGCGATGTTTGCAGCTTTTTAACCAGCGCCAGCAACTCGGTCTGTGCTTGCTCAAGTGGACGCCGCGCGAAGTCACTGGCCAGTTGATGCAGATCGCTAAGCACCGTGGAGAGTTGCTTGTGTTCGTCTTGCAGGCGATCGATATGCTCTGCGGCGAGCTTTCGTTGCTTCAGCCCCTGCAACGACCCCAGTGCACGTAAAGCGTTAATGATGATCACCACGTCAATGGCCTCTTGCACAACGGCGCCAATAAGCGGCGGCAGGTAACCGAGCGCAGCCACTGCCATGGCCAGCAATGACATTCCCATGCCGACCAGAACACCTTGGCGGGCGATGTGGCAGGTCCGGCGAGCGATGTCCAGCGCCTCGACCAGACGATCCAGGCGATCGACCAGCAATACAACGCTCGCCGCTTGCGCTGAAGCCGTGGCGCCGCTGGCGCCCATAGCCACGCCGACGTTGGCCGCCGCCAGCGCGGGAGCATCGTTGATGCCATCGCCGACCATCAATGTGCTGGCACGCAGGCAACCTTCCTGAACAGCCCGCACTTTATCCTCGGGGGTCAGCCCCGCCCGCAGCTCGTCAATCCCGGCAGACAGAGCAATCATCTCGGCGGTTTCCAGACGGTCCCCGGTGAGCATGACGATCTTCTCTATGCCCCTGCTGCGCAATCGGCGCAGAGTTTGCGGGGTTTCTCGACGCACATTGTCCGAAAAAACCAACAAGCCGGCGAGCTCTCCATCCACTTCAATGAAGCTTCCACTACACGCCAGGTAGTCCATGTGACGCAGCATGGCTGTGATCCAGTCGGTCGCAGGGGCTTGTTCATGAACATAAGACAACGTGCCGAAGCGCACACGCCTGCCCTCGATCAGCCCACAAAGACCCGAGCCTGGATGTTCTTCCACCTCCTGTGGGACGCTGAGCGGCAATTGGTGCTGATGCGCCGCTTCAACAATTGCTTGGGAGATGGGGTGCGTCGAGGCCTGCGCCAGCGAAGCGGCCAGGCCAAGCAAACGCTGCGGATCGATCAGGCCGTTGACCTCTATCGACTGCAGACGGGCATGGCCGCTAGTCAGCGTGCCTGTCTTGTCGAGAAACACCAGTTTGACCCCGGCCAACGCTTCCAGGGTCACGCCGTCCTTGATCAATATCCCGCGCCGCGCGGCCCTCGAAATACCTGACATGATGGAAATCGGCACCGCCAGAATCAGCGGGCAAGGTGTGGCCACCACCAGAACCGCCAGCGCTCGCAAGGGATCACCACTCATTTGCCAGGCCATTGCGGCAATCAGCAAGGTCAGTGGAACGAACAGCAACGCATAGCGGTCTGCCAGGCGCACGAAAGGTGCACGCGAGCGTCGTGCCGACTCGGCCAGCCGCACTATTGCGGCATAGGTGCTTTGCGCTGCCGTTCGCGAGGCGAGCAGGAGAATAGGCGCACCGACATTGGAAACGCCGCTGGGCAACTGTTCACCTTCTCGGCGGGTTACCGGCATCGACTCGCCACTGAGCGCCGACTCGTCCAGAATGGCCGCAGGACTCAGCAGGCGGCCATCGACCGGTATCACCTCACCTAGGCGTACCAACAGTGTTTGGTGCGGCTGGATCTGTTCAACGAGGATCTTGCGCAAGCTACCCTTGTCCTGCAACCAGGCAAAACGAGGCGCCCGTTCGATAAGCGCGCGAAGCTCACGCTCGGCACGTTGCCGGGTGAAAAACTCCAGGCTGCGTCCGGTCGCCAGCATCAAGGCAATCACCGCCGCCACCAGCATCTGCTGCAAGACCAGGGCGGCGATCACCGACAGCAGCGCGATAAGATCTACACCAACCTCGCGCCGGGCCAAGCGCCTGGTAATCTCAACGAGCAGTACCAAGGCCATCACCAGGCTTCCCGCGGCCCAGCACATTAATGCCCAATCAGACTTCTGCGCAATATGCGCAACGCCCCCGGCCAGTAGCGTCAGGGCGCAGAACAGCAACAGAACGGGGTTCAGCCACTTATCGAGCATTGAAGTGAGTTCCTCAAAAAGCGATTTGCATCCCCCACTGTGAAAACACCTGCCGTTCATAAGCAGGCTATGTCGGTCCGTCTCCTTGACTCCTGCGTCTTCGCAGAGACGCTATAAACAGGCGACTCAGTATTACAAGGTAGAACTTGGGGCTTGGTTCTCTATCGTGTCCGCTATGGCGCCTCAAATCAGGTATTGGCAAAGCCGAGGGTAATGTCACAGCTATGAGCCTGAAGGTTGATCGACACCGGATAGCTCAACGCTGTCACGGTACTCCGGCACGGAGACCGACCAGCCCAATTCCTGGCTGATACGCCGACGCAGCACATCCGAGGCGTTGGGTTCGCCATGCACCACATAGGTGTGTTTCGGCGGCCGCTTGAACCCGCGCAACCACTGCATGATTTCATCCGCGTCGGCATGCGCCGACAAGGTTTCCATCGGCACCACTTCGGCCCGGATCGGCACATCCTTGCCGTGGATGCGTACTGACTCGGCGCCAGCAACAATTTGCGCGCCGCGGGTACCGCCGGCCTGGAAGCCTGGGACCAATAGCGTATTGATCGGGTTGGGAGCCAGCGCCTTGAGATGGTGAATCACCCGACCGCCAGTGGCCATGCCACTGGCCGCGATGATCACCGCTGGCGTGCGCTGCAGATCCAGGTTGATCGAGTCCTGGGTCGTGCGCACGAAATGCGCCACATGGCACATGCCCTCGCACTCTTCCAGGGATAGGCGGTGCTCACTGCGAAAACGCTGATACAGGCGCGTGACATCGGTCGCCATGGGGCTGTTGAGGTAGATCGGCAGGTCGGGGATCGCGCGCCTTTGCAGCAACCGGTACAGGTGATACATCAGCAATTGCGCGCGCCCTACCGCAAACGAAGGTACCAGAGTAATGCCGCGGCGCATCGCGGTGCGGGTGATGACCTGCGCCAGTTGCTCCTCCGGGGATTCAACGGGATGCCGACGGTCGCCATAGGTCGACTCCACCAGCAGATAGTCGGCCTGTTCGATGGTTTCCGGGGCGAACATCAGTGGATCATTCGGCCGCCCCAGATCCCCGGAGCAGACCAGCGTGATGCCGTCCGCCACCACCTCCACCGTAGCCGCCCCCAGGATATGCCCGGCACAACGCAGCAGGATGCTCATTCCCGGCACGATGTCGACCCGATGGTGCAACTCCAGCGGTCGTAAGAGTTTTAGCACCCGCACCGCGTCCTGCTCGGTGTAAAGCGGTAATGCGGGGGTGTGTTTCGAGTAGCCATGACGATTGGCGAACTCGGCTTCTTCCTCCTGCAGGCGGCCGCTGTCTCGCAGCAGGATTTTCACCAGTTCACATGTCGCGGCCGTGGCGTACACCGGACCGCGATAGCCATTGCGCGCCAACACCGGCAGGTAGCCACTGTGGTCCAGATGGGCATGGGTCAGCACAATGGCGTCCAGGTCGCGAACCGGCAACTGGAACGGATCCCAGTTATGCAGGCGCAGTTGTTTATAGCCCTGGAACAGGCCGCAATCGATCAACACATGCTTGCCTTTATACTCCAGCAGATATTTGCTGCCCGTGACCGTGCCAGCCGCACCGAGAAATGTCATTCGCATGGCCGTCTCCTTGAACATTCATAAGCGCTCTGTCGATCGCACCTTTCCTCCATCGGGCATTGATGTTTATCACCCGAGGCCGCACCGGTTGCTCTTTCATTCGCCTCCCGGCAATGACTTGACAATCATCAGGCTGCAGGGTGCGCGATTCAACACACTCTCGGCGGTACTGCCGACGAAAATGTTGCCCCCATGACGATAGGTCGTGCCCAGCACAACCATGTCGAAGGCATTCCTGCGGGCGAAATGTTCAATCACCTGATCGGGGATACCGGTGAGCATATGTCGGTGTTTTTTCTCGATCCCATAACGTTCGGCAAGCACATCAAAAGCTTCTTTCTGGGCATCGTTGACGGCTTTTCGCAAACTGTCGTCCAGGCTCGATGTCGGCACACTCATCAGCGCGTCGCCCACCACCGACCAGTTGCTGACATTCAGCACATGCAAGGTCGCAACGCAGGACGCAGCCAACGTCGAGGCCAGGTCAAGAATCCGATCATTGAGACCTTCGGTCAGCATCTCCAGATGGGACAGGTCGATGGCGGCGAGTATTGTTAATGGCTTGGGGTGTTCAGTACTGGTGACCAGGTGCAAGGGGGCCGGACAGTCGCGTAGCAACAGCCAGTCCAAGGGGCGATGGAATGCTCGATCAAGTGCCGGCACACGCTGTGTATCCTTGATCACCAGGTCTGGCTGGAAGTCATTCACGTACTCAAGCACATGCGCCAGGCTGAATTTGGCCCAGACCACTTCAGTGCTCACCTGCCCCCCTTTGCATCGCTCAAACCGGGCCTGTTGCTCAAGCCAGTGACGGTGCACCTGCAAGTAACCTTCCCGTGCCTGGGCCATCGCGTCGTGGTCGAACAGACCGGCGACCGCAAGCGCGTTCACATAATCGAAAGCGACAATGTGCAACATCGCACCTGTTGCACTGGCCAGCGCCTGCGCCCGGTCAAATGCCGGGGTGCGGATCATCTCGGTCGGAGCAATGAAGAGTAAACGTTGTATTTTCAACATCACACACCTCGTCCTGCGAACGCTGCACCTGCCTGACTGTCAGCCCGCCTGGCGGTCTTCGTTCAATCGCTCGATATTTGCGAATCGCCTTATCAGCCATACGGCGAGCAATACAATGAACAAGTGCTGACTCATGGTATTCCCCTAGGTTGATCGCGACTGGGTAGCGTCAGGTTGTAAATCAAGTATCTGGCGTTATCGCGGTGTGTCTCTGATCTTTGTCAACTTCTGGCCGGCTAACGATGGACAGGCTCATAGAAGCCTTGTTGATTTAGCTCAATGTCTTTGTGCCGCTCAGGCGTAGAAAAAGTCGAGATGGCCGAGTTCTCTTGAGTCCGAGGGTTTGCTGAGTTGTAAAATTTTAAGGCACCGTTCATTTATAGCGCGAGCGCCCGATAGCCGAACGTGCCGCCTGGTCGGTGCCGGATGAGAAGAAAGCAGACGATCATTTGCTGATTGCCTGAGTCAATCACCCAGGGAGCACGCGGCTTTCCCGGGTCCTTGAGGACCTGCCCAGTCCATGCCATGCCCTCTCTTTGAGCCAAGGTCATGAAAAAAACTCACCAATGGAACCTGTCTTACTTCGCGATCGGGTTAGTCGTGCTCTCCCTCGTTCAGTTTCTTTTTTTCGAACGTCGAGTCGTACAGACCATTCCTTACAGTCAGTTTCTGCAACTGCTGAGTGAGCAAAAAGTCAGCGACTTGCGGGTTGAGAAAGATCGGATCAGCGGCAAACTGCAAATACCCATCGATGGGCACAACCTGTTCTCAACGGTGCGGGTCGACCCAGCGCTTTCGGCGGATCTCGCTGGATCTGGCGTCGGATTCACCGGGGTCAATGAAAACACCTTCATGAACAACCTGCTGGGTTTGCTGCTGCCCTTTGTCCTCATCATAGTGATCTGGCATTTCCTGTTTCGCGGGTTGGCAGAAAAACAAGGCGTCGGCGGACTGATGAACATCGGCAAGTCCCGGGCCAAAGTGTTCGTGGAACGCGATACCGGGGTGACCTTTGCCGATGTCGCCGGCATTGATGAAGCCAAAGCCGAACTGGTGGAGATCGTCTCGTTCCTCAAAGACAAGGCCAAATACGCACGCCTTGGGGCGCATATTCCAAAGGGGACGTTGCTGGTCGGTCCGCCGGGCACGGGCAAGACCCTGGTGGCGAAGGCCATCGCGGGTGAAGCCGGCGTACCGTTTTTTTTCGATCTCAGGCTCCGAATTCGTCGAAATGTTCGTTGGCGTCGGTGCCGCCCGCGTACGTGATCTATTCGATCAGGTCAGGCAGGCGGCGCCCTGCATTATCTTTATCGATGAGCTCGACGCCCTGGGCAAGATGCGAGGCATCGGCGCGTTTGGCGGCAATGACGAAAAAGAGCAGACCCTCAATCAGTTACTGGCTGAGCTGGACGGATTCGATCCCCGTGAGGGCGTTGTCCTGCTGGCCGCGACCAATCGACCGGAAATTCTGGACCCGGCACTGCTTCGGGCTGGCCGGTTCGACCGGCAGATCCTGATCGATCGCCCCGATCGCAAAGGCCGGCATGCGATTCTCAAGGTCCATCTGCAGAAAATCACAGCGACACCGGACCTCGATTGTGAGCGTATCGCCGACATCACCACCGGTTTCACTGGCGCCGATCTAGCCAACCTGGTCAACGAAGCCGCCATCGTGGCCACCCGCCGCGGCGCCGAGTCGGTCCGCCTCGACGATTTCACCGCGGCGGTGGAACGTATCGTCGCGGGGGTTGAGCGCAAGAGTAGCCTGCTGCACCCCGACGAGCGCCAAGTGGTGGCGTATCACGAGATGGGGCATGCCCTGGCCGCCAGCAGCCTGCCCGCCATGGATCCGGTCCACAAAGTATCGATCATCCCCCGCGCCGTCGGCTCGCTGGGCTATACCCTGCAGCGACCGACCGAAGATCACTTCCTGATCAGTTGCCAAATGCTCAAGGACCGGATTATCGTGCTGATGGCCGGACGCGCCGCCGAGTTCCTTGCCTATGGCCAGATTTCCACTGGGGCCGCTGATGACCTGGGACATGCTACCGATATTGCCCGACAGTTGATCACCCGGTTTGGCATGAGCCCGGAACTCGGTCAGTCGGTACTCGAACGGCAACATGCAACCTACTTGGGCGAACGCATGCAGGGAAGTGGCGAGAAAGACTATTCGGAACAAACCGCACGGGAAATCGACCTGGGGATCCGCGCCTTGCTCGATGAGGCCTATGACAAGGCCAAGGCACTGCTCGAGAACCGCCGGAACGATCTGGATGCCGGTGCTCGTCTGTTGCTGGAAAAGGAGACCCTGACGCCCGAGGAGTTTCCACCGCTCCTGCCATTGACGCCGGCCTCGGCCTCATATCGGCCGATCTCGACGCCGCGATGACAATCAAACAGTGTTTGGCGTAACCGTAGTACTGGGAGAATGAATCGCCCCTGTTTTTCTTTTTGCATGATTTAACGTCAACTGCCGGCGACAGGCGCCCATTGCCAAAGTGTCAGCTGATAACGATCCAGGTTGTTGATCGCCGCCATGTCGAATGGCGTGGTGCAACGTTTCTCTCGATGCCGTTCAGCTCCATCCCGGTCGTGAGTTTCCCGCTCGTCGAATCCTGTCCGGGAACAACCATACGACACGTCTCCTGCTTCGCTCAGGAACTATGCTTGATGGACCGATAGAGGGGGCTTTTAGCATGCCTGAATCCCACCTGTACCCAAACCACCATCTCAAGGCCGCATGTGCCAACTGTAGCGTGTCGGAGTTGTGCCTTCCGCTTGGTCTGACGGGGCAGGAAATCGAGCGCCTGGACACCCTGATCATGCAACGATTCAAGGTTAAAAAAGGCGCGGCCCTCTACCGCGCAGGCGATCCATTGCGCTCGCTGTATGCGGTCCGTATCGGCTCGTTCAAGACCAGCATGGTCTCAGTCGACGGTCGAGAGCAGATCACCGGCTTTCAAATATTTGGCGAGATGCTTGGCCTGGACGCGATCAGTGCCGACGAACATGCCTGCAGTGCGTTCGCCCTTGAGGACAGCGAGGTCTGTCCTCTCCACTTCGCTCAACTGGAGAAGCTCGCCCAGGAGTTGCCATCCTTGCAACACAGCCTGAACAAACTCCTGAGCCGTGAGATCGTTCGCGATCACAGCATGTTGATGTTAATGGGCAACATGAACTCGGATGAGCGCCTCGCGGCTTTTCTACTGAACCTGTCGCAGCGCCTGAGCATGCGTGGTTACTCATCCACGGAGTTTGTCCTGAAAATGCGTCGCGAGGAGATCGGCTCCTACCTCGGGCTGAGGCTGGAAACCATCTGCCGGGGCATCGCGCATTTGCGGGATCTAGGACTGGTGGAGATATCGGGCCGAGAAGCCAAAGTCTTGAACATGGAGGGACTCAAGCAACTGGTTGCGGGGTGTCATCGGTCAGCCCCTCGCTGAGACCCGGGCGCCTGGCCAGATCAAAGGCGCGATCGTAATCACCCTCTGATCGTTGACTCCGCTACTTGACCGCCAGAATACTGCCCGGAACCGAATACAGTGCGCGCTCCGTGTTACTTCCGATCAGCCGGTCGATCCCCACGCGATGCACAGTGCCCATCACCACCACATCGGCAAGGTACTGCTCGACAAACTCACTGATCACCGGCACCGGCAAGCCCATGACGAAATGCCTGCGCTCCGGCGGCACACCGTAGCGATCCGCCAGCGTGACGAAAGCCTGATGCAAGGACGAACGCAACGCCTCAATAAAGTCCACACCCCAACCACCGCTGACCAGCGACGCATCGCCATTGAAAGCGGATGACAAGTCATAGGCATAAAGCAGGTGCAATGGTGCATCACACTGCTGGGCCAGTGCGTTGGCAGTCTGGATGATGGTGTCGTTCAGGCCACTGATTTGGGTTGAGGGATCGAACGGATCCACCGCCGCCACGACGCGGTGTGGCAAGCTGTAACGGGTCTGATTGACCAAGTGCACGGGGATCCGGCACTCGCGAAGCAAGTGACAATCGAGCGGTGTGATGAAGACACGCTTGAGTACGGGTTCCAGGGTGACATCCTTGATCAACAGATCTGGATTGAGCTCTGCGACCGCCTTCAGAATGTCCAGCAGTGGGTGGGTCGTAAAGATGACTTCGACCGTCACTTCCAACCCTTGCCCGCTCAGCCGCTCGATCTCGTCGGCCATCCAGCGGCGATAGCGCCGCAGATAGCGTTGATACCCTGCGTCGTCGACTTTTTCTTCCCACAAATGAGCGAGCGGTACCGGTTCGACAAAGGCACGCACATCCAGCGCTGCCCCGCTAGCCTTGGCCAGCGCGACTGCACGCAGCATGGCTGGAGACTGGTGCAGGGTTTGATCGGCGATCAGCAGTAAACGTTGATATTGACCCATCACACACCTCAGCAAGATACCGGGTTAAGCAAAGCGCCGGTCAGTTTCAAGACTGCACGCATCGCCCCTCCCCCCGGTTGATTTACATCAAGCACGAGCGAATGAACGCCCTCCTTCACCGGTGTCTGATCCAGATCAGATTCAAGTGCCGCCAGCTGTGTAAAAAGAAATGAGCCGCGTGGTTCGTCACTGCGTGCAAATCGTTCAAACAGGATGGAGGGTCACACTATGCTCACTGTCAAAGACCACAATGACCGGGCCGCTGCTGCCTATGCCTCGGTCACTGGACAACACTGGATCGAAACGCTGAAGGACGGCCGCCATGTGCTGATCCGGCCATTGGCGAAAAAAGACCGCGAGCGTGAATACGACTTTATCAAGCGTCTGTCTCCCGAGTCCCGGCACATGCGTTTCCTTGCACAAATCAGCGAACCGAGCACCTCCATGCTCGATCAATTGATGGACACCGACAACAAACAGCGCATGGCCTATATCTCACTGGTGCACGAAAACGGCCAACTGATCGAGATCGGCGTCAGCCGCTACGCGGCCACGGGCGAGCATGAATGTGAATGCGCAGTAACGGTTGCCGACAAATGGCAGCATTTGGGCCTGGGTACTTTGCTGATGGAACATTTGATCAAGACTGCTCGAAAAAACGGTTTTCGCCAGATGCATTCGGTTGATGCCTCCAGCAATGCTGCCATGCGTGACCTGGCCAAGTCTCTGGGTTTCGAGACGCACAATGATCCCGATGACAGTCGTCAGGTCATTCATCGCCTTTATCTGTAAAAAGTCGCCCCCGCGACGTTCCGGCCAACGGTCCATCGCGGGGTGATCAAGCACTCATGATTGCAACATCCTGCCTGGCTTGATCGCCAGGATACTGCAAGGCGCTCGATGCAGGAGTTGTTCCGCGGTGCTCCCTAATCGCTTGCTCAACCCTTTATGCTGCACCGTCCCCATCACAATGACATCTGTACGGTGCTGCGCGGCAAATTCACAAATACTGAAAATCGGCGCACCCTCGATGAAATGCCTACATTCCGGTGGCACTCCGTGGCGTTCGGCCAGGGCCGCAAACGCCTCGTGTTGAGCCGTTCCCAAGGCTTGATAAATACCGGTGGCCAGGGGGAGTACGCCAAAGCCCATGTCTTGGGCATATGCGACCGTCCAGTCATACACATGCACTAACTCAAGCCGGGCTTCACTGAGTGAAGCCAGTTTCGCCGCGGCGTCGATAATCTGGTCGTTGAATACAAGATCCTGCTCTTCGCTACGCAACACATCGACGATGACCAGTATGTTACGTGGCCGCGGGTTGAGGCCATTGGTCACCAGGTGCACTGGAACCGGACAATCGCGCAACAATTTCCAATCCAGTGGAGTAAAGAAGACTCGTTTCAACGCTGACTCTTCCTGAGCATCCTTGACGATCAGAGCCAAAGGCATCTCGTTGACGAAATGAAGAATCTCTTCGTACGGGTCCTGTATCCAAACGACCTCACTCGTGACCTCAATGCTGTTTTTGCTCATCATTTCAGCTTGCTGTTCGAGCCATTGCCGATGGGTTTGAAGGTAGCTCTCCCGAGCCAGATTGATTTGCTCGGAGGCGAACAGGCCAGCCACAGCCAAGGCCTGCAAGTAGTCGAAAGCTACAATGTGCAACGGCAACTGCATCGCATGGGCTAATGCGCCGGCCCGGTCGAACGCCGGTGTGCGGGTCATGGTTGGGGGGGCGATCAACAATAAATGCTGAGTCTGCGACATAGGACACCTCGGCACGCAGCTTTCTGGATGGAGTCAATGACCTCCAGATTGAGCGTTCCTGGTTCAGGCAACTTGATCTTTGTCAGCTACACGACGTGACACGCGCAAGTACAGCAAGATGCCGCCCCACATCGCAAGCCTCAGACAGAGCTGACCAGCAATGACAATGGTCAGCATGGTTCGCTACTTCAGAAGGAGTAACAGACCGCCTGCGGCCATACCCAAGAGGAAGTACAAACTCTCCAAACCGGCCTTGCGGGAGGACAGTGCATATGCATAGATGCCTTTGATGAGGTTATTGCTGGCGGCGGCAATGATGATTGCCGATGCTGCAACCGGTAACGGTGTCACGCTCGACGCTGACTGCGTCATACCCAGAATGAAGGGATCAACATCTGTGACCCCCATCAACAACGCGAGCGAATACACCCCAGCCACCCCCAGGTACTGGATAGTGAGTTGGGTCGCAACCAGCATGCCCACAAAAAGGCCTGCAAACAAAAGCGCGGCGCTGAGCTCCAACGGATTCTTCGGTTCCAGTGCTCCCGTTCCCTTTGGCGCATCTTTGTATCCTTTTCGAGACCAAAGCCAACCGATGAGCATCGCAACGCTGCCCAGCGCGACAAAGGACACTGCCAACTGGCTCATCAACGCTCGATTGAACAGCACCAACAACACAGCCAGGCGCAAATACATAACGCCGGAAGCAATCAGAACGGCGCCAGAATAGAGGTGTGCCTGTTCTTCCTGGTGCGATTTTCTGGCGAGCACCACCGTCGTCATTGTCGATGAATAGGCGCCTCCAACAAATGCGCAAAGCAACACGCTGTTCTGGGGCCTTATCACTCGTTGCAAGACATAGCTGCCGTAAGAAAGCGAGCTTACCGCGACCACGACGAGCCAGGTCGTGAAAGGATTAATCTGGAATCGTGTAAATGGCGTATTGGGCAATAACGGCAGGATGACTGCTGAGAGCAAAAGAAATTTTGCAAAGGTCAGAATGTCGGTTGTCTCAATGCGTTTTGCCAGATTTTCCAACTGCGTCTTGAGTTCGAGAAGAATGATACTTGATACCGTCAGTGCGGTGGCCAACCAGAACATGTCGTGATAAACCAGGGCACCGACCAGATACGTGGCAAGCCCGATCATCTCGGACGCAATGCCCGAATAACCTGACAACGAAAGCCGGTGCCAGTAGGCCATCAACAGGAAGGCTGCAACCACAGTAAAACCCAGTGTCTGAGGTATCAGTTCGCCACCAGACAATACTGCAATGGAATAACCGATGAGCCCAATCAGTGGATAAGTGCGCACGCCCCCAAATGCATAGGGATCATCGTTGACCTTGCGCTCTTCCCTCTCCAGTCCGATAAGAAAACAAAGGAACAGAACAAAGAAAATGTGTGTGGCATCGGTGGGTAGCCAGCCAAAGATATTCATCTTGCATTGTCAGATCAGACGCCAAGAACCTTTCACACTATAGTCGCAACTTGGCGCAGCGACACGTTTCAGGAGCACCGCTGGCAGACTGCTGGAGGATTTCACGGGTGCCCTCTGTGTTGCATGCCACCTCCTGAGCCAGGCAGGATTGGGACGCTGGGGAATATTGAACAAAGAAACAAGCCTCGAACAACGGATTTGACATACATCAAGTCGCCGACATCGGGCAGGAGTAAATAACAAAAAAGACTCCCGTTCCGCTCGTCCATCACTTGCCGGAGTGCAGCTCATGCCTCATGTACGATCTTTGTCTGATCCTGTGGCAGCTTTCCCCGCGGTGTCGGGATTCCTGGAGTGTCGGCAATGTACATCAAGATCGAAAAAGATCCCGTACTCAATCATTGGTGGGTTCACATGGACCAATGGGCGGCGCGTTTTCGCAGCCTGGATGAAGCCAATTCGTTTGTTCAACGGTTAAACGAGCGGATAAATGCACCGCATTCATTGGCAATGATCGCGTATCGGCCGCTGTGGTCAGGCGCCATTTCATGTAGCCCTGCGCCCGGCAACAGATCAGTACCGCCTGTACGGGCGCATCGCGTGCATGCATGATAAGGCCTCCCCTGCGCTCCCATGCGACGACGCGTATGTCAAGCCTGTTGAAGTCGATGTAGCTGGTTTACCGATCGAGGTGAGGCCTATTTATGCTTTCGTTAGTGTTAGCCAATACGCTGGTGGTGATAACGGCCGTGATCATCCATTACGAATGCTTGTTGCGCCTTAACGATTGGCTGCCCAAGATCAAGGTCTGGAGCCGATTCCGAATAGTCGTGGGTGTATTCGGCGCATTGGTGGCACATGCCATTGAAGTCTGGTGCTTCGCCCTGGCTTATTACTTGATGGTGCGCTCCGGTGACTGGGGAGTATTGCAAGGCAACTTCGATGGATCCTTTCTCGATTGTGTGTACTTTTCCTTTACGACCTATACCACTATTGGTTTTGGCGACATCTCACCAACCGGTCGCCTTAAACACCTGACCGGATTACAAGCACTGACCGGTCTGGTGCTTATTTCCTGGACAGCATCGTTTTTATTCGTCGAAATGCAAAAATACTGGAAAGCCAAATAAATCGGCACTTTACCTGACGTATTCCCCCTGCGCCTTGCACCATCCTGCCACCCAAGCCAGTACCTTACGCCATGGTTAACCTATAGGCGCTCGGGTGCAATCGACCGGGTGCCGAACTCAAGTATTCACCTGCCTCGTTGAGCGGTCGCTACGCTGGCAAAACCGTTCATTGTCCAGACTGGCGGGGTAACACATGCATCGTTGGAAAAGTGGACCTCAATGCCAGGTCGGATGCCGATTCGAACACTGAATCGATACAGAACGCCTCGTCTGCTTCGCTAACCCCTTCGTAATCGGCCGCATCCAAAAGTTCGGTCTTGAACAATGCCAAGCGTAGGATGCCATTTCTGTCGAGGAAGACCTTCGACAGGCATTGGCAGACCGGCAACGAAATAGAGGGGGCTTCATCGCTCTCGCCACTGGCCTGGAGCCTGGCGTCCAGGTTACTTTTACAGGCACTCACGATCGCCTCGGTGGAGCGCGCTGCGAAAAATAACGTCAGTGGGTATCCCGTGCCCAGCAGGAGCAGGATACATAATGCAATATTCGATTCTTTGGCGTAGGTCTTGGTCAGGCCGAGCTTTTTTTTCCAGTTGGTTTGTGCCGGGCTGAAAATGCTCTTGCCGACCAGCAGCGTGTATCTGTGCTGCACCATGACCCCAATGGCCATGCTACTGATCACCAGTAACAAAACAATCCAGGGATGGGCCATCAGGCGGTCGAACGCCGGTTCGAACCAGGTGACAACCGATAACAGCAACACCAGGCTGCCCACTGTCGCCAGAAAACCAAAGCTGCTCCGGGGCCTTTTCAGCCAAGCCGCCAACTTCTCTCTATTATCAGCGTTCACCCTTGCCCTCCTCACCCTTGCGTGCGTAAAAAGTTGCCGCCCCCGGGATATACCCGACCGAGCGCAGGAGCACATGCCCGCCTTTCTTTATATCAAGATGACTGTACAACGAGAGCGGATCAAACAGCTTCAGCGTCCGTTGTGCGTCTTCTTCGGCGTACAGCGACTTTGCCGGATGATGTTTGGAGTATCCACGGCGGTTTACATATACAGCTTCCTGTTCCTGCAAACGTCCGCAATCGATCAATCCCCGCCTGGCATTGTGCCCCAATAGATGCTTGCTACCTGTGACGCTACTAGTAGCGCCGACGAAGAAGAGTTGCATGAGCATACCCTCAGAAGCTGGATGGAACCCGTTCAGGGTGCGCTTTGCTTCCTTCAATTATTTGACTTTCATCAACTCTGAGCACACTGGCAGTCAGCTGAATGCTTGATCAAAATCAAATCCGTGCCGTAGTGCTGGTACATGATGGGGCCATCTCTGTGTGGCGGTAGATAACTAGGGGTGTGTGCCATGTCCGAACACCTGCGACTCATGCTGCTGGCCCCATCAACCATGCACCATCCCGCCGCATTCGACAGGGCAACGGCGCTGGCGAAAATCAGGGGGGAACCGATCCATATCGTGGCGTTCGACTATGTTGAAGGCCTGGCAAGCGCTGGGCTCTTCAGCGACCAGGTACTGGCGCGATTTCGCCAGGAGTATGTTCAGCACCATCGGCAATGGCTCGAAGAGCAGGCGTTGTCCATGCGCGCAGCGGGAATCGAGGTGACAACCGAAGTAGTTTGGGTTGAAAACCCGCTGAAGGAAATTCTGCTGCATCTGCACGAGCAGCCTATTGACATGTTGATCAAGGATATCGAGCACGAGTCGTTGCTCAAGCGTGCAATGTTCACCAGTCTGGATGTGCATTTACTGCGCGAGTGCAGCGTGCCTTTGCACTTCGTCTGTAAAACACGCAATGCCCTGCCCCGCAAGATAGTTGCAGCAGTCGACCCATTCCATCCAGATGACCAGTACAAAGGTTTCAACGATCGCATCATCTATGAAGCATTGAAGCTTGGCATGCAATGCAAGGCTGAAGTCGATGTGCTCTATGCCCACGACCTCTCTTCACTCGATACGTCGGAATTTACCTGGGGAACCCCTCTATTCCCGGCGGCGAGCAAGGCCCGTAGTTTGTTCGATGTTCAAGTCGCAGCGTTCGACGAGATGATTGAACGCAATGGTATCCCAGCCGAAAGCCAGCATATGATCATGGGCCATCCAGCCAAAGTGCTCACCAATTTTGCCGCAGCCAACAACATTGATGTCATCGTCATGGGACGCGTACATCATCGCAGCCGGGGTAATACGGTGGGCAGCACCGTAGAGCAAATTCTCTACAAAATGCCCAGCAGCGTTTTGGTCATAACCCCCGAAGAACTCTGTGGCTGAGGTCCAGATGCGAAGATAATCAAGGTGTCTCCGGTTTTACCGTCAGGACACTGCAAGGCGACAGGTTCAATGTCCGCTCAGTCGTGTCACCCATCAGTTTATCCACTCCCTTGGGTTGGATGATACCCATGACCACCACATCCACTTCGAGTTCGTCTACCAGATCGGCGATCACAGCAACCGGCGCCCCCATGACGAAATGACGACGATCCGTGCCAACGCCATAGAAGTCCGCCAGCTCAATAAAAGGTTCGCGCAGTACTGCACGAAGCTCCTCGACCCAGTCTGTGGCGCCCCCAGGTTCAGCAATAAATGCTGGCGAGATTTCATAGGCATGCAACAGGTGCAGTTGAGCGTCACATTGCAGCGCCATTGTCGCGGCCGCGCGTATGATATCGTGGTTGAAATCGAGCAACTTTTGATCCGAACTGGATGTGTCGACAGCGGCAACGATTAGTTTGGGCAATGCCCGCCGGGCTTGATTCACCAGATGGACCGGTACCGGGCTCGCGCGCATCAACTGACAATCAAAGGGGGTGACAAACACTCGTCTGAAGGTTGATTCGCAATGGGTATCCTTGATGACCAGGTCGGGTTTGAGTTCGGATATGTAATCGAGCAGATCCTTGATCGGATCCTGCATCAGGATGGCATCACTGGTCACTTGAACATCGTTTTGCCGCAAGGCGCCAACCGCCTCCGTCAATTCTCGACTGTATTGTTTTAAATGCTCGGCAGTGGCCTGGTGTATGTAGCTTTGGCCTGCAGGTTCAACCAGGCCAAGTACATGTAACGAGGCACCGGTCTCTGTGGCCAGAGCTTTGGCTCGCTGCGTCGCCGCTGAATGCGGGAGATCACGACTGGCGATCAACAGCAACTGTTGATATTGACTCATTCAAGACCTCCATTGATGCCAATTGGCTATTGGCACCATCAAAAGCAGGTGTATTTGATTGTGGCGCTTGTTCATGTCCCAGGCTTGATTTACATCAATAATCGCTACCCGTCGAACATCGGTTTGATGTGGATCAATCGCAGCGTCTCTGAGTGATGTTCGTATGTACTTCAGAGACCCCGTCGCGATGTTGGCCAAGCTCAGCATGAACGGGCCTAGCCATTAGAGACCGTCATGCGTACCTCTCTGAAATTTATCCTCAAGGCCCTGCTCATGGGCAGGGTCGATGAGCAACCTGCGCAGCAGTCGCCTTCCTCGCCGGCTCAATCAGCAGTAGCGTCCATCTCGATGCATAACCAAGCCATGACCGAGCAAATGCAAAAGATGCAGGCAACATTCGACAAAGTGGCGACTGCCAAAACACCTACCGAACGACAGGCCTCCATGCAAGAAAGCACGAAGACGATGAAAGACAGCTTGGCCATGCCTGTGCTACCCCGCGGTCCTCGATCCCCGGCACCTGGCGTTCACGCGACGGTCCAAACAGAACAACCAACCCGCTGGCAATCTTCGTCGCGGGTGGATGACTGTGCCGAGGGCCACCATGGACATTGTCGAACTCAAGCGCTTTCTGCTGTATTGCCTCGCCATCAACTACTCCATCCTTCTGCTGTGGTTTCTGGTCTTCAGCTGTGCCCATGACGGGCTACTGCGCCTGCACAATCGCTGGTTCCAACTGCCCCGGGAGCGTTTCGACGCCCTGCACTACGCAGCCATGGCGTTGTACAAAACCGGCGTGCTGCTGTTGAACCTGACGCCCTGGCTGGCATTGCAACTGATGGGCTGAACCACGGGAGCCGAGTGTTCAGTGAGCCCCCCCACCCACTGAGCGACCTGGAAGCATCCGAGTCGAGCTTGCAACCGTGCGCTGTCAACGGGACCCTGGCTCAAGCACGGTCACCGTGGCGGTGGTACCGGCGCGCAGGCGCCCCTTGCCGGCGTACTGTGGGTCTATCGCGATCCGCACCGGCACCCGTTGGGCCAGCTTGACCCAGGTGTAGCTGGGGTTGATGTTGGCCAGCAAGCGACTGCCCGGGAGGTTCTCTCGGTCGCTGATCGCAAAGGCGATGCTCTGCACCACGCCACCGAAGGTCTCGCCACTCATCAATTGAATCCGCACCCGGCTGCCCTCCTCGATCCTCGGCAGCTTGGTTTCTTCGAAGTAACCACTGACATAAAACGAGTCACTGTCGACCAGCGCCAACAGCGCGCTGCCTGCGCTGGCGTAGTCGCCCTCGCGGGTCAGCAGGTTCGTCACATAGCCACTGATCGGCGCCATCACCCGGGTGCGTTGCAGGTTCAGTTCGGCCTGGGTCAATACTGCCATGGCCAGCTGGACATTGGCTTGCGCCAGATTCAGGTTGGCCTGGTTGCTCAGCAGCTCGGCCTGTGCCACGGCCACTTCGGTGCTGGACTTCTCCCACTCTTCGCCAGAGATCGCAAAGCCCTGCTTGAGTTCGCGTCGCCTGCGCTCCTCGCTCTGGCGCTGCTTGAGGAGTGCTTCGCTGGAAATGATTGCTGCCTGCGACTGGCCCTGAGTCGCCTTGGCCACTTCAACCGAGCGCCGGACATGTTCGACCGCCAGTGCATAGCGCGCCGGGTCGATTTCCAGCAACAGCTGGCCCTTCTCCACATGCTGGTTGTCCTGCACCTTCAAGCTGACGATCCGCCCCGAGACATCGGCGGACAGCGTCACCACATCGGCACGCACCCGTGCATCCCGGGTCCAGGGCGACCGTGTGTAATGCTCCCAGGCGAACCAGCCGAGCAACACGGCCAGCCCCACAACGACCAGCGTCACCAGTTGCGCAACGATTTTGTTTACAGTCATGAGGCCCCCATCAGCAAAATCACCACCGAGCACACGCAGGCATAGAGCGCCCCTTCAAACAGCGCTTCATGCCAGACAAACTTCAACAGACCGCTGCGCCGTATGCCCCAGTCCAGCAACAGGAAGACCGGCAGCGCCAACAGCAGGGCCTGGGCAATCGGCGGCAAGTAGACGCCACCCAATTCGAAATCAATGGGCAAGGACCGGCACTCCCATGTCCGAGGGTTGAAGAAGCTCGCGATAGCGTTCGATGAACGAGGCCACGATCAACAGTGCGACCCGGATACGGAACACGGACCATAGCTGTACGTGACCGGATGCCCGTTCGCCGGCGTGCAACTGGTCGAGTTCCTCTCCCAGGGCGCGCAGTTCATCCACCAGTTGATCCAGATCGATACCCGGCCGGTCAGCGATGTAGCGGCCGGTCTGGCGCAGGATCGACTGCAAACGCTCATTGGCCTGCGGGCTCAGCAGCGCAGTGTCCTGACCTTGTTGCTTGAGCTGATTGAGGGCCACACCCAGGGACATGCACGCCAGGCTGACCTCGTACAGCTCATGGCTGCGAGGGTCGTTGGCTGCGGGCAACAACCCGAGCATCATCGTCAGGCGATCGACCATGCGGCTTTCAAAGGCAAACTGCTGCTGGTCGGCGGTCGAGGTCTTGAGCAGGAGGTAGACCTGTTCACGGGTCTCGCGGTACAGCCGGTTGATGCGTTGCACCGGATCGAAGGGAAATACCCACGAATAAACCAGCAGCGACAGCACCCCGGCGCAGACATAGCCCCCGGTGAATTCGAACCACTGGATGGCACTGTTCTGCCAGGCCCCGATGTTCTGCGGGCCGACCATCAGGAACGTCGACAGTCCCAGCCCCATGGCAATCCCTGCGGTCGCCGGGCTCGCCAGCCCGACCGCGATCACGTAAAGCAAGGGCACCAGGATCAGGGCGAGCATTTCGAAATCAGTGACCGCCGGCACCAGCATGAACTGATAGATGGCCGAAACGACCAGGGCCAGTCCCAAGCCCCGGACATAGTTCTGGCTGGCCGCCAGCGGCCGTGGAAAGGTGGCCATCAACGAGCACAGGATGCCCACCAGAATCATGCCCGCACGGGCACCGTCCCAGCCGGTTTCGATCCAGATCAAGCCGGACACCAGCAGTGCAATGAATGCACGGGTCGCGTTCATTGCCGCCAGGCGAACGTCCAGGTGCAAGGGGTTGCTACGTGGTTGCGGGTAGACACAGCTGGCTTCACGACCGCTCTGGATGGCGTCGCTCAGCTCAAGGATTTCTTCCAGCTGTTGCAGCAGGCGCGCCTGCTCCCAGCGCAACGCCCACGCCAGCGAACGCAAGGTGGCCGGCATGCGCTCGCTCAGTTGTTCGGCCTGCTCCGCCAGGTGATCAAAGCGTTGCTGGAGCACCTTGAACTGATGCCGAGCCTCATTGGGCAGCGAGCGCCCTTGCCTGGCCAGCTCGTCGAGAAACACCAGTTCGTCTTCACGCAGACGCTGGATATGCTCGGGAAACTCGCCTTCCCAGCGTTCACCGATCAGTTTGCGCTGATGGCGCAACACCGTCAGGCGTGAGGTCAACAACACCAGCTGATTGCCCAGCAGTTGCACCAGGCCGTTGGCACTGCGCAAGCGTGGGGCATCGAAGTACAAGTGCCGACGCAGCCCTTCCAGGGCACTGATCTCACCCAGCAGTTGCAACTGGCGCTTGTGAAAGTCCGCTTCGCTTTCTTCGGTACGGATCACGGCCGCCGCGTGCTGCGCCATCAATTTCAGGACCTGGTCGACCTTGGCAAAGTAGCCCCGGGCCACCGCCTCCGGCCGCGCCGTCAGCAGGCTGACCACGCAGACACAGGCGACCGCCAGCAGGGTCTCGGTGATCCGGGTAATGGCCAGCATCAAGGTGTTTTCCTGCTCGGGCACCGCCAGCAAGGCCACCACCACCGCCGTGAACCCACTCAGGACAAAGGCGTGCGAGCTGGTGTAGCGCAGCAAGGTGCCCCCGGCGGTACATAACGCCAGCCACAGCGCCAGGGTGACAATGAACGGCAACGGTGCCTGGGGAAACACCGCCATGATCAACACCGCGACCGCAGCGCCCACCGTGGTGCCGATGATTTGCGAGAAACTGCGCTGCAGGGCCATGCCCCCCAGCGGCTGACTGACGATGATCACCGCCATGACCGACCACTTGGGCTGATCAAGGTCGAAGATGAACGCCAGGTACAAGGTCAGCAGGCCGGCGGCGACGGTGCGCAAGGCAAACAGCAACACCCCGAGGCCGGGGTTGAACACAACCTTGAAGTAATTGATCAGTGGCTGCATCGGGAAACGCCGAGGCCGCTCATCACACGCGTTGCCACGGCAACGCAGGCGCGGTCAGACGTGCCCCGTCAAACCCTTCTACCTCGCCAAAGCGCTCCAGGTCCCGGCTGTTCCAGGCCTCGAGGGCCTTGGCGATATCCTCCTTGCTGTGGCCAACGAAGTTCCACCACAGCTGTATGTCCTCGGCAAAGGGTTCGCCTCCCAACAGCAAGGCACGCGAGCCCGTGGTACAGGACAACTCGACCTCATCGAGGCCGCGCCCCAGGTAGGCCAGTTCGTTACTGGCAAAGGTCTGCCCGTTGATCGTGAAGGCGCCTTCCAGCGGCAGGATGCCGTACTCGAAGCGCGGCTCCACGGCCAATCGAATCGAGGCCGCGCCCTGGCTCGACAGGTCCAGCCCCACCAGCGGTGTATAAATGCGGCTCGGGGCGGTGCGGCCGGCGAAGGTGCCCGCCAGCAGGATGACCTGTACCCCGCCGTCGACCCAGCCCGGCAGGTCCGGATAGTGATCGAACGCGGGCGCGCAATCCTTGTCGGCCGCGGGCAAGGCAATCCATAACTGCGCGGCGTGGAGATGATGCTCATCGGGCAAGGATTCTTCGGTGTGGGTGATACCACGCCCGGCGGTCATCAGGTTCACCTGGCCGGGGCGAATGACCTGGACATTGCCCAGGCTGTCGCGGTGCAGGACCTCGCCCTCGATCATCCAGGTGAAGGTCTGCAAGCCAATGTGCGGATGAGGACCGACACGCAGGCCGGCCTTGCTTTCAAACACCGCGGGGCCGGCGTGATCGAGAAAACACCAGGCCCCGATCATGCGTCGTTGGCGCGAGGGCATCAGGCGGTTGACCGTGATCCCGCCCCCCACTTCAGCGGTGCGCGCGGTGATCCGCTGGATCGCACGACTGCCCTCCTGCACCGGACAGTCCCAGGAGGTGTACAGCTGACAGGGGGATTCTTGATTACTCATCGTTTATCTCTCGGATAACCAGGACCAGGGTTTCGTGAGCCAGTCCTGAATGGCATTAAGCAGGGCGCGCAGCTGTTCGAGAAGGCGCCCGACGGACAGCCGGCCCCGGGCCTCGAAAAGCGTTGGAACCCCAGCGATCAACAACCCTGGCCGGTTCATCGTGTATGCCCTGCCCTTCGGTTCAAACGGCTACGCGCCCTTCAACAGCGGATGAATCAGGCATGCGTTCGCCTCCTCCCCTAAGCGTAGCCGCTGGGTTGGGGTGTTCCGTGTCGTCACGCAAGGTAAATCGGCAGTGACTGCCAGGGCTCGTCGACCGCCGTCGACACAAACAGGCCCCGATCGCTCAGGGCCTGTTCGACAGCCTTACTTGCCGGCGGTCAGGGTGGTGTAGCGGGTGATCAGGTTGCGGTAGTCCGGGATAGGGTTGGAGAACAGCGTCCCCAGCCCTTCGATGTCATTGCGACATTAGCCTCCGTCAAGCCGGTTATCGTGGCTCCCTGCTCGCCGGCGCGCCATCCGTAGAGGATCCCTGGTCACTTGCCACACGCAACTGCAGGGCGTCGACCAAGCCCGTCGCCACGGCCATGCCGACCAGGTCCGCCAGGGTCTCGGCCTGCATGCGCTTCATCACCCGGGATCGGTACAAATCGATGGTTTTCACACTGACCGCCAGTTGTTCGGCCACCTCGCGGTTGGTGTAGCCACGTACCAGCGGCAACAACACATCACGCTCCCGGGGCGTCAGGCTGTCCAGGCGCGCCTGCACCTCTAGCACCCGTGGGTCGACAGCGCCTGGCAACGGCTCGCGACTCAGCGCTTGTTGCACACTGTCGAGCAACAGTTGTTCGTTATAGGGCTTCTCGATGAAATCCACCGCGCCGGCGCGGAAGGCGCGAACCACAATCGGCACATCGGCATGGCCGCTGACAAAGATGATGGGCATGTGGATGCCCCGTTCACGCAGAGCTTCCTGCACGTTCAAGCCGCCCATGCCGGGCATGCGCACATCCAGCAACACGCAGCCGCGACTGCTGGCATCACAAGCCTCGAGAAACGCCCGCCCGCTGGTAAACGGCAGCGCCTGCAGCCCCACGGACTCGAACAACCAGACCGTGGAGTCGAGCATGCCCCGGTCATCGTCGACCACGTAGACCCTTTGTTGCTGTTGCGAAGTCATTCACTCATCCTTTTATTATTCTGCGTGCGGCCCCGCCTCGCGGTCCCGCACCTGCAACCATCACCCGCGCGCGGGCTACGATTCCTCGTTGCGCCCCAGCGGCAGGCTGCATACCAGGCAGAGCCCCGACGGTTCCGCGGGTTGAGCCTCCAGCGCCCCACCAAAGCCTTCAATGATACTGCGGCTCATCGACAGTCCCAGCCCCAAACCCTCCGGCTTGCTGGTGTAGAACGGGGTAAAGATATGCTCCAGCTGCTCGACGCTGACGCCCGGCCCCTGATCGCGGACCCAGACACACAAATGGCCGGCACGCTCCCCGGCACTCAAATCAATGCACGATGGCTGGCCCGGGTGACGCTCTCGGTTGGCATCGATGGCATTGCGCAACAGATTGAGCAGCACCTGCTCGAGCAGCACCGGATCGGCATACACCGACGGCAGATTGTCCGCCAGTTGCTCGTTGATGGTCACCTGGCAATTGCTCGCCTCCCACTGGCACAAACGCACGGCCTCCCGCGCCGCCTGAGCCATGTCGAGCTTCTGTGAGCGCCGCTGGCCCTTGCGCAGAAAACCGCGCAGGCGCTTGATCACCAACGCGGCATGATTGGCGTGTTCGTTGATGCGCTCCAGGCCCTGCGCCACCTTCTGCGCCGCCTGGGGATTGCTGGCGATGGCCTTCAGATAACGTTGGCTGGCGCTGGCATAATTGACCACCGCGGCCAGTGGCTGGTTGATCTCATGGGCGATGCCCGACGCCAGCTCACCCAGTGTCACCAGTCGGGCCGTATGCGCCAGTTCGTCCTGGTGACGTCGTTGCTGGGCTTCGCGCAATTCACGCTCGGTCATGTCCCGGGCCACCAACGAGTAGTAACGCTCCCCACTGGTAGCCCGGTGAGCCAGCACCACTAGGGACACCGGCAACGATGCGGCTTGATTCAAGGGCAGTAACCGCACTTCGGCACTCCACACTCCCAAGGCGTCGGCGCTGGACCAGCCATTGGCCTGCAGGTTGAGCAGGTCATCGCGCGCCAGCAGTGCATCGAGCGCGGGCAGCGGCTGGCGCTCGGTAAGGCCCAGGGCATGTCGCGCCGAAGGGTTGAGGTAGGTCAAGCGTCCACCGGGGTCGATAAACAGCACCAGATCAGTATTGGCCTCGACCACTTCGGCCAGGCGCCGCTTGTTTTCTTCGGCCTGCACCCGCGCGGTGATATCCCGCGACACGCTCACCACCTCGACCACCGCGCCGGTGTAGGTTTCACGAATAGCCCGGCTGGCGGTTTCAAACCACAGGTAGTGACCGTCGCGATGGGCAATGCGAAAGGTCATGGTGTGGTAACCGTCCTGCTCCAGTGCCTCACGCGCACTGTGGATCAGTTGTTGTTGATCCTGGCGGTGAAGCAGCGCCTGGACCCGGGTGCCGCGCAGCGCCTGCGGCCAATAGCCCAGCAGCGTCCAGCTGGCTGGCGAGGCATCCAGGAAGCGCCCGTCCGGCGTGTGCCGGGAAATCAGGTCGGTGGTGTTCTCGGTGATCAAACGGTACAGCCGACTGGCTTTGGCGGCCTCACGCTCCGCCACCACCTGAGCGGTTGCCAGTCGACCACGGGCCAGTACCCGCTGCTCAAGAGGGTCCGGAATAAACTGCCAGATCAGGACCTGACCGTCGAACTGAGCCTCGACGTCGGCAATGGGACGTTCTTGCTGCAGGCAGGCACGCACCAGTTGCCGGTGGTTCACCGGCAGCAACCCGGTCGCCGCGCACAGGGGCCGATCACCCAGCCACGTGAGCAGCGCCGCATTCGACTCCAGTGGGCGGGCCTGGGCGTCAAGCAACAGGCTCGGTTGCGGGTCGGCGCCCAGCAACGGGCTGCCACGCCGTTGCCGTGGCAGGCTCTCCAGCAAGGCCAGCAGCAGCTCATGGATGAATTCCAGCCACTCCAGGCCAACGCCCTCCTCCAGCTCCACCAACAACACGCCTGGCTGACCCTCGTCCAGCGGCAACGTGAGCACCTGGCCGTGACGCAGCGCGGCTCGCCGCACACGTCCGGCCAACCAGCACGGTAGCAGGCGCAGCTCGGCAAGGCTCAAGCGTGGTTGCCGGGCCAGGGCGTCGAACAATGGCTGATCGCTGGCCTGCAATGGATCGCCAAAACCTGGCGGTAGATGGGGTGGGTTGCCTGCGTGCTTGTAGACACCGGCGCTGGCTTGCCAGCCAAGGAAAAAGCACTGGCGCACCTGCGGGCAGGCTTGCAGCGTGCGACGCAACCCATCGGCACGCACCGCCAGCGGTAGCGCCTCGCGCTGCAGGCTCAACCAGTTGCGTAACTGCGCGCGAACCTCACTCATGCATGGCTTTCCTTGAATCATCGGGAGTGCGCGCGGCACAACGTCCACGGTCAGACAGGCTTGCACTATATAGTAATATAACTATACGCATATAGTCTTACTTCCATATCGGCATTGGTGAGTATATAAAGATTCGCCAGCGGTAAAAACAAGCACCTGCGGCCTCATCGATGCAGGGCATACAAGAGCAAACAATCTGCCATGGGTACCCGAATGTCGATCTATGAACAGGGCCTTTCGCCGGCCCCGACCAACCACATCGCCCTCTCTCCCCTGAGTTTTCTCGAGCGTACGGCAAGCATCTATCCCCACTACCCCGCCGTGATTCATGGCGCTATTCGCCGTGACTGGGCCCAGACCTATGCGCGCTGCCGACGCCTGGCCTCGGCCCTGGCCGGTCGTGGCATCGGCAAGGGCGATACCGTGGCGGTGATGCTGCCCAATATCCCGGCGATGCTCGAAGTGCACTTTGGCGTGCCAATGATCGGCGCGGTCCTCAACACCCTCAACGTACGACTGGACGCCGAGGCCATCGCCTTCATGCTCCAGCATGGCGAAGCCAAGGTACTGATCACCGACCGCGAGTTCCACGACGTGATCCACGCGGCGGTGGGCATGCTGGATCACCCGCCACTGGTGATCGATGTCGATGACCCGGAATACGGCGAAGGCCAGGCCGTCAGCGACCTGGACTACGAAGCGCTGCTCGCCGAGGGCGATCCGGCTTTCGCCTGGCAGTGGCCGGATGACGAGTGGCAGGCCATCAGCCTCAACTACACTTCCGGCACCACCGGCAATCCCAAGGGCGTGGTCTATCACCACCGCGGCGCCTACCTGAACGCCTTGGGCAACCAGATGACCTGGGCCATGGGCAACCACCCGGTGTACCTGTGGACCCTGCCGATGTTCCATTGCAATGGCTGGTGCTACCCCTGGACCATCACGGCACTGGCTGGCGTGCACGTTTTTCTGCGGCGCGTCGACCCGCAGAAAATCCTGTACCTGATCCGCGAACACAACGTCAGCCACCTGTGCGGCGCACCCATCGTGCTCAACGCTCTGGTGAACATGCCCGAGTCCGCCAAGGCGGCCATCGAGCATCCGGTCAACGCCATGGTGGCGGGCGCCGCGCCGCCAGCCAAGGTGATTGGCGCCGTGGAAGAAATGGGCATCAAGGTCACTCACGTCTACGGCCTGACCGAGGTCTATGGCCCGGTCACCGTCTGCGCCTGGCATGCCGAGTGGGATGAGTTGCCCCTGGAGGAGCGCGCCAGGATCAAGTCGCGCCAGGGCGTGCGCTACCCGACGCTGGAGGGTGTGATGGTCGGCGACCCGAAAACCCTGGAGCCGACGCCCCGTGACGGCGAAACCATCGGCGAGATCTTCATGCGCGGCAACACCGTGATGAAGGGCTACCTGAAGAACCCCAGCGCGACCGCCGAGGCGTTCGAGGGCGGCTGGTTCCACACCGGCGACCTGGCGGTCTGTCATCCCGATGGCTACATCGAAATCAAGGACCGCCTCAAGGACATCATCATCTCCGGTGGCGAGAACATCTCCACCATTGAAGTCGAAGGCGTGCTCTACCGTCATCACGCGGTGCTGGAAGCCGCCGTGGTCGCGCGCCCGGATGAAAAATGGGGTGAAACCCCCTGCGCCTTCATCACCCTCAAGGCGGGTCATGAGAGCACTCTTGAACACGAGATCATCAGCTTCTGCCGCAGTCACCTGGCCGGGTTCAAGGTGCCGAAAACCGTAGTGTTCACCCTGCTGCCCAAAACCAGCACCGGGAAAATCCAGAAGTTCGTCCTGCGCGACATGGCCAAAGCGCTCTAGATCCGAACCGAGCCCACCGGGCCCTCACGCCAGGGCACGGTCAAGCCCCGTCATCATCAAGCACCGGCACTGCCGGTGCTTGATGGTCGCCCCCTCCCGCACATCGACAAGAGGTCACCCATGCCCACGTTCAACGCTCCACTGCGCGACCTGCGCTTTGTCCTCCATGAAGTGTTCGAAGCCCCGCGCCTGTGGGCACGCCTGCCGGCCCTGGCGCACAGCGTGGACGCCGACACCGCCGACGCGATTCTCGAAGAAGCCGCCAAGGTCACCGGACAACTGATCGCCCCGCTCAACCGCAGTGGCGATGAAGAAGGCGCGCAATGGCTGAATGGCGAGGTCAGCACCCCTCGCGGCTTCAAGCAGGCGTATGCCACCTACATCAACGGCGGTTGGGTCGGTTTGTCCGGTAACCCAGGCTACGGCGGCATGGGCATGCCCAAGATGCTCGCCGTGCAGTTCGAAGAAATGCTCTACGCCGCCGGCTCCAGTTTTGCCCTGTATTCGGCCCTGAGCTCCGGCGCCTGCCTGGCCATCGACGCCCACGCCAGCGAAACCCTGAAAACCACCTATCTGCCGCCCATGTACGAAGGCCGCTGGGCCGGTTCCATGTGCCTCACCGAAGCCCATGCCGGCACTGACCTGGGGTTGATTCGCAGTCGCGCCGAGCCACGGGCCGATGGCAGCTATTCGATCACCGGGAGCAAGATCTTCATTACCGGTGGCGAACAGGACCTGACTGAAAACATCATCCACCTGGTACTGGCCAAGCTGCCCAATGCACCGACCGGGGCCAAGGGCATTTCACTGTTTCTGGTGCCCAAAGTCATGGTCAACCCCGACGGCACGCTGGGTGCCCGTAACGCCGTGAGTTGTGGCTCGATCGAGCACAAGATGGGCATCAAGGCCTCGGCCACCTGCGTCATGAACTTCGACGGTGCCATCGGTCATCTGATCGGCGAGCCGAACAAGGGCCTGGCGGCGATGTTCACCATGATGAACTACGAGCGCTTATCCATTGGCATCCAGGGCATTGGCTGCGCCGAGGCCTCTTACCAGGCGGCGGTCGGCTACGCCCGGGAACGCTTGCAGAGCCGCGCCGCCACCGGTCCGGTGGCCGAGGAAAAGGCCGCCGACCCGATCATCGTGCATGCCGATGTACGGCGCATGCTGCTCAGCATGAAAGCCATGACCGAGGGAGGACGCGCCTTTGCCTGCTACGTCGGGCAGCAACTGGACCTGGCCAAGTTCAGCGATGATGCCCTTGAGCAACAGCAGGCCGCCGCCCTGGTGGCCCTGCTCACGCCGGTGGCCAAGGCGTTCTTTACCGACACCGGACTGGACAGCTGCATCCATGGCCAGCAGGTGTTCGGTGGCCACGGCTATATTCGCGAGTGGGGTCAGGAGCAACTGGTCCGTGATGTGCGTATCGCGCAGATCTACGAAGGCACCAACGGGATCCAGGCTTTGGACTTGCTGGGTCGCAAAGTCGTGGCCAATGGCGGTGAAGGCTTGCGCTCGTTCACCGCACAGATCCGCCAGTTCGCCAGCCAGGCGGACGCGCCTTTTGCCGCGCCGTTGCTGGATGCCGTGCAACGCCTGGAAAGCACCAGTGACTGGTTGCTGACCCAGGCCAAAGGCAGCCCCAACGAAGTCGGTGCCGCGTCGGTGGAGTACCTGCACCTGTTCGGCTATGTCGCCTATGCCTGGATGTGGGCACGGATGGCCGCCGTGGCTCGCCAGCACCACGCTCAGGACCCTGCCTTCTACAGCGCCAAACTGGCCACCGCGGAATTTTACTTCAGCCGCTTGCTGCCCCGCACCCTGGGTCTGGAAGCCTGCATTCGCGCTGGCAGCGCGCCGCTTTATGGACTCAGCGCCGAGCAGTTCTGACGGGGCGCTACGCCGACCGCCAGGGTCGGCGCAGCCCGGTCACGCCTCGGCCTTGTCTTCAGGGGGAGGCTCAACCGCCTCCAGGGTTTTCAGCAGTTCGGCAATCTCGGCGGATTGACGTGCTGACACATCGCCCCATTCGCTGACCTCACGCTGCAAATGGGCGACCTGCTCCAGCAACACCTGCTTGCCGCCCTCCACTTGCGCCACCTGGATCTTCAGCGCACCGATTTCACTGCGCTGACGATCCACCACCGTTTCCAGTCCCAGATTGGCCTTGTGCTGCTGCCGGGCCTCGGTGAGCAGGCGCTCGTTATCGCGGTTCAACTGTGTCACTTCATCCTGCTTGATGATCAGCGTCTGCTGCAGATGACGCATCTCCATCTGCACCTGTTGCAACTGCCCCTCATGCCGGCGCTGCTCCTGCTCCCGTTGCTCCTTGCTCGCGGCGCGGTAGTGCTCAAGCGCATCACGGGCATGCTGGTGCTTTTCTTCCAGGGAGCGCACCTGCTCCTGCTTGTCCTTGAGGTGCACCTCAAGGTCCAGGTTCGACTGGCTCAGCCGTGCATTGCGGGTCTGTTCGGCCTGCAAGGTCGTACGGCAGGTGTGCAGCTCGCCGGACTCGGTTTCCAGGGCGACACGCTGGATATCGTGCTGCTGTTGCAGGTGCGCCAGCGCAGCCTGGCTGGCGCTGAGTTGCTCATTGAGTGCGGCCTGCTCGGCCTGGGACACCTTCAGCGCCTGCTCGAAGCGCTCCTCGCTCTCTTCCTGCAAGCGCAACGCCAACCGTGACACCAGCTCGCCAAGCTCGTCGCTGAGGGCCTGCTGGGGCGCGCCACGGCGCAGATCGAGGTCTTCGAGTTCCTTCAAATAACGATGAATCGTGGTTTTCGAGCCGGTATTGCCCAGCTCTATCCGTACGGCATCGATGCTTGGATGTTCTCCACGCGCCAGCAATGCCTCCCGCGCTTTCTGCACGATTGCCTTGTTTACGCCGCCACGGGCCATGTGTTGCTCCTACGATTTCGTACTGTATTACGTACTATGTATATACATTCCATTGATGTCAAAGCCAACGATGCCAATTAGCGTGTTTGTCTGATTGAATAATTGAGCGTTATCGCATCTGTAATCGTCAAAACTGCGTTTACTCGTGTGATCCAGTACGCCAGAACCGGCCCTGGAGACGCGCACGCTAAAATGTCGTCAATGCCCAGCAAAATCCACAGCAGAGCCCGCACCCCGCCGGGCGCCGGACGGAGTAAGGTAGGTAAAACCCCAAGCCTGAGGTACGCCGTGGCGTCCTATTCCCTGCGTCAGTTGAAGTACTTCGTCACCACCGTCGAATGTGGCAGCGTTGCAGAAGCCTCCCGCAAGCTGTACATCGCCCAGCCGTCGATCTCCACGGCCATCAAGGGCCTGGAAGACAGCTTCGGCGTGCAATTGTTGATCCGTCACCACGCCCAGGGCGTGTCATTGACTCCCAGCGGCGCGCGCTTCTACCGCAAGGCCCAGGAACTGCTGCGCATGGCGCGGGAGTTCGAGCAGAACGCGCTGGCCGACAACGATGTGGTCAGCGGGCAGATCGATATCGGCTGCTTCGAAACCGTCGCCCCGCTCTACCTGCCGCGCCTGATCGCCGGTTTTCACCAGCGCTACCCGGGCGTGGAGATTCGCCTGCAGGACGGCGAACAGCAGGAACTGGTGCAAGGCCTCACGGGTGGACGCTTCGACCTGGCGATCTTTTATGAACACGATTTGGACAGCACCATCGAAACCGAAGCGCTAATGGCCCCGCAACGGCCCTATGCCTTGCTGCCGGTGGGGCATCGGTTTGCAGATCAGGCCCAAGTGTCGCTGCGAGATTTGGCGCTCGAGCCGATGATCTTGCTGGATGTGCAGCCGAGCCGGACGTACTTCGTGAGCATTTTCGAAGAGCTGGGGCTGACCCCGAACATCGTCTTCAGCTCGCCGTCGATCGAAATGGTGCGCGGCATGGTGGGCCAGGGCTTCGGCTTCGCGGTCCTGGTGACGCGGCCACACTCGAGCAGCACCTACGATGGTCAGCAGTTGGTCTGTGTGGCGATTGCCGAGGACGTCACAGGTTCGGCGCTGGTCGCCGGCTGGCTCAAACGTGCGCAGCTGACCAAGCCTGCGCAGTTGTTTGTGGAGTACTGCAAGGAACAGTTTGCGCAATGGTTGATGTGAGGCCGCGCTTGATGCCTGCCGATGGGTAGGAGCGAGCATACTCGCGATGAACTCAAGCGCAACGCGTTTATTCAGAACGCACGCGTTATCGTTGACATCCATCGCGAGCTAGCTCGCTCCTACATTCTAGCTAGCGAGCCGCCCAGGCGTTGAAGCGCTGCTCAAGCTCTTCGCCATGATCGACCCAGAACTCCGCGTCCACTGCCCGTGCGTCGGCCAGGTTGGCGGCGGCGGTTGGCAGTTGCTCCTGCACCGCAGGCGGTAACAGTGCCAGCGCCTGACGATGCACGGGCCCATAGGGGATGTTCTGCGAGAACACCTTCTGGGTCTGGGGCTGGCTGGCAAAGGCGATGAAGTCCTCGGCCAGTGCCTTGTTCGGCGTGCCCTTGACCACGGCCCAGTACTCCGGGTCATACAGGCTGTGGGGCCAGACGATACTCAGCGCCATGCCTTCCTTTTGCGCCGAGGCAATCCGCCCGTTGTAGGCCGCGCTCATCACCACATCCCCCGCCACCAGCCACTGCGCCGGCTGGGCGCCTGCCTCCCACCACTGGATGTTCGGCTTGAGCTGGTCCAGCTTGGCAAAGGCCCGCGTCACCCCCTGGGGCGTGTTCAACACCTTGTACAGATCGTCGGCCTTGACCCCGTCGGCCAGCAAGGCGATTTCCAGGGAGTACTTGGCGCTTTTGCGCAAGCCGCGCTTGCCGGGAAACTCGGCAACGTTCCAGAAGTCCGCCCAGGACCCCGGAGCCTTGCTCAACTTGCTCTGGTCGAAGGCCAGGACCATCGACCAGACATAGGTGGCCACCCCGCACTCGGTGAGCGCGCCGGGGACGAAATGCGCCGGATCCCCCAGCCGCGTCAGGTCGAGTTTCTCGAACAGGCCTTCTTCACAGCCGCGCAGCAATTCGGGGCTTTCGACTTCGACCACGTCCCAGCTGGTGTGACCCGCCGCGACCATGGCCTTGATTTTCGACAGCTCGCCGTTGTATTCGCCAGCGACGATGTTTCCTGCACCGCTGGCGTTGAAGGGTTGGAAGTAGGCCTTGTCCTGGGCCTGCTTGGTGGCACCGCCAAATGAAATCACGGTGAGGCTCTGGGGCGCGGCTGACACACTGCCGCACAACAGGGCCAAGGCAAACGGAACACTGCAACGCAAGGATCTGGACATGGATCGGTTCCTCGGGAATGCCGGCTCGCCCGCACGAGCCGGCGCGGACTGCTTATCGGCGACCGTAGGCGCGGGCGGTGCGGTCTACTGCAATACGGGTCTTGTCGACCAGTTCGTCGATGTCGGCGTGGCTAGCCACCAATGCCGGCGCCATGATCATCCGGCCCAGAGTCGAGCGAATGATCAGGCCCTCTTCAAAGCCGAAGGTGCGGCATTGCCAGGTCATGTCGTTTTCGTTGGCAAAGCGCTTGCGGCTGGCCTTGTCTTCGGCAAATTGCAGGGCGGCCACCAGGCCGGTGCCCTGGATCTCGCCGATCAACGGATGGTCGTCGAAGGCCTCGCGCAGGCAACGCTGCAGGTAAGGCCCGGTGTCCTGCTTGACCCGGGTGACGATGCCTTCGTCGCGCAGGGCCTTGAGGTTGGCGATGGCCACTGCCGCCGCGACCGGGTGCCCAGAATAGGTCAGGCCGTGGGCAAACACTCCACCCTGCTCCACCAGCGCCTGGGCCATGCGCTTGGACAGGATCAAACCGCCCATGGGGATGTAGCCGCTGGTCAGGCCCTTGGCGATGGACAGGGTGTCGGGCTCGAAACCGAAGTGTTCGTGGGCAAACCATTCACCGGTGCGACCAAAGCCGCCGATCACTTCGTCAGCGCACAACAGCACGTCGTATTGACGGCAGATACGCTGGATTTCCGGCCAGTAGCTTTCCGGCGGGAAGATCATGCCGCCGGCGCCCTGGAACGGCTCGGCAACGAACGCCGCGACATTCTCGGCGCCCAGTTCAAGGATCTTCTCTTCCAGCTGGCGGGCCGCGCGCAGGCCGAACTCGGCCGGGCTCAGGTCGCCTTCGTGGGCGAACCAGTACGGCTCGTCGATGTGCGCGACGTCCGGAATCACCCCGCCCATTTCGTGCATGAACTTCATCCCGCCCAGCGCCGTGGCCCCCAGGGTCGAGCCGTGGTAGCCATTCCAGCGACCGATCATGATCTTCTTCTGCGGCTGGCCGAGGATCTGCCAGTAGCGACGCACAGTGCGGATCAGCACCTCGTTGGCTTCGGAACCAGAGTTGGTATAGATGGCGTGGCTGTAGTGATCCGGCAGCAAGCTGAACAGCAGCTCGGACAACTCCACCACGGCCGGGTGGGTGGTGTGGAAGAACATGTTGTAGTACGGCAGTTGCTCCAACTGGCGGCTGGCAGCGGCGGCCAGGTCCTTGCGGCCGTAGCCGAGGTTGGTGCACCACAGGCCCGACATGCCGTCCAGGTAGCGCTTGCCGTCGTTGTCCCACAACGCCAGGCCCTCACCGCGCACGATCACCCGCGGGCCTTCGGCGTTGAGTGCCTTCTGGTCCAGGAATGCATGGATGTGGTGCGCCGCGTCCAGCGCCTGGTAGTCCTGGGTGCTGCGGGGGGTGTCGAGTTTTGCGTTCATTACAGCTCTCCTTGATTATTGAGGTTGTCAGTACGGCTGCCCAGCGCAGGCTCCAGCGGCTCGGGCCTGAACAGTGGCTTGCGCATCACGCATTTGATCCACACCACGGCGATCAGCGAGACGATGGCCAGCACTACGCCGGCGCTGGCGAAAATCGGCACGGTCATCTCGGGGCTCGGTGACACGTGCCAGATGGCAAAGAGCATGCCGGCGATGCCAAACAGCTGCGGCAACGGGTAGAACGGCGTGCGAAACGGCCGGTGCACATGCGGATAACGGCGACGCAGGGCGATCACGTTGATGTGGGTGATGATGTAGGCCAGCAACCAGGCCAGGGCCGCCGCCAACAGCAGGCGATTGATTGCGTCCGGGTTGTCGTGCATCAGCAGCAATGGCAGGCCGGTGACGGCAGACACGAACAGCACTGCGACCCAGGGGGCGCCGCTGCGTGTGCCCTGGCGCTTGAACACGCCGAACGCCTGGCCGCTTTGGGCCATGCCCAGCAACATGCGCGGGATCGCCGCCAACGAACTGTTGAGGGTGCTGCAGGTAGCAGTGATCGCGGCGGTGACCAGCAACACCTGCCCCGCTTCACCGAACACCGTGGTAGCGAACAGGTAGTGAGGCAGGCCATTGCTCGCCAGCTCCGCCTGCGGCACGGTGAGCAGCGCGCCCACGCAGTACAGGGCGATGATCAGGAAGATCACCGTCAGGCCGACCATCATCGAGGCCGGGATATTGCGTTCCGGGTGCCGGGTCTCTTCCACCAGCGGGCAGACGAATTCGGCCCCGACAAAGCCCCACACCGCCATCGCGGCCAGTGCGATCACCCCCAGGCCCATGGGGTTCCAGCCCGATGTCGCCACCAGGGCGGAGACACTACCGGCCCCTTCGCTGGTCAGCGCGCCCAGGCCCATGACCAGCAACATCACCATCATCACCAGCGCCAGAACGGTCTGCAGGCGGGCAAAGATGTCGATGTTGAACAGGTTGAGCACGGTGAACAGCAGCAACACGCCAAAGGCCACGCTCAGGGGCGGCATCGAGTGCGGGTAGACCTTGTCGATGATGAACTCCATCAGCAGCAGCTCGGCCGACAGGGCGAACATCGCCACCACCACATAGCCGGAGAAGGTCGCGAGAATCGCCGGGAACTGGCCGATGGCGACTTCGGTGTAGCTGCTCAGGCTGCCGGCGCGGGGAATCATCAGCGCCAGTTCCGAGAACGAACAGGCGTAGCTCAGGGCCAGCAGCCAGGCCAGAGCCAACGGTACGATAAAGCCCATGCCGGCGATCCCGGCACCTTGCAGCATCAGAACCATCACGCCCTGGGAGACCACCAGGCCCACGGCAACCGCCAACAGGGCGCTGAAGCCCAGGCGTTTGCGGGGGCCGGCCTGCGCCGGGGCAAGGGGGTGTAGCGGCACGCTTGAGGAACTGTCCATCGGTTGCTCCGTTTTGTTGTTGTAGGGAGAACAAATCGATTGTTTGTACGGCGGATGCCCGGTGATTGGGCCGTCAGCCGCGCAACTGAATCCAGGTGGTCTTGAGTTGCGTGTACTTGTCGAACGCATGCAGCGACAGGTCCCGGCCAAAGCCCGACTGCTTGCCGCCGCCAAAGGGCACCGTGACATCCAGCGCATCCACCGTATTGACCGACACCGTGCCCGCGTTCAGTCGCCGCGCCACGCGGTGCGCACGGTTCAGGTCGTCGGTCCAGACGGACGCCGCCAGCCCGTAGATGTGCTCGTTGGCCAGGGCGATCGCCTGCTCCTCGTCATCGAACACGGTGATCGCCAGTACTGGGCCGAACACCTCTTCCCGGGCCAGTTGCATCCCGGCGTGTACGTCGGTAAAGATCGTCGGCTCGATGAAGTTGCTCGAACCGTCGACCGTCAGCTGCCGGCCACCGCACACCAGGCGAGCACCCTCGGCGGTGGCCTGTTCGATGTACTGCAGGATTCGCCGGGTCTGCCGCGTGTCGACAATGGCCCCGGCGCGGCTCGCCGGATCCAGCGGGTTACCCGGCTGCCACAGGCGCGCCTGGACGATCAGGCGCTCGACGAACTCATCAAGGATTGAGCGCTGTACCAGCAGGCGCGAGTTGGCCGAGCACACCTCGCCCTGGTTGAAGAAGATCCCGAACGCCGCCTTCGCAGCCGCCAGATCCAGGTCCTGGCAATCGGCGAACACCAGGTTCGGGCTCTTGCCACCGCACTCCAGCCAGACCTGCTTGAGGTTCGACTGCGCCGAGTACTGCATGAAGTACTTGCCGACTTCGGTCGAACCGGTGAACACCAGCGCATCCACGTCTGGGTGCAGGCCCAGCGCGCGGCCGGCCTGCTCACCGAGCCCCGGCACCACGTTCAGCACCCCGGGCGGCAAGCCGGCTTCCAGCGCCAGTTCAGCCAGGCGCAACGCCGAGAACGGCGACTGTTCGGCAGGCTTGAGCACCACGCTGTTACCCGCAGCCAGTGCCGGGGCGAGTTTCCAGGCGGCCATGTCCAGCGGGAAATTCCACGGCACCACCGCTGCAATCACTCCCAACGGTTCCCGGGTGATGGTGGCCAACACATTCGCCGCCGTGGGCGCAACCTGGTCATACAGCTTGTCCAGGCTCTCGCCATACCAGGCGAACACATGGGCAGCGCCGGGCACGTCGATGTTCCAGGCGTCCATTACCGGCTTGCCCATGCTCAACGAATCGAGCAGCGCCAGTTCCTCGCGGTGGGCTAGCATCAACTGCGACAGGCGCAGCAACACCGCCTTGCGTTCAGTCGGTGCCATGCGCGCCCAAGGGCCTTGGGCAAAAGCCCGCCGGGCGCTGCGCACGGCCAGGTCGACATCCTGCTCAGCGCAGGCCGCCACCTCGGCGAGCACTTGGCCGGTCGCCGGGTTGATCACCGCCAGCCGTGCACCCTCCGCAGCTTCACAGGGCGCGCCGTCGATCAGCGCGGTGTCGATCAAGCGCTGCCGTGCCGCCAGGGCTGTCCATTGATTGAAATCGTTCACCGTCATTACCTTGTCGTTATTCATCGTCCGGTTCACTCAGGTAGACCGCCAGGCGATCCATCAGGCGGTCACAGGCCGCCATTTGCTCGACGCTGACGTACTCGTCGGGTTTGTGTCCCTGCTCCATGCTGCCGGGGCCGCAGACCACCGAGGGGATGCCGGCCTGGTCAAACAAGCCCCCTTCGGTACCGAACGCCACCGTGCCAAAGGCATCGCTGCCACACAGCCTGGCGATCAGCCGGGCGGCGGCGCTGTCCACCGGTGTCGCCAGGCCCGGATAAGCCGACAGGGTTTCGAAGTGGATGGCGCTGTCGGCCTTCACCGCCTGCATCGCTGGCAGCAGCGTCTGCTCGGCGTATCCTTGCAGCGCCTCCACCACCCCTTGCGGGGCGAAGTCCGGCAGCGCCCGTACTTCGAAGTCGAAGCGGCAATCGGCCGGCACGATGTTCAAGGCCGTGCCGCCCTCGATCACGCCGACTTGCACGGTGGAGTACGCGGGGTCGAAGCGCTCGTCATGCCGCCGAGGATCGGCCAGCTGCGCGCCGATCTCCCCCAGCCGGCCAATCAGCCGCGCAGCCTGTTCGATGGCGTTGACCCCATACGGCGCGTAGGCCGAATGACAGGCCGCCCCTCGTACATGGCACCGCATCGCCAGCTTGCCCTTGTGGCCGAGCACTGGCTTGAGCTCCGTCGGCTCGCCAATCAGGCACAGCGCCGGCGCCGGGATATGCGCTGGCAGGGCCTCCAGCAGGCTGCGGACGCCCAGGCACCCCACCTCTTCGTCGTATGAAAACGCCAGGTGCACCGGGCGCCGCAGTTGGCTGTCGAGAAACACCGGCACGGCGGCCAGTACCGAGGCCAGGTAGCCTTTCATGTCCGCCGTGCCACGCCCGTACAGCTTGCCGCCCTGCTCGCTCAGGCAGAACGGTTCGACCGTCCAGGCCTGCCCGTCCACCGGAACCACGTCGGTGTGCCCGGACAACAGGATGCCGCCAGCCACCCTCGGGCCGATCGTGGCCAGCAGGTTGGCCTTGGTCCGCTGCGCGTTGTAGATCAGCTGGCAATCCACACCCAGGCCGTGCAGGTAGTTACGCACGAACGCGATCAACTCCAGGTTGGAGTCGCGGCTGACCGTGGCAAAGCCCACCAGCTGCGCCAACAGGGCCCGGCTGCGCAGCTCACTCATCGCCGGGCACTCCATAGCTGGGGGCCAGGGTCGGATTGAGGGCGCGGGTCAGGTAATCCTGTAGTTGAGGCTGATAGGCGTCCCAGAGCCTGGCCAGTTCGCCGATCGGATTGTCCTCGGCCCAGTCCACGCGCAGGTCGACGATGGGCCAGGTCAGGTCACCGACCACCGACAGCGCCGCCGAGTGCACCGCCCCGGCTTCCCCGCCGGCGTCCTGGCCGGCCTGCAACGCACTGAGCAAGCGCGCCGCGAGACAGCCTTCGCTGCTTTCAAATGCCGTGACCATGGCGTCGATCACGGCGCGGCTGGCCAACAGGTTGCCGGCCGCCACGCATTGCACGCCGGCCAGCGCGTTGTGCGTGCCCAGCGCATGGTTGCCGCTGAACAGCGCCGTGCGGCCCTGGGCATCGACCACCGCCACCTGGCGGTACTGGCTGAAGCCATTGCTGCTCAAGCCCCGGTCCAGCGCCTGGTCCGGGGACAGTCCGGCGGCCAGCCCGTCCAGAATCTGCGGCCCCAGGGCCGGCAAGGTGATGTTCTGACTCGACACCGCGCCGACCCCGGCGCGCAGCCAGGGGCAGCGTGCCCCCACGGCGATGCTCGAGGAACTGATGGCAATGCCCAGCTGACCGGTCTCGGCACACCGTCCGACAATGGAAAAGGTCATGATTGACTCCTTATTCGGGGATCACCGCGATCACATCGATTTCCATCAGCCACTGCGGCTGCCCCAGGGCACTGACCACCAGCCCGGTGGAGATCGGGAACACGCCCTTGAGCCACTTGCCGACCTCCTGGTACACCGGCTCGCGATAACGCGGGTCGATCAGGTAGGTGGTGGTCTTGACGATATGGCTAAGGTCGCTGCCGGCTTCCTCGAGCAGTTGCTTGACGTTGCGCATGGCCTGCTCCGCCTGGGCGCGGGGGTCACCGAGGCCCACCAGTTGGCCGTTGAAATCGGTCCCCACCTGGCCACGGACATACACCGTGTTGCCGGCTCGCACGGCCTGGCACAGGTCGTTGTCCAGGGTCTGGTTGGGGTAAGTGTCCTGGGTGTTGAACATGCGGATGCGGGTATGAGTAGGCATTAACGGACTCCCATGAGGCTGGTGGCGTGGACCGGTGAAACGGACGTCGGCTCGGGCTCTGCCTGGCGTTGCGAGGCGTCGCGATAAGCGAGGTAGGTGCGCTGCTTAACGATGTGGTCGCCAATGTGCTTGGCGTCGTGCCACACGCCCCAGATAAATGCCGAGCCCCGGCGCGTCAGCCACGGCAGGCCGACGAAGTAAACCCCCGGCTCGCTGGACACCCCGCGTTGATGCCGGGGCTTGCCGCTGGCGTCGAGGGCGTTGACCTTCAGCCAGCTGTAGTCCACCGAGTAACCGGTGGCCCAGATGATCGAGGTCACCCCGGCCTCGGCCAGGTCCAGTTGCAAAATGGGCTGGGTCAGGCACGGTGGGTCCGCCAGCAAGGCGCGGGCTTGCGGTTCTTCCGGCAGGTCCAGGCCGTTGCGCGCAATGTAGGCGTCGGCCGCATCGAGCAGCGCCAGGTAGTTCTCATCGCCGCGGGCAATGTTGTCCGCCAGATTCGATTCGAAGGTCACCACGCCATCGGCGAACGAATTCGTCAGGCCGACCAGTGTCAGGCCCTGATGGGCCAGCCGGCGGAAATCAACCGTATGGCCGCCACGCGCACCACTGACCGCGATGGTCACGTGCTCCTTGCCCGCCTGGACCACTTCCGCATCCCATTCGCCGAGCACGCCCAGCCACCAGCAGAAGTCGCGGTTGCGATAGGCGCGCGGCGGGCGATCGTGCGCCCCCACGGAGAGATAGACCTGCTTGCCGGCGCGTTGCAGTTCATCGGCAATCTGCACGCCCGACGAGCCAGCCCCCACCACCAGCACCGCACCTTCTGGCAGTTGCTGCGGATTACGGTACTGGGCCGAGTGGATCTGCGTGATGCCTGGCACTTCAGTGGCAATCGGCGGGATCACCGGACGCTGGAAGGGACCGGTCGCCACCACCACCTGGTTGGCCTCGATCACGCCCTCCGAGGTTTCGACGGTAAAGCCCGGCCGACCGCTGTTGCGCTCGACCTTCTGCACGTCCACGCCGGTGCGTACCGGTGCGTTGAACTTGCGGGCATAGGCTTCGAAGTAATCGGCGACCTGTTCCTTGCCGGCAAAGGCGTCCGGGTCCAGGCCCTGGAACTCAAGACCAGGGAAGCGGTCATGCCAGGCCGGGCCGTTGGCCACCAGCGAATCCCAGCGCCCCGTACGCCAGGCTTCGGCGATGCGGTTGCGCTCAAGAACCAGGTGCGGGACGCCCAGTCGGCTCAAGTGTTCACTCATGGCCACGCCGGCCTGACCGGCGCCAACGACAAGGGTATCTATGTGTCTTTTTTCAACTGTCATGGCTGTGTACTTCTGAAAGTTGGGTTGATTCAGATCGACCATGGCTGCCGCCTCTGGGGCTGATCATTGTTGTTTTACGGTTGCGGCTATCGGTACAAGGGGGTGTTGGCGGCATTCTGTTGGGAGGCGGGAATTTACGAAATTATGATTTTTGTCGTTGCTGGCGAGGAAAAAGCTGCTCCCGCGCAAAGGCCCGGGCGCAGAGGGTTGCGGGCGTGTGCGCTCGCCACGGTGTGTGACGCAAAGTGGTGGTCAGGCGGTCAATGTCGCGGACGTCACCCAGGTCGACAAACTGCTGGATGGCGAGGAGAACCTGAGATCGAGCACCCGTTCGGGTGATCAAGCGCCAGTTTGGTTATGTAAGGGTACGTTTTCGTGGCTTGGCGAAGAACTCCGCGCAGTTGGTGACGTTGTACGCACTGTCGCACCTGTGGATGGCGCGCCGGTATTGACTGACGACTGCAGGAGAGGTGCGCCAGTAATGCGGAAAATGGCTGCTGCGAAGTGCTCGCGGTGGCCAAAAAGCCAGAAACGAGGGGCTAGGATCGTTTGGGTGCTTTCAAAATCAGCAGGCGCTGCAGTCAGTCAGAAATACATGAGTACTTCAGACCCTCCCTAGGAGGGATGCAAGCGCCTCGGCATGCTGCAGACGCTGTGCACCTGTTCTGGAATTACTGGGCAGGATTGGCTTGTCGTACCTTGTTTAGTTCTGCCTGTGCTATTGCTTTGTAATCATATGTAGGAAAGAACTCTGTCGTGTAACTTCCCCACGCGGTGTTTTCGAGTGCGAGGTTTACCGCTGCCAAGCGTGAGGCGGGTAAGCGTAGAACGATGACGTGTCCGATGCCCATGGTTATATTCCAACTGACAACCTCTACCCCCGCAGGAGGAAACGCCTTGTAAAACCCCTGTTTGGCCATCTGAGCTCTCAGCTCCCCTAATGGGCGTGATTGATCGTGCTTCAGGAACACAGTCAGCATGATTGCATTATCTGGTGTGGCGACAACATGCTTTACCTCCGGGGGCGCTGCGGGTTGAGCATTGGCGCCAGCCGAGAAAATTGCGGACAACAGAAATGTACACATCAACAATGATTTGAATTTTATTCTCATGTTGCATTGCCTTTTTATGGTTGGTTTTTTGTGGGTGTCGTTCAAATGCGGCATCATTTGATGCGGGTGCCTGGCAGTATCGAAACAATGGTCTTATGAAAGTTTGTTGGCGTGTATTTAGTGGGACATAGAGGTCTTTATAGGTCCCGTGTAGGGCGCATGGACCACATAAATTCGAACAGGGGCGTTGGTTTCTACCATGTCGCGAGGCACCTCCCGCGAATAGGTGAACTCTTCGTTATTCAGTTTTTCCAGTCTCCTGACCACGGTTTTGACCGAGCCTGTATCAGGTACCAGAATATGGGTTTTTTTATCGCCGGTGACAAGAAAGTAACCGCCGCCGCCGTTGTCATACTTTGACTGTCCTGTATCGGTATAAAAAAATTCATAACGATTGCGTTCAGGATCCCACATTGATATTCCAACCACGCCCGGATATTTATCCTTGACGTCTACTTCCGGGGCTCCTTCTATATAAACTTTTGTTGTCAGCCATTGAGGAGATGAGGCAAACGCTCGAATGTCGGACTTGGCCTCCACCTGCTGCCCATAACTGGAGAGTGGGCTGAGCAACCCGGCGAGAAGCAGGCCCGCAAATAAAGATTTGTATTTTCGCATGGAATAATTCCTGGCTAGGTTTGAGTGGGGCGATTGTTGTTTTGTTTTTCTCGCAAAAACAATGATCACTGCAATCGGCGGATTGAAATATAGGCCCGACGCAAGTCACTCTCAATACCTCGGTATATATTTGCAACAATTCCAACCGCGACACATTAAAAAACAATTTGGATACTTTCGATAAATAGAGTGAAAGTAAGGAAATATCCAAACAAGTCTCAGATGTACTGAAATACACCCTCACACCTGATCCGAGTCGCCCATGAGTCTGATGAGCCTTTCCGACTTCGAATATGCCGGAAAGCGTAAGCAAACCCGCCGCGAATGGCTCCTCGCCGAGTTGGATCAGGTACGGGTTATCCCTGAGCGACCCAGCGGTGGAAGAGGCGCTGTATGAAATCACGCCAATGCGGCCAGTTCGCGCGCCTGCCCCTCAGGACACTATCGTCGATGCCACGATGATCCACGCGCCCAGTTCGATCAAAAATGAGGACGAAAGACGTGATCCTGAGGTACACCAGGCGGTGCCAATCCAACGCAGCCCGCCAAAGGCACCTGGCTTCGCTACCCACATCAGATCCAAGCCTTTATTTTTTATGGAATTTTGATGTTTTCCGGATTTTGCGTTCTACTTCCATGGGCAAAAAACACCTTTGCCGTGTGGAGAGTTCGAGATGAACAAGGTAGACCGCTACCTGCAAGCCGGTACTCGGGAAAACACCCGGCGCAGCTACCGGGCGGCGGTGGAGCACTTCGAAGTGACCTGGGGCGGGTTCCTGCCGGCGACCGGCGACAGCATCGTGCGTTACCTGGCCGAATACGCCGATCAGCATGCCATCAGTACGCTGAAGCAGCGCCTGGCCGCCCTGGCGCAGTGGCATATCACCCAGGGGTTTCCCGACCCGACGAAGACGCCGGCGGTGCGGCAAATGATCAAGGGCATCCGGACCTTGCATCCGGCCCGGGAAAAGCAGGCGCCTCCCCTGCTCCTGCAGCATCTGGAGCAAGCGGTCAATTGGCTGGAGCACGAAGCGCAACAGGCCGCCGAGCGGCATGACCTGACGACCGTGCTACGCAATCGGCGCGATATCGCGCTGGTGTTGATCGGGTTCTGGCGCGGGTTTCGCGGCGATGAGCTGTCACGCCTGAGGGTCGAGCATGTCCAGGTCGAGCCAGGCTCCGGGATCACCTTTTACTTGCCCCACAGCAAAGGCGATCGCCAGCACCTGGGCACCACCTTTCGCACCCCGGCGCTGAAAAAACTCTGCCCGGTCGAGGCGTATTCGAACTGGATTACCGCCGCTGGCATGGCTTATGGGCCGGTGTTTCGCAAACTCGATCGTTGGGGCAACCTGGCCGAGGACGGGTTCAACACCAACAGCCTGATCCCCTTGCTGCGCCGGGTCTTTCAACGCACCGGCGTCCCCGCGCCGTTCTACACCAGCCACTCGTTGCGCAGGGGCTTCGCCACCTGGGCATCCGCCAATGGCTGGGATATCAAGGCGATCATGAACTATGTGGGCTGGAAGGACGTCAAGTCGGCCCTGCGTTATGTCGATCCCGCGGCATCCTTTGGCGAGCTGGCCTCCAACACCCTGAAGGAGGCGTCAGCACTCACCACCTACACGACCGGCACCCTGCCGGCAGGCTAGGCCCTCACGCATTGGCTTGCCCTTCAGGGCCTGCACCGCTCTCGGCCTCCCGTTGCCAGGCACGTTGCAGCAGATCGATCACCTCCTGATCCGACGTTTGCTCGAAGTTCTGGTACCAGTACCCGATCGACACCAGCCACTCGGGAATGATCGGGCACACTAGCTCGTTCACTTCGTCGCGCAATGCCTCCAGCGTGTCCAGCGGCGCCACCGGTACCGCCACCACCATGCGCGCTGGCCCGTGCCGGCGCACGGCCTGTATCGCGGCCATCATCGAGGCGCCGGTCGCCAGGCCGTCGTCCACCAGAATCACCACCTGATTCTTTAGTACGGGTGGCGCACGCTTCGCCCGGTAGGCCTGTTCACGACGCAGCAGCTCCCGGGTTTCCCGGGCGACCACCGCATCGAAGGTGCCTTGCTCGATACGGTTGGCCCGCAACGCATCCTGATTGACGATTTGAATGCCGCCACTGGCAATCGCGCCCATGGCGTACTCCTGGTGGGTGGGCACCCCCAGCTTGCGGACCAGCATCAGGTCCAGCCGGACCTTGAGGGCCGTGGCGATTTCATAGGCGACCGGCACCCCGCCCCGTGGCAAGGCCAGGACAATCACGTCGGATTGTTGTGCGTATCTGAGCAGCGGTTCCACCAGGCGCTGGCCGGCGGCGGCACGGTCACGCAAGATGGTTTGAACTGAGGGGCTATGAGTCATTTGAACACCTCCTGACGCAATCAAGCGCCCACGCTCATCCAGATTCCTCCTCTGAAGTGTGGTTTTCCATGGCTATTTATCAAGCCCTGCACACGGTGGGCGTGCGCAAACGCACCGCGACGTCTGCCCCCAGGCCCTTCCGCCGACGGGAAAGTGGCCCTGAATCAACACACTCAAGACGGGTCAGGGGTGTGCGCCGGCGCCTTGAACCACTGGTCACGAGGCACGCGTTTTTCCTCGGACGGGTCGCCCAGGTAATGGGGCGACATGATCTGCACGTCGTACTCGTTGAACACATCCTGGATGTTGGCGTGCAGTTCGCTCAGCAGCACGGCGCGCGGACGAGGCTGGCTGGGGATGGCCTGGGCCACCAGGCGGTACTCGGGGTAGAAATCCGACAGTGCGGTCTGGAACACCTGGGGCGCGGGAACCTCCAGTACACCGTTGGTGCGCCTGGCGGCTTCCAACAGCATGGCTTCCACCTGCCGCCAAGGGGTGTCGTAGCCGATGGTCACGGTGGTGTCGACCACGTAGCCGGGCCCCTGCACGGTGCGTGAGTAGTTCTTGGTCACGGTGTTGGTGATCATCGAGTTGGGGATGGTCAGCACCTCCCCCAGGCCGGTGCGGATCCGGGTGGTGAACATGCCCAGTTCGGTCACGGTGCCTTCATGGTCGCCGATGCGCACGAACTCGCCAGGGCGCAAGGTGCGGGTATAGGTCAGGATCAATCCGGCGGCGGCCTGCCCGATCACGCTGCTGGCGCCCAGGGAAATCATCAGGCCGAGCAACACCGACAGACCCTTGAACGCATCGGTGCCGGCGCCTGGCAGGTAGGGATAAGCCATCGCCAGGGCGAACAGCCAGATCGCCAGGGAGGTCAGGCGCATGGTCGGTTGCAGGGTTTCGTGGTTCAGCCAACTGAAGGTTCCTGGCGTTGCCATGCGCCGCCAGATCCGCTTGCTCAAACTGCTCGCGCCCCGGGCGATGAAGAAGATCGCCAGCGCCACGCCTAGCCCCGGGATCGCGCCGATGATGCCTTCGAACAGGTAGCGGGCCACGTCCAGCAGGTAGTTGTTCAGGCGCTCGCCCCAGGGACGGGTATAGGGAAAGCGTGAGAGCACGAACCCCAGCCATTCGTAGCTGAACAACAGCACCAGCGCCCAGCGCACCAGCCAGAACAGCCGACCGACCAAGGGGTACAGGTAGTTGGCGTCGATGATCTGCACGCGTCCCACTTTCAGGGCCGCGGTATGCCGTTGCATCAACTCGGGCAAGCGTTCGAGCAGCTTGCGACGCAGGTAAAACAGGCCCCAGAGCAGTGCGATATAGATACCGGTGGCAATGCCTACGGCGATCAAGGCCCTGAGTATCATGTCCAGGCTGCGGGCTTCCCGGGTCTCGGACACCACCTGGCGCAGATTCTGCGCCGCACTCTCGGCCGCTTGCTGCACCGAGGCGAACTGCAGTGTATCGACGTCCTTGGGCGCGACGATAAAGGCCCGTTTGTTGCCCAGCAGCACCAGGTAGCTGTTCTGGATCGTGTCGAGGCTGACATCCAGGTTCTCACCTTCGGCCAGCGCCTCGTTGATCACCACCCTCGCTCGGTTGACCCGTGCCCGGGGTGCCTCACCCAGCACGGTGGCGCGAAACACCATGATGCTGCGGTTGGCGACTTTCAGCTCCGCCGTCGGGTCCGTCGCCTGGGGTTCATCAGCCGCCCACAACGCCACCGACCAGAACACCCCCAACGCCGCGAGCAACATTGCCAGCGCCCTGCTCCCCATGTTCCAGCTCCTTACGCCACCGGTTCCAGGGCGACATCCATAATGATCGTTATCCGGGTCATCCCCATGGCCGGACATGCAGCGCAGCTTAGTTCAGCGCCGATGGCTTGTCAGATTCGCCAGCGAACTTTGCGAAGCAATCGAGCGTGTGACCGCTCAGTCCTGACGCAGCCACTCGATGAACTGTGCGAACAACTCCGACTGCGAGTTGATCCCAAGCTTGAGATAGAGATTCTTGCGGTGCATGCGCACGGTTTCCGCCGAGGAAGCGGCTCTTGATGCAGGATGTAAATCAGGCCTGTGCGTCAGACTGCCAGCACACTGCAGGATGCCTGATACAGCACGTGTTCGGTGGTGCTGCCGATCAGTTTCTCAAGGCCTGATGACTGGTTCCTGCCCATCACGATCACGTCGATCTGATGCTGGTGGGCGAACTCGGCCAGCACCCTGACCGGACCGCCCTTGATGAAATGGCGACGGTCCGGGGGCACGCCGAAGTGATCGGCGCTCCGTTGAAACGACCGCTCCAGATCCCGCCGCAACTGCAGTGTCAGCTCTCCCAGCATCAGCCCGCCTCCACCCGCGTCGCCCAGGAACTCCGCGCTGATGTCAGAGGCCGCGAGCAGGTGCAGTTCGGCATCGCACTGCAGTGCCAGGCGTTCAGCCTGCTGAATGATCCGCTCGTTGAGCTCGTTGCGCTGCGGCGAGTCGGTGGCGGTATCGATCGCTGCCACGATCTTGCGAGGCAAAGCATGCCCTTGCGCGCCCACCAGGTAGATCGGCACCGGACAGTGGCGCAACAAATGCCAATCGATCGGGGTGAAGAACGTGCGCTTGAGCACCGACTCGTGCTGCACTTGCTTGATCAGCAGGTCGGGTTGCCACTCGGTGACGTGATCCAGGATGTCCCGCTCGAGGTCGTCGGACCATGCGGTTTCGGCCGTCACCGCGATCCCGGTGTCGCGCAGTCGTTGCGCCTGGTCATGCAGCCAATCGTCCTGGTCCTTCAGATAAGCGGCTCGCGCCGTGGCCCGATCCCCCTCCTCGAGCAGGGCCAGAATGTGCAGTGACTTGACCAGCGCGACAATGTGCAAGATCGCGCCACTGGCCATGGCCAGGGCACCGGCATGCTGGATCGCCGGAGACTGGCGCAGGGTCGGGTTGATGATCAATAACAAGCGTTGATACTGGCCCATGGTCTGACTCCTGAGTGGCATATAGCAAGTATTGACCCAAGACTGAACCTCTGGCGCCTTTTTTCGTTGATCCCGATCAAGCGCATGCATCGTCGGTAGCCGGTACTGCCCGAACGGCTAGGCATGCAGCTGTCGGACGCCCTGGCGCAATGCGCTGGAACAACGCTATCAGTCTCACACACCCCCTTGTCTGCGGGGCGAGCAACCTAGGCAAGGAGCGAGAGAAGATAAATCAGACGTTTCTTTGTTGGTTGTAGGCAGGCTCTGTATTGAGTGCGTGAGCAGACAACCACCACCGGCTAACGCCGCACGCGTCCGGTCATCTGAGTGACACATGAGCGCTTCAAGGTGTCACTCGGCAACTCCTGGAACAACGCCCGATAGCTGCTGGAAAACCGCCCCAGGTGCCAGAACGACCAATGCATCGCCACTTCGGCCACGGTGGTCTGGCTGATGCTGCCCGCGAGCAGTTCGCGGCGGGCACTGTTGAGGCGGCGCAGGCGCAGCCATTGGGTCGGCGCCATACCGGTGTAGGTCTTGAAGGCGTGCTGCAACTGGCGCAATGAAACCCCGGCGACCTGGGCCAACTCCAGCAGGTTGAGGTGTTCTTCCGGGGTATCGGCGGCCCACTCGCCGACCCGCTTCATGATCGCCCGCTCCCCCGCCCGCCGCTGCAATGCCCCTTGGTCGAGGCGAACGCAGGCGTTGTCGAGGATAAACAGGCAGTCGTCCAGCAACTGCTGGGTCAAGGCCTCCCGGCTGGGTGGGTCGATAGTGTGCGAGAGCCGGGTCAGGGTCCCGCTGAGCCAGCGACTGAACAGCGCGTTCTGCTGGGAGTTGAGCGGGGACATGAACAAGCCTTCCAGGCGTTCGATGCCCAGGCCATGGCGCTGCACGAACTCCGGGCCGAACACCACGGCCACTTCCTGGTAGTTCTCCGGGGTGATCCAGATGTTGCGGCTTTCGCCATTGAGCACATACAGCGCGTTGTCGCTGCGGTCGAAGCAGAACGCCAGCGCCCCCGGGGGCGCGCTGAAGTTCTGCTCGACCCGGGTGTTCATGCATTCCTCGTAGATCTCCACCCCCTGCAGGTCCAGGTAGCGCACCAGGCCGGCGAAATGCCCCGGCGACATCTGCTGATAGTGCTGCACCCACCCCGGTGTGGCGCGTATCTGGTCGGCGACATCGGCGGTGTTGAAAGCCTGTACGTGCAAGGGCGTTGACGCTGTCATGGGGAGATCCGTGCGCACTCTTTTGGTGCGCTTTGCGACTGCTTAAAGTGGATAGATGGAACGGCAAGCGTCGCCCAAGATAGTCGTCAACGCGCTACAGGGGAAGCCTTCCCGCTCGGGAATGCCAACCCTGGCGCTGATAAAACCAACAATGAGGTCTTTATGAACGCCCCTTTCGATCAGCTTTTTACCTGGCTGAAAGATCACAAGATTACCGAAGTCGAGTGTGTCGTCAGCGACCTGACCGGCATTGCACGCGGCAAAATTGCACCCACCAACAAGTTCCTGCATGAGCGAGGCATGCGCCTGCCGGAAAGTGTGCTGTTGCAAACGGTAACCGGGGATTTTGTCGACGACGACATCTACTACGACCTGCTTGACCCGGCGGATATCGACATGGTCTGCAAGCCGGTTTCCGACGCCGTCTTCGTGGTGCCATGGGCGATCGAGCCAACTGCCATCGTGATCCACGACACCTTCGACAAGTTCGGCAACCCGATCGAACTGTCACCGCGCAACGTGCTGAAGAAAGTGCTGCAGCTGTATACCGACAAGGGCTGGAAGCCGATTGTCGCGCCGGAAATGGAGTTCTACCTGACGCAACGCTGTGAAGACCCGGACTTGCCGCTCAAGGCCCCGCTGGGCCGTTCGGGCCGCGCCGAAAGCGGTCGGCAGTCGTTCTCTATCGACGCGGCCAACGAATTCGACCCGCTGTTCGAAGATGTCTACGACTGGTGCGAACTCCAGGGCCTGGACCTCGACACGCTGATCCATGAAGACGGCCCGGCGCAGATGGAAATCAACTTCCGTCACGGCGACGCCCTGGACCTCGCCGACCAGATCACCGTGTTCAAGCGCACCCTGCGCGAAGCGGCGCTCAAGCACAACGTCACCGCCACGTTCATGGCCAAGCCCATTGGCGATGAACCGGGCAGCGCCATGCACCTGCACCAGAGCGTGGTGGACATTGCCACCGGCAAGCCGATCTTTGCCAATGACGACGGTGAGATGAGCGAACTGTTCCTGCACCACATCGGCGGCCTGCAAAAGTACATCCCCAAGCTGTTGCCAATGTTCGCGCCCAACGTCAACTCGTTCCGTCGCTTTTTGCCGGACACCTCGGCGCCGGTCAACGTGGAATGGGGCGTGGAAAACCGCACCGTCGGCCTGCGCGTGCCGACCTCGAGCCCCGACGCCATGCGCGTGGAAAACCGCTTGCCGGGCGCCGACGCCAACCCGTACCTGGCCATCGCCGCCAGCCTGCTGTGCGGTTACCTGGGCATGATCGAAGGCCTGCAGCCAAGCGCACCGGTCGAAGGCCGGGCCTACGAGCGCCGCAACCTGCGCCTGCCGATCACCATCGAGGATGCGCTGGCACACATGGAAGACTGCCCGGCCATCGAGCGCTACCTGGGGAGCAAGTTTGTGCGCGGCTACGTTGCGGTCAAGCGTGCCGAACATGAAAACTTCAAGCGGGTGATCAGCTCCTGGGAGCGCGAGTTCCTGCTGCTGAGCGTTTGATCCCTGAGGCGAATCGTTCCCACGCTCCTGCGTGGGAACGCAGCCCGGGACGCTTCGCGTCCCAGAAGCGGACGCAGAGCATCCGTTGAGGCATTACCACGCAAAGCGTGGATACGATCCGAAAACAATCATTCAAAGAGGTGTCGCAATGCGTCTATTGAAATCCGTCGCCCCCGCCGCGCTGGCGCTGTTATGCAGTGCGGTTGCACAGGCCCAGCCCACTGTCAGCGTGTACAACTGGACCGACTATATCGGTGAGACCACCCTCGCCGACTTCCAGGCGAAAACCGGTGTCAAGGTCGTCTATGACGTGTTCGACTCCAATGAAACCCTGGAAGGCAAGCTGCTCGCCGGCCGCACCGGCTACGACGTGGTGGTGCCTTCCAACCATTTCCTGGCCCGCCAGGTCAAGGCCGGGGCCTTCCTCAAACTGGACCGCGAACAGCTGCCCAACTGGAAAAACCTCGACCCCAAGCTGCTGACACTGCTGGAGAAGAACGACCCGGGTAACGCGCACTCGGTGCCGTACCTGTGGGGCACCAACGGCATCGGCTACAACGTCGACAAGATCAAGCAGGTACTGGGGGTCGATCACATCGACTCGTGGGCCGTGATGTTCGAACCCGAGAACCTGAAGAAACTCAGCCAGTGCGGCGTGTCGATGATGGACTCGCCCGATGAAGTGTACCCGGCGATCCTCAACTACATGGGCATGGACCCACGCAGCGAAAAAGCCGAAGACTACAAAAAGGCCGAAGCCAAGCTGCTGACCATTCGCCCCTACATCACCTACTTCCACTCCTCCAAATACGTGTCGGACCTGGCCAACGGCGATATCTGCATCGCCTTCGGCTATTCCGGGGACGTATTCCAGGCGGCGAACCGCGCCAAGGAAGCCAACAATGGCGTGAACATCGCCTACTCGATTCCCAAGGAAGGCAGCAACCTGTGGTTCGACCTGCTCGCAGTTCCCGCGGATGCCGGCCACCCGAAAGAGGCCTACGAGTTCATCAACTACCTGCTGGCCCCCGAAGTGATTGCCAAGGTCAGCGCCACCGTCGGTTACGCCAACCCGAACCCGGCCGCCAAGCCGTTCATGGACGCGGAACTGATCAACAACCCAGAGGTGTATCCGCCTCAGGCCGTGCTCGACAAACTCTACATCTCGACCACCTCGTCTCCGGAAATCATGCGTCTGATGACCCGTTCCTGGAGCAAAGTGAAGTCCAATAAATGAATCAGGCAACGTTGATCAATCCGGCGGCGGAACACGCCCGCTCCTACTACGCGGCCAGTGCGCACGGGATGCTGCAACGCCCGGCGCTGACCGCCGACTTTGACGCCGACGTGTGCGTGATCGGCGGTGGCTTTACCGGCGTCAACACCGCCATTGAGCTTGCCCAACGCGGGCTGTCGGTGATCCTGCTGGAAGGCCGGCGGATCGGCTGGGGGGCCAGCGGACGCAACGGTGGCCAGTTGATCCGCGGCATCGGCCATGACCTGTCCGGGTTTACCCGCTACGTCGGCGAGGACGGCGTGCGGTATCTGGAGCGCGCGGGCATCGAGTCGGTCCAGGTGGTTGCCGAGCGCGTTCGCCAACACGCGATCGATTGCGACCTGCGCTGGGGCTTCTGCGAGTTGGCCAATACCCCGGCGCAATTCGCCGCATTCGCGCAAGAGCAGCAGACCCTCAATGCCCAGGGCTACGCCCATGAAACCCGCCTGATCAGCCCCCAGGATATACGCCAGGTGGTGAACTCCGGGGTTTACGCGGGGGGCTTGGTGGACATGGGCTCGGGTCACCTGCACCCGCTCAATCTGGTGCTGGGCGAAGCGCGGGTGGCCGAGTCCCTGGGGGTGCGGATTTTCGAGCACAGCCCGGTGCTGGAGATTATCCACGGCAGTACCGTGACCCTGCGCTGCGCCAGCGGATCGGTGCGCGCCGGCCGTGTGGTGCTGGGCTGCAATGCCCACCTTGAGGAACTCGAGCCCAAGCTCAGTGGAAAAGTGCTGCCCGCCGGCAGCTACATCATCGCCACCGAGCCGTTGTCGGAACAGGCTGCCGCCGAGCTGATCCCGCAGAACATGGCGCTGTGCGACCAGAAAGTCGGCCTGGACTACTACCGATTGTCCGCCGATCGACGCCTGCTGTTCGGTGGCGCCTGCCATTACACAGGGCGCGATCCGGCGGACATTGCCGCGTACATGCGTCCACAAATGCTCAAGGTGTTCCCGCAACTGGCCAAGGTGCGCATCGACTATCAATGGGGCGGCCGGATCGGTATTTCCGCCAACCGCTTCCCCCAGGTCGGACGACTGCCCCAGCACCCGAACGTGTACTACGCCCAGGGCTATTCGGGGCATGGCCTGAACGTCACCCACTGGACCGCACGCCTGCTGGGCGAGGCCATCCACGCCGGACACAGCCAGGGCATGGATGTGTTCAGCGCGGTGCCCCACCTCACCTTCCCGGGCGGACGGGCCTTGCGCACACCGCTCCTGACTCTGGGCATGATGTGGTATCGCCTGCGGGAAATGCTCGGCTGACAACACCGGCACTGCCCACCTGCCCCCGGCGCTATCGTCGGGGGCAGGCATCATCCTTCAGCGGTAAAACACGTCATCCGCGTACGGGTACCACCAGTCCTGTACCTGGGGCTGGTGATCGATGATCACCATCTTCGAACGGCGAAACGCGTCCAGCCCCTGGCGCCCCAGTTCGCGCCCCAGCCCCGACATTTTCCAGCCCCCGAACGGCAGTGCGTCGTTGTCGATCAGCGGGTTGTTGACCCAGACCATGCCGGCCTCCAGGCGCTCGGCGGCCTCCATGGCTTCGGCCAGGTCCGTGGAGAACAAGGAGGCGCCCAAGCCAAAGGGGGAGTCGTTGGCCAGCCGCACCGCCTGGTCAAAGTCGCTGACCCGGCAGATCGCCGCCACCGGCCCGAAGCATTCCTCGTGGAAGATTGCCATGTCGGCCGTAACGCCGGTCAGGATGGTCGGTTCATAGAACCAGCCCACCGGCTGATCCGCCGGAATCCGCCCGCCACACACCAGGGTCGCGCCCTTGGCCTGCGCATCGTTGACCAGGCGCATGACCTTGTCCCGCGCCGCCTCGCTGACCATCGGCCCGATCTCCGAGCGCTCCAGGCCATGACCGATGCGCAGGGCCCGGGTGCGCTCGGCAAAGCGGGCGACAAAGGCGTCATGGATCTCGTCGACCACAAAAAAGCGCTCTGCGGAGGTGCAAATCTGACCGCTGAGGTGGAAGGCGGCCGTCACTGCCCCGACGGCGGCCACTTCCAGCGGTGCATGCCGGGAGATGATCATCGGGTCACTGCCGCCGGCCTCGATCACACAAGGCTTCATGCGCTCGGCACAGGCCACGGCCACCGCCTTGCCCGCCGCGACGCTGCCGGTGAACGCCACGCCGTGGGTCCCCGCCGACTGCACCAGGCATTGCGCGGTATGCGCATCCCCCGGCACGCAGGACACCAACCCCGGCAGCAATCCGCTGAAGTGCTCCATGAACTTCAAGGTACACAAGGTCGTGGTTTCCGCCGGCTTGACGATGCAGGCGTTACCCGCCGCCAGGGAGGCGGCGACGGTCCAGCACATCAACAGGATCGGGAAGTTGAACGGCATGATGTGCACGCTGACGCCCAACGGTTCGTAGCGCACATGCTGGAACGAGCCAATCTGGGTGGTGCCGGCGACCTTGCCGGCGTCATCCCGGGCCATTTCCGCGTAATAGCGAAAGATCGGCGCACAGTTGGCCAGCTCGCCCATGGCCTCGGGAAACGGCTTGCCCATTTCCAGGGTCATCAGGCGCGCCACTTCACGGTTGCGCGCGGTGGACTGCTCGAGGGTGTTGGCCAGTTGGTGCAAGCGAGCGGCGCGGCTTTTCGCATCGACCTTGCGCCACGCCTGTTGCGCCGCATTCGCGGCCTCGACAGCGGCCTGCACATCGGCCTCGTCGCACAGGGCGATCTGCCCGACGGGCTGCAAGGTCGCCGGGTCGAGAATCTCGCGCAGGCGCTGGCTCAGCGGCGTGAGGAAGTCGGGGGTGATGAAGCACAACGGGGTCTCGGTTTGAAACGTGCTCATGGGCAATCCTTGAACCAATCAATAGGGAGAACGTCAGGCAAGACGCTCGAGCAGTCCTGCGCGCCAGCCCGGCATCCGTTGATCAAGCAACCTGCGCAGCGGCTGCAACGCTTCGCTTTCCAGCGCCCGGGCAAACAAACCCAGGACGCGCGGCAAATGGGCCAGGTAATGGGGTTTGCCGTCGCGCACGGCCAGGCGCACAAAAATCCCCAGCACCTTGGCGTGGCGTTGTGCGGCCAGCAGGCGGTAGTCACTCAGAAAGCGCATGGCATCGATGTCGGCGCGACTGACCAGGTAGTGACTGAGCAGCGCCACGCGCAAGGCTTCGGGTACATCACGCCGGGCGTCTTCGAGCAATGACATCAGGTCATAGGCGCATGAGCCCGACAGGGCATCCTGGAAATCCAGCAAACCGCAGGCGGCGACACCGCTGCGGCCGTTGAGCAGCATCAGGTTGTCGACATGAAAATCGCGCAGCACCAGGGTTTCTCGGCGCAGGGCGACGTCCTGCAAGGCGTGGGCGAACAGCTGCATATAGGGTTCACGCAGGGCCTGGGCCGCCGCCTGGCCGATCAGCAGGGGCGCATACCAGTCGATGAACAGCCCGTACTCGTCACTCAAGCGGGCGGCATCGTAAGGTGCCAGTTGATCGCCACTGACCGCCTGAGCCCGGTGCAAGGCCAGCAGCGCATCGACCGCCAGCCGATACAAGGGCTCGTCCTGGTGCCCGGCCGCCAGCAAGCAGGTGTAAGTGTCCTGGCCAAAGTCTTCGATCAGTGCCAGGCCGGCCTCCTCGTCGACCTGCACCAGCGTCGGCGCGGACAGCCCCGACTGGCGCAGATAACGCGCCACTTGCACATAGGGCCCTACCGGCTCGCTGTCCGGGGGCGAGTCCATCAACAACAGGCCAGCCCCCATCAGCCGGAAATACCGGCGTCGGGACGCATCCGCCGGCAATGCTTGCAACGGCGCATTGGCGAACCCGGCCCGGGCCAGGAATTGCGCCCGGGCCTGGTCGCGCTCGACGTCGTGGACCCGCGGCAGTGCAAGGGCATCGCTCATGTCGCTCACCTGATCATGTAGACCTTTTTCACGGTCTCGTGGACGGTGCACACGCCTTTCCAGTCCTTGCGGAAAAAGGCAATGGTGTCGGGCTTGATCTCGATGACTTCGCCCGATTCGTGGACATAGGTGCAGCGGCCTTCCATGAAATGACAGAACTCGTCGCTCGTGACATGGCAAAACCATGTGCCCGGCGTGCAGATCCACAGGCCGCATTCGGACTGGCCTTCGGGGCCCTTGTGCAGCACCACGCCGGACACGCGGGACTCGCCCTCAAGCATGGTGGGGATCACGCCCCAGTCCTTTACCTCGGTGATCTTCAACGGGTCATACAGGAACGGGGTTGGTGTAGTCATTGCGTTCTCCTGAGGAAAAAAGGGTGCAAGCGCTAAGCCGCGAGCTCAAGGTCAGTACGATTCAGCTTGCCGCTTGCCGCTAAAAACTTGCCGCTCAAACAAGCATATAAACGTTGCGCAGGGTTTCCCGGACGTCGCATTCGCCCGTCCAGCCGGCCGGGAACAGCACCAGGGTGTTGGGGTAGACCTCGATCACTTCGCCGTCGTCGTTGCGGTAGGTGGCACGCCCGACCAGGAAATGGCACAGCTCGTCGCGCGGAATCGACAGCCGCCAGCGGCCCGGCGTGCATACCCACAGGCCGGTTTCCGGGCGGTTGTCCGGGCCTTTGAACAGCAGGCGCCCGCTGGAACGGGAAACCCCTTCCAGGGCGTCGCTCTGCACGCCCCAGTCCACCAGGTCGGTGCGGCGGCTCACGTCTTCGAGGTACGGCGTGAACCCCGCCGTGGTGTTCGCATCACTCATCGTTCAATACCTTGTCGAGAATCTTCGCCGCGTCTTCCGGGCCCTTGCGCGCTTGCATCTGGGCGCTGGTGCGCTGCAGGCGCTGGCGCATCGCCGGGTCGCTGAGGCAGGCGGCCAGTTTCCCGGCCAGTTGCGCCGGGTCCCAGTCATAGCGGTCGAGCTTGAAGCCGTGGCCGCTTTCTTCGGCGCGCATGGCGTTGTCGTGGCCGTCCCAGACGTAGGACATGACAATCGCCGGTTTGCCGAAGTACAGGCACTCGGTGAAGCTGTTGTTGCCGCCGTGGTGAATCACCACGTCGACCTGGGCGATCACCGAGGGCTGGGGGAACCAGTTGGCGATCTGCACGTTGTCTGGCAGGTCGTGGTATTCGTCCAGGTGCTCGCCGACATTGACCAGGGCCCGATAGGGCAGCTCGCCGAGTGCACTGATCAGGCGTTTGAGCAGCTCGACGTCACCCGAGCCCAGGCTGCCGAAACTGGCGTAGATCAGGGGTTTGTCAGGGTGGGCGCGGAACGCCGGGATCTGGTACGCGGTGTCGCTGCGCACGCATCCCTGCAAGTAGTGAAATTGCTCTGCTGGCAGTGGATGCCGGCGCTCGAACTTGACCGCGTCCGGGTACAGCAACAGGTTCATGTAGGGCGACGCTTCAAAGAACATCCCCAGCGGATACGGTGCCTCGCCATGGTCCTTGAGGAACTGGTTGAAGTCCTGGTGAATCGGCCCGACCACCGCGTCGAAGCGCTGGCGAAATCGGGCATGACCGGCCTTGTCGTCGACGCTCATGCCCGACAGGTGCGGCGGGATGTCCGGGTCGTCGATCTCGTTCTCCGAGCAGGAGATGATCCGCACCCACGGCTTGCCGTATTGCTTGATCGCCGGGAACAGAATCACATTGTCGACGCAGATCAGGTCCGGCTTGACCCGGTCCAGCACCGCCGGCAGGTCCTTTTGCGCCCACTTGGCGGTTTCGACGATGGCGGCCCAGCACTCCTTCACGTAGTTGTCGATCTGCTCCAGGGGCGTCTTGCGAAAATTCGGAATGTGACCGTTGATGAAGTCGACCCAGTAACGGGCCATGTCCTCGGCGGGCATCGGCGCCGACATGTTCACCGGGTATTCCTCGAACCCATAACCGGCATACACCCCGCTCATGCCAGGGTCGGTCAGGAACACCGCCTTGTGCCCCAGGGCTTCGCACGCCTGCGCTATACCGACGGAGTTCAGGGCCGGGCCGTAGGCGGCCTCCGGAAAGAAGGCGATCACTTTCTGTTTCATCGAGAGCTACTCCTGCCTGGTCTTGTTATTGTTCAGTGCGTCAGTACGCGGGCGTGCCGGGCCTGCCAGCCCAGCCGGATGTCCATACCGCTGGAGAAGTGGGCAAACTCGAATTGTGAGGACGGCACGCGGACAATCAGCGGCTTGTCGCTGAGCGCGGTCTTGACGTGCAGGTTGGTATCCAGCCCGTGATAGGCGACTTCGACGATCTGCCCCTGGACCTGGTTGTCGCACTCACCCCCCTGCCCCCCCAGTACTTGCAGGCGCTCAGGCCGCACCACCACCGCCACCGCTTCGCCACGCACCGCGCCGGGCTGGGGCTCGACCTTCAGTTCGTGGCCGTTGACCATCACCCGCTGCTCGGCACCGCGCAGACCTTCGAACAGGTTGCTGACGCCAATGAAGTTGGCCACGAAACGGCTGTTGGGGTTTTCGTAGAGCTCGCTGGGGCTGCCGCACTGGCAGACCTTGCCGCCGTCGAGCACCGCCATGCGGTCGGACATCACCAGGGCCTCTTCCTGATCATGGGTGACCACGATGAAGGTGATGCCGCTCTCGTGTTGCAGGCGCTTGAGTTCCAGCTGCATTTTTTCCCGCAGCTTTTTATCCAGCGCCCCCAAGGGTTCGTCGAGCAACAGGACCCGCGGGCGCTTGACCAGCGCACGGGCCAGGGCCACCCGCTGGCGCTGCCCGCCGGACAGTTGATCGGGCTTGCGATCGGCCAGTTCAGTAAGCTGTGCGGTGCTCAGCACCTCATTGACCCGCTGGCGTATTTGCGCCTCCGGCAGGCGCTCCATCTCCAGGCCATAGGCAATGTTCTTGCGCACGGTCATGTTGGGAAACAGCGCATAGGACTGGAACATCAGGTTCAACGGCCGCTTGTTGGGCGGCAGCGGCGAGATGTCCAGGCCATCGAGGTAGATGCAGCCGGCGCTGGGAATCTCGAATCCGGCGAGCATGCGCAGCAACGTGGTCTTGCCGCAGCCTGAAGGCCCGAGCAGCGCGAAGAACTCGTTCTCGCGGATGTTCAACGACACCTCGTTGACTGCCAGGCCATTGCCGTAGGACTTGCTGACCTTGTCCAGGATCAGTACCGCAGATGAGCTATTCATGGGTGCGCGGAGCCTTGTTCAGACGCTGGGAGGCCAGCAGCGCAGTGATACTGACCAGCATCACCAGCGTCGCCAGGGCATTGATTTCGGGGGTGACGCCGAAGCGGATCATGGCGTAGATCTGCATCGGCAACGTGGTCGAGGCCTGGCCGGACCCGGAGTTGAAAAAGGCGATGATGAATTCATCCACCGACAGGGTGAACGCCAGCAATCCGCCCGCCAGCACACCGGGGAAAATCACCGGCAGCAGGACTCGGCGAAAGGTGGTGAACCAGCCCGCGCCCAGGTCGATGGAGGCTTCGAGGATCGAATAGTCGAAATGCTTGAGCCGGGTCCGCACCACGGCGCAGACAAAGGCAATGTTGAACACCGCATGGCTGACGATGATCGAGTGCAGGCCCAGGCCGACCTTGAGCAGGTTGAAGAAACTCAGCAAAGCGATGGCCAGCACGATGTCGGGGATGATCATCGGTGCCATCAGCAGGGTGTCGACCACCTGGCCCTTGTCATTGCCCTTGCGCCGCAACTCGACCCCCAAGGCCAGCAACGTGCCGAGCACGCAGGCAATCAAGGTCGCCGACAGCGCCACGATCAGGGTGTTGAGCGCCGCCGATAGGATCGCCGTGTTGTTGGCCAGCGACACGTACCATTTGAAGGACACGCCCCCCCAGGCGGTCGGCAGTCCGGACTTGTTGAACGACAGCAGGATCAACACCAGGATCGGTACATAGAGAAAGGCATAGACCACGCCCAGGTGCGCGCTGAGGAACGACCCGCCGACCGTTCGTGGCTGGCTCATGGGCGACCTCCTTCGGCACGCCGGGCGACCAGCGCCTGGATAAACAACAGGATCAGCATGATGGCGATCAGGAAAAAGCTCAGCGCGGCACCGAACGGCCAGTCCCGCGCCGTGAGGAACTGCGAGTAAATCAGGTTGCCGACCATCTGCACCTGCTTGCCGCCCAACAGGTCAGCGGTGATGAAATTGCCGATGCTCAACACGAAGACAAACACCGCGCCCGCCGCGATACCCGGCACGCTCAGCGGCAGGATGATCCGGCGGAACGTCATCCAGCCCGAGGCGCCGAGGTCCCTGGAGGCATCCCAGAGTTCGCTGTTGATCCGTGACAGCGAGGAAAATATCGCCAGGATCACAAAGGGGATGTAGTTGTAGACCAGCCCCAGGACCACCGAAGCCTCGGTGTACAGCAGATTGATCGGGTCACCGCTGTAGCCGAGCAACTGCAGCAGGCGATTGACCAGGCCTTCGCGGTTGAGCAGCACGATCCAGGCATAGGTGCGGATCAGGTAGTTGCTCCAGAACGGCAGCATCACCAGGAACAGGAACACCGCCTGCCGACGCCGTGGCGCCCGGGCTATCGCATACGCCGCCGGGTAGCCGATCAGCACTGCGAACAGGGTCGCCAGCCCGGCGATCTTCGCCGACTTGAGGACGATCCCCAGGTACAGCGGATCGAGCGCGCGCTGGTAGTTTTCCCAACTGAACACCCAGTCGATGCCGCCATAGGCACCGCGCTCCACGAAGCTGTAGACCAGTACCAACAGGCACGGCACCACCAGGAAAACCAGCAGCCAGCCCAGTCCAGGCGTCAGCAGCCAGGCCGACAGACGCCTGTCGGCATGCAATGCACTCATTACCCGTATCCTCCGACCCCGCACGCAGCAAGGTGGCCAAGAATGGCGAGGCATGCAGCGACATGCCCCGGTCAGAATCCGCGGGCTAGTTCTGCGCCGCCATGATTTCGGTGACGGCCCGGGTATAGGCCTTCTGCGTGGTGCCACCGAGGTCGCGTAACTGCTCCATCTTCAGCAGTTCGGCCGGGGCGATGCTCAGGTTCGGGTACTGCTTGAGCAGGTCGGCGGACAACCCGGCCATGGCGGCCTGGTTCGGTACTTTGTAGAGAATGTTTTCGGCGACCCAGGCGTGGTTGCCCTTGTCCAGCATGAAGTTGATGAACTTGAAGGCTTCGTCCTGATGCTTCGAGCCCTTGAGCACCACCATGGTGTCCACCCACAGGTCGGAACCTTCCTTGGGCACCACGAACCGGATCGCTGCATTGGCCTGGGTGCCGTAGTTGCACCAGCCGTCCCACGCATGGGCCATCAGCGACTCGCCGGAGGCGAGCTTGGAGTAGAAGGTGGTGTCGTCGAAGGCGAGGATGCGCTTCTTGGTGGCGATCAGTTGGTCACGTACCGCGCCGATATGCTGGGTGTCGTTGTCATTGACCGACCAGCCTTTGGCCAGGAACCCGGCGCCGAGCATCCAACGGTCGGTGGCGAGCAGGGTCACCTTGCCCTTGAGGGCATCGCTGGGGTTGAGCAGGTCATTCCAGCTGCTGGGCGCAGGGTTGACCTTGTCGGAGCGGTAGCAGATTCCGGTGGTGCCCCAGGTATAAGGCACCGAGAACTGGTTGCCCGGGTCGTATTCCAGGTCAGTGGCTTCGGGGTAAAGGTTTTTCAGGTTGGGGACTTTGACCGGATCGATATCCGCCAGCAGCCCCTGCTTGTGCAGGACTTCGGCAAAGGGCGAGGACACGAAGACCACATCGTAGCCCTCCCCACCATTGGCCATGAGCTTGCCCATGATCTCTTCGTTGGTGGCGTGCAAGGCCTTGTCGACCGTGACACCGCTGGCCACTTTGAACTTGTCCAGCGCATCGGGGGCCATGTAGCCGTCCCAGATGGAGATGACCATATCCTTGGCACTGGCGGCTGATGAGGCGATTGCAACGGAAACGGCCAGTCCTGCGCAAACAAGGTGCTTCAGCTTTCTCATAATGCTCACCTAACGACTGTTATTGTTGTGTTCGAAGGCAGTGCGGCAAAAAATAAGAAACGGCTTGCTGTGTATTTTTTTAAAAATTAGGACCAGCATAGCAGGATGTCAATGATTTTCTCGCGCCTGACTGACAGGCTGCCCATGACATAAGATCCGTACATGAATACGCAGTGACCGACCAGAGAAGACCCCCTTGAGCACGACAATCGAAAAGAAACCTCGCACCAATCACCTGGAACTGGCCCGGCGCATTCTCGAGCACACTCAGGAGACAGGAGTGGTGCCTGGCGACCCGGTTTCCGAGCAAGCCCTGGCCCGCACCTTCCAGGTCTCGCGCACTCTGGTGCGCGGGGCATTGAAAGTCCTGCACGAAGAAAACCTGCTCAGCCATGAAGCGGGCAAGGGCTATCGCCTGGTTGCCCCGCCCGCCGGCCAGCCCTTCAACAGCGCCCTGCCCCAGGCCGCCGAAGAAGAACTGGCCACCTCGGTACTGCGCGACCGCATGGCCGGGCGCCTGGGTGACAGCATCAGCATCAGTGAACTGATGCGCCGCTACGGCATCGGCCGCCCCGCGGCCCAGAAAGCCCTGGCCCAACTGAGCGAAAGCCAGGCCATCGAGCGCGGCCCCGGCCAGTCCTGGCTGTTCCGCCCTTCACTCAACAGCCTCGCGGCCCTGGACGAAAGCCTGAAATTTCGCCTGATCCTGGAGCCCGAAGCCCTGCTCAGCCCCCACTTCAATGCCGACCCGCAACGCCTGACGCTGCTGCGCGCGGGCATGGAAACCCTGCTGGCGACACCGGTCGAGGACTTCGACCTCCAGCAGTTCCGCGAACTGGACATCAGCTTTCACGAACTGATCGGCCAGAGTTGCGGCAACCGTTTCGTCAGCGACGCCCTGCTCCAGCACCAAAGCCTGCGCCGCCTGCCCAACCTGCTGCCGAGTGTCAGCGTGCACCGCCTGCACGAAGCCCTGCGTGAACACCTGCACATCATTGCCCAGATCGAACGGGGGCAGATGGAGATCGCCGCCGACCTGATGCGCCTGCACCTACGGCTGTCCGCGGCGCAACGCCCACAAACCGCCAACCGTGGTATCCCCCATCGCCATCCTTTCGGGCGCGTTTGACCCCGAAAAAATTGTGGTGCTTTTTTTCATGAAATAAGACAGCATCAAAAACACCTTCAAGAAAAGCGGGGGCAACCCGCTGCAGACGGTCCCATGCCATGCGCAAAGAAAAACTGATCGCCCTGTTCCCCGAAGCCAGTTTTGGCGCGGCCCTGAACTGCATCGGTATCGCTCAGGCGTTGCGTGAGCTGGGTGCCCGGCCGGTGTTTATCTGTCACGGGCATTTCCAGGGGATCTTCGCCGAGTACGGTTTTGCCGAGTACCCGATTCCCGAGGCCAACCCACTGTCGGCGGCCGAACATCAGCATTACTGGGAGCGCTTCATCGAGCGCAACATCCCCTACTTCGACCAGACCCCGCTGGCCCAGATCGACAGCTACGTGGCGCCGGCCTGGGAAGCCATCATCGACACGGCCATCGAGGCCGAGAAACCCCTGCAACAGTTGCTGGCCCGGCTCAAGCCGGACGCGATCGTGCTGGACAACGTGGTGATGTTCCCGGCGATCGCCAATGCCGGTTGCCCCTGGGTGCGCATGGTCTCCTGTGCCGAAACCGAGTTGCCGGACAACGCCGTGCCCCCCTACCTGTCTGGTTGCAGCCAGCGCGACAGCGTGGCGCGTCAGGTCTTTGTCGAGCACTACCACAAAGCCGTCGCCCCGGCCCATGAGCGCTTCTCGCGCTTTCTCGCCAGCCACGACACCGCGACCTGCCCACCGGGCCAGTTCCTGATGGACTCACCTTGGCTCAACCTGTTGCTGTCGCCGACCCCGGTACGCTACGAGCGCGAGCAACCGCTGGATCCGCAACGCTACCTGTACCTCGACGGTTGTGTGCGCCGCGAAGCGCCGTACATCGTGCCCGATTTCCCGCGGCACAACGACTCGCCGCTAATCTACGTCAGCTTCGGCAGCCTGGGCGCGGCCGATACCCGGATGATCAAGCGCCTGATCGCCACCCTGGAAACCTTGCCCTATCGCTTCCTGATCAACGTCGGCGCCTACCGCGAGACCTACACCGAGGTCCCGGACAACATCTACCTGGACAGCTGGTTCCCACAGCCGGCGGTGCTCAAGGAGTGCCAGTTGTTCATTCACCACGGCGGCAACAACAGCTTCTGCGAAGCCCTGTTCTTTGGCTTGCCCTCGGTGATCATTCCCTACTGCTGGGACGGCCACGACAACGCGGTGCGCGGCGAAGAGGTCGGCATCGGTCGCTACCTGCCGCGTTTCGCCGATCCGCTGGCCGCCCTGCCCGCCACCCTCGCGCAGCTGCTCAACGACACCTCGATGCAGCAGCGCCTTGCCGCGATCGGCGCGGCCATGCAGGCGACCCGCGGCACCGAGCTCGCCGCGCGGGCGATCCTGGCGTTGCCTACCCCCTCGTCCTAACCACGAAAAAGAGTCCGTCATGCGCCCATCCGCCCTGCACAGCCTCAAGCACACGATCCCCAGGCCGTATTGGCTGGATACCGACACGCCGGCCCAGGCGTGCGAACGGCAGACCGGCGACATCCACGCGGACCTGGTGATCGTCGGCGGGGGGTTCACCGGCCTGTGGACCGCGCTGTTGGCCCGGCAACGGATGCCCACCGGGCGTATTGTCCTGTTGGAGGGCCGCACCTGTGGCACCTCGGCCAGCGGCAGAAGTGGCGGGTTCTGCGCACCGAGCATTTCCCATGGCGTGTCCAACGCTCTGAAGCGCTGGCCCAGGGAAGCCGAGACCCTGATTCGCCTGGGCCGCGACAATCTCGATGAACTGGCGCAGGACATCCTGCGGCTAGGCCTGGAGGTCGATTTCGAACGCCCCGGCAAACTCAACGTAGCCACCACCCCATGGCAAGTCGAGGGCTTGCGCGCACTTGAGCAGAAGTACCGGCACCATGGCATCGACTGCACCTGGCTGGAAGGTCCGGCACTCAAGGCTTATCTGGACTCACCACTCTACAGCGCCGGTTTGTATGAGCCCAATTACGCGCTGCTCAACCCGGTGAAGATGGTTCGCGAATTGCGCCGGGCCTGCATCGAGCACGGCGTGGAACTGTTCGAACACTCGCCGGTCACCCGCCTGCAAGCCCTCGGCAATGGCGTACTCCTGCAGACCGGCTACGGCAGCGTCCAGGCCCCCCGGGTCGCGCTGGCCACCAACGTATTCCCATCGCTGTTGCCCGCATTGCGCACCACGGTCATTCCGATCTACGACTACGCCCTGACCACCGAGCCGTTGTCCCAGGCGCAGTTACAGTTCATTGGCTGGGAGCGGCGCCACGGCATTGCCGACTCCGGCAACCAGTTCCACTACCTGCGCAAAACCGCCGACAACCGCATCCTGTGGGGCGGCTTCGACGCCATCTATCCCTTTGCCAGCAAGCTGGACGAAGGCCTGACCCAGCGCCCGGAAACCTTTGTGCGCCTGGCCGAGCAGTTTCAGCAGACCTTCCCGGCCTTGGCCGACGTGAGCTTCAGCCACGCCTGGGGCGGCGTCATCGACTCGTCCGCGCGCACGACGATGTTCACCGGCACCACCCATGACCGCCGCGTGGCCTACGCCATGGGTTTCACTGGCCAGGGCATCGCTGCCAGCCGCTTTGCCGGCGCGACGATGCTGGACCTGCTGGACGGCCAGGACAGCCACCGCACTCGCCTGGACATGCTCAACCGCGCCCCGGTGCGCTTTCCGCCCGAACCCTTGCGCTTCATTGGCGTGCGCCTGGCGCAACGCGGCCTGGCCCATGAAGACCGTAGCGGCCAACGCAACCTGTTCCTGAAAACCCTGGATGTCTTCGGGGTCGGTTTTGACTCCTGAATAAACTAGCGAACTGCGTTAACAAGGAGCCTCCCATGCATCGCCAGCAACCTGCGTTCGTCACTGACTTTGCCACGCAACCAACCAGAGCGCTGATCCAGGAAGTCAGCGATCCGCAGATCGTCGAGAAACCTTACCAGAGCATCACCTGGCGGCATTTCAGCAACGACGACAAGCAGCTCACGGCCGGGGTCTGGGAGGCCGGCCCGCACAAGGAGCGGTGCCACTGCGATTACGACGAGCTGTGCCATCTGCTCGAAGGCCAAGTGCGACTGACCGACAGCGCCGGCAACAGCAGCACCTTCGAGGCCGGCAGTACCTTCGTGGTGGCCGCCGGGTTCGAGGGCACCTGGGAAAACCTCACGGACGTCAGAAAGGTCTACGTGATTTTGCGCTAGTGTCCTGTGACGCCGTCAAAAAGGAACAGTATTTGCGAGACAGGACACTAAGATCATAGGCAGGGTCGTAATCAGGAGCCGCGCACCATGGCCGCCATTGAACTGCAGCGCGCACAGCGGGACGAACTGGAGTGCATCGAAAACCTGATGCAGTTCTACCTGTACGACTTCAGTGAGTGGCTGCCGCTGAAGTTCGGTCGCCATGGGCTGTTCAACCTACAGCCCCAGCCCGACTACTGGCGCAAGCCGTCGACCCAGGCGTTCCTGATCAAGGTGGACGGGGACCTGGCCGGCTTCGTCACCGTGGATGACGAGGCGCACTGCGAAGGCGTCGAGTACAACATCGGTTACTTCTTCGTCGGCCGCCGCTATCGCGGTCGTGGGGTGGGGGCCTATGCGGTGGCGGCCCTGCTCGATCAGTTACCCGGGCACTGGCAGATTTTCCACCTCGACGCCAACCTGCCGGCCCGGGCGTTCTGGGCCAGGGTCATCCCGCAGCTGACGGGGGGTGATTTCACTCGTCAGCAGCAACCCATCGACGGTTACCCCTGTACCCTGTTCGAGTTTCAATGGGCCTCAGCGCCGACCGTCGACCGACCACCAGCGCGGTAGCAACTGCTGGACCTTGGGCTCGCCGAAGCGATCATCGATCAGCATCACCACCCCCTGGTCCTGCTGGGTACGTATCACTCGCCCGGCCGCCTGCACCACCTTCTGCACTCCGGGAAACAGGTAGGTGTAGTCGTAGCCGGCACCGAATAACACGGCCATGCGCTGCTTGAGTTGCTCGTTGACCGGGTTCAGTTGGGCCAGCCCCAGGGTCGCGATGAAGGCACCGATCAGCCGCGCCCCCGGCAAGTCGATACCTTCGCCAAAGGCGCCGCCCAATACGGCAAAGCCGATGCCCTGGCTACGGGTGGTGAACCGGTCGAGGAAGGCCTGGCGCTGCGTCTCGTCCATACCCCGCGACTGTGCCCACTGGGTGATCTGCGGCCACTGTTCGGCGAGCAGTTGCTGCACCTGTTGCAGGTAATCGAAGCTGCTGAAAAACGCCAGGTAATTGCCGGGACGCGCCATGAACTGGTGGGCCATCAGCTCGACAATCGGCCCGAGGGAGGCCTGGCGGTGTACGAAGCGGGTGGAGATCTGGCTGACGATCCGCACCTTGAGTTGCTCGGCGCGAAACGGCGATTCGACCTCGACCCATACCGTGCCCGGCGGCAGACCCAGCATGTCGGTGTAGTAGCGTTGCGGGCCCAGGGTCGCGGAAAACATCACCACACTGCGCGCCGCCGTCAGCCGTGGACGAATGAACCCGGCCGGCACCACGTTGCGCAGGCACAACCGGGACAAGTTGCGCTTGCCCCTGGTTTCACGCTGGCTGATGTCGAACAGAAACTGTTCATCGAAGAGTTCGGCCACCCGGTTGAATTGTAACGCGTCGAAGTAAAAGCCTTGCAAGGCACCATCCAGCCCCCGGGGATGTTCGTTCAGGTAATCACCAATGGCTGCGGTACAGGACGCGAGCGTTTGCAGCAGCTTGTCCGGCACACTGGCGTACGCCTGATAGGGCGCGACCTGCTCCTTGTGCAAGGCGTTCCACTCGCGGTTGACCCGCTGCAGGCTCTTTTTCAGTGCCTCGGGCGCGGTTTTGCGCACGCTGTCGAGGGTCGATTGATCGAGGCTGGCGCTGTACATCTGGCGGCCGCGCTCCACCAGGTTATGGGCTTCGTCCACCAGCACGGCGACCTTCCACTGGCTGGCCTGGGCCAGGCCGAACAGCAGCGCGCTGAAGTCGAAATAGTAGTTGTAGTCGGCAACCACCAGGTCAGCCCAGCGGGCCATCTCCTGACTCAGGTAATACGGGCATACCTGGTGTTCGAGGGCAATCTCGCGCAGCGCGGCCTGATGGAGCAGCGTGAGCTTCCTCGCCGCCGCCCGCGCCGCCGGCAAGCGGTCATAGAAGCCATGGGCCAATGGGCAGGACTCGCCATGACAGGCTTTGTCCAGGTGCTCGCAGGCCTTGTCGCGGGCAACCATCTCCAGCACGCGCAACGGCAAGCCATTGCTGCTATCGACCAGCACTTGCGCGGCATCCAGCGCCAGCTTGCGTCCCGGTGTCTTGGCCGTGAGGAAGAACACTTTGTCCAGCTGCTGGGGCACCCAGGCCTTGAGCATCGGGAACAGGGTGCCCAGGGTCTTGCCGATGCCGGTGGTGGCTTGGGCCATCAGGCAACGCCCGGTGCTGACGGCCTTGAACACCGATTCCGCCAGATGGCGCTGCCCGGGCCGGAAGTCCGGGTGCGGGAAACGCAGCGCCTGCGTGCCTTGATTGCGGGCATCGCGATGGGCCATTTCCTGCTCGGCCCAGTGCAGGAACAAGCCGCAGTGCACGTTGAAGAAGTCCTCCAGCGCCGTGGCGCTCCAGGTTTCCACCAGGCTGGTTTCCTGTTCGCCGACGATGTCGAAATACACCAGTGCCAGGTTGATGTGAGCCAATTGCAGCTTCTGGCACATCAACCAGCCGTAGATTTTCGCTTGTGCCCAATGCAGCTGCCGGTGGTTGGCCGGCATGCGCTCCAGTTCGCCCCGGTAGGTCTTGATTTCTTCGAGGCGGTTCTGCCCGGGGTCGTAACCGTCCGCCCTGCCCTTGACGGTCAACTGCCGGTACTGGCCTTGCAGCGCGACTTCGTTCTGATAGGACGCGCTGCGCCGCGAGGCCACGGTGCGATGACCGACGATGCCTTCCAGCGCCGTGGGTGACGGGGTAAAGCGCAGGTCCAGATCACCGGTCTTGGCGGTGAATTCACACAGGGCACGCACCGCAATGCCATAGCTCACCCTTCAGGCTCCGCCCATTGCACATAGCAGACGGCGACGGGCATCTGGTGCTCGCGGCAGAACTCCAGCCAGCGCAGCTGGTTATCTTGCAGGCGATCCCCCGGGCCCTTGACCTCGATCATCCGGTAGGTTTTCTGCTGCGGCCAGAACTGGATCAGGTCCGGCATGCCGGCGCGGTTGGCCTTGATGTCCTGCAGCAGGCGTTCGAACCAGAGTTTCAGGTGCTCGGCGGGCAGGCAGGCCAGGGCCTGCTCCAGCAACGCCTCGGTGAGCACGGTCCAAAACACGAAGGGCGACTGTACCGCGTATTTGTCACGGAAACGCTGGCGGATGGTCGCGACGTAACGCCCGTCCGCAAGTTCTGCCAGGCAGGCCTGGAACAGGTCCGCACGCCGGGCATGGAAGTCTTCGCTGAGCAAGTCCGCAGGCCCGCGCTGGAACGGGTGAAAAAACGCCCCGGGCAACGGCGCGAATATCGCTGGCCAGCACAGCAGCCCGAACAACGAATTGATCAGGCTGTTTTCGACGTAATGCACCGGCCCACGGGGATCATCCAGATGCGCCTGGACAAGGCACTCCACCGACAACGCCGGGTCGGCCCATTCCAGGGTCAGGTCCAGGCGCTCAACCTCCCGCGCCTTGCTCCGTGATGCGGGCGGCCCGCCCAGTTTGCGCCGCAACCTGGGCAGGACCCGCAGCAGTTGCTGGTGCTCGGCGGCACTCTCCGGTGCCTGCTCGGCGTGGCTTGCCAGCTCCAGTGCCAACTGAAACTCGGCGCACCGCTCCAGCACCCGGATCAGCCGCAAGCGGGCCCCGGCATACCTGCACTGGCGATAGATCGCCAGCGCTGCCGGCCAATCGGCCACCCGCTCACAGTGTTGCCCAAGCTGAAACAGCAATTTGCCGCGCCGTTGCTCAAGCCAGGGGTTGGCCGTTTGCAGTGCGTGGATCTGTTCGACCACCTGCGTGACCTCCTCGCCGGCTTCAAAGCGTTGCTGGCACTGGTGCAGATAGAGGTAGACCTCCAGGTCGTCGCGGCTGCGCAAACCACGGGATTCGGTACAGAACTCGACGCTCTCGTAGGTGAAGATGCCCAGATCGGCCAGCACGAACTCCGACCAGTCCTGGTACAGGTTGCCAAAGAACATCAAGCGCAAGCGGTCGGCCAGCTCCATGATGGTCAGGCTCAGTAGCCGGTCATCCAGTGCCGGGTACCAGTCATTGAAGGCCCGTGGCTCGTCGAAGCGCTCACGTAATGCCGCTAGCCACTGCGGCTTTTTCGCCTTGGGTTGCTCAATGAGTGCACCAAAGCACTGAACAATCTCCGGCTTGAGCAGCACCTCGAACAGGTCGTCGATCGACAACGGTGCCCGTTCGTCCACCCAGCCAAGCACCAGCAAGGGCTCGGCGGCTTCGGCACTGTCGCCGATCTCGGGATACTGCAACTTGCCGAGGCGAAAATGCAGCCCCTTACGCATCACCATCCGCACCAGCAACGCCTGGGAGGTACGGGGCAAGCGGCCGAAATCGGCAATGAATTGCTGCTCCTGTCCATTGAGCACGTCGGCATAGCGCTGCTCGAGCCAGGCGAGCACTCGCTGAAAGTTGTTCAGGTAGTAGAAGGGATCATCGAGCGGATTGAGTGTCACAAAGAGAGCGCCATGCCGTGCAGATACTGGTTATGCGTACAGATACCAGCCTGGCACCGCTGCTGGCAAACGGAAAAAGATCAATGGCGGTCATTTGAGCGCTTCAGCTCCTTGCACAGGGTTTACGCTTGATTGAGGTACCGGGCGTTTTTCAGGGGGTGACCGAACTTTCCGGGATCACAGTAGACCAACGGCCTGTTGAAATCGGCCAGGTGCCCAGGCATCGCGACGATGATGTGTTTTTCGAACGAGAGGTTTTTGCTATGAACATCCGCATTCAGGGGTTGTCGTTTGCTGTCGTGGCCTTGCTGGCGCTGTCGGGCTGCTCGACACCCACCGTCGTGACCCTGCAGAACGGCACGCAATATCTGACCAAGGACATGCCCGACACCCACACCAAGGACGGTTTCTTCGAGTTCGAGGATATTTCCGGCGCCATGGTCAAGGTCAGGGCCGACGAGGTCGCCACTATCCGCAAGGAAAAATGATCGCCTGTCGCAAAACCGACAAGGTGCCGGGGCCACCCATGAGCATGCCCTGGCGCCAGTGCCGGGGGCATAGCGGATAAAAATCCACTGCCTGCCTGGCCGGTCAGCCCAGTGTGTCTATGCTTTGGAGCGTTGACAGCCTGATGGCCGCCCCCCAGAGAGGAGTATCCGCTTGAACACCCATCAATCGCCCCTGAGCCTCAAGGACTTCGCACTGCCGGTGCGGGGTTTCAAGGTGTTGGCCATTGCCCTGACCGTTTTCGGCCTCAGTGCCTGCGCCAACATCAACGCCAGCTCCACCCAATACGTGGGCGGCGAGCACTTTGCGCCCACCCTGCCCGAGTCGGTGCAAGTGCTGCGCGTCGAACCCACGCGACCCCATGTCCGGGTGGGTGAAGTGATCGTTGACGCCAGCGTCGAGCCTCCACCGCCAGTGACCGATATCGAGCAGAAGCTGCGCACCGAAGCCGCCGCGATGGGCGGTGATGCCGTCGTGGTGGTGTATGACCGGATCCAGCCAGTGTCGGCCTATGTCAGCGGCCCGCTGTGGGACCGGGATATCCAGTCCATTCAGGGGCGCAAACTCAAAGGCATCGTGATTCACTACAAATAAGCCTTGATCGGCCCGGCGCGCTCTACCGCGCGCCAGGCTTTCTTACCTCAGGCGATCACCAGGTTGGTGCTGCCCAAGTGGTCCAGACCCACCCCCACCAGGGTCACCGAGTCGTTGCCGAAGGTCAGCAGCGTATCGGCACCCACCGCTGTGGCATGACCCTGCAGTGGATCCCCTTGCCCCACGCCCGCGACCCCGAGAAACACCAGGGTGTCACTGCCCTGGAAACCGAGGATCCGGTCGTGACCAAAGTTGCCACTGAACACAAAGCTGTTGCTACCACCGCCCGACTCCAGCAGATCGTTGCCGGCACCACCAATCAGCACGTCATTGCCCTGGCCCCCGACCAGATGATCGTCGCCGTCCTGTCCGAACAACCAGTCGCCACTGGCGTGCGCCGTGAGGGTGTTGGCACCGCTATCGCCCTTCACCGATGACGCGTAGTGCGTCAGGCCCTTGTCCGAGAGCAGGCCGGCATCGCTGACCCGGTGAACCACGTCCTCCTTGAACACCCCCCATAGGAACCCCGGCTCCTTGCTGGTCAGGCTGCCGATATCACGGGTGATGCTGATACCGCCGTTGGCGTCGCGGATATACAAGGTGCCCGCGCCGTCGTTGGCGAAACTGAAGTTTTTCACTGACTGCTGCAGGTCCAGGCTGTTGTAGCCGCCGCCCCCCTCGATGATGTTATAGCCGCCGGCATCGCGGAAAGTGTCGTTGCCTTCGCCTCCGTCAAGGTAGTCAGTGCCCTTGCCGCCCTGGATCAGGTCGTTGCCGTCGCTGCCGATGATGAAGGTGCTGCCTTTGTGGGTTTCGGCGTTGCGGTTGAGGTCCTGCACCCAGGTGCTGCTGCGTGCCGGGTCCGACAGGTTGGCGACGATCAGGGTCGAGTCCTTGCTCGTGAGGTCATAAAACGCCGACTCCAGCACCCGGGTCATGCCGTCGCCGTAGGCCGTGGGCAGGTGGGAAATCCAGGTAGGGATGTTGAAAATGGAGAACGGCAACAGGTTCCACGCCGTCGAGGCGTAGTGGTCATTGAAGTTGACGATGTTGTTGGTGGCCGAATCCTGAGGCGTATCGTGGACACCCACTGACGCCAGGTTGAAGTCGGAACCATCCAGTACGCGGAACACCGGGTCGTTTTCATAGCCAATGTTCAGCACCTTGTCGCTGCTGCTCTGGGTCGGTGCCGCGTAGGCGATGTAGTTGGCGTCCTGGTAGAAGCCGTTCCAGTGATCGCCGCTCAAGTCCGCCAGGCTGTTGACCGCCAGCCCGCCCAGGCTGTGGCCGCTGACCAGCACGTCCTTGCCGCTCAGGCCATGGGCGACGGCGAAGGCGGCAACGTCCTTGAGCAACGCGCCAAAGGCTTCCCCGACATAATTTTTCGCATAATCCTTGGGGCCGAACGCAGCCATCAGGTCATTGATCGCGTCGCCGCTGAAGTCGCTGATCAGCGACTCGCGAGGACCACTGGTGCCACGAAAGGCGATGCCGATTTCCGTGAGCTGTCCTTGGGCATCGTATTTTCCGAGAATCTCGACCTGGGCGGTGGTGTAGCCGGGCTTCTCGCCGAAAAAGGTGCCGCGCCCGTCGACCTTGCCGTCGTAGCCCAACTGCGTGGCGGTGATCGGTGTCCAGCCGGCCTTTTGCACCGCCTCCAGCGCGGCTTTTTCCGAATCGGGGTTCCATGGGATACCAGGGATCGCCCCTTGCGAATCCGTGCCGCCGATCAACGCCGTGACCAGCGTGGCCGGCAGCCCGAGGCCGAATCCGTTGTGCTGATAGCCGGTGGCAAAACCGTTATCGAGGTTGTGATAGGCATACAGCGCGATCGCCATCGCGTCGCTGAACAGCGCCTTGGATTCTGATGCGGTGAAGTGCTTGTAGTCATAGACAGCCATGGTATTGCCTCTCTCGTTGTTGGAATTGTCAGAGATAGCTCACGCAGCCGGAACGCCCCGCCGGGCGGGACGTTCCTGCGTATTACCTTGCGTTGCGTTTATGCAAATACGATCCCCGCGCCTGACAGGTTGTCCAGGCCAACGCCCACCAGGGTCACGGCGTAGTCGCCAACCTTGAGCAAGGTGTCGTTACCCGATTGCGAGACATGCTGGCTGTAGTCGTAGCCCTGCCCCGCACCCTGCACGCCCATGAACACCAGCTTGTCGCTGCCTTGGTAACCGCTGATGGCGTCGAAGCCGAACGCCCCGCTGAACAGGAAGGTGTTGTTGGCGCCACTGGCCGACATGACGTCATTGCCCGCGCCGCCGACGAAGGTAACCTGCTGTTGGTCGCTTTGCAGGTGGTCGTTGCCCGCCAAACCGAACAGCCAGTCGCCGTCGGCGCTGGCCACCAGCGAGTTACCATAGGCATCGCCATTGAGCGAGTGGTTGTAACGGGTCAAATCAGTGCCACTGAGCAAGCCCTGGTCGGTGACGCTGTAGTTGACGTCCTTGTTGAACATCCCTGACGCCTTGATCACCAGCGCATCGATGTCCCGGGTCAGGCTGATGCCTCCGTAGCTGTCGCGCAGGTACAAGGTGCCGTCGCCGTCATGGGCCAGTTTGAAGTTCTGCAGCGGCTGTTGCAGTTCCAGCAGGTTCTGCCCCTGGCCACCGAGCAGGATGTTGAAGCCGCCGCCATCGCGAAAGCTGTCGTTGCCGTCGCGCCCTTCCAGGAAATCATTGCCCTTGCCGCCGCGCAGCAGGTCGTTGCTGTCGGTACCGATGATGAAGGTGCTACCGGTGTGGGCTTCACCACTGCGGCCCAGGTCTTCGATCCAGGTGCTGCCACGGGCGCTCTCGGACAGGGTCGAGACGAAGATCGTCGAGTCCTTGTGGGTGAGGTCGTAGAACGCCGAGTCGATCACCCGGTTCAGGCCATCGGCATAACCCAGTGAGCCGTGGGCCGCCCAGTGTGATGGGTTGGCGATGCTGAACGGGGTCATCTGGGTGGAGGCGTAATGGTCGTTGAAGTTGACCAGGTTATTGGTCGCCGACGCTTGGGGCTGGTCGTGTTTGTACAGCGACGAAGCGGTGAAGGTGGTGCCATCCAGTACACGGAACACCGGGTCGTTTTCATAGCCGATGTTCAGCACCTGGGTACCGGGCGAGCTTTGGGTCGGCGAGGCGAAGGACACATAGTTGGCGTCCTTGTAGAAGCCGCCCCAATGGTCACGGCTCAGCTCGGCGACACTGTTGACGCCCAGGCCGCCCAGGCTGTGGCCGCTGATCAGCACGTCCCTGGCACTGAGGCCCTGGCTGGTGGCGAACGCGGCAACGTCCTTGAGCAAGGTGTCGAAGGCACTCTTGGCGTAGTTCTTCGCGTAATCCGTGGGACCTACGGCCGCCAGCAGGTTGTTCTTCATGTCGCCGAAGGTGTCGCTGTACCCCAGGCCGCCGGTGCCGCGAAACGCAATGCCCAGGCCGAGCAGCTTGCCCGCCCCGTCGTACCTGGCCAGCACCTCAGCTTCGGCGCTGGTGAAACCGGCCTGCTCGCCAAAGAAAGTACCCTGGGCACCCACGGTACCCTGGTAACCCAATTGCCCGGCCGTGACCGGCGTCCAGCCGGACGCCAGCGGCTGGCCGGTCGGCGTGTAGGCGTAAAGCGTCAAGGCGATGGCATCGCTGTACAGCGCCTTGCCGGCCTCGCCGCTGAAGTTCCTGTAATCAAAAACACCCATGGTCTTGCCTCTTGGTCAGTGCGGTTGCGTGTTGCGGTTGTGCGCGTGAGGCGGCCATCAGAATTGCCAGTCGAGGGTCAGTCCCACGCCGTGGGTCTTGTCGTTGGAGCCCAGCAGGCCGTTGTAGTCCAGGTTCAGGCTGACATCCCGCGCCAACGCCAGGCCGGCGCGTACACCCACCACCGCGGCGTTGCGGTCCATGGACACGCTCTGCACGCTGAACGGGGTACCGCCACCGTTGGCAAAGGCCAGGCTCTCTTCGCTGTGGATGTTGCTCAGGTTGTGCTGCCAGCCCAGAGTCCCGGACAGGTCCAGTGACTGCTGAGCGCTGAGCGCCACGCGCTGACTGGCGCGCAGGCCGAGGGTAGAGAGCACGGCATCGCGGTTGTCGTCGCCGCCCTTGAGCGCTGCCGCCCCGCCTTTTTCGGTGAAGCTGTCACTGCCCACGTGCACGTACGCCAGGTTGGCGAAGGGTTCCAGGGCCATCGGTTGCAGGTCCAGGCGGTAAGCGGCCTCGGTGAACACCTGGGTGGTTTGCGCATCGCGCTTGGTTTTCTGCTTGGCGCTGACGTCGCCGAACTGCAGTTCCCGCTGGCTGTCGATGCGGTGCCAGCTGTGGGCGCCACCGACACTCAGGCGCAGCGCGTCGAGCTGATGCCCGGCGTACAGCCCCAGGTGATAACTGTCGACCGAAGCCGAGGAATGGGTACCGTCGCCCATGCTCAATGAACTGTCGCTGTAACCGGTGACGAAGCCCAGGCGGGTGTTTTCGGCGATCAAGCCGTCCACGCCGGCCAGCAGGCCGCCAATGGAATGGGTGTAGTTGGCATCACCCTGGTCGCCATCGGTCTTGCCCCAGGCGCCGAGCACTTTGACCCAGCCGTTGTTGTCGTCGCTACCGGGGGTGGCAGCGTCATACAGGCTGTAATCGCGCAAGCGCTCACCCACGGCATCGCGCAGGTAGCGCGAGTCGTTGACCAGCAAGGTGCCGATGGCCGGATGGATTTCCCCGGACAGTTGCTGGAACGCTTGCTGTGCGCTGGCAGCGTCCGGCGACAGCAGCACGGTTTCGTACAGGGCATTGCCGGCACCCAGTTGCTCGGTGGCCGCGGCGACCGAACGCTGGTTCGGGGTCTGGCCGACGCTGGCAAAGCTGTTGCCGTTGCGCCCGACTTCCAGTTGCACAACCGTGGCCGAGTAGTCGAGGGTGCCGCCGAGGAACGCGTAGTTGGGCAACACCGCGCCGAACTGACCCTGGATACCGCCAGCCGCTTGCAGGATGTTGTACTGGGTGCCCAGCAGGCTGCGTACCTGGGTGGTACTGAGCAGGGTTGGGCTGTTCTCCAGGGACAGGCTGACGGTTGCGCCCTGAACGGTGGCTTGGCCACCGGCGACGATGCGGTCGCTACTCGTAGGCGAAACTTCCACGGCGTAGGTCGAACCCGGCTCGAAGGTGACATCGCCGGCCACGTTCAAGGTGCCGATCGAATTACCCGGTGCCACCGTGCCGCCGCTGTTCGCGTGCAGTGCACCGACCCGCCCGGAACCACCAAGGATACCGCTGTCGTTGACGGTCACCGTCGAATCCAGCGAACCATTGATCGCCAGTCGCCCCTGATTGACCAGGGTCGGGCCGCTGTAGGTGTTGCTGCCGGTCAGCACCAGCGTGCCGATACCCTGCTTGGTCAAGCCGCCGTGACCGGAAATGTCGTTGCCCCAGACATCCATGCCGCAGCTGAGGTCAGTGCACAGCCGTTGCGTGGGTTTGCCGGCATCGATGACCGCGCCGATGCCCGGCAGATCGGCGACGAACTGGCCGTTGCCATAGGCACCCTCTACGCGAAATTCCTGCGGGATATCGGCGTCGGCGACGAACATGCCGGGGCCGTCGATGCCCTTGCGCAGGTTGATCATGCCCCAGCCGTACAGCGAGTCGATGCCCGGTGTGCCCATGTCGGTGGCGGTGGTTTTCAGCACGCTGGCGACCTGCGCGCCGGTCATGTACGGGAAGCGCTCCATCAACACCGCCGCAGCGCCCGCCACATGGGGAGCGGCCATCGAGGTCCCACTCTTGTTGGCGTAATCCATGGTCAGGTTGTCGGCGTTGGTACCGCCAATGACCGCGCTGTAAATGCGACTGCCCGGTGCCGACACGCAGAAACCTGCGGTGTAGCCGCAACGCGAGGAGAAGGTGCTGATGATGTACGGGTCGGCGCTGGCAACGTCCGGATTCTTTTGCAACGCGGCCACGGTAACCCAGTTGGCGGCGATATCCGGGACGAAATAGCCCAGGCCGGCGATGGCGTCCGGGTTGTTGAGGTTGTAGTCGTTGCCGGCGGCGAAAATAGTCACGATGCCGCTGCGGGCGGCATCGATGGCGCCACGGTAGGCACCGCCCTGTTTGGTGTCGAGCAAGGGTTTGATCTGGTCGAACTGCAGTTGAGCGTCGTTCACCGTGAAGTGCGGGAATGCCGGATCGCGACCACCCTGGTCAAAGCGGTCGGTGATGCCGATGCCCCAACTGTTGTTGATGATTCGCGCGCCACTGTCGCGAAGGGCGTCCCAACCGGCCTTGTACACCGCGCCGTCGTTGCCCAGGATGATGCCGTCTTCCGGGCCCGGATCGCCGTTGTCGGCGCTGATGATTTGCGCGTTGAACGCCACGCCGTGCATCGGGCTGCCGTCGCGGCTGCCAGCGGCGATCCCGCCGACGTGGGTGCCGTGGGAACCTAGCTTGCCGTCCGAACCCACCGATGCCGATCCGTCATACAGAAAGGCATCGCCGGCTTTGACCGGGATGTACGGGTCGGTGTATTCGCGAATACCTTGCGTGACCAGGGTGATCACTTTGTTTTCACCGGAAAACTCCGGGTGCGGGGCGTACACCGGCTGGTCGAAGATCCCCAGTTTCACCCCCTTGCCGGTGTAGCCGGCGGCGTAGGCGTCCTGGGCATTGATCGCTCCCAGGCCCCACTCGGCATTGAACTCGGCGCTGCGCCAGCTGTTGGCATCGCCGACCTTGCCGGTTTCCTCATAGGGCGCGGCCTGGGCGGTTCCCAGGGTCGCCAGCGCACAGAGCAAGGCGCGGTTGAGGGTTTTCAAGGTGAATATTGCGTTTGCTTGAACCGGTTGCACGTTCATCCAACCACCATCCTTAGTTGTTTTGCTGTTGTTGTTATTGCCCGACCGTTCCCGGCCGGGTTTGCTGCGTGGGTCAGAACTGCCAGTTCAGGCTCAGCCCTACCCCATGACTGCTCTCGTCACTGGCCAGACGGCCGCTGTAATCGAGGTTCAAGCGCACGTCCCTGGCCAGCGCCAGCCCTGCCTGCACACCGACCAGGGCGGCATCGCGCGCCAATGGCGTACTTTCCACCGCGAACGTCGGGCCACCGCTGGCGAACGCCAGGTGATCCTGCGAATCCGTGTCGCTCAAGGTGTGCTGCCAACCGAGGGTGCCCGCCAGGTCGAGCGCCTGTTGACCGGACAGGTTGAAGGTTTTCAGCGCGCGCACCCCCAGGGTGCCAAGCACCGCATCACGAGTGTCCTCGCCGCTTTGCAGCGCGGCGGCATCGCCTTTTTCGCTGAAGCCGTCCGTATCGAGGTGTACATAGGCCAGATGGGCGAAGGGCTCCAGTGCCAGCGGTTGCAGGTTTAGGCGGTAGGCCGCTTCGGTGAACAGCTGGGTGGTGCCGGCATCGACCTTGGCCTTCTGTTTCGCGCTGACGTCGCCGTAATGCAGGTCACGCTTGATGTCCGCGCGGTGCCAGCTGTAGGCCCCGCCGAGGCTCAGGCGCAGCGCGCCCAGCTCACGCCCGGCGTAGGCGCCCAGGTGATAGCTGTCGACCTGCGCCCGGGAATGGGTGCCGCTGCCCAGGTTCAGCGAACTGTCGCTATACCCCGCCACCAGTCCCAGTCGCGTGTCCTCTGCCAGCTCCCCGTCGACCCCTGCCAACAAGCCGCCAATCGATGATGTCGACCCCGCGTGGTCGTCGTGCGCGTCGCTCGTCCCCCAGGCGCCCAGTGCCTTGACCCAACCGTTGCTACCCGGCGCCTGATACTGCAAGCGCTCCCCCACCGCATCACGCAGGTAACGGCTGTCGTTGATCAGCAAGGTGTCGAGCGCCGGATAGATTTCTCCTGACAGCTGCTGGAACGCCTGCTGCGCGGGTGCGGCCGACGGCGACAGTAAAAGGCTTTCGTAGACCGGGTTGCCCGTGCCCAGTTGCTCGACGGCAGCGGCCACCGAACGTTGATTCGGGGTTTGCCCGACACTGGCGAACGACGTACCGTTGCGTTCGATCGCCAACTGCACGTCACTCGCCGAGTAGTCGAGACTGCCGCCGATAAACAGGTAGTTGGGCAGCACCGCCCCGAACTGGCCTTGAACGCCGCCTGCCGCGTGCAGAATGTCGTAACGCTGTCCCAACAAGCTGCGCACTTGAGTCGCGCTCAGCAGTGTCGGGCTGTTTTCCAGCGCGAGACTGACCGTCGCGCCCTGGACCGTGGCCATCCCCGTTGCCACGATCCGGTCGCTGCCCGAAGGCGACACCTCCACTGCATAGGTCGAGCCCGGTGCCAGTGTCACGTCTCCATTCACCTGCAAGGTCCCGATCGAATTGCCGGGGGCAACGGTGGCGCCGCTGCGGGCAGTCAAGCCTCCAACGCGTCCGGACCCGCCAAGGGTGGCGCTGTCGTTGACCGTCACCGCTGAACTCAGCGAGCCATTGACCGTCAGCAAGCCACCATTGACGGTGGTTGCGCCGCGATAGGTGCTGTTGCCGGTCAACTCCAACTGACCGGCGCCGGATTTGATCAGGCTGCCGGCATACAGGCGTTGGGCGGCCGCGGCGGCGCGCGCCGTGCCCACGGCGTAGTCGGTCTGGTCCTGCTGACTGGCGTCGGTCGCAATGCCGTGTTCCCAGCCCTTGTCCTTGAGTGTCTGTTGCCACGCGCTGCGCTCGGCGGCATCTTCCGCCTGGCGCTGCAGCAGCGCCTTATCGGAAATGTCATGGCTCCACACATCGCGCTGACCGACGCCCAGGTTCGCGTCGAATTCGCCGAGCAGTTGCCCAGGCCCACGCATCGCCCGAGCCAGGTCGGGCACGCCCCAGCCGACCCGGTCGGTGGGCGCGTCGGTGATTGAACCGTCGAGCTGCGTCGCGGTGGTCAGCAGCACGTGCAAGGCTTGCTGGTTGCTCATGTACGGGTAGCGTTCCATCACCAGGGCCAACGCGCCCGTCGCATGAGGCGCGGCCATCGACGTGCCGTTGTAACTGGCGTATCCGCCACCGACGATGGTGCTGTTGATCTTTGCGCCCGGGGTGCTGATGCACCAGTATTTAGCGATGCCGCACTGGTTGTATTTCTGCTGGTTGTTTTTATCCAGCCCCGACACTGCCAGCCAGTGACCTTCCAGGTCTGGCTCGAAATACGGCAGCGCCGAGCGCACGCTGGCGTTGGCATAACCGCTATTGCCGGCGCTGAACACATTGATCACCCCGCGACGCGAGACATCGGCCGCGGCATCGATCCAGGTGTTGCGGTTCCAGTGCTGGGCATAGGCGGCATGCAGGCTTTCGAGAGTCTTGTAATCGACGTCCTTGGGCTGGCTGCCCCAGCTGTTGTTGATCGCCCGCACGCCGGCATCGGCGAGGGCGTCATAGGCGGCCTTGAAGTAGCGCGGATCAGGGCCTGGACCGAACAGGAAGCTGTCGTTCTGGTTGGTGTTGGCGACATACACCTGCGCGTTGAACGCCACGCCGTGCATGCCGACACCGTCACGGGCTGCGCCCATCGTTCCAGTGACATGGGTGCCGTGGGAGTCGTTGTTGCTGTTGAGCACACCGCTGACACTGAACGGCGTACCCCCGACGTCGATACCGTTGGCGACAACCGGACGGAATCTCGCGGCCTCGGGATGGTTGGGGTCGAAGCCTGAGTCCATGGCGCCGATTTTCACGCCTTGGCCGGTCATACCGGCGGCGTAAGCCTGATTCGCCTGCATGCGATCCAGGCCCCAGTCCTCCTGGTACTCCGGTGTGCGCCAACTGGCTGCATCCTGGGGTTGCCCCGGATCAAGATAAGCGGCCTGCACCGCCGCCGGGAGCGCTGCCATCAGCAACAACGAACGGGTGGCCATGGGCCCTGCACGGTAACGACGTACATCCGTGTTCATAAAAACTCGCTTTTCTGGTGTTGTTATTGTTGAGTCCCCCTGCTTCGGGGCGGTGCGCTCGTTAGCGGGTTGTCGTACGCGAGCGGAAGGCTTCGTCCACTTTGGCCAGGTCCGCTTCACCCAGGACGCCGGCGTAGTAACGCAACTTGGTCCAGGCCATCAAATAGTCGTAACGGGCCTGGGCCAGGTCGCGACGGGTGCTGAACACCTGTTGTTCGGCATTCAGCACGTCGAGGTTGACCCGTTCGCCGCCGAGGACGCTTTGTCTGGTCGAAACCACCTGCGCTTGGGCCGAAGTCAGGGCCTTTTGATAAGCGCGCAGTTTGCTCACGCCCGACAGGCAGCCGGTGAACTGGCGACGCAGTTCGATCAGGGTTTCCCGGGTCTTGGCGTCCAGGTCGTATTCGGCCTGCTCCATCGAACGACTGGCCTGGCGGGTCGAGGCCGAGACCCCGCCACCGGCGTACAGCGGCACGCTGATTTCAATGCCGATGGTGTTGGTGTCATAGCGCTGGTTGTAGGTGTTGCCGCTTTCCGATTCGTTCTGCCGCGCCGTGGCATAGGCACTGATCCTGGGCAAATGCCCCGAGCGATTGCGCTCCACTTCATAACGCGCCACCTCGACCGCCTGACGCTGGGAGGCCAGGTTCGGGTTGTTGCTCAGCGCCAGTTCGTGCCAGCTGTCGTAGTTGGCCGGTTGCAGGTTGAAAGACTGGAAGGACTCGCCCAAGGGCTCCAGGTCGTTGATGTCGATGTCCGGGGCTCCGATCAGCGCGCCCAGTTCACGCAACGAGGCGTCCTGTTCGTCGCGCGCCTCGATCTCTTCGGCAGTGGCCAACTCGTAACGCGATTCCGCTTCAAGAATATCGGTGCGGGTGCCCTCACCCTGGCGGAACAGGTGCTCGTTCTGCTGGAACTGCTGTTCGAAGGCCTTTTTCTTCGCCTGTGCGATGTCGATCTGGTCCTGGGCAAACAATGCCTGGGTGTAGAACGTCAGCACTCGAACCAGCAGCTCCTGGCTCTTGCCACGGAAGGTTTCATCGGCAAACAACGACTGGGCCACGCCTTTGCGGTAAGCCGCGTAGGCCTCGTAGTCCACGAGTGGCTGTTGCAGGGTGAAGGTCGAGCCATAGCTGTCGTAGTTGCGATCATCGGTACGATTGCGGCGGTTTTCGTCCAGGTAGGTGGCCTTGGAGTTGTTGCGGCCCTTGTTGTAGTTGTACGACAGCTTTGGCAGCAGGCCGGCACGACCGATGGTGCGGTTCTCCAGGCCCGCATCGCGTTCCTTGATGGCGCCGAGGAACACCGGATCATTACGCAACGCCAGCTCGTAGACATCGAATGGCCCCATGGCCTGAACCTGTGTGCACACCAGCAGTGCGATGGCGGTCCCGAGTATGGAAAGCTTGCTCATGCGACGGGACATCCTTATTCCTCGGTCAATGCGGAGCCTGCCCGGTCGAGCAGAGGTTTGAACAAATAGTTGAGTAGCGAGCGTTCACCGGTGCGCACGAACATTTCCGCCGGCATGCCCGGTTTGATCACCAACCCGTTGAGTTTTTCCATGGCCACGTCGCTGACGCTGCTACGCAGTACGTAGTACGGCACGCCGGTTTTTTCATCGACCATCTGGTCCGCCGAGATCAGGCTGACCTCGCCGGGAACCCGTGGGGTTTTGCTCTGGTTGAACGCGGTGAAAAGGATGTCCACCGGCAGCTGGCTGCCGACCTTGTCGATCAGGTTGACCGGCAGGTGGCCTTCCACCTCCAGGCGGGTGCCTTGCGGCACGATCTCCAGCAAGGTGTCGCCGGGGCGAACCACCGCGCCTTCGGTGTGCACCCCGAGGTTGACCGCGATGCCATCGGCCGGGGCGACGATTTCACTGTGTTGCAGGTCAAAGCCAGCGGAGGTCAGTTGCTGTTCCAGGGTCAGGCTCTTGAGCTGGGCCTCGGCCAACTGGCTGCGCACCTCTTTCTGGTACTCCTCGGCATGCTGTTGCCGCTTGAGGCGGGTCTCGACAATGCCCTGCTCCACGCGCCCGCTTTCACCGCTGTTTTGCGCCAGTTCCTGTTGCACCTGGGAGAGTTGGCGCTGGTATTCCATCAAGCGGTTGCGCGGGATGTAACCGTTGTCCGCCAAGGGCTGCAGGTTAACCAATTGCTGGCGCAGGGATTCGGCCTGCGCCGTCAGGTCGGTGCGCGCCCGCCGCATCCCGGAGAGTTGCGCGGTGGCGCCATCGATGTTCGCGCGTAACCCGGCCTGCTCACGATCAAAGGCTTCACGTCGGCTGCTAAATAGTTGTCGCTGGCCTTCCAGAACCAGCGCCAGACGCGGGTCGGGGTCGTTGCTCAGCTCTGACGGAAAGCTCACCTGCTTGAGGTTGTCACGCTCACTCTGCCACCGTGCCAGGCTGGCCCAGGCCATCCGGTATTGGGCTTGCAGCGACTGCACGTCAGCCTCGACCTGGGTCTGGTCGAGGCGGAACAATGGCTGGCCCTGTTTCACCGTTTCACCTTCACGCACCAGAATCCGCGTGACCACCCCGCCACTCATCGACTGCACGGCCTTGCGTTTGCCAGACACCACCACCGTGCCCTGCACCGGGATCCCTTGATCCAGTGGCGCCAGACTGGCCCACAGGAAAAAGCTGCCAGCACCGACCACTGCGAGTATCCAGCCCATGCGGGCGAAAAAACCGGCGTCTCGTTCAGGGCGCTCCGGCAGGTAAGCCTGTTCGATTGTCATGTCGCGATCCTTGCTCATACCCCGGAACTCCGGGTCGGTGTCTGGTACTGGCGGCTCATGCTCAGCCCGGCCGGTGAGTCCCGTGGCGGCTGTGGCTGTGGTTGTACGCCGGACAGCGCCTTGAGCACTTCCTGGCTGGGGCCGAAGGCTTGTAACTGGCCTTCGTTGAGCACCAGCAACTTGTCCGCCTGGGCCAACGCCGAAGAACGGTGGGTCACCAGAATCACGCTGATACCCTGGGCTTTCATCTGTGCGATGGCACTGGCCAGCGCCGCCTCACCGACGGTGTCGAGGTTGGAGTTCGGCTCGTCGAGCACCACCAGGCTCGGGCCGCCATACAGCGCCCGAGCCAAGGCCACGCGCTGCTTCTGGCCCCCCGACAATCCGCTGCCGTCTTCCCCAAGACGGGTGTCGTAGCCCTGGGGCAGGCGCAGGATCAGCTCATGCACACCTGCTTGCTGCGCGGCCTCGACCACTTTCTGTGGATCCGTCTCGCGAAAACGCGCGATGTTCTCGGCCACTGTGCCGCTGAACAGTTCGATGTCCTGGGGCAAATAGCCGATGTAGGGACCAAGGTCGTCGCGATTCCAGCGATGGATGTCCGCGCCGTCCAGGCGCACCATGCCGGCCAGGGTCGGCCAGACACCCACCAGCACCCGGGCCAGTGTGGATTTGCCGGAACCAGAGGCACCCAGCACACCCAGCACTTCCCCGGCACCGAGAGTGAAGCTGACTCGGTGCAACGTCGCCTGCCGCTGGCCCGGCGGGGCGGCGCTGACCTGTTCGAAACTGACCTGCCCCTTTGGCGCCGGCAGCGCCATTGCCTCGTCACTGGGCGGGAACTCTCGCAATAAGGCATCCAGGCGCCGATAAGCCAGCTTCGCCCCGCTCCACTGCTTCCACACCGCAATCAGCTGATCGATGGGGCTCAGCACCCGTCCCATCAGAATGGAGCCAGCGATCATCATCCCGGCGGTCATGTGGCCCTGAATCACCAGTAACGCACCCAATCCCAGCACTAGTGATTGCAGGCACAGGCGCAGGGTTTTGCTCAACGAACTGATCACCGCACCGGTGTCGCTGGCCTGGTTCTGCAAGCCGAGAAACCGCGAATGCACCTGGAACCAGCGTTTGCGCAGCGCTCCCAACATACCCATCGCTTGAATGGTCTCGGCGTTGTGCAGGTGGCTGGTGGCTAACTGGGTGGACTGTTGCGAATAGCCTCCGGCCTCGGCCAGCGGTTTTTTGGTCATGGCTTCGTTGAGGAACGCCAGACCAATCAGCAGCACGGCGCCAACGGTGGCGAATACACCCAGCCAGACGTTAAACAGGTAGATCACGAACAGGTAGACCGGAAACCACGGTGCATCGAAGAAGGCAAACAATGCGGGGCCGGTGACGAATTGGCGGATATGGGTCAGATCGCCCAGTGACTGGCCGGCGTTGCCCTCGCCCTTGAACAGATTGCGCTCGAACGCCGCCTGGTAGACCTGCAGGTTGAAGCGCCGCTCCAACTGGCTGCCGATGCGGATCACGATAAAGCTGCGAACGATCTCCAGCAGCCCGATGAACACGAAGAACCCCACCACCATCAGTGACAACATCACCAGGGTGGTTTCGTTCTGCGACGAGAGCACCCGGTCATACACCTGGAGCATGTAGATCGACGGCACCAGCATCAGCAGGTTGATCAACGCGGTAAAGCAGCCCACGCTGATCAAAATGTTTTTATAGTCGCCCAGCGCTTTCAATAGCGGTGCAGTGGGCGTGGTCTTCGCCATACTCATTAGTCTTTCCCGAGCTGATATAGCGTGTCGAAGTTCGACACGGATCCAATAAACTGCCGCGAAGCGAGTCCAGGCATTTTTTTAATACAGGCAACTGACAGGCGAACGAACGCCCTCTGATGACGCTAGAGCGCTGGGGTTATTTACCCGACCGTTAATAACGGCAATGAATGCATGTATCCACGCAGGGATAATTATTCAGCCTACAGCTGTACTCTCGACTTCAGTCACGCTGTAACACAATGGCGGGATCCGATTGTTTATTACTCTGGTAGCGCCCATTTTGCTGTCGGCCAAGATGAATAATCCGACTGCCGTCCTTATTGGTCAGCGATATACCATCGGGCTCGGTGAACCAGCCGACCGGGAGTTGCCCGAGCCAGCCGGCCAGGCATTGAACATCGCCGCCCAGGGTTTGATCCGGCTCAAGTTTGAGTGCACAGGTGTTCTGTGGCTGCTGTCGCAGGTGAACCTGCCAGGTACCGGCCAGTTCCGAGGGGTCCGCTAATCTCAGGCTGCTCGCCATGCCAACATCTCCAGAAAACATTATCAGCGTGGCGATCAGCCAGGCCATAGCCTTGTAGGTAAAGGCGTTAATTGTCATAAGGTGTGTGATTCCAGGTTATAGCCCATGCAGCCTCGCCCTTCGCTGGCCAGCCGGCAAGGACAAAGGGCAGCGCACCAGCGCTGCCCCCTTGATCATCGACTCAGGCCACGATATCCGTGGTGGCTGCCTGGCCAACGGTGCTGACCAGGAAGTCAGCCACGCCATGCCCGGAGAAGTCGATGGCCAGACTGCTGCCACCCGACACCGTGCTCAATACCGCGTCACCCACCGCGCCAGTGAACGCACTGACAAAGTGCAAGCCTGCCCCCTTGGTAATGCCGGTCAGGTCGATCTTGTCCAGGCCGCTGACGAAATCGAGGATCTGATCCACCGCCCCCGGCCGGGAATCGGAACTGGCGGCAAACACAAAGGTGTCGGAACCGCTACCACCCCAGAGTTTGTCCGCCCCTCCCGCCCCATAGAGAATGTCGTTTCCGGCACCACCCTTGAGCTCATTGGCCACGGCATTGCCAATCAGCAAGTCGTTTCCCGATCCGCCAATGGCGTTTTCGACAGTCACGCCCTTGGCAATGGACACGTTGCCCAGCATACCTCCTACATCAGAGAACGAGGCCTCATTGAGGTTGATCTTCTGGTTCTGGGTGAAGCCGGAGAAGTCCAGGGTGTCCTTGCCGCCCGCGTCCCACACCGAGAACACTACCTTGTCCGACGACGAACTCGCACTGAGGAAGTCCCGTCCGGCGTTGGAGTTGAAACCGTAGGTGGTATCCCCTGTACGGGTACTCATGTTGGCACCGTAGAGTTTCTGCACGGCCGCGATATCGTCCATCAGCGGGCCGGACGAATACGCCGTCGAGCCGCCCTTGCTGAAGTCCTGGTCGATATTGCTTTCGCTCCAGTAGCTCATGACGCTGTAGCCGCGGGTGTCTTCGGCGTAGGTCACGTCGCCGTAGGTCGGGTTGCCTTCACCGGCGTTGTAGTCACCAGGGTGCGCCAGTCCCAGGGTGTGGCCGATCTCGTGGGTCAGGGTCTGCCGGCCATAGTTGTTCAGGCCGGGGGTCTTGTTGACGTTGTAGCCGTCACCCGTCAGGTACCATGACTGACCGTTATAAACACTGCCAGGTTCGGGGAGAAAAGCAAAAGCGGCGCCACCGCTGCTACCGTCGCTGTAGTTGCCGAAGGTCATGTGACCGTCGCCACCCGTGGCTTTCTGGGTAAAGCTGACATTGGCGACATCGCCCCACGACTGCATGGCCAGTACCGCCTGGTCTTTTTGCAGCGTGCTGAACTGGCTGAACCTACCGACCTGCAGCGCGGCGAAGCTGGACCCCGGCGACGTGAGGAACGTGTAGGTCAGTTCGATCTTGCCGTTACCGTTGAGGTCCTGCCAGGACGCACCGTCACGCAGAATCTGCGTCGCGGCCTGATCAACGGAATAAGAGGGTTTGCCATTGACCACAAGATTACCGCCACGGTCATACTGATGGCTGAAACTATCGATCTGCGACCAGGCAGTACTGGGGGCGGCCGCCGATTCAATAGCTTTAACTTTTACTTTCGACATAAACACACTTCCTTGTTTTGCAATGGAACAGTTTTTGTCCGATAGCGACAATCTCTGGCGAGATCGTCCTATCACTCGCCCAATGAAGGCGAAAGAAAACTGACACAATTTCAAATCGGACGTCTAGTGTTTTTTTGACGTCAAATTGAACTGCTCCACAAAACAACCCAAAACAATGACCTGTCTATCTGAAGAGTAAGGGTTGTTCACTGTCTGGCGTGGATCGACAAGCAGGGTCTTATTTAAATATTAAATATCAGTACAGTTGTACTTGCGGCCTACGTCGCACTGTTAACAGGGCACTTAGCCATCAACTAAAAGCTGTCCTGCGCATTGAAAGTCCAACTGCAAGACGTATCGCGAATGGGTACGCCTTGCGCGATGAGGGTTGATCACGTCATTCGCACCATAAAGGTGCGGCGAGCCTTTCCCCTTGCGCTACCTTCAGGCATTCAGTGGTCCTTTTTTGGCCGTCCAGCCCTCCGGAACCGCACCTCGGCGGTGCAATTGTCACAATCTTCGTGTCGTACTTTGCTGCCGAAAACCGATTGTCGAACAATTCGTAAAACCCTTCCACATGGCTCTAGGTTCTGACCTAGACTCCTGTTCGCAAATGGAAACCGGTCGGTCATATTTCGGCGAAAAACCCGAAACTTTCCACCGCCGGCACGGGTCAGGTGTTAAGAGGGGTCGGTGACTGGTGCAATCCTTGCAATGTCCAGAACAGCCTTCGAGCTTCACCGCAGCGGGCCGCGTTTGCCGCACGTTGTGTAGCGCTTTAGCGCCTGGCCACGGGAACCGGCCACTTGCATCACGGGTGAGATGCCTGAACCAGATCAATAAAACGGGAGAACCACATGAACAGTGCCGCTTTAGACATCCAGGAAGAACGTACTCACCAAGCCATCGACGAATCGAGGTCCATGGCCATCCTGGCTCCGGGTTCAAAAACGGTACTGCCTGCTCAACGTCACAATCCGAACAAAAAGAAAGTGCTGTTCGTGACCTCGGAAATCGCCGACCTGGTGAAGACCGGAGGCCTGGGTGACGTGTCGGCCGCACTGCCCCGCGCCATGGCCCACCTGCACGATGTGCGGGTGCTGCTCCCCGGTTACCCGCAAGTGATGCACAGCGACAACCCGATTCATATCATTGGCGAACTGGGTGGCCACGCCGCTCTGCCGGCCTGCAAGATCGGGCGCATGGACATGCCCGACGGCCTGGTGATCTACGTACTGATCTGCCCGGAGCTGTACGAACGCGAAGGCTCGCCCTATGGCGCCAACAACGGTCGTGACTGGCCGGACAACCATATCCGGTTCGCCCGCCTGGGCCTGGCAGCCGCCGATATCGCGGCCAACCTGGCGCACCTGCACTGGTGCCCGGATCTGGTGCACGCCCACGACTGGCCCGCAGGGCTGGCCCCGGCCTACATGCACTGGCGCGGGCAACGCACGCCGACCCTGTTCACCATCCACAACCTCGCCTATCAAGGTGTGGTTAGCCTGGCTTCCTGCCCGGAGCTGGGCATTCCCGAACACGCCTTGCAACAGGAAGGCATGGAGTTCTACGGCAAACTGTCATTTCTCAAGGCCGGCATGGCTTATGCCAGCCATATCACCACCGTGAGCGCGACCTACGCCCAGGAAATCACCACCCCGGCGTTTGGTTGCGGCCTGGATGGTTTCCTCGCCAGCAAGACCCAGCAAGGCCTGCTCAGCGGTATCCCCAACGGCATCGATGAGAGCTGGGATGCGGCGACCGATCCGCACCTGCTTTGCCCCTTCAGCATCGGTGATTGGGAAGGCAAGGCCGTGAACGCGGCCCATGTGCGCAAGCTGTTTGCCTTGAAAGAGTCCGAAGGTCCGTTGTTTGCGGTGGTCTCGCGCCTGGTCTATCAGAAAGGCCTGGACCTGACGGAGGGCGTCGCTGAGTACATCGTCAAAGCTGGCGGGCAAATCGCAATCATCGGTCGCGGCGAGCCGGAAGAGGAGCAAGCCATGCGCAATCTGGCCCTGCGTTTTCCAGGGCAGATCGGCGTACGCATCGGCTTCAATGAAACCGATGCCAGGCGCATGTTCGCCGGCAGTGATTTCCTGTTGATGCCGTCGCGTTACGAACCCTGCGGCCTGAGCCAGATGTACGCGCAGCGCTTTGGTTCGTTGCCGGTGGCCCGCAACACGGGTGGCCTGGCCGACACCATCGAGAACGGCGTCACCGGCTTTCTGTTCGACGAGTCCACCGTGGCCAGCTACGAGGAAGCACTGAGCCGGGCGTTCAAGGTCTTTGCCTTCCCCGCCCTGCTCAATGCCATGCGCTGCCGGGCCATGGCCGCGCCCTTCAACTGGTGCAAGGCGGTCGAACCCTACGCCGAACTCTACGAGCAGCTGGTCGCCAAGGCTCTGGGCAAGCCGGTCAAGCCATGAGAGGGGTCCTCGAATGCCGCTACGGACTCTGGAAACCTGGCCCCACGGCGCCGTCATGCTGGAGACCGGGCGCACCCGCTTTGCGTTGTGGGCGCCCGATGCTTTTCATGTAAGTGTCGAATTTGCCACGGGGCAATCCTTGCCCCTGCTGCCCCGGGCGGACGGCTGGTTCGTGGCCGACACCCGGTGCCCGGCAGGCACCCATTACCGCTTCAACATCGATGGCGAACTGGACGTGCCGGACCCTGCATCACGGGCCCAGGTCGCAGGTCCCGAATCTCCCAGCGTGGTGGTCGATCCCCTCGCCTATCGCTGGCGGCACCCGGACTGGCAAGGCCGGCCCTGGCACGAGGCGGTGATTTACGAACTGCACGTCGGCCTGCTGGGCGGATTTGCCGAGGTCGAACGCTATTTGCCGCACTGGGTGGAGTTGGGCGTCACGGCCATCGAGCTGATGCCGCTGGGGCAATTTCCCGGCGAGCGTAATTGGGGCTACGACGGCGTGCTGCCCTATGCGCCACAGTCGTCCTATGGTTCGCCCGAAGACCTCAAGCACCTAATCGATACCGCCCACAGTTTGGGGTTGGCGGTGATGCTCGATGTCGTTTACAACCACTTCGGCCCGGACGGCAACTACCTGCCCCGCTATGCCAAGGGCTTTTTTCGCGAAGACCGGCAGACCCCCTGGGGCGCGGCCATCGATTTTCGCCAGCGCCAGGTGCGCGACTTCTTTATCGACAATGCACTGATGTGGGTATTGGACTACCGTTTCGACGGCCTGCGCCTGGACGCGGTGCATGCCATCGAGGATCCGGACTTTCTGCAGGAACTCGCGACCCGGGTGCGCCAGCAGGTCGACCCGCCCCGGCACGTCTGGCTCACCGTGGAGAACGAACACAACCAGGCCAGCCTGCTGGAGCAGGGTTTCGACGCCCAATGGAACGATGATGGCCACAATGCGCTGCACGTCCTGCTGACCGGCGAAACCGACGCCTACTACGCCGACTTTGCCGAGCAGCCCACCGAGCAACTGGCCCGCTGCCTGAGCCAGGGGTTTGTCTATCAGGGCCACCTCAATCGCCACGGCCAGCCCCGTGGCGAACCCAGCGCCCATCTGCCCCCCAGCGCCTTTGTGCTGTTTCTGCAGAACCATGACCAGATCGGCAATCGGGCTTTTGGCGAACGCCTGCACCAACTGAGCGCCCCGCAGGCACTGCAGGCGACCACCGTTCTGGTGTTGCTGTCGCCAATGATCCCACTGTTGTTCATGGGCGACGAAGTGGCCGCCGCCGAACCCTTCCTGTTTTTTACCAGCCACCAGGGCGAACTGGCCGAACGGGTGCGCGAAGGGCGACGCAACGAGTTCGCCGCCTTCGCCGCGTTCGCCGACCCGCATCGCCGTGAACAGATTCCCGATCCGAACGCCCCGCTCACCTTTCTCGGCTCGCGCCCGACCTTGACCCCGGGGCCATCCAAATCCCGGCGTGCCACCCATGAGCTCTATCGACAACTGCTGCGCATCCGCCACCGGGAAATCATCCCGCGCCTGCCCGGTGCCCGGGCCCTGGAGACCACGGTGCTGGGAACCGGCGCCCTCAGCGCCCGCTGGCAATTGGGCGATGGCAGCCTGCTGTGCATAAACGTGAACCTGGGGAGTACCGGGGTTGCCCATCTGCCGCCCGCCCATGCCCGGTTGATCTTCGACTACCCTCCCCATACCTTCGAACAGCTGCAACAGGGCACCTTGGCGCCCCATTGTGCGGTGGTCAGCCTGACGGCGGGCACCGCATTGCCATCCCCTACTGGAGAGCGCCCATGAGCGACGCCCAACTGGAAATCCTCGCCAGCCGCGCCGGCCTGGCGGTGGACTGGATCGACGCCAATGGCCGGCCGCAAAAAGTCGCGCCATCGGTGTTGCGGGCGGTCCTCACTGGGCTTGGGCACCCGGCCGGCAGCGCCCAGGAAATCGACGCCAGCCTGCAAGCCTTGCAACAGGCCCAGGACCGCACGCACTTGCCGCCGCTGATGACCGTCGATGTGGGGCGCGGGCTCGACCTCGCGCGCTACTTTGCGCCTTGCACGCCCTGTGAAATTCGCCTGGAAGACGGCGCGACCCTCAACCTCAGGCTCGACGACGATGCCGTCCTGCCAGGACTGATCCCCGTGGGGTATCAGGATGTCAGCATTGCCGGGCATGCCTTCACCCTCGCCGTAGCCCCCTTGCACTGCCATAGCGTGGCGGCGGCGGTGGACAGTCCGACACCTCGGGCCTGGGGCTTGAGCGTGCAGCTGTATGCATTACGACGCCCTGGCGACGGTGGTATCGGCGACACACAGGCCTTGGAGAACCTCGCCCGGGTTGCCGGCGAACGGGGCGCGGAGGCACTGGCGATCAGCCCGATACACGCGATGTTCAACAACGACCCGCAGCGCTACAGCCCCTACTCGCCATCCAGCCGGTTGTTCCTCAACAGCCTGTATGCCGCGCCCGGCGAAATCCTTGGCGAACGTGCGCTGCGCATGGCCATTGACGCCACCGAACTGTGGGACGAACTCAAGCGCCTGGAGAGCCTGCCACTGATCGACTGGCCGGCGGCGGCCAAGGCCAGGCAACAGGTGCTGCAAGCGCTGTATGAAGGGTTCACGCAAGGCGAACACCCGTTGCACGCCGATTTCAGCAGTTTTCGCCACAGCGGTGGCGAAGCCCTGGAAAACCACTGCCGCTTCGAGGCACTCCAGGAGGCGTGCGCGGACCGCGGTGAAAGCCTCGACTGGCGACAATGGCCGCCTTCCTGGCGCAACCCGCGCAGTGCCGAACTGGCCGCTTTTGCCGAACAAAACGCCGGCCGCATCGGCTACTACGCCTTTTGCCAGTGGTTGATCGCCCGCTGCCTGCAACGCGCACAAAACGTGGCCCGCAGCAGTGGCATGGGGATTGGCCTGATCGCCGACCTGGCGGTGGGCGCCGACGGGGGTGGCAGCCAGGCCTGGAGTCGCCAGGACGAATTGCTGGCCTCGCTCACGGTCGGCGCGCCGCCGGATATTCTCAACCGCACCGGTCAAGGCTGGGGGATTTCCGCGTTTTCTCCCGAGGGACTGGTGCGTAACGGCTTTCGCGCGTTCATCGAAATGCTGCGGGCAAACTTCGCCCACGCCGGAGGGTTGCGCATCGACCATGTGATGGGCCTGCAACGATTGTGGGTGATCCCCTTGGGCGCGCCGCCCAGTGAAGGGGCCTACCTGTACTACCCGGTGGACGACCTGCTGCGCTTGCTGACACTCGAATCCCATCGGCACCAGGCGATCGTGCTCGGTGAAGACCTGGGCACCGTACCCGACGGCCTGCGGGAGAAACTCAGCTCGCGCTCGATCCTGGGCATGCGCGTGCTGCTGTTCGAGCAGGACCACGGCGCGCGCTTTCGCCCGATTCTCGACTGGCCCGACAACGCGCTGGCCACCACCAGCACCCACGACCTGCCAACGCTCAACGGCTGGTGGCATGGCCGCGACATCGAGTGGAGCGCCCGCCTGGGGCTGATCGATGACCAAGGCGAGCGGCAATGGCGCGCACACCGCCAGCGCGAGCGGGACGGCCTGCGCGGCGCATTGAGCCAGGACCCACAGAACTTCCGCGAGGAAACCCTGGAGACCGATCAAGTGCTCGATGCCAGTGCACGCTTCCTCGGGCATACCCGCGCACCCCTGGTACTGCTGCCCCTGGAAGATGCGCTGGGCCTTGATGAACAGGCCAACTTGCCTGGCACCCTCGACAGCCACCCGAACTGGTGTCGACGCCTGCCGGTGGACAGCGAAAAACTGCTGGACGATACCGACACTGCGCGACGCCTGGAGATGCTCGCCTGTGCACGCCTGCAGGCCGTTGAGCGTGATCAATGACCCAGGTGTCCCCGCCACCGCCAAGGGCAACCCTCAGGTTGCAGTTTCATCGCGGCTTCACCCTGGATGACGCCGTGCCGCTGGTGCCGTACTTCAGCGACCTGGGCATCAGCCATCTGTACGCCTCACCCCTGCTCTGCGCGCGCAGCGGCTCGCCGCACGGCTACGATGTGGTCGACCCCGGCCGGGTCAACCCCGAACTGGGCGGTGAGGCCGCGTTGCAGCGCCTGGTGCAAGCCCTGCGCGCCAGGCACATGGGTCTGGTGCTGGACCTCGTGTCCAATCACATGGCCGTCGGCGGCGCGGACAATCCCTGGTGGCTCGATCTGCTGGAGTGGGGGCGGCTCAGCCCCTATGGCGAATTCTTCGACATCCAGTGGCACTCACCGGACCCTTTGCTCGAAGGTCAACTATTGCTGCCGTTTCTGGGTAGCGATTACGGCATCGCCTTGCAGGACGGCACCCTGACGCTACAGTTTGATCCTGAACAGGGCCGCTTCCATGCCCGGCACGCTCAGCACTGTTTCCCGATCTGCCCCACCGACTACGCCCTGCTGCTCAAACCCGACGATGCACTGAGCGCCGATCAGGCCGCCTTCCTCAAGGCCCTGGCTGACCAGTTCACCACCCTGCATTACCAGACCGACGCCCGCGCCCTCGCCGGCCCCTTGCACCAAGCGCTGGCGGCACTGGCCCGAGAGCCCGGGATCGCGCGCTGCATCGCGTTCAACCTGGCCCTGCATGACGCCCGCCAGCCGGAGGGTTTCCAGCGCCTGCACAACCTGCTGGAACGCCAGAGCTATCGCCTGGCCAGTTGGCGAACCGCGGCCGACGACATCAACTGGCGACGCTTCTTCGACATCAATGAGCTGGGTGCGTTGAGGGTCGAACGCCCGGCCGTGTTCGAGGCCACCCACGCCAAGGTCTTCGAGCTGATCGCCAGCGGCCTGGTGGATGGCTTGCGCATCGACCACATTGACGGTCTCGCCGACCCACGGGGTTACTGCCGCAAGCTCAGGCGCCGAGTCGACGCGCTTTCGCCTGGGCGGCACATCCCCCTCTACGTCGAGAAAATCCTCGGCGCCGGCGAAATCCTGCGTCGCGACTGGAAGGTCGATGGCAGTACCGGTTATGAATTCATGAATCAGCTGTCGCTGCTGCAACACGCCCCCCAAGGCGCGCAACCCCTGGCTCAATTGTGGCAGCGCCACAGCGAACGGCCGCCGGCCTTTATCGAAGAAGCCCAGCTGGCTCGCCAGCAAATCCTCAACGGCTCGCTGGCCGGTGACTGTGAAAGTGTCGCCCAGGCCCTGCTGCAAGTGGCCCGGGATGACGTGATGAGCCGCGACCTGACCCTGGGCGCCATTCGACGGGCCCTGCAGGCGTTGATCGTGCATTTCCCGGTGTACCGCACGTACATCGGCCCGCTCGGGCGCTCGACCGAGGACGAGGTTTTTTTCCAGCAGGCCATGACCGGCGCACGCCAGACCTTGAGTGAAGCCGACTGGCCGGTGCTCGACAATATTGCGCTGTGGCTGGGCGGCCAGCCCTGGCGCAAGCGTGCGGTGGGCCGTCAGCGCAAGATCCTCAAGCACGCCTGTGTGCGCTTCCAGCAACTGACATCACCCGCCGCGGCCAAAGCCGTGGAAGACACCGCGTTCTATCGATGCGGCGTGCTGCTGTCGCGCAACGATGTCGGCTTCAATAGCGAACAATTCAGTGCGCCGGCCAGCGATTTCCATGCCGCCTGCCAGCAACGCCTCGAAGCGTTTCCCGACAACCTGCTGACGACCGCCACCCATGACCACAAACGCGGCGAAGACAGCCGCGCGCGCCTGGCCGTGCTCAGCGAGCTCAGCACCTGGTATGCCGGACAGGTCAATGCCTGGCGCCCGCACGCCCAGGCCTTGCGCACCGACCCGCTCGCCCCCTCGGCAGGCGACGAGCTGATCCTCTACCAGACGCTGCTCGCCAGTTGGCCCCTGGAGTTACGTGTAGACGACCTCCCCGGTCTGACAGGCTACTGCGAACGCCTTTGCCAGTGGCAGCAAAAGGCCCTGCGCGAAGCCAAGTTGCAAAGCAGCTGGAGCGCCGCCAATGAGCCCTACGAGCAGGCCGCTCGCGCCTTTATCGAGACACTGCTGCTCACACCGCGAGGCCTGGCATTGCGCACCATGATTGCCGAGACCGCACAGGCGATTGCCTGCGCCGGCGCACTCAACGGATTGGCGCAAACCTTGCTGCGCATGACAGCGCCGGGGGTGCCGGACCTGTATCAGGGCAACGAGTTCTGGGACTTCAGCCTGGTGGACCCGGACAATCGTCGACCCGTGGACTTCAACACCCGTCAGGCCGCGCTGGACCCGATGGCCCCGCCCGGGAAGTTGCTGGAGACCTGGCGCGACGGACACATCAAGCAGGCGCTGATCGCCCGTACCCTGGCGCTGCGCGCCGATTATCCGCAGCTGTTCCGGCGCGGACGCTATGTGCCCTTGCCAGTGTTGGGCAGCCAGGCCCGACGGGTACTGGCGTTTGCCCGTGAGGACCAGGGGCAATGGGCGATTGTGCTGGTACCGATACAGGTTGCCGCACTGCTGGAACGCAGTGCCGAACCCAAGGTCGATGCCCCGCTCTGGGGCGATACCCGGGTCAAACTACCGTTCACCCTGTGCGCTGAAAAACTGAAGGGACTTTTTTCAACACCTGAAGTCACACACCACACAGAACTACTGATCAGTGCGGCGCTGGGGGACTTCCCGGTCAATCTGTTTATCCAGCCTTGAGCTCAACTCAGGAGTATTGCGATGAGTACCGATGACAAACGTATTCGTGAATTTGCCTATCAGATCTGGGAGTCCGAAGGGAAACCCGAAGGCCAGGAAGCACGCCACTGGGCAATGGCCTGCAAACTGGCCGAGGCCGAAGCCCTGGCGCCCGCCAAACCGGTAAAGCCGGCCAAGGCCGTGGCTGTTGCCGGTAAATCCCCGGCGACCAAGACCGGGGCAAAGGCCAAAAGCCCGGCGGGCGCCGTATCAGGCGAAAAGAGCGCCGCGCCAAAGAAGCCCCGGGCGCCTCGCAAGCCGGCCAGTTGAGGGTCGCCTCTGGAAGCGAGTGAGAGACCTGTGGCGAGCGAGCTTGCTCGCGCGGGTGCGCGAAGCGCCCCCAACAAAGCGACTGCGGTCTTTCAGAACGAACTCGGCGATCGTTTTTTGGGGCTGCTGTACAGCCCAGCGCGAGCAAGCCACAGGGGGATGTTTTGAGCAACGCTATCCTTAACTGAACCGCATTACCCGCGAATCGGCCCATGTCGATGCCATGCCGCAGGAGTCTTCATGACCACGCCCACTACGACCACTGCCGAACTCCATGTCGAGGCCACGCGCATCCGTGAAGGCCTGCCCTTTCCGCTGGGCGCCACCTGGGATGGCCTGGGGGTCAACTTTGCGATCTTCTCGGCCAACGCCACCAAGGTCGAACTGTGCCTGTTCGACGATGCCGGCGAGGTAGAACTCGAGCGCATCGAGCTGCCCGAATACACTGACGAAATCTTTCACGGCTACCTGCCCGACGTCCATCCGGGGCTGATCTACGGCTATCGGGTGCATGGGCCGTACGACCCGCAGAACGGCCATCGCTTCAACCCCCACAAGCTGTTGATCGACCCTTACGCCAAGCAACTGGTAGGGCAACTGAGATGGTCCGAAGCCTTGTTCGGCTACACCATTGGCCACCCTGACGCCGACCTCAGCTTCGATGAACGGGACAGCGCACCCTTCGTGCCCAAGTGCAAGGTCATCGACCCCGCGCACACCTGGGGCCGCGACCACCGGGTCAGCGTACCGTGGGACAAAACGATCATTTATGAGACTCACGTGCGAGGCATCAGCATGCGTCATCCGGCGGTGCCGCAGGCACTGCGCGGGACGTTTGCCGGGCTGATGGTCGACGACCTGCTGGAGCACATCCGCAAGCTGGGGGTGTCATCGGTGGAGTTGTTGCCGATCCATGCCTTCGTCAATGACCAGCACCTGCTGCACAAAGGCATGACCAATTACTGGGGCTACAACAGCATTGCGTTTTTTGCCCCCGACCCGCGCTACCTGGCCAGCGGCAAGATTGCCGAGTTCAAGGAAATGGTCGCGCACCTGCACGACGCCAATCTGGAAGTGATCCTGGACGTGGTCTACAACCACACCGCCGAAGGCAACGAACAAGGCCCGACCCTGTCCATGCGCGGGATCGACAACGTCTCGTACTACCGCTTGAAACCCGACGACAAACGCTTCTATATCAACGACTCCGGCACCGGCAACACCCTGGACCTGAGCCATCCCTGCGTGCTGCAGATGGTCACTGACTCCTTGCGCTACTGGGCCGGGGAGATGCACGTCGATGGCTTTCGCTTTGATCTGGCCACCATCCTTGGCCGCTATCACGACGGCTTCGACGAGCGCCACAGCTTCCTCGTCGCCTGTCGACAGGACCCGCTCCTGCGCCAGGTCAAACTGATCGCCGAGCCTTGGGACTGTGGCCCCGGAGGTTATCAAGTCGGGGGCTTTCCACCCGGTTGGGTGGAATGGAACGATCGCTTCCGCGACACCGTGCGCGCATTCTGGAAAGGTGACGATGGCCAGCTCGCCGACTTTGCCGCGCGCATGACCGCCTCAGGGGAAATGTTCAACCAACGCGGTCGGCGACCCTATTCCTCGGTCAATTTCGTCACCGCGCACGACGGCTTCACCCTCAATGACCTGGTCTCCTACAACGACAAACACAACGAAGCCAACGACGAGAACAATCAGGACGGCAGCGACCACAACCTGTCCTGGAACCATGGCATCGAAGGCCCGACCGACAACCGCGGGATCAACGCGCTGCGCCAGCGGCAGATGCGCAACTTCTTCGCCACCCTGCTCCTGGCCCAAGGCACGCCGATGCTGGTGGCTGGCGACGAGTTCGCCCGGACCCAGCACGGCAATAACAATGCCTACTGCCAGGACAGTGAGATCGGCTGGGTCAACTGGGACCTGAGCGACGACGGCAAGGCCTTGCTCAAATTCGTCAAGCGCCTGATCAAGCTGCGCCTGAGCTACCCGATCCTGCGCCGGGGGCGGTTCCTGGTCGGCAGCTACAACGAGGACATCGGCGTCAAGGACGTGACCTGGCTGGCTCCCGATGGTAGCGAGATGTCGACCGAACAATGGCAGGACAGCCACGGTCGCTGCCTGGGCATACTGCTCGACGGTCGTGCCCAGGAAACCGGCATTCGTCGCAAGGGGGCCGATGCCACCTTGTTGCTGGTGGTCAACGCCCACCACGACATCGTCAATTTTTGCCTGCCCGAAGTGCCTGACGGTGGATTCTGGACTTGCCTGGTCGACACCCACCAACCCTCGATTCGTGGCCAGGAACGCTTCGACTTCGATCACCCCTACGCCGTGACCGGCCGCTCGCTGCTGCTGTTCGAACTGCAACGCGAGGAGGATGAGTGAAACCCTGCCCCACGGATCGCACCCAGTACAGTCTTTGAAAAAAAATACTGACCTGCACGCAGGCGGGGGCGACGAACCGCAGGGCATGGACAATACTCAGCGTGCGGCAGTCCAGGGGCAGGATCGCTGAACCCCGGTACAACGAGTGCCCCCGATCTGTCGCCAGGACGTAGCCTGCATCGCGGGTACGACAGATGACCAACCCGTACAAGGACGTATGACCATGAGCCCTACCCCTCTCGTCGACCGCCTGTTGCCTGGCCCCCTCTGGAGCCCGCCCCCGCAAGCGGACCACAGTGCATTCATCCGTCCCCATTCCCTCCTCTGTGCCTGTGTGCGTGCCAGGGTGGTCGCTGCTCGCGGCGACACGTTTGCGCGACCCAGGCTGAACTGCCGGCCATTGCATCAGTCGCATGGATACCCTGTTGCGGATTTCGAGGAGTGAATGTGAACCCCGACTCAGACCAGCAATCGGCCCCCTCGGCCTCGACGGCGACCCATCGCCTCAGGGTGCTGACCGTAAACACCCACAAGGGGTTTACCGCCCTCAACCGGCGTTTCATCCTTCCAGAGCTGCGTGAGGCCGTGCGCAGCACCGCCGCCGACCTGGTGTTCCTGCAAGAGGTGCTGGGCGAGCATGATCGCCACGCGATGCGCCACAACAACTGGCCATCGACCTCGCAGTACGAGTTTCTCGCCGACAGCATGTGGAGCGACTTTGCCTACGGGCGTAACGCGGTCTACCCCGATGGTCATCACGGCAATGCCCTGCTGTCCCGTTACCCGATCCGTCACTACCGCAATCTGGACGTGTCCATCACCGGCCCCGAACGTCGCGGGTTGCTGCATTGCGTGCTCGATGTACCGGGGCACGCCGAGGTGCATGCGATCTGCGTGCACCTGAGCCTGCTGGAAAGCCACCGCCAGTTGCAGCTGGCCCTGCTCTGCCAGTTGCTTGAATCGCTGCCGGGCGATGCGCCGGTGATCATCGCCGGCGATTTCAATGACTGGCAGCTTCAGGGCAACCTCACCCTGGCCCGGCGCGAGGACCTGCACGAAGCCTTCGAGCGTCATCACGGACGACCGGCCAAAACCTACCCGGCCCGGTTTCCCCTGCTGCGCCTGGACCGCATTTACCTGCGCAATGCCAGCAGTCATGAGCCGAAAATCCTCGGCAGCAAGCCCTGGACCCACCTCTCCGACCACCTGCCCCTGGCCGTCGAAGTGCACCTTTGAACCCGACGAAAGGTGCGAAACCAACGCTTGGCAGATGATTTTTTGGATAAACAACGGCTTAGAGATTCGCCAATTTTCAGTCGTTTATATCACCTAATTTAGTCATACCGCTCATCGTTCAATTTCTTGACGCGAGGCCTCCGGTCTTCTTAGCTAGTCCTTACTACCCCCGGAATTATCTCCCTGGGGCAGGCCTCGACATCCCGCCACTGCGGGCCGCCAGGGTTTGCCCCAATGAAATCGGTCGCCCCTCATTCGGGGTAGGAGGGACACCAAGACGAGAGACAGCATGCGATTGCAAGGTAGACCTCCATGAACACTTCACTCCACCACCACGAATTCAAACTGACCCTGTACACCGTTTCGACTTCGCTACTGCTGTGTACCTCCATGGAGGTTCAGGCGTCGTCCGCCGACGACGAGACGACTCCCTGGTATCGTCAGGATGTCCCAACGTTCGCGTTCCCTGCCCCCGACGTGCCGCAGAGCGGGCACTTCATTCACCAACCCGGCCTTGAAAACCAGTTACTGACCATCGAGCAGGCGGCCCCGGCTGCCTGGCAACGGGTGTACGGCGAACCTGCCCGCCAGGCTGAGCAGGATGTACTCAATTCGCAGTTTTCCAGCACCGCCAGCCATCCGAGCGTCAAGAGCCCCGCGCTCTTGACCGTGCATGGCAATGGCGGCAGCACGCAGCGCATGGGGCTGGTGGGTGGTGCCCAACAGATCCAGGGCAATAGCAGCGGTACGCTGATCGGCCCCGCACTGGCCGACCCGCACACCGACAGCCTCAACGTCGCAGGCGAAAACCTGGGGGCCTACTGGAGCCTGACCGGTGCCAGCGGCTGGCACGTGGACTTGACCGCCAGCGGTGGCCGGGTCAGCGGCTACAGCCGCAACAGCCAGGGTGACCGACAAGCCACCGAAGGCCGGGCAGTGACCTTGTCGGTCGAGGGTGGATTTCCCATCGGCATCAGCAAGAACTGGGTGATCGAGCCCCAGGCACAATTGATCAACCAGCGCATCAGCCTGGATGCCAGCAACGCCGGCAACGATGCCCCCTCCAGTGACCTGAATTCCTGGAGCGGCCGCGTCGGTGCACGCTTGAAAGGTAGTTATGACATCAATGGCCTGCCGGTCGAACCCTACGTGCGCACCAACCTGTGGCACACGGTCAATACCAGTGCCACGGTTACCCTGGACCAAGTCGACAAGATCAGCAGCAGTCGCAACTCATCGACCGTTGAGTTGGGCCTGGGGTTGGTGGCCAGAGTGACACCCACCGTGAGTCTGTATGTCAGTGCCGATTACAGCAGTGACGTGGACGACAATGACCTGAACGGGCTGATTGGCAGTCTTGGCGTGCGGATGCGCTGGTGAACCGGCACCGTCCGGTCCTGCCGGTCATCATGGATGCCGGCAGGGCCTGTGGACGTTTCACCTGTGTTTCACCCCTGTACTTCAGGGGCGAACTCACCCTCCGGGCGCAGGATCAGCACCGCCAGTGGCGGCAGGTTCAACACCAGCGACAGGGCCTGGCCATGACTGCCCTCCTCTTCGGCCACGACACCGCCCGCATTGCCGTAGTTGGAACCGGCATAGATCCCCGCATCGCTGTTGATCAGCTCATTCCAGCGGCCGGCGAACGGCACCCCTACCCGATAAGCCGGCCGGGGCACGGGGGTGAAGTTGGCCACCACCAGCACCGGGCACCCGTCCTTGCTCCAGCGCAGCCAGGCGTAAACGCTGTTGATCGCATCGTCGCCGATCAACCACTGGAAGCCTTGTGGCACGTCGTCCTGTTCATGCAGCGCCGGTTCCTGCCGGTACAACTGGTTGAGATCGCTCACCAGCTTTTGCACGCCACGGTGCTCCGGGTATTGCAACAGGTACCAATCGAGTTGCTGGTCGTGATTCCACTCGCGCCACTGGCCGAACTCGCACCCCATGAACAACAGCTTCTTGCCCGGATGGGCCCACATGAAACCGAGGTAAGCCCGCAAGTTGGCGAATTTCTGCCAGCGATCGCCGGGCATCTTGTCGATCAGCGAATGCTTGCCATGCACCACTTCGTCGTGGGAGATCGGCAGGATAAAGCGCTCGGACCAGGCGTAGACCAGGCCGAAGCTCAATTCGTTGTGGTGATGGGCGCGGTACACCGGATCCTGTTGGATGTAGTGCAACGAATCGTGCATCCAGCCCATGTTCCACTTGTAATCGAACCCCAGCCCGCCGTGTTCGGTGCTCTGGCTGACCCCCGGCCAGGCGGTGGATTCTTCGGCAATCACCAGGGCCCCCGGTGCTTCCAGGTCGACCACATCGTTGAGGTGGCGGACAAAATCGATGGCCTCCAGGTTCTCCCGTCCGCCATGGCGGTTGGGCACCCACTCGCCGGCCTTGCGCGAGTAGTCGCGGTAGAGCATCGACGCCACCGCATCGACCCGTAGCCCGTCGACATGGAAATGCCTGAGCCAGTGCAACGCCGATGCCAGCATGAAACCGTGCACCTCAGTTCGCCCCAGGTTGTAGATCAGCGTGTCCCAGTCCTGGTGAAAGCCTTCCTGCGGGTTGCCATACTCGTACAGCGCCGTGCCATCGAACTGCGCCAGGCCGTGGGTATCGGTGGGAAAGTGCGCGGGCACCCAGTCGAGGATCACGCCAATGTCCGCCAGGTGGCAGGTATTGACGAACGCGGCGAAGTCATCGGCTGAACCGTAGCGGGCGCTCGGGGCAAATTGCGACAGTGGCTGATAGCCCCAGGAACCACCGAAAGGATGCTCCATGATCGGCATCAACTCGATGTGGGTGAACCCCAGGGTCTTCACGTAAGGGATCAAGCGTTCGGCAAGCTCTGCCCAGTTGTATTGGCGAGCGACTTCACCGGCATCGTCGACTTCGCACTGCCAGGAACCGGCATGCAGCTCATAGATCGACAACGCCGCGCTCGACCGCTGACGCTCGCCGCGGCGTTGCATCCAGTCAGTGTCCTGCCAGTCGATGGTCAAGGGCGCGGCGACTTTCGACGCTGTGTCGGGGGGCATCTGGGTGGCCAGCGCCATGGGGTCGGCCTTGAGCGGCAGGATCCCGTGCTCACCGAGGATTTCGTACTTGTAGGCTTCTCCCGCCTGCAGGCGCGGAACGAACACCTCCCAGACCCCGGTCGGATGGCGCAGGCGCATCGGATGGCGGCGACCATCCCACACGTTGAAATCACCGACCACCGAGACCCGGCGCGCATTGGGGGCCCAGACCGCAAAGCGCACACCGTCCACACCGTCGACGGTCTTCAATTGTGCGCCCAGGCAGGCGCTGAGCTCCCGATGGTTGCCTTCGGCAAACAGGTACAAGTCCATCTCGCCCAGCAACGGACCAAAACTGTAGGGATCCTCCGAGGTCTGTTCGCCGCCGGCCCATTGGGTGCGCAACAGGTAAGCCTGTGCCCGGTCGAAATGGCCAACGAACAACCCGGGAATTTCGGTGGTATCCAGGCTACCAAGCTGCTCACCGGAGTCACGGGCGATCACCTGCACGCTCAAGGCGTCCGGCAGGTAGGCCCGAATGAACTGGCCGCCCGCGCCATCGGCATGGGGGCCGAGTATCGCAAACGGATCCTGGTGTTCGGCGCGCACCAGCGCCTCGATGTCCCGCGCCGCCGGAAGCAGCGCCTCTTTCATATGTCCCCGCTCTTTCATGACAGCTCCTTCATGACAGCTCTGCACCGTCTTCAGAAAAGGGTTCCAAGCCACTCAACAACCCGTACAAACCGTGCAACGGCACGGCCAACCAACCGGGACGATTTTCAGCTTCATACACTACTTCATAGGCCGCCTTCTCCAGGCTGAACAACACCAGCGCGGCGTCTTCAGCCTCGGGATCCTGCCAGGCATGCTCAAGACTAGCTGTCGCGCGCCGGTACGCCCGGACAAATGCCTCGCGGGATTCACGCACATAACGTTGCGTCACGCGCTGGCGCGCGCCTTCGGCGTGCGCGCTGCTGTCAACGCCCTGCCCGCCGCGCGCCATGGCGGCCGCGTAATCAAACGAGCGCAGCACGCCACTGACATCCTTGTACGGGCTGTGCTTGCCCCTGCGCTCATGCAAGGGGCGCGCCGGCTCGCCCTCGAAGTCGATCAGGTAGGCATCGCCCTTGATCACCAGCACCTGCCCCAGGTGCAGGTCACCGTGGACCCGCATGCGCAATCCCCCCACAGTTTTTTGCGCCAGTGCCTGAATGTGCTTGAGGATCGCCTTTTTCTGCCCCAACAAACGCCCCGCCCGCACCCGATCCATCGGGCTCAGCGCGGCCTGGTGCTGTGCCAACTGTTGCAAGGCACTGTCCAGTTGTCGCGCAATCGCCTTGGCCTGCGCCTTTTGGTCCTTGTGCGTGCTGACCTGCGAACCGAAGGCCGGGTCGTCGCTGGGCGCTGCCAGCACCTGGTGCATTTCCCCCAGGCGCCGCCCCAGCATAGTGGCGAATTCTTTCAGTTCGCCGAGCGCGTTGTAGTGTCGCTCCTGTTCGGACACGGCATCGGCCAGTTCATCGCGGATCGCCCGCTCCAGATTGCTCTGGGTCCACTCCCAGGCATCGCCCTGATTGCTCAGATAGCCTTGGGCGATCATCAACAGCGTGTCTTGACCCTGCCCGTCGCGGCGTACCACCGAACCTAGCAATGGCGAGATATGGCGGAATCCGGCCGCCGTCAGGTACCCCCCCATCTCCCGCTCCGGATGCACGCCGGCGCAAACCTGGCGAATCAGCTTGAGGACCAGGCTGGCGCCGATTACCACCGAGCTATTGGACTGTTCGGCCGTCAAGTAACGCACCGGCGATTCTGCGCTCAGCCCCAGCTTCGTCAGCCCCGGGGTGGGTTCGAAGCGTATCTCGCCGTCGTCCAATGCCAGCACGGTTTGCGTCTGCATCGCCTGCAACACGGCATGGACAAAGCTGTCGAGGTTGAACGCGTCGGTCATCAACCCCACCTGCCGGCCTCGGCGGACACGGGACAGGGCCAACTGTTGCGGCAAGGCCGCCGCCACCTGATCCTCGGCCAGGAAACCGAAAGGCAACTGGTAGCGGCTGCTCACCCCGTTACCGGTGACCTCGATTTCGCTGAGCAGCACAGGATGCTGCGGATCGCCAAAGCGCACACCATAGGCAATGTGCACGCTGTCGATGCGGCTGCCCTTGCCGGCGAACCAGCGTCGATTGAGCAGCCAACTCGGCAACACCTCCTGCTCCAGAAGGGTGCGTGAAGGGGCCTCGAGCAACTCCTCCATGCGCTGTTTCAGTACAAGGGTGGTGAAGTCCGGCAGGCTTTGCGCCGGCTCCACGTGCCAGCTGGGCATCTGGTTCTCGCTGGCCAGCACGAACCAGTAGAAGCCATAAGGCGCCAGGGTCAGGAGAAAGTTCAGTTGGCCGATGGGCGGGAACGCATTGCCGCCGAGCATCTCCACCGGAACCATACCGGCAAACGCCGACAGGTCCAGCTCCGCCGCCTGGGCACTGCGCGAAACGTTGGCCACGCACAGAATGATTTCCGGCTTGCCGTCTTCACCAGTGTATTCGCGTGTATAGGCCAGAATCCGTCGATTGCTCGGTGACAGCATCTTCAGGGTGCCGCGGCCGAACGCCTTGGACTGTTTGCGAATGGCCAGCATGCGCCGGGTCCAGTTCAGCAGCGAATGGGGGTCCCCGGCCTGGGTTTCGACATTGACCGACGGATAACCGTACAGCGGGTCCATGATCGGTGGCAGCACCAGGCTGGCCGGGTCGGCCCGGGAGAAACCGCCGTTGCGATCAATCGACCATTGCATGGGGGTGCGCACCCCGTCACGGTCCCCCAGGTAGATGTTGTCACCCATGCCGATTTCGTCGCCGTAGTACAGGGTCGGCGTGCCCGGCATCGACAACAGCAGGCTGTTCAACAGTTCGATACGCCGCCGATCGCGCTCCAACAAGGGGGCCAACCGTCGGCGAATGCCCAGGTTGATCCGCGCGCGACGGTCGGCGGCGTAGTAGTTCCACAGGTAGTCGCGCTCTTTGTCGGTGACCATCTCCAGGGTCAGCTCATCGTGGTTGCGCAGGAAAATCGCCCATTGGCAGTGGGCCGGGATTTCCGGGGTCTGGCGCAGGATATCGGTGATCGGAAAGCGGTCTTCCTGGGCCAGCGCCATGTACATGCGCGGCATCAGCGGGAAGTGAAACGCCATGTGGCATTCGTCACCGTGATCGCCATGAGTGTCGCCAAAGTACAACCGGGTGTCCTCGGGCCACTGGTTGGCTTCGGCCAGCAGCATGCGGTCAGGGTAATGGGCGTCGATCTCGGCGCGGATCTGCTTGAGCACCTCGTGGGTCTCGGGCAGGTTCTCGTTGTGGGTGCCGTCCCGCTCGATCAGGTAGGGAATGGCGTCCAGGCGCAGGCCGTCGATGCCCATGTCCAGCCAGTAGTGCATCACCGACAGCAGCGCTTTCATGACCTTCGGGTTATCGAAGTTAAGGTCCGGCTGGTGGGAATAGAAGCGGTGCCAGAAGTACTGGCCGGCCACAGGGTCCCAGGTCCAGTTGGACTTTTCGGTGTCGAGGAAGATGATCCGGGTACCGTCGTACTTTTGATCGTCATCGGACCAGACATAAAAGTCCCGTGCCGCCGAACCGGGCTTGGCCTTGCGCGCCCGCTGGAACCAGGGGTGTTGGTCGGACGTGTGATTGATGACCAGTTCGGTGATCACCCGCAGCCCACGCTTATGGGCCTGGGCAATAAACCGCCTGACGTCGGCCAGGGTCCCGTAGTCGCTGTGCACACCCCGGTATTCGGCGATGTCGTAGCCGTCATCGCGCCGTGGCGAGGGGTAGAACGGCAACAACCAGAGGGTGTTGACGCCCAGGTCGGCGATGTAGTCGAGCTTGGCGATCAAGCCGGGAAAGTCACCGATCCCATCGTTGTTGGCATCGAAATAGGATTTCACGTGCAACTGATAGATCACCGCGTCCTTGTACCAGAGCGGGTCATTGCTGAAGGTGGCTGACCTCGTTTTCTTCGCCATGGGCAACTCCCATCAATGAGTGATCATCAAACCGATATGCGCCAGATCCCGAACGGCTGATGCCAGGGCTCGATGCGCATGAACTGATACTTGCCGTGCCAGTCCCAGCGATGGCCGTTCATCAAGTCCTCGCCGTGGGTGGTCGCGTCATCCGGCAAGCCCATATCCCACAACGGCAACTCGAAATTCGCCTCCTGGGCGTTATGCGGATCCAGGCTGACCGCCACCAGAATGAAATTGCTGCCGTCCGCGCTGCGCTTGCCGAAATACAAAATATTGTCGTTCCACGCGTTGTAGATCTTCAGGCCCAGATGCGTATGCAGCGCCGGATTCTGCCGGCGAATGCGGTTGAGCTGGGCGATCTCGGCGATGATGTTGCCCGGCGCATTGAAGTCGCGGACGCGGATCTGGTACTTCTCCGAGTCCAGGTACTCCTCCTTGCCCGGCACCGGCGCCGATTCGCACAGCTCAAAGCCCGAATACATGCCCCACAGACCCGAGCCCATAGTCGCCAGGACCGCGCGGATCAGAAACCCGGCACGGCCCGAGTCGTGCAGGAACTGCGGATTGATGTCCGGGGTATTGACGAAAAAGTTCGGTCGGTAGCACTCGCGCCACGGCGACTGGTTCAGTTCGGTGAAATAGGTCGCCAGTTCGTGCTTGGTGTTGCGCCAGGTGAAATAGGTGTAGCTCTGGGAGTAACCGACCTTGCCCAGGCGCGCCATCATCGCCGGCGTGGTGAAAGCCTCGGCGAGGAAAATCACCTCGGGGTACAGCGCCCGCACATCGCCAATCAGCCATTGCCAGAACGGCAAGGGCTTGGTGTGCGGGTTGTCGACCCGGAACAGCTTTACCCCCTCCTTCACCCAGCCCACCACAATGTCACGCAGCTCCAGCCACAGACCGGGAACTGCATCATGGGTATAGAAGTCGACGTTGACGATGTCCTGGTACTTCTTCGGCGGGTTCTCGGCGTATTTGATCGTGCCGTCCGGGCGCCAGTTGAACCAGCCCGGATGTTGCTTGAGCCAGGGATGGTCCTGGGAGCACTGAATGGCGAAGTCCAGGGCAATCTCCAGCCCATGATCGGCGGCCGCGGCCACCAGGCGCCGGAAGTCCTCACGGCTGCCCAGTTGCGAATGAATGGCCTCGTGCCCGCCCTCATCGCTGCCGATGGCATAGGGACTGCCCGGGTCATCGGGACCGGCCACCAGAGCGTTGTTGGGGCCTTTGCGAAAGCTGCTCCCGATGGGGTGGATCGGCGGGAAATACAGCACGTCGAAGCCCATGTCCTGGATCATCGGCAGGCGCGAGTGCACGTCGTCGAAGGTGCCATGCCCGGTGGGATCGTCGGTGATCGAGCGGGGAAACAGCTCGTACCAGCTGGCAAACTGCGCACGGGTGCGCTCCACGTCCAGCGGATACTCGGGGCTGAGACTGATGTAGGGGCGCTGATCGGCCGCCGCCATCAATTCGGCGCTGCGCGGATGCACAAACAGCGCCACCTGCTCGGCTTCCAGCAAGCCCGACAGCTCCTGGTGCAGGGCGACAAGTGCTTCACTCACAACCCCTTCACTGCGCTGCGAGGCGTGCTGCACCAGGTTGCGGCCTTCCTGCAGTTCCAGGCTGATCGACACCCCGCCCAGGTGCTTCTTTTCCAGCTCATGACAGAAACTGGCGAACGGGTCGAGCCAGGCCTCGATACAAAACCAGTAGTACCCGGGCGCCGCGACCTTGAACTGGCCTTGCCAGCTATTGTTACCCAGGTTGCTCATTACTTCGCTTTGCCAGCACTCATCGGCGTCATTGCGCCAGCGCACGCGCACCGCGAGCCGGTCATGACCGTCGGCAAACACCTTGCTCGTCACGGTCACCACCTGCCCTTCGATGGCCTTGACCGCAAACTGGCCGCCATCGATCACGGGCGACGTGTCCTCGATCGCAATGCGTGGCAGCAACAGCGCCTGTGACAGCGGCAGTTGCGGGTTGTAGTTCAGTTCCGTCGGTTTCCCGGTCGTCATCGAGCATCCCCCCTACGCCCCGTGGACGCGCTAGTAGCCAGTCGTGTCCTGCCTTGCGGACCCTGCTTAAGGTTCCGAGCATCGGACCTCGGGCAAAGTTCAGTCGAATCCGCACCTGCCTCGATGGAATCAATGCGCAGACACGATGGTCCATCGAATAAGCCAAGCACAAAAGAGGCCACACTGATGAGTATTCCGATCCCGCCTGAAACGCCTGATCCGAACATTGATCAACCCGTCTTGCCGCCGGACGAGCCACCCCCTGAGCCCGAGGAGGATCCGGTACCACCCGGTCCGCAACTGCCAGCGGGAGACCCGCCGAGTGAAGAGCCGCCCGCCAGGGCATAAAAGCCTGGCCGATTATCCGCACCGCTGGTGACGATCCGATGTCGGCGCACCGGCCATCGGAAAGAGGCACTGGCCACTGATCGACTGCACCGAACCACGGTGCCAGATGTGCGTCCCAAGGGATAAGATCGGCTAAGAAACGGAGAATCCCATGACGGTACGCATCGACCATCAGACCTGTTTTTTCATCACCGAAAACGGCGAAGAGATTCGCCTGGCACCCGACGTGACCCTCATCACCGACGATCAGACATTGATGTCGGCGGTCGACCTCGATGGCCAGCGGTTCTACATCACCGAAGCAGAAGCCGACGCATTGACCGTAGCAGGCGCCGTCGACGAGCGCAGACGCCTGTAGCCCGGCGGCGGTGATTCGGTGATTTACCTGACGCAGATCACGGACACCGGCAGCCCCTTGATATAGGCGCGGCTACCGCGCCTGGCGGGGTGCATCAAGTTGTCGCAGGGGCCGCTCGACGCCCCATCTGATCCGCTTTTTAATCCAATACCTGAGTCTGTTATGCAAACAGTTCGACGCTCATAGTTCACGGGCCTGATGGAGGCTGATGAGCGAAAGACCATGAGCGATAAAATCCCCGTCCGATTAGTAGAAACATTCGAGCCTTCGCGTCCAAAGATGAAGGCCAAATCCAGCGACAACCAGATTCACACCCGAAGCTTCACCGGATTGTTCCGCAACTTGCGCCTTGGCGGTGCGGGGTTTCTGTTTCTGGCGTTTTTTGGCACCGTGTGGCTGAACTGGGGCGGGCGACAAGCCGTGCTCTGGGACCTTTCGCAAAGCAAATTCCACATCTTTGGCGCGACCTTCTGGCCACAGGATTTCATCCTGCTCTCGGCGCTGTTGATCATCTGCGCCTTCGGCCTGTTCGCGATCACCGTGTTCGCCGGACGCGTGTGGTGCGGCTACACCTGCCCGCAAAGTTCGTTCACCTGGCTGTTCATGTGGTGCGAAAAGGTCACCGAGGGCGAGCGTAACCAAAGGATCAAGCTGCAGGCCGCGCCCTGGAGCCTGAACAAGCTGCTGCGCCGCTCGGCCAAACACACGATGTGGCTGGCCATCAGCGTCCTCACCGGCCTGACCTTTGTCGGTTACTTCACCCCTATCCGCCCGCTGGCCACTGAACTGCTGACCTTGCAAATGGGCGGTGTGAGCCTGTTCTGGGTGCTGTTCTTCGCCGGCGCCACCTACATCAATGCCGGCTGGCTGCGTGAGGCGGTGTGCATGCACATGTGCCCGTATGCGCGGTTCCAGAGCGTGATGTTCGACAAGGACACCCTGACCATTTCCTACGATACGGCCCGTGGCGAAAACCGCGGCCCGCGCAAACGTGACGTGAAACCGGCCGACGCCGGCCTGGGTGATTGCATCGACTGCCAGTTGTGCGTGCAGGTCTGCCCGACAGGTATCGACATCCGCGACGGCTTGCAGATGGAGTGCATCGGTTGTGCGGCCTGTATCGACGCCTGCGATTCGATCATGGACAAAATGGGCTACGCCCGTGGCCTGATCAGCTATACCTCCGAGCACGAGTTGCAAGGGGGCAAGACCCACCTGCTGCGGCCGCGCTTGATCGGCTACACCGCCGTGCTGCTGGTGATGATCGGTGCGCTGGTGCTGGCGTTGATGGAGCGGCCCATGGTGTCGCTGGACGTGAGCAAGGACCGGGGCCTGTTCCGGGAGAACAGCCAGGGGCAGATCGAGAACATCTACAGCCTCAAGGTCATCAACAAGACCCAGCAGCGCCAGGACTATCACCTGTCGTTGGTGGAGGGTGAAGGCTTCCAGTTGCAGGGCCGGACCGAACTGAGCCTGGCACCAGGTGAGATTCTCGACGTGCCGGTGTCGGTGGCCATGACCACCGACCAGGCACAGAGCAGTTCGCAGAAGATCACCTTCAAGATCACCGACAGTGACGAGCCGCAGATCTACAGCGAAGCGAAAAGCCGGTTTGTTGCGCCGATGAATCGTTGATCCCTTACACTGCGGTGCTGCCATTCGCGGGCAAGCGGAACGCCGCCCGGCCCGCTCTCACAAGAACTGCGCAATACCTGTGGGAGCGGGCTTGCCCGCGAAGAAGACACCTCGTTTTTTCTGAATGACATCTATCGGGCTTTCGATGAAACGCTACGAAAAATTCGCCGACGACATTGCCGAACTGATCCGCTCCGGGGTGCTCGGCCCCGGCCAGCGCGTGCCGTCGGTGCGCTACGCCAGCCAGACCTACGGGGTCAGCCCCTCCACGGTGTTCCAGGCCTATTACCTGCTGGAGCGTCGCGGTCTGATTCGCGCCCGCCCGCGTTCCGGTTACTTCGTCAATACACACGCGCCGAGCCCGTTTTCGGAGCCGGTGATCAGCAGCCAGGTCAACGAGTCCACTGAAGTCGACGTCAGCGAACTGGTGTTCTCGGTACTCGATTCGATCAAGGACCCGAACACCGTACCCTTTGGCTCGGCCTTCCCCAGCCCGACCCTGTTTCCCTTGCAACGGCTGTCACGCTCGCTGGCCAGCGCCAGTCGCGAGATGGACCCGCGCATGGTGGTCACCGACATGTCGCCCGGCAACCCGCAACTGCGTCGGCAAATCGCCCTGCGCTACATGGTCGGCGGCTTGATGCTGCCCATGGAAGAACTGCTGATTACCAACGGTGCCCTGGAAGCCCTGAACCTGTGCCTGCAGGCGGTGACCGAGCCCGGCGACCTGGTGGCCATCGAGGCCCCGGCGTTCTACGCCAGCCTGCAAGTGCTCGAACGCCTGAAGCTCAAGGCGGTGGAAATCCCCGTGCACCCCCGTGACGGCATCGACTTGGGCGTACTGGCACAAACCCTGGAGCGCCATCCGATCAAGGCCTGCTGGTGCATGACCAGTTTCCAGAACCCCATGGGCGCGACCATGCCCGAGGCCAAGAAGCAGGAGCTGGTGGAACTACTGCGCCGCCATCAAGTGCCGCTGATTGAAGATGATGTGTACGCCGAGCTCTACTATGGCCAGCAAGCCCCCAAGCCGGCCAAGGCCTTCGACACCGAGGGACTGGTGATGCATTGCAGCTCATTTGCCAAAAGCCTGGCCCCCGGTTACCGCATCGGTTGGGTCGCCGCCGGGCGTTACGCACAGAAAATCGAACGGCTGAAATTGATGACTTCGCTGTGCGCCTCGATGCCGGCCCAGGCGGCGATTGCCGACTACCTGCAACACGGCGGCTACGACCGTCATCTGCGCAAACTGCGCTATGCCCTCGAAGAGCAGCAAAGCGCCATGCTCGCCGCCATTGCCCGCTATTTCCCGGCCCAGACCCGCGTCAGCCAACCGGCCGGCGGCTACTTCCTATGGCTGGAATTGCCGGCACAGATGGATTCGTTGAAGTTGTTCCAGATGGCGTTGGCACAGGGCATCAGCATTGCACCAGGACCGATTTTTTCACCGACCCGGCGCTTCAGGAATTGCATCCGGTTGAATTACGGCAGCCCGTGGACTGAAGATTCTGAGAAGGCGATGGAGACACTGGGACGGATCGTACGGTCGTTCTGAGGGTTCGATGTTGTCCAGGCTATCGATCCTCGCGTGTATGCCACAGGCGCAGCAAATAGAGGGTGGAGCCCTGTATCTCGTAACGCATCTCGTAGTGGCCGATGATAATTCTGCGCACATCCCGTGGCTCAAACTCTTCAAGCCGTTCGCCAATGCGTGGATTAGCCAGCAACGTGGCTGGAGCAGCCGTGAGCTGTTGAACCGTATGCGCGGCAGCAGGTTGGTTCACCGCGGCCAGAAACTCGTACAGCCGGGCAATGTCGGAAAGCGCCTTGCTGGTCCACTTCAACTCCATCAGCGCGGAACTGGCAGCGGGGAGTCGGTACTGAGGCTATCGGCCCAGGCCTGGACAGCCTGATGATCAATCACGCGGCCAGCGTCCACATCAGCCAAGGCCTCACGGGTCAGGCGACTGCGCTCTTCTTCCTGGTCTATCCAGGCGGACAGAGCCTGCTTGACTATCCAGTTCTTTGAACGCTCCAGGCGCTCAGCGATCTCGTCAACCCTTTCGGCGAGTTCGACAGGGACATGAGCCGTCACGGATCGGGTTTTGGCAGTGGTTGCCATGATCATTACTCCAATGCCGCGCAATCACGCATCACTATGATTAAAATTCAATCATAGTTAATAACTTCGAATCGTCAAGCCGTGATGTCAGGCTCGGAGCGGCAACACACGCCATCAAAAAGGTTGGCGAGACAGGACACTAGCGCCCACCCCCCAGGTCGACAAAGGTCCCGGTGGAATAGGACGCCTTGTCCGACAGCAACCAGATAATCGCTTCGGCGACTTCATCCGGGCGACCGCCGCGGGCCATCGGAATGCCCGACTCCAGCTTGCTGACCCGATCCGGATCGCCGCTCAGGGCATGGAAGTCGGTGTAGATGTAGCCCGGGCGCACCGCGTTGACGCGGATGCCTTCTCCGGCGACTTCCTTGGACAGGCCGATGGTGAACGAATCCAGCGCGCCCTTGGAGGCCGCGTAGTCGACATACTCACCCGGTGAGCCGAGTCGCGAAGCGACCGACGAGACGTTGACGATGCTGCCACCCTGCCCACCGTGCCTGGGCGACATGCGCAACAGTGCGTGCTTGGCACAGAGGATCGGCGCCAGGACATTGGTTTTCATGATTTTCAGGATGCGGAACTCGGACATCTCCTCCACCCGCGACTTCTGGCCGACGGTGCCGGCGTTGTTGACCAATGCGGTCACGCGCCCCAGTTCCTGGTCGACCCGCTGGAACAGACTGATCACTTCATCTTCGATACTGACATCGGCGCGTACGGCGATGGCCTGGGCGCCAAGGTCGCGCACCTGCTCCAGCACCCGCTGTGCGGACTGCTCGTCGGACTGGTAGTTGATGCAGATGCGGTACCCCTGCCTGGCCGCCAGCAACGCCGTGGCGGCACCGATCCCCCGACCGCCACCGGTGATGACGATGACTTTGTCCATGCTGATCTCTCCCCCTGGTCTGAGCTGAAGCCTTGCGTGCCAAGAATACCTGCCAGCGCCGGCTTTTGCATGTCCTGGGTCAGGCAAACCCGGTATCCGGCAGGCTTGCCGAGGGCGGAAAACCCACTGCTGCCTGCCCTGGCAAGCCAGCGCCCACCGGTCAGACGAGGTTCGCGGCGATCAGCTGGCAGCCCGTTGCTCGGCGCGGTGGATGTCGACCATGAAGCGCTCGGCCGGCAACGGGTGACCCAACAGATAACCCTGCAGCGAATCGCAGCCCAACTGCGTGAGGAAGTCCTGTTGCACGCCGGTTTCCACCCCTTCGGCGACAATGCGCAAGCCCAGCGCCTGCCCCAGGGCGACGATGGCCGACACGATGGCGGCGTCGTCACTGTCGTGCTCCAGGTCACGGACAAAACCGCGGTCGATCTTCAGCTCGTTGGCCGGCAGGCGCTTGAGGTACATCAAGCTGGAATAGCCGGTGCCAAAGTCATCGATGGACAGGTCGACCCCCATGTCCGACAGCTGCTGGAGTACCGTCATGCTGGCGTCTGCATCGCTCATGGCGGTGGTCTCGGTGATTTCCAGGGTCAGGCTGTTTGCCGGCAGGTCATGGGCCGCCAGGGCGTTGGCAACGCTTTGCACCAGGCCTTCGTGACAGAACTGCAAGGCCGACAGGTTGACCGCGATGCGCCAGTTGGCATACCCCTGAAGGTGCCACTGACGCATCTGCCGGCAGGCTTCGTTGAGTACCCACTCACCAATCGGGATGATCAACCCGGTTTTTTCCGCAAGCTCGATGAAGCGGTCCGGCAGCATCATGCCCTGGGTCGGGTGCTCCCAGCGCAACAGTGCTTCGGCCCCCACCGGCTGACCGTTGCTGGCGTCAAACTTGGGTTGGTAGTAGAGGCTGAAGTGCTGGTGCTCGACCGCGTTGCGCAGGTCCTGCAACAGCTGCAGCTGCCGGCGCGCATCAGTGTTCATCGACGCATCGAAGAACCGGTAACCGTTCTTGCCGGTGCCCTTGGCGTGATACATCGCCGCATCGGCATTCATCAGCAGCTCTTGCGGCGTTGTGCCATTACCGGGATAGATCGCGATACCAACGCTGGCGGAGATCTGCAGATCGTGCTCCCCGACCCGGAAGGCACGCGCGATCAGCCCCACCTGCCGTGCGGCCAGACGCAAGGCATCGTCCGCTTCGGCGAGCTGCACCAACAGGACGAACTCGTCCCCACCGATGCGCGCCAGGGTGTCCTGGCTGCGCAAATCCTCACGCAGGCGAACGCCCACCTCGCACAACAACTGGTCGCCCATATGGTGACCAAAGGCGTCGTTCACCGGCTTGAAGCCGTCCAGGTCAATGAACATCAGCGCAAAGCAGCCGCCCTGCTCCTGCACCCGCTGCATGGCCTGGTCGATACGGTCGGCCAGCAACACGCGGTTGGGCAGCCCGGTGAGCGTGTCGTGCAAGGCCAATTGGGTCAGTTCACGGTTGGCCAGGGTCAGGGAATTGGCCAACTCGGCGGTACGCGCCTCAAGGCGCGCATCGAGGATGGAGGTCAGCAGCGCGATGCTCAGCACCGCCAGAGTGGTGACCAGTACCAGGTTGTCCAGGCCCTTGCCGCTCAAGCCATCGAGGGCGGCGCCGCAAAAGCTGCCGTCGGCGAATTGCGCGGCAGCCATCCCGGTGTAGTGCATGCCAACGATGGCAATGCCCATGATGATCGCCGCCCCGGCCCGGGCAAAGCGCACGTACGGGGTGTTCTGGCGCAACCGGAAGGCGATCCACAGTGCCGCGGCCGATGCCCCGACGGCAATCGCCAGCGAGGCACCGAACAGGGTCGGGTCATAATCGATGCCGGGAGTCATGCGCAGGGCGGCCATGCCGGTGTAGTGCATGGCACTGATCCCGGCGCCCATGATCAAGGCACCAAATGCCAGTTGCCAGGCCGGCAGGCGTGGCTGGCTAACCAGCCACAGGGCAAAGCCACAGGACACCACCGCAATCACCAGCGACAACGCGGTGATTGCGAAGTCATAGCCCAGGTTGATCGGCAAACTGAAGGCCAGCATGCCAATGAAGTGCATGGACCAGACCCCGATCCCCATGGCCAGGGCGCCACCGGCCGTCCACAGGTGGACCGCCCGCCCCTTGGCCGTGGCGATACGGCCGGTCAGGTCCAGTGCCGTATAGGACGCAAGTATCGCTACGCAGAGCGAGATAAGAACCAGGGCGGGGGAATAGCTACCGATGAGCATCAGACTTCTCGACAAAGCCCTACCATGCTGCGTCCGTGCTCGTGGGGCGAAAGTGGGCGATTGTACTGATTCCGTCGCCGAACGCACCTGCAAAGTAGCCAAAAGGCCAGTAGTCGGACGAAAAGTCTGTAACAAGCCCAGACATGCCCTTACGGGATGTAAGGGTGTGTTCCAGAAGGGGTCGAAATCGCGCTTTCATGTGGCGAGCGAGCTTGCTCGCCACGGGGTGGGCTGCACCATCATCGATGCCTATTTGCTTGCGCTGGCCTGCAACTGCCCGTCCCATCCGCCACCCAGCGCGGCGATCAGCTGGACGCTGGCGATCAGGCGACTCTGCTGCAAGCTCAGGACGCTGCGCTCATTGCTCAGGGCCGTGGCCTGCACCACCACCACGTCAAGGTAGGCGATCAGCCCGGCCTTGTACTGGTTCTGGGTCAGGCGCAGCGACTCACGGGCGGCGTCCAGCGCTTGCTGACGCACCACCGCTTCATCTTCGAACACCTTGAGCTGTACCAGGTAGTTTTCCACCTCGCGGAAACCATCGAGCACCGTCTGGCGGTACTTGGCCACGGTCTGGTCGTAGACCGCCTCGGTACGGTCGACTTCAGCCGTTCGCTGACCGCCGTCGAACAGGGTCATGGCCAGTTTCGGTCCCACCGACCAGAAACGGTTCGGCAAGCTGATCAGGTCGGCCGAGGTACTGCTGCTGTAGCCACCGGACAAACTCAGCGACAGGTCCGGATAGTAAGCGGCCTTTGCCACGCCAATGTTGGCGTTGGCGGCGATCACCGAGCGTTCGGCGGAGGCGATGTCCGGGCGCCGCTCCAACAGTTGCGACGGCAGGCTCACCGGCACTTGGGGCAAGGCCGGGATGGTCTGGATTTCCGCCAGGCTGAACTGCGCCGGTGGCAAGCCCATCAGCACGGCAATGGCATTCTCGAATTGCGCGCGCTGCCAGATCAGGTCAATCAGGTCGGCCTGGGTGCTTTTGAGCTGGGTTTGCGCCTGGGCCACCGCATCCTTGCCGGACACACCGGCGCGGTACTGGTTTTCGGTCATGATCAAGGAGCGCTGGTAGTTGTCCACCGTGGCTTGCAGCAGGCGCTTTTGCTGATCGATCACCCGCAGCTGCAGGTAGTTCTGCACCAGTTCCGACTGCTGGCTCAGGCGCATAGCCGCCAGGTCGGCGAAGCTCGCTTGGGCGCTGGCCTCATCGGCTTCCAGGCCCCGACGCAGCTTGCCCCAGATATCGGCCTCCCAGCTGACGCCCAGCTCCGTACTGTAGGTGTTGCGGATGCCGCTGCTGGAGTTGCTCAGGCTCGAACTGCTGCTGCCGGAGCCCTGGCTGGAACGGGTTTTGCCGCCACTCAGGTCGACCGTCGGATAGAACGCACCACGGGCACTGCGCACCAGGGCCTGGGCCTGACGGTACTGCGCTTCGGCTTGCACGACGGTCTGGTTGGAACGGTTGAGCGTGTCGATCAGGCCGTTGAGCTGTTGATCGCCATACAGCTCCCACCAGGCACCCCGCGCCAACGCATCGCTCGGAGTGGCCTGACGCCAGCCTTCAGCCTGCTCGTAGTGGGCCTGCGAGGCGACGCTCGGACGCTGGTAGTCGGGGCCAATGGCGCAGGCGCTGAGCATCAGGGCACTGAGGGACAGGCTCAACAACCGCGAGCCACGGGCCGTGACCAGGCGCCGGGTCGACAGGGTGTCGAGGTTGAATGGGCAGCGGTCAGTCATAGCGCGGTTTCCAGGGCAGCATCGGTACGAACCCCACGCCAGCGGTTGACCCGATGGCGCAAACGGTCGAGGTAAAGGTAAACCACCGGGGTGGTGTAAAGCGTCAGCACCTGGCTGAAGATCAGCCCGCCGATGATGGTCAGGCCCAGGGGCTGGCGCATTTCCGCGCCCTCGGCGCTGCTGAGCAACAGCGGCAAGGCGCCGAGAATGGCCGCCAGCGTGGTCATCAGAATCGGGCGCAAGCGCAACAGGCAGGCACTGCGGATCGACTCCAGGGGCGCCATGCCCTGTTGGCGCTCAAGTTGCAGCGCCAGGTCGATCATCAGGATGGCATTCTTTTTCACCACGCCGATCAGCAAGAACAGCCCCAGCAGGGAGATCAGGCTGAACTCGCCCCCCAGCGCGTAGATCGACAGCAGCGCGCCCACCCCGGCCGAAGGCAAGGTGGAGAGAATGGTCAGCGGGTGTACGTAGCTTTCATAGAGCACCCCCAACACCAGGTACACCGCCAGCAACGAGCCAAGGATCATCCACGGCTGGCTCTTCTGGGTGGCGGCGAAGGCATCGGCGGTACCGGCCATCTTGGCAATCACTTCTTCCGGCAGGCCGAGCCTGGCAATCGCCCGCTCGATCGCGGCACCGCCCTGCTCCACGCTCACCCCTTCAGCCATGTCGAACGACACGCTTTCGGAGGCGAATTGCCCTTCATGGCTGACGCGGTCGTTTTCCAGGCTGTTTTCGTAGTGGGCAATGGCTGAAAGGGGAATCCGCGCGCCGGTCGAGGTGATCACCTGCACCTGATTGAGGGTGATCGGGTCCTGGGCGTACTTGGGATTGACCTCCATCACCACCTGATACTGGTTCAGGCTGTCGTAGATGGTGGAAATCTGCCGCTGGCTGTAGGCGTTGTTCAGCACCGAGGTGACCATGTCCATGTCGATGCCCAGGCGCTTGGCCTGGTCGCGGTCGACCACCAGTGTCACCTGCGCCGCCCCGGCCCCTTCCCGGGCGTCGATGGCGGTCAGCTCCGGCAACGCCTTGAGCGCGGTCACCACTTTCGGGTACCACTCGCGCAATGCCGACAGGTCGCCGCTCTGCAGGATGTAGCTGTACTGGGACGACTGTTGCTCGCGGCCGCCGCCAAACTGAAGGTCCTGATCGGCCATCAGCATCAACTGGGCACCGGGTACCTTGGGCATTTCCTTGCGCAGGCGCTCGATGACCTTCTGCGCCGACAGCTTGCGCTCCTTGACCGGCTTCAGGCGTACCAGCATGAAGGCGTTGTTGATGCCGTTGCTGCCGCCAATAAACCCGGCGACGCTTTCCACGGCCGGGTCTTTCAACACCGCACGGCGGAAGATCTCCATTTTCGGCTGCATCACACTGAAGGACAGCCCGTCGTCGCCCCGGACAAAACCGATCAGTTGACCGGTGTCCTGCTGGGGCAGGAAAGTTTTCGGGACCACCACATACAACGCGACGTTGACGCCAATGGTAATGAACAGGCTGAACAGGGTCAGTCGCGGATGCCGCAGCACCCAGTCCAGGCTGCTGGCGTAGTGCTTGACCATCCAGTCGTTGGCCTTGCGACTGCCCCGCTGCAGGCGGTTGTCCCGACCCGGCGTGTGGGGTTTGAGCCAGCGGGCACAGAGCATCGGGGTCAGGGTCAGGGACACCACCAGCGACACCACGATCGCCGCCGCCAGGGTGATCGAGAACTCGCGAAACAGGCTCTCGATGATCCCGCCCATGAACAGGATCGACAGGAACACCGCCACCAGCGACACGTTCATCGACAACAGGGTGAAACCGACTTCCTTGGCCCCCAGGTAGGCGGCCTTCATCGGCGCAATACCGTCATCGATGTGCCGGGAGATGTTCTCCAGCACCACGATGGCATCGTCCACCACCAGGCCGGTGGCGAGGATCAGCGCCATCAGCGACAGGTTGTTCAGGGAGAACCCGTAGAGGTACATCACCGCAAAGGTGCCGACCAATGACACCGGCACCGCCAGCGTGGGAATCAACGAGGCGCGGAAGTTGCCAAGGAACAGGAACACCACCAGGATCACCAGCGCCACGGCGATCAGCAGGGTCATTTCCGCTTCATGCAGGGTCGCCTTGATCACCGGCGAGCGGTCCATCGCCAGGTTCAGTTTGACGCTGGACGGCAACACGGCCTGCAACGCGGGCAACTGGGCCTTGATCTCGTTGACCGTCTCGATGATGTTGGCGCCGGCCTGGCGGTTGATCACCAGCAACACCGCCGAGTCGTCGTTGAAGAAGCCACTGTTGTAGCGGTCCTCGACGCCATCGGAGACCTTGGCCACATCGCTCAGGCGCAACACCGATCCGTTCTGGTAGCGAATGATCAGCGGCTCGTAGTCCTTGGCCCGTTCCAACTGGTCGTTGGCCTGCACCTGCCACATGCGCTGGTCGTCTTCGATCGAGCCCTTGGGCCGGCGCACGTTGGCGTTGGCGATGGTGTTGCGCACGTCATCCAGGGCCACGCCGTACTGGTTCAGCAGTTGCGGCTCAAGCTCGATGCGCACCGCCGGCAGGGAGCTGCCGCCGATCTGCACTTCACCCACACCCGGCACCTGGGACAGGCTTTGCGAGAGGATGGTCGAGGCCAGGTCATACAGCTGGCCTTTTTCCAGCACGTCGGAGGTCAACGACAGCACCATGATCGGCGCCTGGGACGGGTTGACCTTCTTGTAGGTGGGCATGCTGCGCATGCCGCTGGGCAGCAGGTTGCGCGAGGCATTGATCGCCGCCTGCACTTCCCGCGCCGCGCCATTGATGTCGCGGTCCAGGTCAAATTGCAGGATCACCCGGGTCGAGCCCTGGCTGGAGCGGCTGCTCATGGTATTGACCCCGGCGATCGCACCGAAGGATCGCTCCAGCGGCGTGGCCACGGTGGACGCCATGACCTCGGGGCTGGCACCCGGCAAACTGGCCTGGACCACGATCACCGGGAAGTCCATTTGCGGCAAAGGCGACACCGGCAACAGGCCGAAACTGACGCCACCCAGCAGCATGATTGCCAAGCTCAGCAACATGGTCGCTACCGGGCGCTTGATGAAAGGTCCAGACAGGTTCATGGCTGCTCTACCGACTCCAGACGCTCAGGCGCACGCCGCCAGCGTCGACCGAGACGGTCGAAATACAGATAGATCACCGGCGTGGTAAACAGCGTCAATACCTGGCTGACCAACAAGCCGCCCACCATCACCAACCCCAGGGGTTGGCGCAGTTCAGCGCCGGAACCGGTGGCGAGCATCAAGGGCACCGCCCCGAACAGGGCCGCCAGGGTGGTCATCAGGATCGGCCGGAACCGCAGCAACGCCGCCTGATAGATCGCCGTCGCCGGGTCCATGCCTTGATTGCGCTCGGCCTCCAGGGCGAAGTCGATCATCATGATCGCGTTCTTCTTGACGATGCCGATCAGCAGGATGATGCCGATAATGGCGATCATCCCCAGGTCGTTGCCACTGAGCAGCAACGCCAGCAAGGCGCCGACAGCGGCCGAAGGCAAGGTGGAGAGAATGGTGATCGGGTGAATGTAGCTTTCGTACAGCACCCCCAGCACGATGTACATGGTCACCACGGCCGCCAGAATCAGCAGCAAGGTGCTCGACAGCGAAGCCTGGAAGGCCTGGGCCGCACCCTGAAACTCGGTCTGCACCCCGATCGGCATGCCGATTTCCTGTTCGACCTGTTCGATCAACGCCACCGCTTGCCCCAGAGCCACCCCGGGCGCGAGGTTGAAGGACACCATCACCGCCGGGAACTGGCCGATATGGGCAATCGCCAGCTGGGCCTGGCGCTCTTCGATCCGGGCCAGGCTGGACAGTCGGACCTGGCCGCCGTCGGTGCTCTTGACGTAGATCTGCTCCAGCGCCTGCGGACCGATTTTCTCGCCATCCCTGGCCTGCAATACCACGCGGTACTGGCTGGCCTGGGTGTAAATGGTCGAGATCTGCCGCTGGCCGAAGGCGTCGTACAGCGCGTCCGTGATGTTGGACACCGACACCCCGATGCGCGAGGCCGCGTCCCGGTCGATCACCAGGTACACCTGCAAGCCCTTGTCCTGCAGATCGCTGGCGACATCGGTCAGCTCGGGCTGGCGGGCCAGCGCTTCGACCAGGCGACCACTCCACTGACTGAGCAGTTCGGCATCCGGAGACGACATGCTGAACTGGTACTGCGTGCGGCTGACCCGGTCCTCGATGGTCAGGTCTTGCACCGGCTGCATGAACAGGCGAATGCCCACCAGGGTGTCCAGTTGCGGCTGCAGGCGGCTGATGACCTCGGTCGCGCTCAGGTCGCGTTCCCGGTGGGGCTTGAGATTGATCAGCAAGCGGCCGCTGTTGAGCGTGGCGTTGTCGCCATCCACGCCGATATAGGAAGAAAGGCTCTGCACCGCTGGGTCCTTCAGGATGACCCTGGCCAATTCCTGTTGACGCTCACTCATGGCCGCGAACGAGATCGACTGCGGCGCTTCGGAAATACCCTGGATCACCCCGGTGTCTTGCACCGGGAAGAAGCCCTTGGGCACCACCAGGTACAGGACCACCGTCAGGCCCAGGGTGGCGATGGCGACCAACAGGGTCAGCGGCTGGTGCTTGAGGACCCATTGCAACTGCCGGCCATAGGCTGCGATCAGCCAGTCGATCCACGCACCGCTGGCCCGGTAGAAACGGCCCTGCTCTTCAGGCTTGGGTTCACGCTTGAGCAGGCGCGCGCACATCATCGGCGTCAGGGTCAGCGAGACCACCAGGGAAATCAGGATGGCCACCGCCAGGGTGATGGCGAACTCGCGGAACAACCGCCCGACCACGTCCGCCATGAACAGCAGCGGGATCAACACCGCGATCAGCGACAACGTCAGCGAGACCAGGGTAAAGCCGATCTGCTTGGCGCCCTTGAGCGCTGCCTGCAAGGGGCTGTCGCCCTCCTCAATGTAGCGCGAGATGTTTTCCAGCATGACGATCGCATCATCCACCACAAAGCCGGTGGCGATGGTCAGGGCCATCAAGGTCAGGTTATTGACCGAGAACCCGGCCAGGTACATCACCCCGAAGGTGCCGATCAACGACAAGGGCACGGCAATCGACGGGATCAGGGTGGCGCTGGCGCGACGCAGGAACAGGAATGTCACCATCACCACCAGGGCAATGGCAATCAGCAGTTCGTGCTGCACGTCGGTGACCGAGGCCCGAATGGTCTGGGTGCGGTCGGTCAGCACCACGACGTCGAGGCCGGCCGGCAGGTTATCGGTGATGCTCGGCAACAGGGCCTTGATCCGGTCGACCACCTCGATCACGTTGGCCCCGGGCTGGCGCTGGATGTTGAGCAGCACCGCCTGGTTTTCATTGGCCCAGGCCGCGAGGCGCTCATTCTCCGCGCCGTCGACGATCTGCGCCACATCCTTGAGCCGCAACGGCGCGCCGTTGTTGTAGGCCAGGATCAGCTCGGCGTAATCCTTGGGCGAGGTCAGCTGGTCGTTGGCGTCGAGCATCGACACCCGGGTCGGGCCGTCGAAGTTGCCTTTGGGCTGGTTGACGTTGGAGGCGCCGATCAGGCTGCGCACGTCCGACAGGTTCAAGCCGCTAGCCGCCAGGGCCTGCGGATTGACCTTGATCCGCACCGCCTGGCGTTGACCGCCGGCAATGCTGACCATGCCGACGCCACTGATCTGGGCGATCTTTTGCGCCATGCGCGTGTCGACCAGGTCATTGAGCTTGGGCAGCAGCATGGTCTTGGAGGTGATCGCCAGGGTCAGCACCGGGGTGTCCGCCGGGTTGACCTTGTTGTACACGGGAGGCGCCGGCAGGTCGTTGGGCAGCAGGTTGGTCGCGGCATTGATCGCCGCCTGCACCTGCTGCTCGGCCACGTCCATGTTGATCTCGAGGTTGAAACGCAGGGTGATCACCGAGGCGCCGCCGGAACTGGTCGAGGCCATCTGGGTCAGGCCGGGCATTTGCCCGAACTGGCGCTCCAGGGGCGCGGTGACCGCACTGGTCATCACATCCGGGCTGGCGCCCGGGTACAGGGTCATGACCCGGATGGTCGGGTAGTCGACCTGCGGTAACGCCGACACCGGCAACAGCCGATAGGCGATCAAGCCAGCCAGGACAATGGCCAGCATGCTCAGGGTCGTGGCAACCGGCCGCAGGATGAACAGGCGCGAGATGTTCATGCGCCGCCCTTGAGGGCCTTGCCGGTGGCAGCGGGTGCGGAGGCGCCATCAGTGGCCTGGCTGTGCAGGCTGTCCGCCGGCGATGCCGGTACCGTGTCGCTGTCGTTGACCACTTCGACCTCACTGCCCTCTTTCAAGCGGTCTGTGCCTTCCAGGACCACCCGATCACCAGGCTTCAGGCCCTCCAGGATCACGGTGTTGTCGCCGTCGCTGGCGCCAATCTTCAAGGTGCGGATGGTGACCTTCTTGTCACCGTCCAGGGCATAGACGAAGGTGCCGTTGGTGCCGAACTGAATGGCCGCCGAAGGCGCCAGGATCACCCCCTTGAGGGTGTCGGCGAGCAGGCGGACGTTGACGAACTGATTGGGGAACAGCGCCTGGTCGCGGTTGTCGTAGCGCGCCTTGAGCTTCAGGGTGCCAGTGGTGGTGTCGATCTGGTTGTCCAGGCTATGCAAGAGGCCACTGGCCTGCAGCTTGTTGTCGCCACGGTCCCAGGCCTCGACCGGCAGCCTGGCGCCGGAGCGGTAACGGGCCAGCACCACGTCCAGGCTGTTTTCCGGCAGGGTGAACACCACGCTGATCGGCTGGGTCTGGGTGATGATTGCCAGCGCGGTGGTGTCGTTGGCGGCCACCAGGTTGCCGACATCGAGCTGCCGCAGACCAACCCGACCGGTGATCGGGGCGCGGATTTTGGTGAATTCAAGGTTGAGCTTGGCGTCGTTGACCGCCGCCTGGTTGGTCTTCACCGTGCCCTGATACTGCCCCACCAGCGCGGCGGCGGTGTCCAGGGTCTGCTTGGCGATACTGTCTTCGGCATACAGGCCGCGATAACGCTCCAGGTCCACCAGGGCATTTTTCAACTGTGCCTGGTTCTGCAACAGGGTCCCTTCGGCCTGGAGCAAGGCATTCTGATAAGGACGCGGGTCGATCTCGGCCAGCAGGTCGCCGGCCTTGACCATCTGCCCTTCTTCAAAGGCGATTTTCACCAGTTCGCCGCCGACCCGGCTGCGCACATTAATGGTGTTCAACGCCGTGACCGTGCCCAGCGCCTTGTAGTACAGCGGGAAATCCCCCAGCACCGCCGGGGCCACCCGTACCGGCACCGCCCCCGTCGCGCCGCCAAATCCGGGGCGCATTCCGCCTGCCCTGCCGGCATGGCCGTTCGCGGCTTTTGCCGCGGCGCCGTCCTTTTGCGTCGCCGCGCTTGGCCAGAACATCCAGCACAGGCCGGCAATGACCAACAGAACCAATAGGCCGAACAGCCAGCGACGAGGATTACGGGAAGCAGAGGATTGCATGGAGTGATCAACCATTGGGCGCGTGGGCATCTTGATACAGGAGGCTGAACGATAAGCACTAGTGGCTTATAAGCAAAGCGCCTTTACCGGCAATTTACCTTCAGCTGACGATTGCGAGTGTTTGCTAAATTACTGAAGCACAAATGAAAACGGCCTGGGCAGTGCCAGGCCGTTAACAATTGTAAACGCGATTATTTCAGAACGGACAACGCCGCCGCGTAGTTCGGCTCGTCAGCGATTTCCTTGACCAGTTCGCTGTGCAGCACGTTGTCGTTTTCGTCCAGCACCACCACCGCGCGCGCGGTCAGGCCTTTGAGCGGGCCGTCGGCAATCGCCACGCCGTACTGCTCGATGAACTCGGCGCCGCGCAGGGTCGACAGGTTCTTGACGTTTTCCAGGCCTTCCGCGCCGCAGAAGCGCGCCTGGGCGAACGGCAGGTCAGCCGAGATGCACAGCACAACGGTGTTGGCCACGTCATTGGCCTGGGCGTTGAACGTGCGAACCGAGGTGGCGCAGGTCGGAGTGTCAACGCTTGGGAAGATGTTCAGTACTTTGCGCTTGCCGGCGAAGCTCGCCAGGGTCACGTCGGACAGATCGCCTGCCACCAGGGAAAAGGCTGGTGCCTTGGTACCGGCTTGAGGCAGTTGGCCGTTGACTTGAACCGGGTTGCCTTTGAGGGTGACTTGAGCCATGAGCGGTATCCTTTTGAATGGAGTGATTATGAATCATCGCTTGGTGGTGCGAGGACGCAAAGTTAACCACGAATGCGTCATCGAGCCTATCCCGGCATGTCGGCACTTCGCCGTCGAGCATTATGTCAGTGTGAACTGATAAATGGCTCTATCAAGATCCAGGTGCAGGTAGCGCTTTCTCACGGCACGGTGCTGATTAATGACCGCGTTGACCTGCACTGGGAGAGCGAGTTTGCCGACGGTCAGGCGGTCACCAACGACCCTCTGACCGTCGGCATTGTCACGTTGTCTGTGCCACGATCGTCCGGCGCGACAGATGATCAAATCCTGTCATCTAGCTATCCACTCAAGTAACTGCGGTGCGATCTTTGGAGCGATCGCGTCGAACGCTGCTAGGGATATCGAGGTGGCGCCCTGATCGATCAACTGAAATCCGAGTACGCAACCACTCACAGCCCCTTCAGCCGCCCTTTCTCCTTGGCCTATGGCTCGAACCGAGGACAGCCTGTGCCCGGAAAAGGCACTTCGAAATACGCGGGGTGAGGTCCCATCGGGGGCTCTTCCCACCCCTGTCCAGCGTCCAGCGCTGCGAAAGTTCATGTGGAAGACACCTGCAGTAGATTGCGTAACGACCTCGTCGATGTAGCGTCCAACAGGAACGTCATGGACAACACCGTCCTTTGAGCCGGAACTGGTTCTGCTACCGTCCGCATAGCTTTCTTCGAAGCCGAAGATGAAACGCGTGCGCCATTGACTCTTGTCCCATACCTTAAGCGCATTCAAGGGCGACTGCGGACGCTCCCATACCGGGATCGCATCAGGAGCACGATTCTTGGAGTCCCACCAACCGAGGACTGGCGTGTACACTTCGCGATCAAGCTTTATGAGAGACTTGCCAGGAAAACGAATCGGGTCAAACCCGCTCCATGTATCTCGAAAATCAATGACAGTGATCTGATAGTGAGCCTTTGTTTCCAGCATGGCTGACAGCGGCATGTTCCTGCCGTACCAACCGACTCCGTTCGGATTATCGCGTCGTGTTTTGTCGATTGCAGCGGCTACATGAGTGTCCACATACGTGGAGTACTGTTTGATCAGGGCGATCATTTCGTCTGCGAGTCTGGCCACATGCGCGTCCTCGAGGCCAATTTCCTTACCCTTTAGCACCATGTCTCTAAGTAAGGCTAGATGGAGAGTGGCGGCAATTGCAAACAGGGGCAGCAGTGCCGATTCCTCTCCACTGAGTTGAAACCCCGGCAGCATGGCGGTGAACTGCGTATTGGCCGCAATGCTCTGTGCGAGGATCGTCTGATTGTTTCCGGTTTCAACAGCAGTCTTGTATAGCCTGCTCACATTCGAAAGACCAACCAGATCCCGCTGAACCGTTCTCATCAATGCATCTGAAATTTTCGCATCGATCAGACGCCCCCACATCTGCTCCGGCGACTCACCGGTGTCTGGTATGAATAGCGCGCCCAAGTATGATAGAAGTCCACCGACGACAGGGACAAGATTCACCCCACCGAGAATGCTGTGTCGCAGGGCATCATAGAATTGCTCAGGCATGCTGGAAGGTAACACGTGGCTTTGCATGAGTGGATCGCCATTCGAGTCGACGAGCCCAGTGTTCGTTTGAACTGCCGCACCCGCTACGGCTCCCTGCAGGAGCTGCCTCCGTTCCAGTAATGCCCTAACGTTGGTCACTGTATTATCTTTATTACGAACCATCTCAACGCTCCTTGTTTTCAACAGCGTTATGCTGCCGGTAGCACTACAATGAGCGTGCGCTTGTCGAAAGCGCAACTTACGATGCGTAACAAAGTGCGATATATTTTTGCTGGAAGCATGAATCACCCTAAACTCGCTAGATACCTTGCAAGTTAATTTTGCAGCGATTTTTGAGCCCCGCCAATGACAACTTACTATTGAAACTGTGACGGCGCTTCGAGTTACAGAACATCTCGATAGCATCGAATTCATCACTGCGTACATCCTGTTGCGCGGTATAAGTTCTCCGTTTGATCCGACCAGGGGAAAACTCCACTTCTGACGGGTACTTTTCAGGGGAACTTACCGAAGTTCAATCTCAGCAGATTTCAGCCGGCCTGGTTCTGGCAGTCGGGCAAGCACTGAGAGGGGCTTGAGCGAATTACCCTATTCAGCGCCGGGAGCGGCTCCTCAGCTGAACGTTGAGGACACTTAATTGACACTTGATCAACTAGGCGGAATTTCATTCCGGAGGTTGTCCGAGCCAACTCCGTCATTACAGAACGCATCCATACGTCATCCATAATGACACTCTGATGACTTGGGTTAAGGTAAGTGCAGGCTTCAATCCAACGACGCCCCCTATTCCAATGCCACACCTCAAAGACCCCGTGCAGCCATCAAAACGGGCGCCCGGAGGCGTTTATCAGGCTCCGTGGGTCGATATCAGCCAAAGGGGTGCTTCTCCAGGGAAGATCTTCAGAAAGTGGCGACCCCCAAGGCAGAAATCCCGAACCTCGTCGGGTGTGCGCCCTTTGGACTGGGTCGTAAATGCCATTACCGGCATCTGCACCCAACTTCCGTTGAACACGCACCCAAGGCCTCGCCCCAGCCTCTTAGGCATTACCGGAACTTTCACGCCTAACCAAATGAATTAAAACAAGTTACTTTAAAAAAATTTAGCTGAACTGCGACACACATTGAAATATCCAATGACGACGAGCGGTCGTTACCGTGTTTAATGCTAACGTAACCTGACGCGCCCTACGGTTCTCCAGAATAAATACTACAAAGCAATCGGCCATCAAGCACTGAAGCAATGATCGAGCCACCAGGGATACGAGGGAACGATGTCAAAGGGAATGTCACGCAAAGTCCTGCTGCTGGCCACCACACTGCTGCCTGCCGCTGGCGCGTTGGCGGACAACGCCGAGACCGCGAACAAGAGTAACAACCCGTTGAGCCTTGCCCCCGGCCTCAACCTCCAGGATTACTACACCCCCAGCCTGTACGACACCAACGTCCACACCAATGACGCCTTGTTGCGGGGCGCCCTGCCGATGGCCGCCAACGACGTGATCCCTGTCCCCCAGTTGCTGCGCCTCACCCTGCCGATCAGCACCCGTCCCGATCCGCACAACGGCTACAGCACGGGCATGGGTGACCTGAACCTGTTCGATATCTTCCTGCTCAAGACCGAAGGCGTGCAGCTGGGTATCGGCCCGCAACTCACCGCGCCCACCGCGGAACAGGACGAGCTGGGGACCGGCAAATGGCAGGCCGGCCTGGCCGCCGTGGCCATCGACGCCTCGCCACGAGGCCTGCTCGGCGCGCTGGTGCAGTACCAGAGCTCGTTCGCCGGCGATCACGACCGGGAGCACGTTGAAACCGCAACCCTGCAGCCATTCTTCATGCATAACCTGCCCAAGGGCTGGTACTTGCGCTCGACCGGTATCTGGACCTTCGACCTGAAGAACGACACCCATTACATCCCCATCGGTTTCGGTGCGGGCAAGGCGTGGAAGTCCGATAGCAACATCCTCAATGCGTTCCTCGAACCGCAGTGGACGGTCGCGCGCAAGGGCGACGGCCTGCCGCAGTTCACCCTGTTCGCCGGTATCAACGTCACGTTTGGCAAATAACATCCGCAACGTGCTTAGCCATAGGACTGTGCAATGACTCTTGTAAAACCGACCCGCCTTTTACTCGCGGGCCTGGCCCTGCTACTGAGCCCTGGCGCCTGGGCCGACTTCAGCGCCAGCCCGGAACAAGCACGGGGCATTGCCAAGGAGGCCTATCTGTATGGCTTCCCGGTGGTGGAGATGTACAAAACGTTATACGCACAGGCCGTGGACAAGGGTGGGCCGAACTTCAAGGCACCGTTCAACCGCATCGGCAATACCGCCCGGGTGTTCACCCCCAAGGACACGGCGATCATCACGCCTAACTCGGACACCCCCTACTCGTTCGTGTGGATGGACCTGCGCGCCGAACCGCTGGTCCTGACCCTGCCAGAGATCGCCGAGGAGCGTTACTACTCGGTCCAGCTGATCGACCTCTACACCCAGAATTTCGCCTACCTGGGCACCCGTAGCACCGGCAACCGTGGCGGTCACTTCATGGTCGTCGGGCCCGACTGGAAAGGTCAGCAGCCGGTGGACATCGACCGCGTGGTGCGCAGCGAAAGCAATATCGCCTATGCGCTGTACCGCACACAGCTGTTCGATGAAAAGGACCTGGAAAAGGTCAGGAAAATCCAGAACGGCTACAAGGTCCAGACCCTGAGCCAGTACCTCAAGCAACCGGCACCGGCCACCCCGGCGAAGATCAGCTGGCCGAAACCGACCGCCAGCATGACCGACAGCCCGGAACTGTTCCGCTACCTGAACTTCATGCTCGCCTTTGCCCCGGCACAGGACTCCGAGAAAGACCTGCTGGCGCGTTTCGCCACCATCGGCATCGTTGCCGGCCAGCCGTTCGACCTCAAGGCCCTCACCGCCGAACAACGCAAGGCGCTGGAAGACGGCATCAGCGATGCCAAGGCCGAGTTCGCCGCGTTCAAGAAAGACCAGGTCGATACCCATCAGGTCACCAGTGGCGATTTCTTCGGCACCCGCGATCACCTGAACAACAACTACCTGTACCGCTACGCCGGCGCCAACATGGGGATCTTTGGCAACTCCGCCGATGAAGCTGCCTACATGGGGTACTTCGTCGATAACGCAGGCAAGTCGGTCAATGGCGCGAAGCACAGCTACACCCTGCATTTTGCCAAGGACCAGCTGCCACCGGCCGACGCCTTCTGGTCGCTGACCCTGTATGACGCCAAGACCAAGCTGCTGGTGGCCAACCACTCCAAACGCTACCTGATCAACTCGCGCATGCTGCCCATCCTCAAGCGCGATGCCGATGGCGGCGTGACGCTCTATCTGCAGCATTCCGAGCCGCTCAAGGATCAACGCAGCAACTGGCTGCCGGCGCCCCACGGCCCGTTCTTCGCCATCTTGCGCCTGTACCTGCCCAAACCTGAAGTCGCCAACGGCCAGTGGAAGCTGCCGGCGTTGACCCCTATCAACTGATCACCGCGGCCCGGCCGAACCATATAATGCAAGGAGCAACACCATGGGTTCATCGACAACACTGGGGCGTGTCGTTGCCGCCACACTGACGCTGACGCCACTGCTCGGTTTCGCCGACAACGCCCGGGACTGGCAGAACCTGCCAACCGACCTGAACATGGTATTTGGCTACTACAACCGGATCGATTCCAACACCCCGATCGACACCGCGCTGCCAATCGACGGCCTGTCGGTCAACGCGGACCTGTACATCGCCCGTTTCGCCCGCTCGTTCTCCGTGGACGGGCGCAACAGCGCGATCCAGATCCTGCAGCCTTACGCGGACATTTCGGCCTCCTTCGACAACGCCGAGTTCTTCAAGGGCACCAAGCACAACGGCGGCATGGCCGATACCCAGTTCGTCCTGGTGCACAATCTCTTTGGCGGCCCGGCCCTGACCCAGGAAGAGTTCGCCAACTGGACCCCGGAAACCTTCGTCACCGGCGCGCTGTGGGTCACCGCGCCCACCGGCGACTACGACAAGAACCGGGTGATCAACATCGGTTCCAACCGCTGGGCCTTCAAGCCGGAAATCGCCTTCGGCACTCCCCTTGGCCCGACCTGGCTGGAGATCAACGGTTATGTGTCGATGTTCACTGACAACGACGACTACCAAGGCGACGGCACCCTTGAGCAAAAAGCCTTGTACGCCGTCGAAGGTCACTACAGCTATACCTTCAACCGCGCCCTCTGGGCTTCGCTGGACGCCACCTACAGCCGGGGCGGCGAAACCCGGATCAATGGCGACTGGCAGGACAACAAACAGGAAAACGGCCTGCTGGGCGCCAGCATGGGCTTCATGCTCTCGCCGCAGTTCGGTGGCTTGATCGCCTACACCGACACCGTTGCCGAACGCACCGGCTCGCCCGATGTGAACACCTGGACCCTGCGCTTGCAGTACGCCTGGTAATCCGGACATTCACGCGGATGATCTTGTTAGCAGGCGCCGGAACTTGCGCCTATGGTTGATCCTGGTGAATCCGTCGTTCGTGTTTTAACCCGATCACGCAAAGGACCGCTCCAATGACAGCACTCACTGACATCAACGCCCTGCAAGCCAGTATTGCCGAGGCGGTGCTTGGCCAGGAGCAGGTCATTCGCCAGATCATGATCGGCCTGCTGGCCAACGGGCACCTGCTGCTCGAAAGCCTGCCGGGGCTGGCCAAGACCCGCACCGTGAAAGCGCTGGCCAAGCACCTGGACGCGAAGATGAGCCGGATCCAGTTCACCCCGGACCTGCTGCCATCGGACATCACCGGCGCCGAAGTGCTGCATCAGGTCGACGGACAGAATCAGATCCAGTTCCAGCCAGGCCCGTTGTTCGGCAACCTGATCCTCGCCGACGAAATCAACCGCGCCCCGGCCAAGGTCCAGGCCGCTTTGCTGGAAGCCATGGAAGAGCGGCAGATCACCGTCGCCGGCAACAGCCATGGGTTGCCGGAGCTGTTCATCGTGGTCGCAACCCAGAACCCCATCGAGCAGGAAGGCACCTACCCGTTGCCGGAAGCCCAGATGGACCGTTTCCTGATGAAGGTACTGCTCGATTACCCGAGCACAGACAACGAAAGCCAGGTGCTGCGCCTGCTGCGCGAAGAAGAACAGGCCCTGGGCGCCAGGACCGCTGTGGTGCAAGGCTTTGCCCTGAGCCAGGAGGTGATCTTTGCCGCACGCCGCGAAGTCAGCGCCGTCAGTGTGTCACCGGCCATCGACCGCTACCTGATCGACCTGATCAACGCCACCCGCCATCCCGCCAACTACGATGCCGACCTCGGCCGCTGGATTGCCATTGGCGCCAGCCCCCGGGGCGGAATCGGCCTGGACCGCTGTGCCCGGGCCGACGCCTGGCTGCAGGGGCAAGACTTCGTCACGCCGGACAACGTCCGGGCCGTGGTGCATCCGGTGTTGCGCCATCGCCTGCAATTGAGCTACGACGCGGTGGCCGACGGCGTCACCGCCGACCTGGTGCTCGACCGCCTGCTCGACAACGTCGCGATCCCGGCCTGAGGGTTGAGCGATGGATACTCAGGAAATGGACGGCCTGGTGTATGTGTCGCTGGCGCAATTGATGGCGTTGGCTCTCAAGGCCCATGACCTGAGTTTTCTCGCCCGCCACCCACGGGGCAGCATCCTGGCCGGTAATCACGCTTCGCGGTTGCGCGGGCGCGGCTTGAATTTCGATGAGCTGCGCCGCTACCAGCCTGGCGATGATTTGCGTCACCTGGACTGGCGTGCGTCCCTGCGCACCGGCAAACCGGTGGTCCGCACCTTTACCGAGGAGCGGGACCGCCCGGCGTTGATTCTGGTGGACCAGCGCATGTCGATGTTCTTTGGCTCGCAGCGCAGCTTCAAGTCGGCGCTTGCCGCCGAACTCGGCGCCCTGACGGCCTGGATGGTGTTCAACGCCGGTGACCGGGTCGGCGGCCTGGTGTTCAACGACCAGCGTATCGACAGCGTCGCCCCGCTGCGCAGCCGCAAGCGCGTCGAGGCGCTGTGCAGCCGCATCGCCCGGCAGAATCAGGAGCTCAGCGCACGCAACCCCGACCGTGAAGACGAAGACCAACTCGACAAGGTCCTGCAGCAATGCCTGGCATTGGCCGGTCATGATCACCTGATCTGCATCATCAGCGACTTCGCCGGCGCGGGCCCGCGCACCTTGCAACTGATGCGCCAGCTCAGTGCCCACAACGACGTGATCGCCATGCAGATCTACGACCCAATGGCGCTGAACTTGCCGAAGAACGGCCGCCTGCTGGTGACTCAAGGCCAGTTGCAGGTGGAGCTGGCCGTGGAACAGCGCCAGGTTCATCAGCCTTTGGGGGACTTTCTCAGCGGACGCCTCAAGGACGTCGCGACCCTGCTGCGTCGCAGTCAGGTGCCATTGATGATGTTCAGCACCGCCACCGATGCTCAGGAACAACTGCGCGCCGAACTGGGCAAGCTGGCCGGGGGGCGGCGATGAACCCCAACGTCCCGAGCATTGAGCAACTCAAGGAGCTGGCGCTGCCGGCACCGGTCAGCTACATGCCGAAAACCTGGGGTTGGTGGGTGTTGCTGGCCGTGTTGATGGGTGCGGTGCTGCTGGTCGGGGCGCGGCGTTATTGGCAGTGGCGGCGTGATCGTTATCGGCGCGAGGCATTGATGCGGTTGACGCAGTTGCAAAAATGCAGCGATGACCTGAATGCGTTACGTGAATTACCGGAGTTGCTCAAGAGAGTCGCCCTCTCGATGCCGAACGCAACCGCTGTGGGAGCAGGCGTGCCCGCGATGAGGCCGTCACCTTCAAAATTGGTGTCAGCTGACCGGACGCTATCGCGGGCAAACCCGCTCCCACCGGGTCCTGCGGCGCTAGGTAAAGAGGACTGGCAAGCCTTCCTGCAGCGGCACAGTGCACAGCCCCTCCCTCCAGACTTCAGTCAACAACTTGCCCAACTGGCCTACGCCCCGGACGCCGCCCTGCGGGCTCTGCCGCACGAACAGCGCCAGCAACTGTTCAACACCTGCAAACACTGGGTGGAGCATCATCATGTGGCAGTTTGACTACCCGTGGTTGTGGTTGCTGCTCCCGGCGATCTGGCTGGGCTATCGCTACCTGCCTGACTACCGCGAAGCCCACAGTGCGGTGCGGGTGCCGTTTTTCGGCGCCATGAGCCGCGCCGTCGGCCAGGTACCGAGCCAGGCCGGCACTCGCGGCAACCGCTGGCAATTGCTGCTCAACGCAATGGTCTGGGCCCTGCTGGTCGCGGCCGTTGCGCGCCCGGTGCTGGTGGAAAAACCCATCGAGCGCCAGCAACCGGTGCGCGACCTGATGCTGGCGATCGACATTTCCCAATCCATGGAAACCACCGACTACACCGACGCCAACGGGCAGAAGATCGACCGCCTGGCCGCAGTCAAGGAAGTGGTCCACGGTTTTATCGACCGACGCAAGGAGGATCGCCTCGGCCTGATCGTGTTCGGCAGCGGTGCCTACCCGCAAGCACCACTGACCCTGGACCACGCCAGCCTGTCGCTGCTGCTGGACGACACTGGCATCGGCATGGCCGGGCCCAACACCGCCATCGGCGATGCCATCGGCCTGGCCCTGAAGATGCTCGACCAGGCCCATGAGCCGGAGAAAGTGCTGATCCTGCTCACCGACGGCAACGACACCAGCAGCGCGATCACCCCGGACCACGCCGCCAGCATGGCGGCCGCCAAAGGGGTGGTGATTCACACCATCGGCATCGGCGACCCCGACGCCAGCGGCGAAGCCAAGGTCAACCTGCAAGGCTTGCAACAGATCGCCACGGCCACCGGCGGCCGGTTCTTCCGTGCCGAAGACCGGCAGGCGCTGGATCAGGTCTACGCAACCCTCGACAAGATCACCCCGCATCAGGTGAAAACCTTCAGCCACCAGCCCAAGCGCGACCTGTTCTGGCTCCCCCTGAGCGCGGCCATCGGCCTGCTGGCCCTGTACCACTTGCTCGCCCTGCTCCGGCCACGCCTGAGTAGCACCCGTCAACGGCAGGAGGCCTGAGATGGAGATCAACCTCGGCGACTTCCACTTCCTGCGCCCGGTCTGGTTACTGTTGGCGCTGTTCGGCGCGCTGCTGCCCCTGCTGTGGCGCCGTAGCCGCGACCTGCAACGGCGGCTGCGCGGCAACATTGCCCCACACCTGCTGCCCCATCTGCTGATCACCCCTGACGATCCCCATCGCCTGCACCCGGTGCATCTGGTCTGCGCCCTGCTGGTGCTGGGCGCCATCGCTGCGGCCGGGCCAACCTGGGAGCAGGATCGACCGGACTTCCTGGAGAACCGCGCGCCCTTGATCATCGCGTTCGACCTGTCGCCGTCGATGGATGCCAGCGACGTGCCGCCCACGCGCCTGGAAGCCGCCAAACACAAGGTGCATGACCTGATCCAGCGGCGCAGCGGCGCCCGCACCGGCCTGATCGCCTACGCCGGCAGCGCCCACCTGGTGCTGCCACCGACCGACGACCCGGCGCTGCTCGACACCTTCATCCAGGCCCTCGGTACGAGTCTGATCGACAAGCCGGGGAAAAACGTCGGCGCCGTCATCGACCAGGCCAAGCGCTTGCTGGCCGCCGAGAAAGCCCCTGGCACCCTGTTGCTGATCACCGACGGTGCCGATACGACACAGCTGGCGGGGCTGGGCAAGCAGCTGGACGGTAGTCAGCTGCAAGTGCTGATTCTTGCACTGGGCAGTACCGACGGTGGGGTGGTCAAGGATTCCAGCGGCCAACCGCGCACCGACCGCAACGGTCGTCCGGTGCTGGGCAGCTTCGATCCAGCGGCGCTCAAACAACTGGCCTCGGCCACCGATGCACCGCTGGGCAGCCTGACCCTCAACGACGACGACCTGGACTGGATCGAACTGCATGCCCAGCAACACTTCCAGAGCGCCAGCGCCGAACAGCGTGAATTGCACTGGAAAGACGCCGGCTACTGGCTGTGCTGGCCGCTGCTGTTGCTGGCCTTTTTCAGTGTGCGTCGGGGCTGGAGCCTGAACTGGATGGCCGCGTTGCTACTCGGCCTGGGCTTTGCACTGCAACCGGCACCGGCCCGCGCCAACACCTTGACCGATGCGTTCTTCACCGCCGACCAACAAGGCCGCTGGGCGTTCGAGCACCAGCACTTCCCTGCCGCTGCCAAGCGGTTCCACGATCCATACTGGAAAGGCATTGCCGCCTACAACGCCGCCGACTATGACCTGGCACTGGCCAGCTTCGCCCGGCTCGAGACCCCCCAGGCGTACTTTTATCTGGGCAACATTTACGTGCGGCGCTTCAAGTTCGACCAGGCCATCGACGCCTACACCCAGGCGCTCAAGCTGCAACCGCAGTTCCCGCAAGCGTCCGCCAACCTGGCGTTGGCCAAGGCCCTGCAAAAAGACACCGAGAGCGCCGAGCAAAACACGCCCGAGGTCAAACCCGACGAGGTGAAATACGACAAACCCTCGGGCAAGGGCCAGAGCAAAGCGGTCGAGACCCAGCAAGCCACCTCGGATGAACTCTGGTTGCAGAACCTGACCACCTCGCCCGCCAAATTCCTGCGGCAGAAGTTCAGCCTGCAGGACCAGCGCGCGGCTCAAGCCGGGAGCCCGCCATGAGAATCAGTTTGCTGGCCTGCTGCCTGCTGTCGGTCAGCGCCTTCGCCGCTGAACCGCAACTGCGTGTGCAAACCCGGCTAGTGCCCGCCGAGCAGGTGATGGTCGGTTCGGTGGTGCAGTTGCAGGTCGATGTGCTGACCGACAGCTGGTTTACCAGTGCTCCCACCCTGCCTGACTTGAAGCTTGCGGGCGCGCTGGTCATGCCGCCCAACGGCGAGGCCCAGCACACCACGCAAACCCTGGAGGGCACACCGTTCTTCGGCCTGCGTTACAGCTACCTGATCACCCCGAACCAGGCCATAGCATTCGACATCCCCGCCCTGACCGTACAGGCCACGCCAGGCCAGGCCAGCGGTGTACTCACAGCCCAAGGCCAGCCCCAGCACTTCACGGCGCAGCAACCGCCGGGATTCCAGCCGGGCGAACCGGTGCTGGTGGCCCAGGGCGTACGCTTCACCCAAGTGATCAGCCAGTCTTCGACACCGCTGAAAGTCGGTGACACCGTCACCCGCCAACTCACCCTGCAAGCCGATGGCGCGCTGGCGATGGCCTTGCCAGCCCCGGTGCTGGTCGAGGTCGATGGCCTGAGCCGGTACCCGAAAACCCCGCAGATCAGCAACCTGGACGACGGCCGGGGCAACCACAACGGTGGCCAGCGCATCGACAGCGTGACCTATCAGATTGACCGCCAGGGCCGCCACAGCCTGCCGGCTATCGAGCTGCGCTGGTGGGATACCGGCACCCGCCAGGCCCGCACCGTCCAAGTGCCCGCCGCCACCTTCGACGCCGCGGCCAACGGCCGCTATCAACCCGTCTTCTCGATCGCCGAGGATCTCCGGCAACTGGGCCAGAAGAGCCGTATGCACCTGTCCCGGTACTGGCTGGTATTGACGGTCGTGCTGCTGTTGGTTGCGGGCCTTGGTTACCTGGCCAGGCCGTGGTGCCGGCGTGCCTGGCATACCCTGCAAACCCGTCGGCAGGCACGGCATGCCGCCTCGCTGGCGTCCGCCGACTACGCCTGGAAACAGATTCCCGGGCAACTGGAGAGGCAACCGCCACAACTGAGCGCGCTGTACCTGTGGGCCCGGCGTACCCGGCCCGGTTGGCGGATCGGTGGACTCGGGGAAAACGTGCAGGCCCTGCTACGCGGTTGCTACGCACAGGAGCAGAGCCAACGGGCGGCGTTGTCCCACTTCAAGCAATCCTTGTCTACGCTGCAAGCTCAAACCGCGCCGCGAAACGATACGCAATCATCGGCCTTGCGCCCTCTTAACCCGGGTCACGGGAAGGACTTGTCATGACATACCTGACTTCACTGCGTCAGTTCCACGGAATGAAGCTGTTGTTGACCCTGGCCCTGAGCCTGCCGCTGCTGGTTCAAGCCGCCGAGCCCCTGCCCTCGTGGAACGATGGCCCCTCGAAGAAAAGCATCATCGAGTTTGTCCAGGCCGTGACTACCGAAGGCTCCAGGGACTACGTCAAGCCCGCTGAACGCATCGCCGTGTTCGACAACGACGGCACACTGTGGAGTGAGCAACCGATGTACTTCCAGGTGCTGTTCGCCCTGGAGGAAGTCAAGCGCATGGCGCCGCAGCACCCGGAATGGAAAACCGAGCAACCCTTCCAGGCCGTGCTGGAGAACGACCACAAGGCCCTGGCCGAGAGTGGCATGGAAGGCTTGATGAAGATCGTCGGCGCGACCCACACCGGGATCACCACCGCGGCCTTCATGGACAACGCGAAAACCTGGCTCAGCCAAGCCCGCCACCCGAAAACCGGTAAGCCCTACACCGAGATGATTTATCAGCCGATGCTGGAAATGCTCGATTACCTGCGCAGCCAGGACTTCAAGACCTACATCGTCTCCGGCGGTGAAGTCGAGTTCATGCGCGCCTTCGCCGAGCACGTCTATGGCATCCCGCCGGAGCAAGTGATCGGTACCACCTTTGTCACCCAATTCCAGCTAAAAGACGGCGATGCTTCGATCCTGCGCCTGCCCAAGCTTGCGCATAACGACGACGGCCCGGGCAAACCGGAAAGCATCCAGGCGGTGATCGGGCGGCGACCGATCCTGGCCTTCGGCAACTCGGACGGCGACCTGCAAATGCTCCAGTGGACCGCCGCCGGGCCCGGCAAGCGCTTCATGGGGCTGGTGCATCACACCGATGCAAAGCGTGAGTGGGCCTACGACCGGGAGTCGAAGATCGGTCGACTGGACAAGGCCCTGGACGAAGCCAATACACGCAAGTGGACAGTCGTCGACATGACCACCGAATGGCGCCGGATCTACCCGTTCGACGCCCCCGCAACCGAACAAAAAAAGTAGAAGACGTATCGCAGGACTGCAATAAACGTTGGTCGCACAACAAGAACGCGACTCCAGTCAGAAAAAGGAGCAAGTCAGATGACTCGCATACGCAAGTGGCTACCGAAACTCGCCCTGGTGGCAGCATCGGTCATGGCGATTTCGGCAACGGCCGGGGCCGCTGAAAAACCCAACATTCTGGTGATCTTCGGCGACGACATTGGCCAGACCAACATCAGTGCCTATTCCATGGGGGTGGTCGGCTACAAGACGCCAAACATCGACCGGATTGCCAAGGAAGGCATGATGTTCACCGACTACTACGCGGAGAACAGCTGCACCGCCGGGCGTTCGTCGTTCATCACCGGCCAGACGCCTTTGCGCACCGGTCTGTCGAAAGTCGGCATTCCGGGGGCTCCGGTTGGCTTGCAAAAGCGCGATATCACCATCGCCCAGGCCCTCAAGTCCCAAGGCTATGCCACTGGCCAGTTCGGTAAAAACCACCTGGGCGACCGGGATGAATACCTGCCGACCAACCACGGCTTCGACGAGTTCTTCGGCAACCTGTACCACCTCAACGCCGAAGAGGAACCGGAACGCCCGTACTGGCCCAAGGACGATGCCGAATTCGTCAAGGCCAACTCGCCACGCGGCGTGATCCACAGCTTCGCCGACGGCAAGATCGAAGACACCGGCGCCTTGAACAGCAAGCGCATGGAAACCATCGACGACGAGACCACCGCGGCTGCCCAGGCGTTCATCGAGAAGCAGGCCAAGGCGGACAAACCGTTCTTCGTCTGGATGAACACCACCCGCATGCACTTGTTCACTCACGTTCGCGAGTCGATGAAGGGCCAGAGCGGCATGCCTGGCAACGACTATGCCGACGGCATGATCGAACATGACAACGATGTGGGCAAACTGCTCAAGACCCTCGATGACCTGAAGATCACCGACAACACCATCGTCGTCTACACCACCGACAACGGCCCGAACCAGTTCTCCTGGCCGGACGCGGCGACCACGCCGTTCCGTAACGAGAAGAACTCCAACTGGGAAGGCGCCTACCGCGTACCGGCGATGGTTCGCTGGCCTGGCAAGATCAAGGCGGGCGAAGTCTCCAACGAGATGTTCTCGGGTCTGGACTGGTTCCCGACGCTGCTGGCTGTCGCCGGTGACAACAGCGTGAAAGAGAAGCTGCTCAAAGGTTGGGCGCCGACGTCTGGCGGCACCAACTTCAAGGTGCATCTGGACGGCTACAACCAGCTGCCTTACCTGACCGGCCAACAGCCCAAAGGCGAGCGCAAGGAGTTCTACTACTTCAACGACGACGGCATGCTGGTGTCGATGCGCTTTGACAACTGGAAAGCGGTGTTCTGCGAGCAACGCCAGCCCGGAGGCTTCAGGGTCTGGAGCGAACCCTTCGTCTGCCTGCGCGTGCCGAAAATCCTCAACCTGCGCATGGACCCGTATGAACGCGCCGACGTGGTGTCCGATCAGTACTACGACTGGTTGACCAAAAACGTCTACCTGGCCGCTGTCGCGACCACGAAATCGGCAAAGTTCCTGGAGACCTTCATCGAGTACCCACCTAGCCAACGCCCGGCCAGCTTCAGCATTGACCAGGTTCGTGCGGCCGTGGATGCAAAAATCGCGGAAAAAATGAAAGCGCAACAAGCGGCACAGTAACTCCTGCAAGACCGCCGCTCACCCCTGGTGGGGTGAGCGGCCCTATTTCTTTTTGTCGGTTACCGGGTTGTGCGCAACCCGATTTTTCACAAGGCAATCCGCAATGTCCTCACGTGTCGCCAGCAAGTCGTCGGCCATACCCGCCCCTCACGCCAGCGCCCCAGCGCTGCTGATCCCCGCCCTGCTGCTGTGCGTCTCCGGCGCAGCCGCGCTGGTGTATCAGGTGCTGTGGATCAAGCAACTGTCGCTGGTGGTTGGCGTGGAGGTCTATGCCATCACCACCGGCATCAGCGCATTCTTCGCGGGATTAGCCCTGGGTGGCTGGCTGTTCGGGCGCCTGGCCGACCGCGTGCAGCGCCCGGTCCTGCTCTACGCCGGGCTCGAAGTGCTGGTGGCGCTGCTGGGTGTCGGGGCCACGGTGGGCATGAGCCTGGCGGCCAGCCCGTTTGCCTGGCTGGAGCAGCACATCGGTGTGGTGGCCTGGGTGTTGCCGTTTGCCCTGGTAGGCATTCCGGCGGTGTTGATGGGCGGGACCTTGCCGGTGCTGGTGCGCGCCCTGGCGGCCGATCCCCGGCACCTGGGCAAGGCTGGCGGCCATCTGTATGCGGCGAACACCGCAGGCGCCATCGCCGGGACCTTGCTCACCGGGTTCGTACTGATTGCCACCCTTGGCGTACGTGGCAGTGCGATCGCCGCCGCCATGCTCAACCTGCTGGCCGCCGCCGGGGCCCTGTTGTGGTTCCAGCGCCAGCCACTGACACCCATCGAAGCCTCCATTCACGTCACGCAACAAGCCGCCCCCGCACGCCTGGCCCTGTGGCTGTACGCGATCGCCGGCGGTGTCGCGCTGGGCTATGAAGTGGTCTGGTCGCAATCGATCGTGCAGTTCATGAGTACGCGCACCTACGCGTTCGCCGTCGTGCTGGCGACCTACTTGTGTGGCCTGTTTCTGGGCAGCGTGTGGATGGCCCGGCGCGTTGACCGGGTCCGCGATCCATGGGGGCTGTTCGGTGGGCTGATTGCGGGCGCCGGGTTGCTGGCCTTGCTCGAAGTGGCGCTGCTCGGTCGCTGGCTGATCTACCTGCAAACCCAGGGTGAAGCCACCGCGCTGGCCCTCGGCGCCAGTGAACTGGGCGCCATGAGCGTACGCTTTGCCGTCGCGGCCCTGAGCATTGTGTTTGTTCCAACCTTGCTGCTGGGCGCCGCCTTCCCCCTGGCATTGCGCCTGAGCGTGGGCCGTGATCGTGTCGGCCGGGACGTCGGCGCCGTCGTGGCCTTCAACACCCTGGGCGGCATTATCGGTGTGATGCTCTGCGGTTTCCTGTTGATTCCCTTGCTCGGCCTGGTGCGCACCCTGGGGCTGCTGGCGATCATCGCCGCCGCCGTCGGTTACGTCGCCGTCAGCCGAGGCCACGCCGTGAAGAAAGGCACACGCCAAGGCGTGATCGTCCTGGGCCTGTTGTCCCTGGTCGTAGCGTGGCTGACCCCGGTCGACAAGCTCGCCAGCCTGCTGCCCGGGGCGCGCAATGGCGAACTGGCGTTTTATCAAGAAGGTCGCGGCGGCACAGTGGCGGTGGTTACCCAGGGGCAGCGTGAGCGCACATTCCAGCGCTTGTACATTCAGGGCGTGTCGAACACTGGCGATGCCATGCCGTCGCTGCGCTATATGCGTATCCAGGCCCTGCTGCCGTTGCTGATCCACAACGGCGAACCGCGCTCGGCCCTGGTGATCGGCTTCGGCACCGGCATCACCGCCGGCGCGCTGTTGCGTTATCCGGGGCTCGAGCATCGTGTGGTGGCTGAACTGCTGCCCTCGGTGGTCAAGGCCGCGCCCCTGTTCAAAGGCAACTTCAATGCCGTCACCGACCCGGCACTGGAGGTACACCTGCGCGACGGTCGCCAGGCATTGCTGCGTAGCGAACAACAGTACGACCTGATCACCCTTGAACCACCGCCGCCTTCGGCCGCGGGCGTGGTCAACCTGTATTCGCGCGACTTCTACGAACTGGCCGCCAGGCGCCTGGAGAAAAACGGCCTGGTCGCCCAATGGCTGCCGCTGCCCACCCAGAATATCGATGACTCACGCGCGCTGGTGCGTAGCTTCCTCGACGTGTTTCCCTATGCCAACGTCTGGACTAGCGAGTTCCACGAAATGCTGCTGGTAGGTTCTCTGGAACCGATCGAACTGGACGCCGCGCGCATCAGTGAGCGTTTTGCCCAAGAGAGCGTACGCAGCACCTTGCAGGATGTCGGCGTGAGTTCGGCGCCTGCGTTGATGGCCACCTGGGTCACCGACCGTGAGGGTTTGACACAGTTTGCCGGCCAGGCCCTGCCCGTCACCGATGACCAGCCGCGCATCGAATACGCCCCCTGGGTCCGAGCCCGGGAAATCACCCGCGTGTTGCCGGCCCTGCTGGCGCTGCGTCAGCCGCCGCCGCTGCTTCATGCCGATTCCGCGTTTACCGAGCGAATGAATACCCATCAACAACGCCTGATGCAGTTCTATCGCGCCAGCCTGCACGCCTACGACGGCGACCGCGAGGCTTGGGCCAGGGACATTCGTGAGGTGATGCGAGGGGATGGCGCCAACCCGTACTACCGGTGGTTTGTCGGGGAGTGAGGGGATGCCGGACACCTGCTCCGTGGCGAGCGAGCTTGCTCCCTCGCCACAGAGGCCGCGTTCACGCAGGATTGAGCGGCTTTACTGCATACGCGGACTATTTGAGAGCGGGTTTGCCCTAATGCCAGTCAGTTAAGCGAACGCCAGCCTTTGTAGGAGCGAGCGTGCTCGCGATGGACATTAACGATAACGCGTGTTTTCTGATTGAACGCGTTGCTCTTGAGTTCATCGCGAGCACGCTCGCTCCTACAAATTCGACTTCACCTTCTTAACTGACTGGCATTAGGGCTTGCCCGCGAAGCTTTTACTGGGCCTTGAGCTTCACGTAAGACTGGTTCAAGTCATGGGCCCAACCATCCATGACGTTTTTCACATCGTTGGCCGTCATGACTTGCGAATCATTTTCCAGGGACTTGCCGGTGCCTTTGCGCACGACTTCGGCGATGACCTTGTTGTTGCCGCCATCGAGGAACACGGCTTCGGTGGCCAGGTCGGTTTCCTGATCGCGGATACCGGTCGCGGTGCTGACGGCAGCCGCCACCAGTGCAATCGGAATGATTTCGTAAGGCTTCAGGCCTTCGGTGCTGCTGCTGACGCCGGTGATGGCCGCACGCACCACGACCACGCCCGGACCTGGCGCGTTAGCCAACGGCAAAGACTTGGCCAGTTCACGCCTCAGCGCCTGGTCGTAGTAACCAGTAATACCCGACAGTGTGGTCTGAGGGATTTTTTCCGTCGGCTTTGGCAGCGGGTAGAACTGGGTGGGCTCGATGTAAACGCTGGTGTATTGACTGATGTCGAGCTTAGGGTCGACCCAGCGCATCACGTCCACACCCGAAGGCGACTTGGCCTCCTTGAGCTGACTGTAGTCCTTGAGAAAGCCGGAATAATCCTCAGGCTTGGTGATAGTGCTCGAACACCCCACCATTCCCAGGGAGGCGATGCACAGTGTGCTCATCATGAGGGCAAGCTTCATACTGTAACTCCTGTTATAGGGACGACAACGGTAAAGCGAAATGGACTAACAGGTACAGGCAAAAGTTAAATCATTTGCAGTACCGGACTCTGAAAATTCACCCAAGGCTGCAAGCGCCATCACAACCGTCATTTGACAGACGGACGCCGTGGGGCAAAGCTGCACCCAGCTAAAAAAAGCGCGCCGGTATGGCCAACGCATCTGGACCACGGAAGTCGTAATGCCCAAGCATAAAAATAAAGCGATAAACCCTGACCCTGATTCGCCCCCACCCCTGATTTCCCGCTACCTGTTCCCGGTGACCGCCGCCGCGCTGTTGCTGGTCATGGCCGGGCTTGGCTGGTTCCTGCTGGCCGGCCAATCGACGCCGCCGCCCTATGTGGCGCCCAGCATCGCCAATGCCCCCGCTGCGCAGGCACCACCCGCCCCTGCACCGCCGGCCACCCTGGTCGACGAACAGCAATGCCAGGGATGCCACACTGAACAGGTCAAGGACTGGCAAGGCTCCCACCACCAACTGGCGATGCAGGTGGCCGATGCCGGGACCGTTCTGGCCAACTTCGACAACAGCACGTTCAAGGGTGAAAAAGAGACCACGCGGTTCTTTCGCAAGGACGACGGTTTCTGGGTCAACACGCCCGGGGCCGACGGCCGGAACGCTGACTTCAAGGTGGCCTACACCTTCGGCATCGCGCCGCTGCAGCAGTACCTGATCGAGGTCGGCGAAGGTCGCCTGCAAGCCTTGGGCGTGGCCTGGGATACCGAGAAAACCCGCTGGTTTCACCTCTACCCGGGCCAGGGTGTGAACTTCAAGAACCCGCTGCACTGGAGCAAGCCGAACCAGAACGCCAACTTCATGTGCGTGGAATGCCACACCACCGGCTACAAGCGTAACTTCGATGCGGCCAGCAACACCTTTGCCAGCCAGTGGAACAGCCTGGGGGTGGGTTGCCAGGCGTGCCACGGCCCGGCGTCGAATCACCTTGAATGGGCCGGCAAGAAAAGCGACCTGATCCATGCAGGCTTTGCCGTGGACCTCAAGGACAAGAACGCCACCACCGAGATCGAAACCTGCGCCCGTTGCCATGCCCGCCGAGCCCCCTTGGGCGACGGCTACACCGTCGGCAAGCGCTTGATGGATGACTACCTGCCCAGCGTACTGACCCGCGAGCTGTACGCGCTGGATGGCAAGATCAAGGATGAAGTGTTCGAGCACGGCTCATTCCTGCAAAGCAAGATGGCCGACAAGGGCGTGCGTTGCAGCAATTGCCACAACCCCCACAGCACCGAACTCAAGGCCCAGGGCAACGGCGTCTGCCTGCAATGCCACAACACCGCGGGCAAAACCACGGTCGCCGGGGTCGACGGCAAAGGCCTGCAAGCCAAAAACTACGACTCGCCTGAGCACCATCGGCATGTCGCCGGCCAACCGGGATCCCAGTGCGTGGATTGCCACATGCCCGGCAAGTTCTACATGGGCAATGACTTTCGGCATGACCACAGCTTCAGCCTGCCCAACCCTGTACGCGCCCAGCAGCTGGGCACGCCCGACGCCTGCCTGACGTGCCACCAGGGCAAGGCCGGCGACAAGGTCACCGAGCAATTCAAACTATGGAATGCCAACCCCGTGGCCCAGGCCCCACGCTATGACGAAAGCCTGTGGCAGGTGCGTACCGGCCAGCCCGGTGCCGCGCAAGCACTGTACGAGCAGTTGCAGCGCAGTAACCTGCCGGCCATTCAACGGGCAACCTTGCTGGCGGAACTGGCGCTGTATCCGAGCGAGCAGGCGTTGAAGCTGGCGAGCAAGGACCTAGGCAACCACGACCCGCAGGTTCGCGAGAGTGCCATTCACGCGGTCAGCGCCTTCCTTCCCCCCGCCGAACGCGTGGCGTTGTTCACGCCGTTTTTGAGCGATCCGGTCAAGGCGATCCGCATTGCCGCCGCCCGGGATTTGCTGAGCGTGGCCAACACATTGGGTGCCGCTCAGAAGCAATGGAAGGCGGCCATCGATGAGTATGAGCAGGTTCAATTGAGCCTGGCCGAACGCGCCGAAGCCAACCTCAACCTGGCGATGCTCTACCAGGCCAGTGGACGCAGTGCCGAGGTCGAACCGCGGTTGCAAGCCGCCCTGCAGCGCGACCCGGACTTCTTCCCGGCATTGGTGACACTGGTGCAATGGCTGGAGTCACGCGGGCGCAAGGAGGAGGCGCAGGCGTTGCTGGCCACGAGCCTGAAGGAGCACCCGGATGCCGCACTGCTCCAGCACACCCAAGGCCTGGCCCTGATTCGTGCGGGCAAGACCGCCCAGGCCATGCCGGCCCTGCGCAATGCCGCGCGCCTGGAGCCGCTGAATGCACAGTACGGTTATGTACTGGCCGTGGCCCTGTACGAGGGTGGCAAGATCGATGAAGCGTGCGCACTGCTGGAAAAACTGGTCAAACAGCAACCAGCCAACCGCAATGCACGGTTGTCGCTGATCCAGTACTACCTGGACAACGGCCAGGAACCCAAGGCCCAGGTCTTGCTGCAAGGCTGGAAGCAGTTGAACCCGCAGGATCCGGCGCTCAAGTGAGCGCCAAACCCTGTCCACCCGCGCCATTGCGGGTGGACAGCAGGCGATAGGCAGAACCCCACAGGGTATTTCAGCGTCGGCGAAACAACGGCCGAGGCTCGATCACCGAGCGACCATACTGCACGCTCATGCCCGCCAGGCCTTTGAGTGCATCGTCGACGCACTTGTCTTCGCGCACGGCGAACGCATCGAACCCGCACTGACGCATATGGCTGAGCTGGTCACGCAGCACGTCGCCCACCGCCCGCAGCTCCCCCGTCCAGCCCAAACGCGTGCGCAACAGGTACGCCTGACTGTAGGCCCGGCCATCGCGAAAGCTGGGAAACTCCAACGCGATCATGGGCAACCGGGGCAACCAGGGTTCGAGGCTTTCCACCTCGTCATCCGGCCCCAGCCACACGGCATCCGAGGCGCGACGGTGCTCATGCCATAGCGCCAGGGGCCAGATCAACGGCCCGACCGGCCGTTGCGCATCAATGTCCTTGATCAAGGTCCATGGATCATCGTCGACCTTGTGGGCAACGCCATCCAACAGGCGTAGCAGATTGTTCATGCCGCGCCCTCCAGGGTCTTGGGGTAGATGCACTCCTTGAATGGCTCCAGCCCGATACGCTGCACGGTGTCGACAAACCGCTCTTCACTTTCCCGGTAGCGAACAAAGGTCGCGATGATCAGCTCGATCACCCCGGGCACTTCAGCCGCGCTGAACGACGGACCGATCACTTTGCCCAACGCACTGTTTTTGCCCTGGGCACCCCCCAGAGTGATCTGGTACCACTCGCTGCCGTTCTTATCGACCCCGAGAATGCCGATGTTGCCGATGTGGTGGTGACCGCAGGCGTTCATGCAACCGGAGATATTGAGACTGATATCCCCCAGGTCATGCAGGTAGTCGAGGTCGTCGAAACATGCCTGGATGCCTTGGGCAATCGGAATCGACTTGGCGTTGGCCAACGCACAGAAATCACCGCCAGGGCAGGCAATGATGTCGGTCAGCAAGCCGATGTTCGCGCACCCCAACCCGACCTCGCAGGCCAGGCACCACAAAGCGTACAAGTGCGCCTTGGGCACGTCCGGCAGCACGATGTTCTGCTCGTGGGCAATGCGGATCTCACCGAAGCCGAACTGCTCGGACCAGTCGGCCACCGCATCCATCTGCCGGTCAGTGACGTCACCCGGAGGCGCGGACAGGCCGGGCTTGGTCGACAGCACCACACTGGCGTAACCCGGCACTTTATGCGGCTGTACGTTGCGCGCCACCCAGCGCGCGAACGCCGGGTTTTCGGCCAGCCGCGTGCCGAAATCCAGATCAGTGTCCGCCAATCGATCGTAGCTCGGCGGCACGAAGGCGCTGGCGACCCGCTGGTACTCGAGTTCGGTCAACTGTGCCGGGCCGTCCTTGAGGTGTTGCCACTCCTGCTCCACTTCCCTGGCAAAGGCGTCGATCCCCAGGGCCTTCACCAGGATCTTGATCCGTGCCTTGTACTTGTTGTCGCGCCGACCATGACGGTTGTACACCCGCAACACCGCCTCGACGTAGGACAGCAGGTGCTGCCAGGGCAGGCCTTCACGGATCTGCAGGCCGAGGATCGGCGTGCGCCCCAGGCCACCGCCGACGATGACCCGTAGCAGCATCTGCCCGGAGGCATCCGGGTAAAGGTACAGGCCGATGTCATGCATCATGATCGCCGCGCGGTCCTGTACGGCCGAGCAGATGGCGATCTTGAACTTGCGCGGCAGGTACAGGAACTCGGGGTTGATGGTCGACCACTGCCGCAGGATCTCCGCCAGGGGACGCGGGTCGATCAACTCGTCCGCCGCCACCCCGGCAAACGCCTCGGTGGTGATGTTGCGTACACAATTGCCAGAGGTCTGGATCGCATGCATTTCGACTTCGGCCAGGCGCTGGAGAATGTCCGGCACCTGCGCCAGTTCGATCCAGTTGAACTGCAGGTTCTGCCGGGTGGTGAAGTGGCCGTAGCCACGATCGTAATCCCGGCCGATGCTGGCCAGCGTGCGCATCTGCCAGGCATTCAGGGTGCCGTAGGGAATGGCCACCCGCAGCATGTACGCGTGCTTTTGCAGGTACAGGCCGTTCTGCAGGCGCAAGGGCAAAAACTCTTCCTCGCTCAAGGCGCCGGCCATGAACCGTTCGACCTGATCGCGAAACTGCGCAACCCGTTCAAAGACCAGGGCCCGGTCGTAGTCATCGTACTGATACATGTCGCTACCTCATCAGGGTGATCGGGCTCTACGGCTCGTTTCAAGGTGAATGACTATGGATCAGCAGCTCAGGACGTTACAGATTCAGCTAACCACTAAAAAACCAGATCAGACCCCATCCAATTGCCGTAGACATGGGTAATTTCTGATCCGTATTAATGTGCTTTTTCTGAGCCTGTTTTGTTTCCCCGGGTGTTTCTACAGTTCACACCCTGCCAGACCGGGTGGCCTGGCATGACTTTGCAACCGTGGAAGCAATGACCATGAGCACAGCAACAATCGGACAGGCCTATAACTACAAGGTCGTCCGCCAATTCGTCGTGGCAACAGTGGTATGGGGTGTTATCGGGATGGCGATGGGCGTGTGGATCGCCTCGCAGCTGGTGTGGCCGGAGGCGAACCTCGACCTGCCCTGGACCACCTTCGGCCGCTTGCGGCCGCTGCACACCAGCCTGGTGATTTTCGGCTTTGCCGGCAGCGCACAGTTTGCCGCCAGTTACTACGCAGTACAGCGGACCTGCCAGGTACGGCTGTATTCGGACAAGCTGGCGGCGTTCACCTTCTGGGGCTGGCAATCGGTAATCGTCAGCATGTTGATCACCCTGCCGCTGGGCTACACCACCACCAAGGAATACGCCGAGATCGAGTTCACCGGCGCGGTGTGGATGACCGTGGTCTGGGTGGCCTATGCCATCGTGTTCTTCACCACCGTAGTGCAGCGCAAGACCAAACACATCTATGTCGGTAACTGGTTCTTTGGCGCGTTCATCGTGGTCATCGCCATGCTGCACGTGGTCAACCACCTGTCGATCCCGGTGGACTGGTTCAAGTCCTACCCGGTGTATTCCGGGGCCACCGACGCCATGGTCCAGTGGTGGTACGGCCACAACGCCGTGGGCTTCTTCCTGACCACCGGCTTTCTGGGGATGATGTACTACTTCGTGCCCAAGCAGGTCGGCCGCCCGGTGTACTCGTATCGCCTGTCGATCGTGCACTTCTGGGCACTGATCACCCTGTATATCTGGGCCGGCCCCCACCACCTGCACTACACCGCACTGCCGGACTGGGCCCAGTCACTGGGCATGGCCATGTCGCTGATCCTGCTGGCGCCGAGCTGGGGCGGGATGATCAACGGCATGATGACGCTGTCGGGTGCCTGGCATAAGTTGCGCACCGATCCGATCCTGCGCTTCCTGGTGCTGTCCCTGGCGTTCTACGGCATGTCGACCTTCGAAGGCCCGATGATGGCGATCAAGACCGTCAACGCGCTGTCCCACTACACCGACTGGACCATCGGCCACGTCCATGCCGGCGCCCTGGGTTGGGTAGCGATGATCACGTTCGGCGCGACCTACCACATGATCCCGAAGATCTTCGGCCGCGAACAGATGCACAGCGTGCCACTGATCAACCTGCACTTCTGGCTGGCGACCATCGGCACCGTGCTCTACATCGCCTCGATGTGGGTCAACGGCATCACCCAGGGCCTGATGTGGCGCGCCATCAACGACGACGGCACCCTCACCTACTCCTTCGTCGAAGCGCTGCAGGCCAGCCATCCTGGCTTCATCGTGCGGTTTACCGGGGGGGTGTTCTTCCTCGGCGGCATGCTGCTGATGGCCTACAACACCTGGCGCACCGTGCGGGTTGCCGACGCAACGCTGGCCGAGCGCGAAGCGCAGTTTGCCTGATTGCCCCACGACGCAAGCCGCCCCGGCTTGCGTCACTCACCTGAGGGAACGTTGATCATGATGGACGTGATGCTGAATCTGGCGGCGGTGGCGTGCCTGTATCTGTCGGTGGAGTACTGCTTGCGGCATCAATCGCCCGAGAGCCTGGACGATGCCAGCCTGATCCCCTTTGCCGACGACCCCGAAGTGGCGCGGCGCGTGGAGCAGGCCACCGGCAAGACCATCAACGCGGTCGCACCCGAGGTGGCGAAACCGGGCTGGGGCAATGTGGAGGTTTGATGCGCTCCCACAGGGTCAGATGCCCGCCACAAAGTCGGGTGCTGGTCCCAACTACCTCACCCCCGCTCACGCGGAATCAGGCTCTGCAGCTGCTGGGCCAGGAAATTGGCATCAAAGGCAAAGGTGTCCGGGTCTTTCAAACCGTTGGTCTTGCGCCACTGCCACTCGGTCGATGGCGGCAGGCACACCAGTGACACACTGCCATAACGCGCGGCGGTCAGGCCCACCACCGCCAAGGTGATCAACCCGCCGGCGCCCATCACCTCGGGCACGAACTCCACCGGTTTGCCGGCGATCAGAATGCTCAGTTTCTCGGACTTGAAAGCCGAGGTTTCCACCGGCACACTGGCCCCGAACGCGACATAGACCTCCCGGCTCACCTCAAGCAAATTCGGCGTCCTGACCGGTGCCAGCCATTGTTCGATCTGGTCGAACAATTCGCCGATTCGCATGGCCCACACCGCCGACTGGCTTTCAAACACCTGTTTCTTGTGCGCTTCGCTTTCTGCGTAGTGGCGAAGCATTTCACCCAGTTGCTGTACGTCGTCCATTGCGCTGTTCCTCGGACTAACCCGTGTTACGAACACTGAGCATGACAGATGCTCGCGGGCGATGTACGACTAATACCTGCTCGACACCACCGAACTGCACGCCCATGCCGCCGTGGCCTTTGCCTTGGGCGACTGAGTCAGGACGCCTTGGGCGAATGGCGCAAACGTGCCATGCTCAGGGCGTCTACCAGCTGACCGTCACGCACCGCATACTGGCGGAACAGGCCCTCGGTCTCGAAGCCGAACTTGCGATACAGCCCGATCGCCGCGTCGTTGTCCGCATACACCGACAATTCCACCCGTTGCACGTTCATCCAGTTGTCCGCGAGGTCCAGCACCGTGGCCAACAAGCGAGTACCCAAGCCTTTTCCCTGCCACGCCACCGCGACCCCCATGCCGATGTTGGCGCAATGACTGCGCCGAATGCGCGAGAACTGCTCCAGGCCGATGTTGCCGATCACCTGCCCCTGATGCAACGCCACCAGTTGCACCACCCGCTCGTTCCTGGACGCCAGGCGTTCGCGCCAGACCTCGGTGGACTGGTAAGGCGTTTGCAGCACCTGACGAGCAACCGCGGGGTCGTTGTACAGCGTGGTAATGCCCTCGATGTGAGCTTCGCTGAAACGCTCGAGGGTGATGACGGGATCGCAGGTCGACATAGGGAATTCTTCCTTGAAAGCGGTGCTGCGCGGTATCCGTTGCCCGCTGTGATCCAGTGGCCACGTGCAGCCTGGCCTTCGAGGGTAATCGCAATATGCCTGCCTTGGCGAGCGTGGCCTGCTCCCGGGCGTGGGCGTTGATCAGGTGCAGCCCCCCGCCTCTGCGAGTAACCTGTCGTCAGCCGCCTCACCCTCACCACCGCAGGAGCCTCGCGGGTATGGAACTTCACGTTGTGATCAATGGCCGCAAGGACCTCGCAGGCCAGCTGTACCAGCAGCTGCGCAGCGCCATCGAATCGGGCCGCCTGGCCGCCGGCACGCAACTGCCGCCCAGCCGCTTGCTGGCCGAGCAACTGGGGATCTCGCGCAAGACCATCTCCGACACCTATACGCAATTGACCTACGAAAACTACCTGACCGGGATCGTCGGCAAAGGCACCTACGTCAACATCCGGACTTCAGCGCTGGCGCGCAAGCAAAGCCACTCGGAGCTGGCCAGCCGCGAAATCATAGAACGCTGGCGCAACCTGCCGACGTTCCTGCGTCACCCCGCCCCGGACGCTTCATTGCGTTATGACTTCATTGGCGGCGCCACCAGCAAGGGCCTGTTCCCCCGGGACGACTGGCGCCGTTGCACCGCCCATGCACTGCGCCAGGTCGCCAGCGTCATGGGCTTTTACAGTCAGGCCGAAGGTCTCCCGGCCCTGCGCAGTGCCATCGCCCGGCATATCGCGTTTTCTCGCGGGGTGATTTGCCAGGACCAGGACGTGGTGGTGTGCAACGGTGCGCAGCAGGCGCTGGACCTGATTGGCCGGGTGCTGATCCAGCCCGGCAGCCTGGTGGCCATGGAAGACCCCGGCTATCCGCCGGCCCGCCTGCTGTTCGCCTCCCACGGTGCCGAGGTGGTCGGCGTGCCGGTCGATGGCGAAGGCATTGAGGTGGCGTCGATTCCCGAAGGCACCCGGCTGATCTACGTCACGCCCTCGCACCAGTTCCCCTTGGGCATGCCCATGAGCCAGGCTCGACGTGAAGCCTTGCTGGCCAGGGCTCACGCGTTGGGCGCGATTATCATCGAGGATGACTACGACAGCGAGTTCCGCTACGAGGGCCGGCCCACCGACTCCCTGCAGAGCCTGGATCAACACGGGCTCGTGGCTTATGTCGGGACCTTCTCCAAAACCTTGCTGCCCGAGTTGCGGCTGGGTTACGCCATCCTGCCGCCAGCCATCCTCGAGGCGGTCATCCGCGCCAAGCAGTTGACCGACCTGCACACCTCGACCCTGCCGCAATGGGCGTTGGCCAAGTTCATCGACGAAGGCTGCCTGCTCAAGCATATTCGCCGCTGCCACACGGTCTACGCCGGGCGTCGCGAGCGAATCCTGGCGCGGGTTGCCGACGACCTTTCACCCTGGCTTGAGGCCGTGCCGAGCACCGCCGGGTTTCACATGGTGCTGCTGTGCAAGGTGGAGGTGGATGTGTCGCGACTCATTGAGCGAGCGAAAGACGTCGAGGTTGGGCTCTATGGCCTGAGCGAATTCTTTTATCAGCAAGCCCCTCGCGCCGGGCTGTTCATGGGGTTTGGCGCGATCGATACCCTGGACATCGATACCGCCCTGGACCGCCTGCGCGACCTCTTGCAGCAAGTCGCCTGAGGTCTATTGGCATGGGGCTTTTACAGCCAATTGGTCGTTGGCCGCTACCGTATACGGGCCTATCCTGCACGAATGTCACCCCATCCTGAACACGGCCTGTGCGGCTTGAAAAGGGAGCCTGTGCGATGCCCGCGAAAATGATCAACACGGTCCAGGTCCAGGCCGCCCCTGGCTGCTCCGATGAACTGGGCCGGCACTTGCAGCAGATCGTCGACACCTTGCGCCAACTCCCCGATTGCGACACCTACATGGTTGATCGCTGCCCGGAGGATGACAATCGGTGGACCGTCAGTGCCCACTGGCAATCGGAAACCGCCATGCAAACCCACTTCAACTGCCCCGAGGTGCAAGGTTTCATCAGTTTGCTCGACAGTCGACTGGCCAGCAGCATCGACTTCAACAGCTTTCCGATAGTTTGAACGATAACAAGTGCACCCCGGACACTCGCCCGGCGCTCATTGGTCTGCTCAGCTTCGCAACAATTGGCTGTTTGTTGATCCCGGATGCAGGCTTAACGTTAAGCCTGATTCGCACACTTGATCAACACACCCATAGGTGATGAGCATGAGACCGCTACCGTTACTCGCAAGCACCCTGACCGTCCTGAGCCTGCTGGCATCCGCCCCTGTATTGGCCCACGAAGCCGGTGCCCCGTCAGAAAAAGTCACGGTACTGCAGGACGAGATGCTGCAAAACGCACCCGGCAAGAAGGCGCTGATGATCGAAGTCGACTACCTGCCCGGCCAGTCGTCCATCGCCCACAAACATGAGGGCACCGCCATGGCCTACGTGGTCTCGGGGGAGGTTGTTTCCCAGGTCAAGGGCGGCAAGGCCATCACCTACAAGGCAGGCGAATACTGGTACGAACCGGCAGGCTCCGAGCACCTGGTGTCGAAAAATGCCAGCAGCACCCAACCGGCCAAATTGCTGGTGTTCATGGTCCTGTCGCCTGACGAGAAAATACTGATCCCACTGCAGAACTGATCACTGAATCGGCCTGCGTGAGCGGGCCTACCCCACAACGAATGAGGGGGGGGGAACACAGGGAATCACGCAGACAAAAAAGCCCCGCCTCTCTCGAGACGGGGCTTTTTCATTCAACGCTCAATCAGGCAGTGACAGGCACCACCGCTTGACCGCTCAACGCCAGGTCCAGCAGTTCGCGGTTGGCCACCGCGTACATGGCGTAGTCGGTGCCGCTAGCGGCACGGATGTCCACCAGCATTGCGCGCCAGCGCTCGACCATGGCCTGGTTCTGCTCCATCCACAGCGCCAGACGGGTTTCCACGTCCTGTTCACCCTCGCCCATTTGCAGGACCGAAATGGTGATCGCACGCTGCTGCCAGTCGATGTCGTCACGGAACGCTTCACGGGCCAGGGCTTGCCAGTTGTTTTCAACCGTCAAGGCGCTGATCTGTTGCAGGTACCAGGTCAGGTCCAGCGCGCTGCCTACGGCGAAGTAGGCCTTGGCCACGTCGGCTGCGTTCTGGCCGGTCACGTCGGCCGCCTCGATGATTGGCAGCAGGGTGTACAGGTGCGTGGTACCTGCAACCATGCGTGCCAGCAACTCAGGCACGCCAGCGGCGACGTAAGCCTGATAACGGGTCTGCCAGCCTTCACGGGTCGGGCCTTCGAGCAGTTCGTCGAGCTTGAGACCCAGCGCGGCCAGGTGCGGACCGAAGTGGGCGACGTCACGGGCAGCATTCTGCTCGTTGCGACGGCTGCGCAAGAACCAGCGCGTGGCACGACGGCCCAGGCGCATCAGTTCATCCATCAGTTCCAACTGGACATCCGCCGAGACCTGGTAATCCAGAGCCTCGATCTGACGGAACCAGTGCGGGAGGTGGAAGATGTCACGCACGATCACGTACGCACCCGCCACGTTCGCCGGGCTCATGCCGGTGGACTCTTTGAGACGCTGGACGAAGGTGATGCCCATGTGGTTGACCAGATCGTTGGCGATCTGGGTGCTGACGATCTCGCGCTTGAGGCGGTGACGACGCATGGCTTCGGAGAACTTGCTCACCAGCATCGGCGGGAAAGCGGTTTCCATGTCGCGCGTCAGGTAGTCGTCGTCCGGCACCAGGGAGCCCAGCAACTGCTCCTTGAGGTCGATCTTGCTGTAGGAAATCAGCACCGACAGCTCGGCACGGGTCAGGCCATGGCCTGCCGCGACACGCTCGGTGATCGCCTCTTCCGACGGCAGGAACTCGATGGCGCGATCCAGCTTGCCACGGCCTTCCAGGTCGTTCATCAGGCGCTTGTACTCGGCAATCCGCACAAAGGCACGGCGGGCCGCCAGGGACAGGGCCTGGGTCTGCTTGTAGTTGTTGCCGAGCACCAGGCCGCCGACTTCATCGGTCATGCTGCCGAGCAACTGGTTACGTTGCTTCTCGGTCATGTCACCGGCCTGAACCACTTCGTTCAGCAGGATCTTGATGTTCACTTCGTGGTCGGAGCAGTCCACGCCACCGGCGTTGTCGATGAAGTCGGTGTTGGAACCGCCACCATTGAGGCCGAACTCGACGCGACCCAGTTGGGTCATGCCCAGGTTACCGCCCTCGCCCACGACCTTGCAGCGCAGTTCGTTACCGTTGACGCGCAGTGCATCGTTGGCCTTGTCGCCGACATCGGCGTGGCTTTCGCTGCTGGCCTTGACGTAGGTACCGATACCGCCGTTCCACAACAGGTCTACCGGTGCCTTGAGCAAGGCGTTCAGCAGTTCGGTCGGGGTCAGCTTGTCGGCCTGGATGTCGAAGCGCTCTTTCATCTGCGCGGAGATGGCAATGCTCTTCGCGCTACGGGAGAAGATCCCGCCGCCTTCGGACATGATACTGGTGTCGTAGTCCGACCAGGCCGAACGCGGCAGGTCGAACAGGCGCTGACGCTCGGCGAAGCTATTGGCAGGCTCAGGATTCGGGTCGATGAAGATGTGCAGGTGGTTGAAGGCGGCGACCAGTTGCAGCTTGTCGGACATCAGCAAACCGTTACCGAACACGTCACCGGCCATGTCGCCGACGCCGACCACGGTAATGCTGTCTTCCTGGACATTGATGCCGCGCTCGCGGAAGTGACGTTGTACGCCGACCCACGCGCCCTTGGCGGTGATGCCCATTTTCTTGTGGTCGTAACCGGCCGAACCGCCCGAGGCGAACGCGTCACCCAGCCAGAAACCGTAGTCGATGGCGATGCCGTTGGCGATGTCGGAGAAGGTTGCAGTGCCCTTGTCCGCTGCGACCACCAGGTACGGGTCATCGTCGTCATGACGCACGACGTTGGCCGGCGGCACCAGGGCGCCGTCTTTCAGGTTGTCGGTGATGTCCAGCAGGCCCGAAATGAAGATGCGGTAGCAGGCGATGCCCTCGGCCGCGATCTCGTCACGGCTGCCGCCCAGCGGCAGGCGACGGGGCAGGAAGCCGCCCTTGGCGCCCACCGGCACGATGACCGAGTTCTTCACTTGCTGGGCTTTTACCAGGCCCAGGACTTCGGTACGGAAGTCTTCTTCACGGTCGGACCAGCGCAGGCCACCGCGCGCCACGTTGCCGAAGCGCAGGTGCACGCCTTCGACACGCGGCGAGTACACGAAGATTTCAAACTTCGGCACCGGCTTTGGCAGCTCTGGAATGGCGTGCGGGTTGAACTTGAAGCTGAAGTAGGACTTGTTCTGACCGTTGGCGTCGGTCTGGTAGAAGTTGGTCCGCAGGGTAGCCTTGATCAGGTCCAGGTAGCGACGCAGGATACGGTCTTCGTTGAGCACCTGAACGTCGTCCAGGGCAGTCAGAATCGCGTGTTCCAGGCGCTGCTGCTTGTCGTCCAGATCGTCGCTGGTCAGCTTGCGGGCCAGGTAGAAGCGGGTCTTGAACAACCGGGTCAACTCGCGAGCGATGTCGGTGTGGTTGTTCAGGGTGCTGGCGATGTAACCCAGGTCGAAGCCCAGGCGAATCTGCTTCAGGTAACGGGCGTAGGCACGCAGCAGCGCCACGTCGCGCCATGGCAGGCCGGCCGTCAGCACCAGGCGGTTGAACGCATCGTTTTCGGCATCGCCGCGAACGATGTGGACAAAGGCGTCCTGCAGCGTGTCGTTGAGCTGCTGGATGTCCAGGTTCAGGCCTTCGGCGGCGGTGAACGCGAAGTCGTGGATCCAGAACTCGCGGCCGCTGTTGTGACGCAGGCGATACGGGAACTCACCCAGCACGCGCAGGCCGAGGTTTTCCAGGATCGGCAGCACGTCGGACAGCGCCAATGGGGTATCGGCGTGATACAGCTTGCAGTGCAGCAGTTGCTGGCCGGTACTCTGGGCCAGCGGCTGGTAGAAGCTCATGACCAGCGGGTTGGCCTCGGAGAGGCTCAACAGGTGCTGCATGTCGACCACGGCCGAATGCGCGGCGAAGCGCTCGCGGAAACCTGCCGGGAAGCCTTTCGGGAAGTCGGCCAGCACATTGGTGCCGTGGGCTTCGCCGAAGCTTTCGATCACAAGGCTGGCGTAGTCGTCCTGCCAGCTGCGGCAGGCCTGGACCACTTCCTTTTCCAGCAGCAGCGGGTCGATGTCCAGGCGGTTCTTCGGGTCAACCCGCAGAATCAGCTGCACACGAGCCAGTACCGACTCGGAGAAGAAGGTCCAGAACTCGCAATCGGTGGCTTTGAGGCGATCCATCAGCACTTGCTGGATCTTCTGGCGCACCTCGGTGGAGTAGATGTCACGCGGCACATAGGCCAGGCAGTAGCAGAAGCGGCCGTACGGGTCCTTGCGCAGGAACACGCGAATCTTGTTGCGCTCCTGGATCTGCACGATCGACATCACGGTGCTGAACAGTTCGTCCACCGGGGTCTGGAACAGATCGTCACGGGGCAGGACTTCAAGCACCTGCGCCAGTTCCTTGCCCAGGTGAGCCTTGGCCTGGAAGCCGGAACGCTGTTCGATTTCCTCGACCTTGCGGCGGATGTACGGGATGACCCGCACGCTCTCGCCATACACCGACGAGGTGTACAGGCCCATGAAACGGCATTCCTTGATGACGTTGCCGTCGGCATCGATTTCACGGATCGACACGTAGTCAGGGTAAGCCGGACGGTGGACACGGCTTGGGTGCGCGGCCTTGGCGAACGACAACAGGGTCGGTTCGCGCAGGTAGTTCACGGCGTAGTCTTCGATGCGACGGTCGTCATGAGTCAGGCCGGTACGCAACAGCTTGGTCAGGCCCAGGAACGAGTCCTGGTCATAGACGATATGGCCGCCATCGGCTTCATCGCGGACCACGAACTCTTCATAGCCGAGGAAGGTGAAGTGGTTGCCCACCAGCCATTCCAGGAAGCCCTTGATCTCGCCTTTCTGGTCGGCATCGACCGCGAACTGGCTGTTGTCCAGCCCGGTGAGGATTTCCTGGACCTTGGCTTTCATCGGCTCGAAATCGGCGACCGCAACGCGGACTTCACCGAGAACCTGTTCCAGTTCCCGGCTCAACACATTGAGTTCGGCCACGTTGGCGCAGCGGTCGATTTCCAGGTACATCAGCGATTCTTGAAGAATGCCCTCACCCTGGGTGCCTTTAGGCAGGATTTCCAGCAACTCGCCCTTGGCGCCACGACGCACGCTCAGCACGGTGGTCTGCAGGGTATGGATGCTGTAGCCGCGACGGTTCAGCTCGGTACGGACCGAGTCCACGAGGAATGGCAAGTCGTGGTGCAGCACTTCGACCGCGGTGTGGGTCGACTGCCAGCCGTGGCGTTCGTAATCGGGGTTGTATACGCGCACCTGAGGTTGCGCGTGATCAAAGCGCTCAAGCAGGCGCCAGGCGGAAAGCGTGCAGCCGGCGAGGTCGGACAACCGGCGCTGGGTGAGTTCATCAAGAGAAATAATGCCGAAGAATTGTTCAGCGAACAGCGCCACTTGTGGCAGTGCCTGTTCACTGATGTGCTGCGCCAGTGCCGCTTGCAGTTGGTGCTGGAAGTCGGCTTTGCTGGCTGCGGTGAAGAACGCCATCTGTGGTACTCCGCTTGGGCTTGTTATTGATGGAAGCGTCGCGTGCAAAACCCCTTTTCGGGGCAACCCGTCACCCTGTTCCTGATTCTCGGGCAGAGGAAACAGGACGACAGGTGGGTGAAGCTGGACGAGACACTCAGGTCACATTCACCTTCCAAGGATGGGCATCTGCAAAAACGACTGCCGACTTAACAAGCAATGCCTTTACAGGTGTCCATCCGTTGCGCAGCTTAACGAGTGCGGCAAGGCCCGTGCTTGCGATGCTGCGACATATTCGGTCATCGTCACGCAGCTCAAGGGCGGCGCCTCGACTAACACTAGCAGTCGCGGGGAAAAATGGCGGTTCCATGCCGGGAATTGCGGTACTTTCGTACCAAAAAAAACCGATAAGTCAGACACTGTTCGCGGCACATTTTGTGACATTTAGCTCAGTACACAGCAGGCTCACCCAGCCCTCCCGCGCTAACCCCGTCCAGGCAACTTCGCCTCAATCACTCACATCATGAATCGCCTGGAATTGACTCACCGTCCCACAGTCGTAGCACAGCGTATCCAGGGAAACCTTGTCCATCCTGACATCGATGTTGCCGGAGTCGCACTCACGACAGAACACCTCCACAGACGGGGACGTGCCCGCACCGAACCCCGGGGCTGAAAAAAACCGCGGCACCAGCTCTTCGCGCCAGTACACGCCGGGAGATTTCGAAAAGCCGGCCCCGCTATCCTTGAGCACGACGTCGTACAGCAGCCGATGCAAAGCCGATTGTGCAACGCGAGGGTCTCGATAGGCCGACTTTCGCCAGTTGTCGGCGAGTGCACTCTGGGCGGTGCTCAACATATTACCGGGAATGGTGTTGGAGGCATGGTTTCGCCCCTTGGAGTTGCCGGTGGCATAAAAATGCGCTGCATTCTTTACCGCGATCCGGGCGAAGTAGTAAATTTCACTGACCGAGAAGTCTTGCAGTAACTGCCCCACAACCGATTCGGCACGATTCTCGGCGCCAAACACAAAGTTGACTTCACTGGCCAGCACACGGATATAGGCCAAGGACTCCTCTCGGGCCAGATTAAACATCAAGTTATACAACTCGCTCTTCCAGGCTGGCTGGACACGCCCCGACAATTCCTGATAAAGCGCTCGATACAGCGCATCACGTGTACTGCACTGGCCCGCTTCAAGCGCGACATTGGGCAGCCAGCGCACCGCCAGGAAATTACGGATCCTGCAGCCTGCCGCGCGTTCAAAGGCGTGGATGTCCGATTCAGGATCAACCCGCAACACCCCGGCCTCGTGAAACTTCTTCAACAGGTCTTCACTGATTACCTCGCTGGGCGCCAAGGCTTCGTTGCGCGTCAAGGCATCCAGCGGCGCGATACTGTCCGTGCCGGGCTTACCTGCGTCGAGTACCGCCAGCAGCGTCAGTTTCTGGACGAAACTCAGGGTGGCGTAAGGCACGGGTTCACGGCAAACGCCGTACTGTCTGACCAGTTCATCGCGGTCACGCTGTGCCTGGGCAGACAGCGCCTGTTGCCTGACCTTGTAACAGGTCGTGCAACTACAGGCCATGTGTCGACTGTATGGCCCGTGAGGGTAAACCCGGTGTTCACAGCGCACACACTGGAACGGCGGACGCAGGGACTCAGGTGTTCCCCGCGCATGCCTTTTGACCCACATCGGCAGGTCACAGTAAGGACACTTGAGTTCTTTGCTGAGCAACGGCGGCAACACTTTCAGCAAACTTCTCACCGCCCCCGGTATTTTGTATTCGGCAATCAGGTGACTGGTTTTTTCCCCCGCCAGATAACGCTGATAAAGGACCTCGATTTCCGGCTCGGACAGATGTTTTACTTCACCCAGCGGTTCAAAATACTCGTTCATCAACCTAACTCCCTCTTCACTCATCGTTCGTTGCATTCCGTTGCATTCGGGACGACAACATAAGTTACAAACAGAGGAAAAAACAATAAACAACCCGATTTATTCTTATTATTCCTACGTCCAATAAACGCCCTACAAAACCATAGGAAAGTTCATCACAAGATTCACACTTTAACTTAAGGAAACGTCCTACTCAATTAACACGGCTGATATTCGGACAACGCCCGATTCATTGGGCACATAAGAAAAATATCGGGTGCCCACCCAACACAACCCAGCAAAAAAACACCGGGACTGGCAAAATCGCCCTTTGCCTGCCCACACCGCGCCCCGCGCCAGGACTGTTCACATGCAACTGACCACCGCCCACCTGATCGCCAACCCGTGCGATGACGAAGAAGACAACCTGGCCATGCTGTGCTGCCACAGCAATCAGGGCGACATGTTCCTGATGACCCGCTACCCGGACGAGGACGAGCTGGAAATCACCCTCGATGGCGAGCCCTCCACGCTCGACGGCGTCAAGGTCACCCTGAGCCCTACCCGCCTGCTGATCGAAATCGCTGCGGCAGACGCCGATGCGCTCAACGGCGACGACCACCTGGAAATCCTCCACAGCACGGCGCAAGCCGATTTGGCCGAGGTCGAAGAAACCCTGCAGAACATCCTCAAGGGCACCGGCACCTACATCAGCGAACTGTGAGCCGACGGCTGATTTCTTGACAAGAAATCAGCACAAAGGCATTGTCTGACAACCTGACTTGCGAGCCATCCCTCTCATGCTTCAACTTCAGCGCCCCGACTCCCTGGTCGAACGGGTAGTCAACGCCATCCGTGAAGAAATCGATTCCGGCCGCCTGACCGCCGAATCGCGACTGCCCACCGAGCAGCAACTGACCGAACAGTTGAACGTCAGCCGTTCGGTGGTACGCGAGGCCGTGGCGCAACTCAAGGCCGATGGCATCCTGATCAGCCGCCGGGGGCTTGGCTCGTACATTTCCCAGAACCCCAATGGCACGGTGTTTCGCTTTCCCAGCAAGAAGGGACGTAAGCCGGATCTGGTACAGATGTTCGAAATGCGCCTGTGGACCGAGACCCAGGCCGCGTCCATCGCCGCCCAGCGCCGTGACGAGGCCGACTTGTTGCGCATGCGCACCGCGCTGCAAGAGATGCACGACAAGCGCAGCGACTTTGCCGCCGCCGCCCTGGCCGATGTCGAGTTCCACCGCGCCATCGCCGACGCCAGCAAGAATGACTACTTCGTCGCTTTCCACGACTTTCTGCGCGGGCAATTGGCCGAGGCGCGACGCACCGCCTGGGAAAACTCCGCGGCGCATTCGGTCGGCGGCTCCGCCGATGCCGGTCGTGAACACCAAGCCCTGTACGAAGCGATCGCCGCCGGTGACCGGACCCAAGCCGCGGCCTGTGCCGAGGCGCATCTACGCGCTGCGGCCAAGCGCTTGAACATAGACCTGCCCAGCATCGACTGAAACACCCTGAACCCGCTGTACCCGGGGCGCTGCGCGGCAGCGTCTTTCGTTTGAATGACTTTGTCTGACAACCTGATAAGCAGACTCTCTGACAAGAAAGCCAAGGTGACACCTGCATGATCTATGACTATTGCATCATCGGCGGCGGTATCGTCGGCCTCGCCACCGCCATGGCACTCCTCGAGCGTCAGCCTGACGCCTCGTTGCTGATCCTGGAAAAGGAAACCAGCCTGGCCCGGCACCAGACCGGGCACAACAGTGGTGTGATCCACGCCGGCATCTACTACGCCCCAGGCAGTCTCAAGGCTGAGCTGTGCAAGCGTGGCGCCCAGGCGACCAAAGCGTTCTGCACCGAGCACCAGATCAAGTTCGACGTCTGTGGCAAGTTGCTGGTGGCATCCAACCCACTGGAAGTCGAGCGCATGCACGCGCTGTACGAGCGCTCGCAGCAGAACGGGCTGAAAGTCGAGCGCCTGGATGCCGCCGAACTGCAACGCCGTGAGCCGAACATCGTCGGTCTGGGCGGGCTGTTTCTCGATGCCACCGGGATTGTCGACTACAAGGAGGTCTGTCAGGCCATGGCTCGGGTGATCGAGGCCGCGGGCGGCGAGATCTGCCTGCAGACCACCGTCACCGCCATTCGCGAATCCGCCGACAACGTAACCATCAGCAGCCAGGACAAGGTCTGGCAGGCCCGGCAACTGGTGGCCTGTGCAGGCCTGCAATCCGATCGCCTGGCGACGCTGGCCGGGGTCAGGATCGATCACCAGATCATCCCGTTTCGCGGCGAGTATTACCGCCTGCCCGCCTCCAGGAACGCCATCGTCAACCACCTGATCTACCCAATTCCCGACCCGGAGTTGCCCTTCCTGGGCGTACACCTGACGCGGATGATCGACGGCAGCGTCACGGTCGGGCCGAACGCCGTGCTGGGACTGGGCCGGGAGAACTACCGCAAGTTCTCGATCAACTGGCGTGACGTGGCCGAGTACACCCGCTTCCCGGGGTTCTGGAAAACCCTCTGGAACAACCTCGGTTCCGGCACCACGGAAATGAAGAATTCGCTGTTCAAACGCGGCTATCTGGAACAGTGCCGCAAGTATTGCCCATCACTGGAAGTCGAGGACCTGCTGCCCTACGAAGCCGGTATCCGGGCCCAGGCGGTCATGCGCGACGGCACCCTGGTGCACGATTTCCTGTTCGCCGAAACCCCACGCATGGTGCATGTCTGCAATGCCCCTTCCCCGGCCGCGACCTCGGCCATCCCCATCGGCCAGATGATTGCCGAGAAGATTCTCAACGCCCGCTGAACCCTGCTTCAACAATAACTACAAAGACCAAGAAGGAAATCACCGATGTCGGTACATCAAGCGGCCCCGACCGCCCATGAAACCCCGGAACAAAAGCGCAAGCGGCTGCGCAAGGTAGCTGCTGCCACCATCTTCGGCTCGATGCTGGAGTGGTATGACTTCTATCTGTACGCCACCATGGCGGCGATCGTGTTCTCGAAGATCTTCTTCGATCCCGGCAACCCCAAGGTGGCTGCATTGCTGGCCTTCTCCACCTTCGCCATCGGTTTCATCGCCCGTCCTTTCGGCGGCATTCTGTTCGGCTACCTGGGCGACCGCTTCGGGCGCAAACAGGTGCTGGTCATCACGTTCTGCATGATGGGGGTGTGCACCACCCTGATCGGCCTGATTCCCAGCTATGCCTCGATCGGCATCTGGGCACCGATCATCCTGGTGCTGGTGCGGATCATTCAGGGCCTGGGCGCGGGTGCCGAACTGTCCGGGGCCGCTGTCACCTCGTATGAGCATGCCAGCGAAGGCAAGCGCGGCAGCCAGGGTGCCTGGCCGGCACTGGGCCTGAACCTGGGGCTGTTGCTGTCGTCGCTGACCGTCTACCTGCTGACCATGAACGGCAACGAGTTCCTGCTTTCCGGCGGCTGGCGCATCCCGTTCATCTGCAGCATCGTGCTGGTGGGGGTGGGTCTTTGGGTACGTCGCAGCATTCCGGAAACCCCGCAGTTCAAGGAACTCGACGAAAGCGCGGCCAAGGCGCAGGTCTCGCCGCTCACGTTGCTGTTCAGGAATGACCTCAAGGGCCTGATGGTGGTGCTCTTCGTGGCCATCGGCTACAACGCCCTGAGCTACATTTTCAAGACGTTCTCCCTGGCTTACCTGACCCAGTTCAAGGGCGTCGAAGCCCACGTCACCTCGCTATCGGTAACCATTGCCAGCCTGGTGGCGATCATCGCCGTGCCGCTTTTCGGCTGGCTCTGCGACAAATGGAGCAGCAAGAAGGTGCTGATGCTGGGCGGGTTGTGCTCAGTGCTGTTCGCCTATCCCTTCCTGGCCCTGCTCAATACCGGCGAACCGATGATGATCTACCTGGCGATCGCGGTGGGCACCGGGATCCTCGCGCCCATGATGTTCGCCCCCCAGGGCTCTTTCCTCAGCCGCCAGTTCCCGACCCAGACCCGCTCCTCGGGCTTCGGCACCGGCCGCGAGATCGGCACCGCCATTGCCGGTGGCCTGGCACCGCTGGGCGGCCTGGCGCTGGTCGCCAACTCGGCGACCCACTCCACCGACGGCGTGGCGGTGATTCTGGTGGTTGCTGGCGTACTGGTCGTAGTCTTTGCCCTGTTTGACCAGGGACGCAAGCACTCCAGCTTCAAGAACTGACCCGCCTGTCCTGCCCTTGTCCTGCCGCCCAGTGCAGCGACAAGGGCACGCCTGTTTCCTGCACACGCGCAGGTTTGCGCACAAATACCGGTTATTTGCAGATTTTTCCAAGGTGCCGTTAGTCGCCAGGGGGCCGGATAGATTAAAGTATCAGCCCCCGCCCGGGCGCTTTCAGCAAGCGTCCCCGGCCTTCTTCCAGGAACATTCAACGATGGAACACCGTGAGGCGCTTCTGGCGCTGCGATCCTTTCTTTCAACGCAGATTCTCGGCCAGGAAAAACTCATCGAGCGCTTGCTCATTGCCCTGCTTGCCGACGGCCACATGCTGGTCGAGGGCGCACCGGGCCTGGCCAAGACCAAGGCCATCAAAGAGCTTGCCGAAGGGATCGAGGCGCAGTTCCATCGTATCCAGTTCACCCCCGACCTGTTGCCCGCCGACATCACCGGCACGGAAATCTATCGCCCTGAAACCGGCAGCTTCGTGTTCCAGCAAGGACCGATCTTCCATAACCTGGTGCTGGCCGACGAAATCAACCGGGCACCAGCCAAGGTTCAGTCGGCCTTGCTCGAGGCCATGGGCGAGCGGCAAGTCAGTGTCGGGCGCAGCACCTATGAGCTGTCGCCGCTGTTCCTGGTGATGGCCACGCAGAACCCCATCGAGCAGGAAGGCACCTATCCGCTGCCCGAAGCCCAGCTTGACCGGTTCCTGATGCACGTGAAAATCGGCTTCCCCGATGCCGCCGTCGAACGCCGGATTCTGCAGCAAGCCCGCGGCGAAGCACTGAACGGCGAAGCCAAGCCTGAGCGTCGGGTGACCCAGCAAACGATCTTCGCCGCCCGCAAGGAAATCCTCGGACTGTACATGGCCGATGCCGTGGAGGAATACCTGGTGCAACTGGTGATGGCCACGCGCACGCCCGGCAAATTCGACCCGGAAATGTCCGAGTGGATCGCCTACGGCGCCAGCCCACGGGGCTCCATTGCCCTGGATCGCTGCGCCCGCGCCCACGCCTGGCTGGCCGGCCGTGACTTCGTCAGCCCGGAAGACATTCAGGCGGTGCTCTTTGACGTGCTGCGCCACCGGATCATTCTGTCGTTCGAAGCCGAGGCCGCCGGTATCGACCAGGACCGCGTGGTCCAGCGGATTCTCGACGTCGTAGCCGTCGCTTGACGCCGATGACCACAGCCTCCGCGCCCGAACCGGGCATCCGCGTCAGCCTGTCGGAGCTGATCGAGATGCGCCATCGCGTGCGCGAAGTGCAGCTGTTTTCCACGCCAAGCCAGCGCAGCCCGCTGATTGGCCTGCACCACTCCAAGCTGCGCGGACGTGGTGTGGACTTCGACCAGGTCCGGGTCTACCAGGCCGGCGACGACGTGCGCACCATCGACTGGCGCGTCACCGCACGCACCCAGGAACCCCACACCAAACTGTTCCACGAAGAGCGCGAGCGACCGATCTTCATCATGGTCGAGCAGAGCCGGCGCTTGTTCTTTGGCTCGGGGCTGATGTTCAAGTCGGTCCTGGCCGCGCAAGCCGCGAGCCTGATCGGCTGGGCGGCCCTGGGCCATAACGACCGGGTCGGCGGGCTGGTATACGGCGACAACGAGCACTACGAAATCAAGCCTCGGCGCAGCAAGCAAAGCCTGCTGCAGTTGCTCAACCGCCTGGTGCGCGTCAACCAGTCGCTCAGCACCGAAGGTGAGCCCGCCAGCGATGACCTGGGCATGGCCCTGCGGCGTGCCCGTGAAGTACTGCGCCCCGGCAGCCTGGTCATCGTGATCTGCGACGAGCGAGCCCTGTCGGACGGGGCCGAGCAGCAGCTGAGCCTGTTGTCGCGCCATTGCGACCTGCTGTTGCTGCCCTTGTCCGACCCGCTGGACCACGCCCTGCCTGCTGCCGGCCTGCTGCGCTTTGCCGAGCGCGGCGCCCAGCTAGAACTCGACACGTTGAACTTCGAGTTGCGCCAAAGCTATCGCGCCCAGGCCGAAGCCCGCATCGCCCGCTGGGAGCTACTGGCGCAGAAACTGCGGGTCCTGTTGATGCCCCTAAGCACCCAGAGCGAAATGGTCGAACAACTGCGCGAATACCTGAACCCGCAACGTCCGGGGAAAAGCCAATGAGCGACCTTGCGCAACTGCAACCGTTGATGACACCGCCGCCGATCCCCTTCTGGCCTCCCGCGCCCGGCTGGTGGCTGCTGTTGATCCTGTTGCCCGCGCTCGGGTACGGCCTGTGGAAGCTGCGCCATTTACTTCCCGTCAAACGCAACGTCGTGCGCGCCGAGATCCCGCTGGACCCATTGCGTGTAGCGGCACTGGCCGAGTTGGCGCAAATGCCCAAGCCCTATGACGGCGCACCGGCGGGCGCCTGGCTGCAGCAGCTCAACGGGCTGCTCAAGCGCCTGTGCCGCAATGACTACCCCTATAGCCAGAGCCATACCCTCAACGGGCGCAAATGGCTGGCCTTTCTCGACAACCGTTGCCCGGCCGCCGGCCTGACCCGCTGGATGATTCTGGTGGAGGGCGCCTACAAGCCCGAATGCAAACTGGATGACAAGGCCATCGCCGGCTTGACCCAGGCTGTCGACACCTGGATTCGCAAACATGTTTGAGTTCGCCTGGCCGTGGATCTTCGCCCTGCTGCCGCTGCCGTGGTTGATGCGCCTTGTGCTGCCGGCCGCCGACAGCGGCGAGCCCTCGCTCAAGGTCAGCTTCCTGAGCGACCTCGAAGGCCTGGCCCGGCGTCGCGCCCGGGCCAATCTGCCGACCTGGCGTCAACAAGCGCCGTTCATCCTGCTCTGGTTACTGTTGCTGACCGCCACCGCTCGCCCGCAATGGCTGGGCGAGCCGCTGCCGATCGCCGCCAGCGGACGCGACTTGCTGGTGGCTGTCGATGTCTCGGGTTCCATGGACTTTCCCGACATGCACTGGCAAGGCGAAGAGGTCAGTCGCCTGGCGCTGGTCCAGCACCTGCTGGGGGATTTTCTGGAGCAACGCGATGGCGACCGGATCGGCCTGATCCTGTTCGGCAGCCAGGCTTATCTGCAGGCACCCTTGACCTTCGACCGCCGCACCGTGCGGGTCTGGCTCGACGAAGCGCGGATCGGCATCGCCGGCAAGAACACCGCCATCGGTGATGCCATCGGTCTGGCGCTCAAACGCCTGCGTCAGCGTCCGGCCCAGAGTCGCGTGTTGATCCTGGTCACGGACGGCGCCAACAACGGCGGCGAAATCGACCCGCTCACGGCGGCGCGGCTGGCCGCTGAAGAAGGCGTGAAGATCTACCCCATTGGCATTGGCGCCGACCCGGAAGAAGCCGGCACCTTGGGTTTCCTGGGCGTCAACCCGAGCCTGGACCTCGACGAACCCACACTCAAGGCGATTGCCGAGGTCACCGGTGGGCGCTACTTCCGCGCCCGTGACGCGGCGGAGCTGGAAGCGATCAGGCAAACCCTCGATCAACTGGAACCGGTGAACCAGCAACCGACCCAGGCCCGCCCGGCCCAGGCACTGTACAGCTGGCCGCTGGCCGCGGCGTTACTGATGAGCCTGTTGCTGGTGATCCGCGAGCGCTGGCCGGATAACCCGCTGCAACGGTTTTTCACCAAGGAGCATTTCCTGCAACAGCACCCTGACTGGCGCCAGCGGCTCCAGCGCCTGCGTCTGCGGAGGCGTCGATGATCGAGCTCTGGCCACACTGGTTCCGTCCCTGGTGGCTGCTGCTGTTGCCCGTGCTCGGCTGGTTGCTGTGGCAACTGTGGCATCGACAGAAGCGCGCGGGCCGCTGGCAGATGATCCTGCCACCGGCCTTCCATGCCGCCCTGCTCAGTGGCGGCAACGGCCGCGAAAGCAAGTTGCCGTGGATTGCCTTGGGCCTGGCCTGGGTGCTGGCGGTAGTGGCCTTGCTGGGACCCAGCTGGCAACGGCTCGAGCAGGCCGCACAGAAACCCGCCGACCCGTTGGTGGTGCTGCTGGAACTGACCCCGCAAATGCTCGCCACCGATGTGGTGCCCACACGCCTTGAACAGGCGCGACGCAAGCTGCTCGACCTGTTGCAGTACCGCAGCGATGCACAAACGGCAATCGTGGTCTACTCAGGCAGCGCCCACACCCTGGTGCCACTGTCGGATGACCTGAGCACCAGCCGTAACCTGCTTGAGGCGCTCAAGCCATCGATCATGCCCGAAACCGGTCATCGCGCCGATCTGGCCGTGGCCAAGGCGCTGACACTGTTGGAACGCGGCGCCCTTGGCCAGGGGCGGATCCTGCTGATCGGCTCATCCCTGGGCGAACAGGAACGCCTGGGCATTCGCCAGGCCTTGCGTGGCCGGGCACCGCAGTGGCTGATGCTCGGGATCGGCACCGCTCAAGGCGCACCGGTCACCGCCGAAGACGGCAGCTTTCTGAAGGACGAACAGGGTGCGATTCTGGTGCCTCGCCTCGACAGCCCGGGCCTCAAAGCCTTTGCCAATGAACTGGATGGACGTTACCGGCAAGCGCGAGTGGACGACAGCGACCTGCGCGGCCTGGGCCTGCTGGATGCGCCCCACAGCCTGCGCGAGGATGGCCAGACCTTGCGCCTGGACACCTGGGCCGACCAGGGTTACTGGTTGTTACTGCCGCTGTTGCTGCTGACAGCCTGCGCCGGGCGACGGGGCTGGTTGCTGTGTTTGCCGCTGCTGTTGCTGCTGCCACAACCGAGCTACGCCTTTGGCTTCAATGATCTCTGGTTGCGCCCGGACCAACAGGGCCTGCACCTGCTCAAGCAACAACAGCCCGCCGAAGCCGCCAGGCACTTTCAGGACCCGCAATGGCAAGGTGTGGCGCTCTATGAAGCCGGTGAGTACGCCGCGGCCGCCGAGCGCTTCGCCCAGGGCAACGACGCTCGTGCGCACTACAATCGCGGCAACGCACTGGCCAGGAGCGGTGAGCTGGAAGCGGCACTGGATGCCTACGAGCAAGCCCTGGAGCAGCAACCAGACCTGCGCCCGGCCCTGACCAACAAGGCGCTGGTGCAAGCCCTGATCAAACAAAGCGCACCGGTGCCTCCAGAGGGGCCAGAGAGTTCCATGGATGAGCAACCGGCACAGTCAGAATCGACGCCGCCACCTGGCGCTGCAAGCGAGCCGGCGCCGGGTGTCGAGCAACAGTCCGCCGCGCCAACCCCGCCCTCCTCCGACACCGCCGAGGGCGAGGCCGCGGCGATCACCGACAAGCCGCCGCAACCGGGCGATAATGAAGTGCCGGGCAGCGAACTGGGGGACGAACAAACCACCACGCCGCCTCTGCGCAGTGCCGACGCCAACTTCAACGGCGAACACCGCGAGGCCCTTGAACAATGGCTGCGAAAAATCCCGGATGAACCGGGTGAACTGCTCAGGCGCAAGTTCTGGTACGAACAGCAACAACATCAGGATCAGGGAAAAACTCGATGACCCGCTTCACCGCACTACTGCTCGGCCTGTTGCTCTGGCCCTTGGGCGCCCAGGCTACCGGGTTAGTTGCCAGCGTCGATCGCAGCCGCCTGAGCTCCGGAGAAACGGTCGAACTGACCCTGGAATCCAGCGACGTCACCCAGTTCGGCAAACCCGACCTGAGCGCCCTTGAGCCCCAGTTCGAGGTGCGTGGCACCCGGCAGGTCAACCAACTCAATACCCTCAATGGCGAAAACCACGCCACCACCCGCTGGATCATCACCCTGCTGCCCAGACAGAATGGCACCGTGGTGATTGCGCCGCTGCGACTGGGCGAGTTCACCAGCGAGCCCATCGAACTGCAGGTGCTGCCAAGCCAGACCCAGGACATGCCCGACAAGCTGGCACCGGTGTTCATCGAATCCAGCCTTGATCAGGACGCCGTGTACGTGCAGGCACAGGCGATCCTCACCCTGCGTATCTACCACTCAGTGTCGCTGTACGATGACAGCAGCGTCACACCCTTGCAGATTCCCGATGCCCGCATCGAACAACTGGGCGAATCGCGGACCTATGAAAAGGTCATCAACGACCTGCGTCATGGCGTGATCGAATTACGCTACGGGATTTACCCGCAACACAGTGGCGAGCTCACCATTCCGGAACAGATTTTCAGCGCCACCCTGGTCGATGCCCAACCCGCCCAGGACGCCACGGGCCAAGGCCCGAAGTCGGGCAAGCTGATGCGCGTGAGCTCCAGCGAAACGACGTTGACGGTCAAGGCCAAACCCATTGAGTACCCGCTGGATACACCTTGGCTCCCGGCCCGCAGCCTCAGCCTTGGCGAAAGCTGGAACCCGGAACCCGATCACAGCCAGGTCGGCGATTCACTGACACGCAGCCTGACCCTCAAGGTCGAAGGCCTGGCCAGCTCGCAACTTCCACCCTTGCCGGCGACTGACGTCAGCGGCTTGCGGCGTTATCCCGACCAGCCTCAACTGAGCAATCAGACCAGCGACCGTGGACTGATCGGCAGCCGTGAGGACCGCGAAGCGCTGGTGCCGACCCACAGCGGCGCAATCGATTTGCCTGCCGTGGAAGTGGTCTGGTGGAACACCCTTGAGGACCGTCTGGAACGCAGCAGCTTGCCGCCACGCACCCTGAACATCGTCAATAATCCCAGCCTGATGGTCGACACGCCGGCAGGCAACGCTCCGGTCTCGCCCTCCGTCGACGCCGAGACGCTGTGGTATTGGAAACTCAGCACCCTGGTTCTCGCCTGCACCACCCTGCTCGGCTTCGGCCTGTGGTGGCGTGCGCGCTGGCAACCGGCGATTCTGCGCGCAGCCCAGACCGGTCCCAGCCCGCGCACCCTGCTCGACGATCTCAAGCGTGCCAGCCAGGCCAACGACCCACAGGCCACCCGCCAGGCACTGGATGCCTGGGCCCGCCAGCAGCCGGAAACCCTGGCCGACATGGCGGCGCGCTTCGTGCCGCTGTCCGATGCCCTGGACGGCCTGAACGGCGCGCTCTACAGCGAAACCGGACAGTCCTGGCAAGGCGAAGACCTGTGGCGCGCCATACGCGCCATCCCGGCCTCCGAACGGGTCCAGGCCCCCGTCGGCGACAGCAGCCTGCCGCCGCTGTACCCCAAGTAACCCCGGACACCCCCCGTGCAGCAGCCGCCAAGCCGACTGCTGCACGGCCGACTTTTCACTTATCGATTGAGCGGAGTTTGCCTTGCGTCTGTTTCACACCTCCGACTGGCACCTTGGGCAAAACCTGCATGGCCAGGAACGCGACTTCGAACACGCGTGCTTCCTTGAGTGGCTGCTGCGGCAACTGGCGCAGGCACAGCCCGACGTACTGCTGATTGCCGGCGATATCTTCGACACGGTAAACCCGCCGGTCAAAGCCCAGGAACGCCTGTATGACTTCATCGTCAGCGCTCACGAGCAACAACCGGCGCTGACCATCGTGATGATTGCCGGCAACCACGACTCCGGCTCGCGCATCGAGTTGCCCGCGCCGCTGATGCGTCGCTTGCGCACGCACGCGCTGGGCCGGGTCTTGTGGCTGGATGACGGGCAACTGGACGCCGAACGCCTGCTGATTCCACTGCCGGACACCTCGGGTGCCATCGCCGGCTGGTGCCTGGCGCTGCCGTTCCTGCGGCCCGCCGAAGTCACCGGGGCCCACTTGGGCGAGGACTACCTGCGCGGCATCGGCCAGGTGCATGAATGGCTGATCGAGGCCGCCAATGCCAAGCGCCAGCCGGGCCAGGCACTGATCGCCATCAGCCATGCACACATGGCCGGCGGTTCGGTGTCCGAGGACTCCGAACGCAGCCTGATCATCGGCAACGCCGAAGCGTTGCCCGCCAGCCTGTTCGGCCCGAGCATCAGCTACGTCGCCCTGGGCCACCTGCACAAGCCGCAGAAGGTCAACGGCGAGGAGCGCATTCGCTACTGTGGCTCACCGATTCCGCTGTCGTTTTCCGAGATCAATTACCCCCACCAGATTCTCGACATCGCCCTGGAGGGCGAAACACTGGTCAGCGTCGAACCGCGCCTGATCCCCCGGGCCGTGGAACTGCAACGTCTCGGCCCGGCGCCGCTGAGTGAAATCCTCGCTCAACTGGCGCAACTGCCGGACATCGACCTGCTGGCCGACATCCAGCGCCAGCCCTGGCTTGAAGTCCGGGTACGCCTGGACGAACCGCAACCGGACCTGCGCCAGCAAATCGAAACCGCGCTGCAAGGCAAGGCCGTGCGCCTGGTACGCATCGCCGCCGAATACGCAGGTGCCGGTGGGCGGGACGCCAGCGACGACAGCGGCCAGTTGATTGAACTGGATCAACTGACCCCACAGGAACTGTTCAGCCGCGCCTGGCTGGACAACTACGGCAGTGCGGTCGACGAACAGACCCTCAACGACTTTGCCCGGTTGCTGCAGGACGTTCAGCAGGAGTGCGAACAGCCATGAAGATCCTCGCGATCCGCCTGAAGAACCTCGCCTCCCTGGCAGGCCCCTTCGAGATCGACTTCACCGCCGAACCGCTGGCCAGTGCCGGCCTGTTCGCCATCACCGGACCCACCGGCGCCGGCAAAAGCACCTTGCTCGATGCCTTGTGCCTGGCGCTGTTTGGCGCGGTGCCGCGCCTGAACAACACCGGGCGGGATGCCAAGGTGCCGGATGCCGACGGCGAGATTGCCACGGGCGACCCGCGCACCCTGCTGCGACGCGGCACCGGCGAGGGCTATGCCGAGGTGGATTTCCACGGGATCGACGGCCGCCGCTATCGCGCACGCTGGGAAGCCAATCGCGCCCGGGAAAAAGCCAACGGCAAACTGCAGGCCAGCCGCCAGAGCCTGCGCGACCTGGACACCGATCAACTGCTGGCCAGCCAGAAAGGCGAATACAAGAGCCAGCTCGAAGCCGTGCTGGGCCTGAACTTCGAACAGTTCACCCGTGCGGTGATGCTGGCCCAAAGCGAGTTCAGCGCCTTCCTCAAGGCCGATGACAACGACCGCAGCGAGCTGCTGGAAAAGCTCACCGACACCGCGCTCTACACCCGTTTGGGCAAGCGTGCGTTCGACAAGGCCAAGGAAACCCGCGAAGCCCACAAGCTCCTGCAAGACCAGGCCAGCGGGATCACGCCACTGGACCCCGAAGCGCGCGCCGAACTCGACCAACGCTTCAACGACGCCCGACAACAGCTCAGCACCCAACAAGCCCAACTCAAGCAGCTGGAGCAGCAAAACACCTGGCTCAAGGAACTGCAGTCGTTGCAGGACCAGCAACAGGCTGGCGCCGAGCAGCTGCAGCAGGCACAACAGTCATGGGCGGCACAGGCCAGCGAACGCCTGGACCTGACGCGCCTGGAACACCTGGCGCCACAGCGTCACCTGTTTGCCCGACACGCCGAACTCACGGCGCAACTGAGCCCGCTGGCGATGCTGATCCAGCAACACCATCAACAGCACCACGAACGGCAACAGCACCAGGCGCAACTGGAGCAGGCTCTGGAGGCGGCCAACGCCGCGCTGGTCCAGGCCCAGAGCCAGCACAGCAGCAACGCCCCGCTGGTGCGTCAGGCCTTCGAAGAACAGGGCAACCTGGCGCGCCTGAACCAGGCCATCAGCACGGCGGCCGAACTCAAGCACAACGCCGAGGAGGCCAACGCTGACGGCCAGCTGACCATCACCGGGCTGCTGGATCAGCAACAACGGGTGGCCGAACGCCTGGCGAACATGGCCACGCAGTTGGAGAACAGCCTGCACCTGGCACCGGTCAGCGATGCTTGGAACGTTCATCGTGAACGCCTGCAGCAACTGATGCTGGTGGGCAATCGCCTGAAACAGGGCCAGGCCGAACTGCTCGGGCTTGAGCAACGGGCAGCGGACAGCGCCAGGCAACTGGACGAACAGCGCACACAGCTGGAGTTGCTGTACCGCGAGGCCGGGGCGGAACCCGAAGCGGTGGCCGAACAGATTCAGATCCTCGGCAGCCTGCTGCAAGACAACCGCAAACAGCAGCGCGCCATCGAAGAGCTGGCACGGTTGTGGGCCAGCCAGCAGGACCTCGACCATCGCGGCCAAGCCCTGCAACAACGCCTACACACCACGCACAACGAACGCGAGCGCCTGACCCGCGAAGGCGTGCAGGCCAGGGCCGAGCTGACGCTGGCCGAGCAGACTTTGAAGGTCACGCTGGAGCTGTTGGAACGCCAACGCCTGGCGCGCAGTGCCAGCGTCGAAGAGTTGCGCGGGCAATTGCAGGACGATCAGCCGTGCCCGGTCTGTGGCAGCGTCGAGCATCCTTATCATCAGCCCGAAGCCTTGCTGCAAAGCCTGGGTCGGCACGATGAAAGCGAACAGGCCAACGCGCAGAAAGCCGTTGACCGGCTCAAGGAAAAACTCGCCGACCTGCGTACCGAAGTGGGCGGGCGGATTGCTCAGCAAAAAGAACTGCTGCAACAGCAGGAACAACTTGCCACTCAACTGCAGAGCCTGGCGCCCATCCTTGAAGCCCATCCGTTGGCCGCATCCTTGCAGGCCCAGGACGCAGTCAAGCGCGACGCCTGGCTGACGCAACAAAACGCGCAGTTGACACAGAACATCGCCCAGGATGAACAACGGCAAAACGCCCTGCTCACCCTGCAGCAAGACGCTGCGCGCCTGGCGCAACAACTGCAGGCCGCCGAGCACGCTAGCCAACAGGCGGCCCAGCAGCTGACGATCCAGCAGCGCGAGCTGAGCAGCGACAGCCAACGCCTGGAAGAAGAACTCAAGGCCTTCAGCGCCCTGCTCCCGGCCCCCACCCTTGAAGGCTTGCGCAATGAGCCTGCCGCGACCTTCATGCAGCTCGACCAGCAAGTTGCCCAACGCCTGGAGCACCTGGAGCTACAACGCGAAGAGCTCGGCGAGCAGCAGCAACGTCAACAAACCCTCGAGAAAGAACAGGACCGCCAGCTCACGCGCGGCCAACAACTGGAAGCGGCGCAACAGCAATTCAACGCACTCGCCGAGCAACAGCACAGCGCCCGACAGACGCTGGCGCAACTGCTGGGTGAGCAACCAAGCGCCGAACACTGGCAACAGCAGCTCGATCTTGGCGTTGAACAGGCACGCCAGGCGCAAGCCTCAGCCAACCAGCAATTGCAGGAAGTGCGCAACCAACTGATCCAGCTGGCTACCGAGCTGAAAGCCGAGCAACAACGTCAGCAGGCACTGGAAACGGAAAACCTTGAGTCGGGAGGCAAGATAGCCGACTGGCGCGCTCTGCATCCGGAACTGGACGACGCTGGCCTGGAGCACCTGCTGGCGTTCAGCGACGAGCAGCTCAGCCAATTGCGCCAACAGTTGCAACTGAGCGAGAAGGCCGTCGAGCAAGCCAGGGTGCTGCTGCAGGAGCGTGAACAACGCCTGCAAGGCCATCAGGCTCAGCACAATGGCAACCTTGCGCACGAGCAGTTGGCCCAGGCACTGCTTGAGCTTCAGGCCCAGGCTGGCATCAGCGAACAGCTGTGTGCCGAATTGCGCGCGCAGCAAGCCGAGGATCAACGCCGCCAGGAGGCCAATCAGGCGCTGGCGCAGCGCATCAATGAGGCCTACAACGAGTGGCAACGCTGGGCCCGACTCAATGCCCTGATCGGCTCGGCCACTGGTGACACCTTCCGCAAGATCGCCCAGGCCTACAACCTAGACCTGCTGGTGCATCACGCCAACGCCCAGTTGCGCCAACTGGTGCGGCGCTACCGGCTCAAGCGCGGTGGCAGCATGCTCGGCCTGCTGGTGATGGACACCGAGATGGGCGACGAACTGCGCTCGGTGCACTCACTGTCCGGGGGCGAAACCTTCCTCGTCTCGCTGGCACTGGCGCTGGGCCTGGCATCGATGGCCTCGAGCACGCTGAAAATCGAGTCGTTGTTCATCGATGAAGGCTTCGGCAGCCTCGACCCCGAGTCCCTGCAACTGGCGATGGACGCCCTCGACGGCTTGCAGGCGCAAGGCCGCAAAGTCGCGGTGATCTCCCACGTCCAGGAGATGCACGAACGGATTCCGGTGCAGATCCAGGTGCGCCGCCAGGGCAATGGACTCAGTACCCTGGAGGTCAAATGAGCACGCCGACGCTCTACTCCTTCCGCCGCTGCCCCTACGCCATGCGAGCGCGCATGGCCCTGCGTTACAGCGCCGTGGACGTGCAAATCGTCGAGGTCAGCCTCAAGGCCAAGCCGCCGCAGATGCTCGCGCTGTCGAGCAAGGGCACGGTGCCAGTGTTGAGCCTTGATGGCCGGGTGATCGACGAAAGCCTGGAGATCATGCGCTGGGCACTGGACCAGCATGACCCCCAGGACTGGCGGCTCAAGGACAACCCCGCCGCGCAACAGCTGGCGGCGGTGCTGATCGAAGAAAACGATCAGGTGTTCAAGCTGCATCTCAATCGCTACAAGTATGCCGAGCGTTACCCGGAGCACGCGATGGAGCACTACCGCACCGAGGGCGAGGTGTTCTTGCGCACGCTCGACGGGTTGCTGCAACAGCAGCGGTTTTTGCTGGCCGACCATTTGAGCCTGGCGGACGTCGCGCTGGCGCCGTTCATACGCCAATTCGCCCATGTCGACCGTGACTGGTTTGCGCAGACGCCGTATCGGCATCTGCAGGCCTGGCTGGAGGGGATCCTGGCGTCAGCATTGTTCAGCGCGGTGATGGCAAAAAACCCGGGGTAACCCACGCCAACCTTTGTAGGAGGTAGGAGCGAGCGCGCTCGCGAAGGTCGTCAACGATAACGTGTGCAGCCTGACACCCCATGGCGCTCTCAGGTTCATCGCGAGCACGCTCGCTCCTACAACGCGGCATTGAGGGTTAAGCCAGGGCGCTACACATTTTCAGCGACTGGCAATTCACCTGAAACGGCCCCCGAATCGGCGACCTGGATCTGCAGGGAGGATTCCCCGCCAACAATCCCTGCGCCTTGGCCGTTTCGATGTTGCGGGCGATGGTGTGATTGCACTCGATGGCCCGCGCCAGCGAGCCCGCCGAGGCCTGGCCGACGCCAAGCAGTGAAGCACCATTGGTCAAGAATGCCAGGAAGGCCACGACCCAGAGCTTGCGTCCTCTCATAGCACCACCGCTTGCACAACGTCGGTTGAATCAAGGCTTGCGCTGTGGGCGCGATGCTCGAACTGGGTAGAGGGGTATGCGACCTCTACCGGCGCCTGAATGTCCCGTTGCGATTGAGTCGACAGGCTGACGACCAGGACCATGGCCACGTACACACCGATGGCAACGTAGGCGCCGTGCTTGGCAGAAGTAAGAAGGGTGCTGGCCATGGGGTTCTCCGTGGGCATGTTTCAGTGCCCACAGAATCAATCAATCAAGCAGCTATGAATAGTGACCTTTATCCATAGTAGCTATCAGTTAAATTGATCGATCAACTCACGTACGTCAGTCGTGCAACAGGCTCATCAAGCGCTCGCGCGACACTTCAGGCTCGCCTTCGACCAGCTGTGCCGCGGAGAGAATCGGGGTGGAATAGAGAAACAGCAGAACCACAGCCAGACGCATTGCCATGTCGTCGATCCTTGGGAAAGATTGAGTCAATTTATTAGCGTCAAATTTAAACATATAGCCATGTGCCATTACTCGCTTTTTTTTACCTCGACGCCGCGATTTGTCGCAAATGCGTCATGCAGGCGCGACATCACTGTTGTCCGGATACGGATCCAGTGACTTCGCGCCTGCATCCCGTTGGCCGGGGTTGAATTTTCAGTGTTGGATCTTGTGGTCCAGCGCGGCGTAGAAGTTGGCGCTCTGTTGCAGGTACTTCTGGGTGTAGGTGTGGGTGCCGGTTTTTTTCGAGTTGATCTCGACACTGGCACTGGCCGGCAGTGCAACGCTGGCGGAGATGGCGGAAGCGGCGATCACGGAGAAGAGATTGAAATTCATGGCGGTAACCCTCGTATTCAGTTGGCGTGCTTGCCTGTGTAGGCCGTGAAGCAAACGTACGCCCGAGGGTTGTCGCGCTTGAAATCTTTTGTAGCAGTAGCGGATATCACTGCGATTAATAGAACCGTAGAGGCCCCGACAGGCGGGGCCTGCGGTTTACTGATGGAGGAAAAAGCGGATATCGCTGGGAGCGTCGAACGGCACTTTTTGCACGGTTTTGCCCAACAGCCCGGTGTTCACATCCCGTTCAATGACGACGACCTGGTTGCTCTTCTGGTTGGCTACCAGCACAAATCTGCCGCTCGGATCGAGGCTGAACTCACGAGGGTGATCGCCGTCTGCCGCGCGCCGTTGCAGCGCCTTGAGCTCACCGTTGAGCGGGTCGATGGCAAACACCAGCAATTCATTGGCAGTGCCACGGTTGCTGACATACAGGAACTTACCGTCCGTTGATGCATGCAGCGCCGCTGCGGCTTTCCTGGCAGCCGGTTGCCCCGCCGCCAGATCCACCAGCTGACGCTGGGTCAACTGGCCGGCCTGGTAATCGAACACCGCCACTTGCGCACTCATTTCCAGGGTCAGGTATGCGTGCTTGCCATCACCGCTGAACAACAGATGACGGGGCCCGCTACCCGCCGGCAACGACACCGAAGCCGGTGTGGCGGCAATCAGCGGTCGCTGCGGATTGGCCTTGGGGTCGTAGCGGTAGACAAACACCTTGTCGGCCCCCAGGTCACTGGAGAACACGTACTGACCGTCAGGCGACGACACCGTCGAGTGAACGTGAGCCGACATCTGCCGCTCGGGATTGACCCGGCTCGCGGGATGGCTGCTCAGTTGCACGACCGGCTCCAACCGGCCTTCGGCGTTGACCGGCAACACCGCAAGGCTGCCGCCCGGGTCTTCGGCTACCGAGTAATTGCTGACGAACAGATATTGGCCGTCCGCACTCAGGCTTGAATGGGTCGGCTCGTTGCCCAGGCTCTGCACCTGGTTGATCAGGCTCAGTTGACGGGTCTTGGGCTCGATCGAAAAGCTGCTGACCCGCCCTACCGGATCGGCTTGCCCCGGCCCGTTTTCGTTGACCACGAATAGCTGGCGCTGGTCGCTGGACACGGTCAGCCACGACGGGTTGCTACTCTTGACCACCTGCAGGGGGGTGGCATTGAGCTGGCCGCTCTGGCTGTCGAACTGCAGTCGGTAGATGCCTTGACTCTGGCCCTGGGTGTAGCTGCCGACCAACAGGTCATGCAACTCGCCGGGCGCCGCCTGCGCGCTCATCGCCCCCAGGCTGCCGGCCATCAACAATGGCCAGACGTTACGCATCCTCACGCTCGTCGTCTTCGTCGTTAGCACCGCTGAACGCGCTCAGGCACACCAGGCGGTGTTCGCCGGAATCACCGGTGATGGTCCAGCTTTGCAAGGTGCTATCGAATACCGCCGCCTGCACCTGGGCCATGCTGAACACCCAGTGCTTGGCCGCGCGGCCGTCCATGCATTCGATGTGCAACTGATCGTCCTCGTCCAGCGAGAAGTCAAAGGCGTGCAGGCCATCGATTTCCAGCATGTCACAGGTTTCGAGGGCGTTGAGCAGGGTGTCGGTTGCAGCAGTCATGGCGATCAATCTTCAAGTTGAAAGGCGCCATGATAGCCCATCGTCCCGCGTGGGGTGTCAGGTCTACTGCGCCACGCCTTCTCTGCGGATGTTGATCGCTCCAGCAAAAAAAAACCGCAACCCGAAGGTTGCGGCTTTTTCATGTCAGGCGAGGATCAGTGAGCAAACAGCGAGTTGCCCTTCTGCCCGGCCAGTTTCTCCGGCTTGATCAGGAAACGCGCCAGCGCTGGCAGCAGCCACAGTGCGCCGAACATGTTCCACAGCAGCATGAAGGTCAGCATCAGGCCCATGTCGGCCTGGAACTTGATCGCCGAGAAGATCCAGGTGCACACGCCGATGGCCAGGCACAGCCCAGTGAACAGCACCGCTTTACCCGTGGACTTGAGGGTCTGGTAGTAGGCCTCTTGCAGCGGCAGGCCGGCACGCAGGAAGCTTTCCAGGCGGCTGTAGATGTAGATGCCGTAGTCCACGCCAATCCCCACCCCGAGCGCCACCACCGGCAAGGTCGCGACTTTCACGCCGATACCCATGAAGGCCATCAGGGCGTTGCCCAGCACCGAAGTCAACACCAGCGGCAACACGATGCACAAGGTCGCCGCCCAGGAGCGGAAGGTGATCATGCACATGGTGGCCACGCAGATGTACACCAGGATCAGGATGGTCAGTTCCGACTCCTTGATCACCTCATTGGTGGCCGCTTCGATCCCGGCGTTACCGGCCGCGAGGATGAACTCCAGGCCGTCCTTGTTGTTTTCCTGGGCGAACTCCTGCACCGCATGCACCGCGCGGTCGAGGGTCTCGGCCTTGTGATCGTTGAGGAACACCAGCACCGGCGCCAGCGAACAACTGTTGTTGTACAGGCCGTCGGCCCGGGCAATGGAGTTGTTCAGCACATCCGGGTTGCGCGACAGGGTTTCCCATTTCAGGTTGCCCTCGTTCATGCCCTTGATCATCTGCTTGGACACCGTGACCAGCGAGATCGCCGACTGCACGCCCTCGGTGTTCTGCATCTTCCACATCAGCTCGTCGATCGGCGCCATGGCTTCGTAGCGCGAGCAGCCTTCGGACTTGGTCTTGACCATCACCACCAGCACATCGGAACTGGTGGAGTAGTTACTGATGATGAAGTTGTTGTCCTGGTTGTAGCGCGAGTCCGGACGCAGCTCCGGCGCGCCCTGGTCGAGGTCACCGATTTTCAGGTTCTTGCTGTACCAGAGGCCGCCACTAAAGGCGACCAGCGCGATGAGGATCGAGACCGGCGCCACTTTCGAGCTGGCAAAATTCGACAGCAGGCGCCAGAACGGGTGTTCACGGGTCGCGTCTTTTTTGCTGCGTTCGATCGCGCGCTTGCTGATGCCGACATAGGAAATCGCCACGGGCAGCAGGATCAGGTTGGTGAACACAATCACGGCCACACCGATGGAGGCGCCAATGGCCAGCTCGTGGATCACCCCGATGTCGATGATCAGCAAGGTAATGAAACCCACCGCGTCCGCCAGGATTGCAATCATGCCCGGCAGGAACAGCTGACGGAACGTGCGTCGGGCAGCTGTCAGGGCGTTGTCCGCCTCGCTGGACTGCAGGGCGATACCGTTGATTTTCTGTACGCCGTGGGAAATGCCGATGGCGAAAATCAGAAACGGCACCAGCATCGAATACGGGTCCAGACCGAAGCCGAATGCGTGCATCAGGCCCAGCTGCCAGATCACCGCCACCAGGGTCGTACTCAACACCGCCACGGTACTGCGCAGGCAGTTGGTGAACCACAGCAGCAGGAACAGGGTGATGACGAAAGCCACACCGAAGAACATCACCACCATGAGCAGGCCATCGATCAGGTCGCCAACTTTCTTGGCGAAACCGACGATGTGGATCTGGATGTTGGGGTTCTGTTGTTCGAACTTGTTGCGGATCTTGTCTTCAAGCTCATGGGAGAACTTCTGGTAGTCCAGAGCCAGCAGCTTGCCCTGGTCTTCCGGGTCCGGGTAGGACTCCAGCAACGGAATGTCGATGATGCTCGACTTGAAGTCGTTGGACACCAGGCGCCCGACCTGGCCGGACTTGAGCACGTTGTTGCGCAACTGGTCGAGGCTGTCAGTCGAGCCATTGTAGCTCTGCGGGATCACTTCGCCGCCGGCAAAGCCTTCCTCGGTCACTTCGGTCCAGCGTACGCTCGGGCTCCACAGCGACTTGAGGCCCGAACGGTCAACCCCGGAAATGTAGAACACCTCGTCGTGGATCTGACGCAGGGTCTCCATGTATTCCTTGGAGAAGATGTCACCGTTGGTGGCCTCCACGGAAATACGCACCGTGTTGCCCAGGTTCGCCAGGTCGTTGCGGTGCTCCATCATCTTTTCAATGAAGGGGTGCTGCAGCGGGATCATTTTCTCGAAGCTGGTGGACGGCCGGATCAGCGTCGCCTGCCAGAACAGAAAGATACTCACCGCCAGGCAGATGATGATCACCGCCGGGCGATTGTTGAAAATCAGGCGTTCGAGAAACGTCGCCTTGTCTTGATGATGACTGCTCATGGAAATCCTCGCCTTCTTGTTATTTGCCCGGCTTACTTGCTCAGCTCGGCGCCATTTGGCGAAGTGACGCGAACGCCGCCCTGTCCTGCCAGAATCAGATTGCCGTTGCCCGCCGCGGTGACGGCCGAGACGGAAATGCGATCCGGTCGGTTGAACACACTGAAGGTCTGTCCGTCGTCGCTGCTGCGCACCACGCTGCCGCCGTTCCCGACGATCACGATGGAGCCGTCATCGAGCAGGGTGGCGCCCGACAACCCGAACTCGAGCGCACCGCGAGCGGCCTTGAGTTCAACCGGCTCCCAGGTCGTGCCAAAATCGGTGGAGCGGAACAGGTTGCCGCGCAGGCCGTAAGCCAGCAGCGTCGACGGTTGGCGGGTGCCGATCACGCCAAAGAGCGAACCCTCATACGGCCCTTCGACGCGCTCCCAGGTCTGTCCCCAGTCGGCGGAGCGGAACATGCTGCCCTGCTCGCCGACAATGAACAGCCCGGAATCCTTGACCGCGGCGATGGCGTTGAGGTGGTACTGGTCTTCGTTATCGAGGCGGTCACTGGCGTCTTCCCAGTGTTTACCGCCGTCGCTGGTTTCCAGCACTGCACCGTAGGCACCCACGGCAAAGCCGTTGTTGACGTCCTTGAACCAGACGTCGAGCAACGGCGCTTCGCGTTTCAAATCTTCGAATTGCTTGGTCCAGGTGGTGCCGCCGTCTTCACTGGCGAGGATCTGCGCATCGTGCCCCACGGCCCAGCCGTGCTGGTCATCGACGAAGAACACCGAGGTCAACAGCTGGCGCGTCGGCACCTTGGCCTGGGTCCAGGTGACACCCTGGTCATCGGAATAAAGAATGTGCCCGCGATCACCGACCGCGATCAGGCGTTTGCCGGCGTGCACGACATCCAGCATCAAGCCCTTGGCGGACTTGCCGGACTCGATCGAATAGACCGTGTCGACCGCTGGCGTGGCAACCGCCAGCACAGGCGCCGACAACACGGCCGTGCCCAACAGCGAGAGCGCTGTAGCCAGCAACGCGAATCTGCGTAATACCGGCGGGCGGCCAATACCCACACCCATGACAGGCTCACTCATAGACCTTTCCCCCATTATTATTGTTAGGTCATTCAACCTTTCAGGGCGTGCGTCCGATGGCGGATTCGTCGCATAGTGCGCAAACCTGCAATCTAGAGCCCCTTCGGAAGCTGGCCTATCCTATCCAGCTTTCGAAACGTCTGACAATCGACGCCACGTTATCTTTTGTTAACCTGAGAATTAAGGGTAGGCGCTGAATGACAAGACACTCCAAGACGTGATCAAAAACACGCCCATACCACAACATAAAGCATCGGCATACCCAGCAAATGCACCACCACTCAACAGGCCGAGCCTTGGCGAGGGGCCGGACGCTCGGGGCGAAGACCTTCGCTTCCTTACCACGAAGGATGGGTATGCCTTGAACAAGTGGGTTACTTGCGCTTATAGCTTTTGTTACCACTGGGGGTCAGACAATAGACGCCGCCTCTGGGCCCTGTGCAAAAAGCCCCCGTGCCACACTGACAACTCCCATCGCCTTGCAAGAGAGGCTGAGGCCGTGTGCTGCCGGCCTTCTGGCCAAACACCGCCGAGCAGCTCTTTTTCGAGGCGCTGATGGAACCGTCATTGCATAAGAAAATATCGCCGTCACACCGGGCAATACCGCCTTTTTTCCCCGAGCAGGGCTGATTCGCCGCCCACGCCGAGGAAGTGGCAACGCCCAACGAAAGGACCGACGACAGTATCAATAATGGCATCCAGCCACGGCGGGACAGTGCGCGCACCTTGAAGCCTCCAGGCAAGTTATGGCCCGATGATATCAATGTTCGTCGATCACATGAAAAGTCTCGCCGCCATCCGGCAGCGCACCCTCTACCCTGTATGAAAGTTTTTTTAGAAACCTGCCAGGCATTTCTTGGCACACTGGCGCCCATGTTTCATTTTCTTTCAGGCAAACCCCATGACCCGAATCCTGACCATTGAAGACGACGCCGTGACCGCCCGGGAGATCGTGGCCGAGCTGAGTAGCCATGGCCTGGACGTGGACTGGGTGGCCAATGGTCGCGAGGGCCTGGCCCGCGCGGTCAGCGGCGACTATGACCTGATCACCCTGGACCGCATGTTGCCGGAGCTCGACGGGCTGGCCATTGTCACCACCTTGCGCACCATGGGGGTGGCGACGCCGATTCTGATGATCAGCGCCCTGTCCGATGTCGACGAGCGCGTGCGCGGCTTGCGGGCCGGTGGCGACGACTACCTGACCAAACCCTTTGCCACCGATGAAATGGCCGCCCGGGTCGAAGTCCTGCTGCGCCGCCAGACCACCGTCAAGGACGTGCAAACCCTGCTGCGGGTGGCCGACCTGGAACTGAACCTGATCAGCCGCGAAGCCTCCCGTGCCGGACAACTGCTGACGCTGCTGCCCACCGAATACAAGTTGCTGGAATTTCTCCTGCGCAACACCGGGCAGATACTCTCGCGGATGATGATCTTCGAGGAAGTCTGGGGCTATCACTTCGACCCCGGCACCAACCTGATCGATGTACACATCGGACGGCTGCGCAAGAAGATCGACCCACCGGGCCTGCTGCCGCTGATCCGCACCGTGCGAGGCTCGGGTTATGTCATTGCTGAACCCGTCTAAAGGCTGGCGCTCGTCCAGCAGCCGCCTGCTGACGCTCTACAGCGCGCTGTTCGTGGTCTGGAGCGGCTTGCTCATGGGGGTGATGTACTACGAGGTGTCGCACTACCTGGACAACCTGGCCCGGCACTCGATGATGCAGCGCCAGCATCTGTTCTCACGCTTTCACGGCATCCAACTGGATGAAGCGCTGATCGCCAGCACCACCTTCGACCAGCGCGGCGTCGATGCCTACGGCTTGTTCGACGAACAGCAACGGCCCTTGCACGGGCTAATCCGGCAGATTCCGGCGGACCTGCCGCTGGACGGCAAGGTGCACGAACTCGACCGCTGCAGCGAACCGGATGACGCCAGCCTGCCGCCGGACAGCTGCGATGCCGTGGCGACCCGTACCCTGGATGGACGCTGGCTGGTGCTGGCACGCGACAACGGCTCGCTGTTTGCCGTGAACCGGATCATCCTGCATGCACTGCTGTGGGGAGTGTCGCTGACCATCATTCCCGGTATCGCCGGCTGGTACCTGTTGCGCCGTCGCCCGCTACAACGGATTCGTGCCCTGCAGGCCAGCGCCGAAGCCATTGTCGCCGGCAACCTGAATCACCGCTTGCCGCTGTCCAGCCGCCGCGACGAACTGGACATGCTGGCCGCCATCGTCAACGCCATGCTCGAACGCATCGAGCGCCTGGTCAACGAAGTCAAAGGTGTCTGCGACAACATCGCTCACGACCTGCGTACCCCGCTGACCCGCTTGCGCGCCCAGCTCTACCGCATTCAACAACACGCTGCCGAAGGCTCGAGCGAGGCCGCGCAACTGGACCAGGTGATCGCCGAAACCGACACCTTGATGGCGCGCTTTCGCGGCTTGCTGCGCATTTCCGAACTGGAGGACCAGCAACGCCGCTCGGGTTTTGTGCTGTTCGACCCACTGCCGCTGCTGCAGGAACTGCACGACTTTTACCTGCCGCTGGCCGAGGAAGGTCACTTGAGCTTGAGCCTGCAAGCGCCGCAGGACCTGCCGGCGCTGACCGGCGACCGGGCGCTGATGTTCGAGGCCCTGTCGAACCTGCTGAGCAACTCGATCAAGTTCACCCCGGCGGACGGCCAGGTGCGGGTACGGGCGAGCAACAACGCCGGCAGCACGCGCATCGAGGTGCTCGACTCCGGCCCCGGCATTGCGGCGGACAAGCGCGCCGCCGTGTTCCAGCGTTTCTACCGTGTCGACGACACCGCCAAGAACGGCGGTTTCGGCCTGGGCTTATCGATTGTCGCGGCCATCGTCAACCTCCACGGCTTCAGCCTGGACGTGGGCAGCAGCGAACTGGGCGGCGCCCGCCTGACGCTCGATTGCTGCCAGCGTCTACTGCCCGCTACTGAGTGACGCACACCGTTTTGGTGGTCACCCGGGTGACTTCGCCCTCGGCCCGGGCATCGCCCAGCACCTGGGTGTTTTCAGTGCTGCTGCACTCTTTGGTGGGCGGCGCGTGAACCACTACGGGCGGCGGCGGGCTGGCACAACTGCTCAGGGCAGCGGCGCAGAGTCCGAACAACAGGGCGGTGAACGCAGATCTGAACACAGTGTTCATGAGGTAACCTGCCAGTGCGTTGATTGAACCATCAGAGGCCCCGCTCCCGAGGAGCCGGCCTGATCAGTAGAGCCGCGCGGGTTTCTGATAGTTCAGTCGTTGGGCAAGCTGACCGCGTTTATTGATCGTGACCCTGCTTGATCGTGTCCAAGCGATCGGGTCAACAGACCGTCACCTCAGGTGAGGCTCGGTAGCCAGAGCCGGAACCGTGCCCCGCCCAAAGGCGACGCTTCTACCGTCAGCGTACCGGCCTGGGCTTCCAGGGCCCGACGGCTGATGGCCAGGCCGAGGCCGAAGCCGCCGGTGGCGCGGTCGCGGCTGCGGTCCAGGCGGTAGAAGGGTTCGAAGATCCGTTCGCGCTCGTCCTCGGGGATGCCGATGCCGTCGTCGTCGACCCAGATTTCGCAGCCCAGGGCCACGACCTGCACACTGACCTGAATGCGCTTTTCGCAATAGCGCATGGCATTGCGCAGCAGGTTCTGAATGGCCCGAGCTGTCAGGCGCGGGTCGAGACTGAAGCGTTCAAGCTGACCGTGCAGCAACACATCGATGACGATCTGCGGCGACTCCAGTTCATCATCGACGCTGCCCAGGATGCTGTCGATGAACTCGTCCAGCGACACCTCCACCTGCTCCGGCAGGCGCGCCGGGTTTTGCAGCCGGCTGTAGGACAACAACTCCAGCACCAACTCGTCCAGCTCGCGAATGTGCGCCACCAACCCCTGCAAGCGCTCGCGGCTGGCGGCCGGCAAGTCGTCGGACAGGGCCAGGGCCAGGCCAAAATCCAGACGGGTCAGGGGTGTGCGCAGTTCATGGGACACCGCATTGAGCAAGTCACGCTGCTGGTTGAGCAGGTCTTCGATGTCGCCGGCCATGGTGTCGAAGACATGGGCCAGATGGCCGATGTTGGAACTGGCGGTAATCTGGGTGCGCTCGCTCAGGTGGCCCTTGCCGAAGCGTTCGGCGGTATGTTTCAAGCGTTCCAGGTCACGCCAGTGCGGACGCAGCCAGATCAGCAGGCAGGCCAGCAACGCCGCGCCGATCAGCACATTGATGCTCCAGTACAGCAAACTGACGTCTATCGGGTCGGGCGGGACGATCAGTTTCACCGCCAGCTCAGCGTTCAATGGCGCCACCGCCAAGGTGCGCCAGCCCCAGTCCCCCATGCGCACGACCATCTCGCCGCGTTGCAAGCGCTCGCGCTCATGGGCGGTAAAACCGCTGTCGTCAATCCGCGCCACCGCGATCTGCAACGGCCGGAACTGTTGATCCATCTCAGTGGCGAGCGCCGGCCACTGTTCGGGCGGCACACGCTGGAACTGTTGGACGATGAGGTTCTGTATCCCTCGGGAATGGTCGAGGTTGTAACTGGCAAAACGCTCGTGAAAAACCTTGATGACCAGGTCAGGGACCAGATAGATCGCCGCACTGAAGGTGACGATGGTGATCAGGTACAGGCGAATCAGAATGCGCAGCATGGCTTTAGCATTCCCACTCGGAACGGCTGAACAGATAGCCCTTGCCCCACACGGTCTTGATCTTGCGCGCCTCACCGGCGTGGTCGTCGAACTTGCGCCGTAGTTTGGAAATGGCCACGTCCACCGAGCGGTCGGTGCCGTTGAATTCGATCCCGCGCAAGCGTTGCAGGATCTGGTCGCGGCTGAGCACTTCACCCGCATGCCGGGCCAGCACCACCAGCAGGTTGTACTCGCCACTGGACAGCTCCACCGGCTGCTCGCGCCAGGTCACGGTGCGCTCCGACAAGTCGATGCACAGGTTGCCCATGAGAATCCGGTCGCTGGCGGTCTGCGGCTCGTTCAGGCTGCTGCGCCGCAACAGGGTGCGCACCCGCGCCAGCAGCACCCGCGGCTCACAGGGTTTGGTGACGTAGTCGTCGGCGCCCATCTCCAGGCCCAGCACCTGGTCGTGGCTGTCGTCACGGGCGGTGAGCATGAGGATCGGCAGCGTTGCCGAGTCGGCGCGCAACAAGCGGCACACCTGCAGGCCATCCAGGCCTGGCAGCATCAGGTCGAGGATCACCAGGTCCGGCGTCGTGAGCCGCGCACGCTCGCGCACCTGATCGCCACGGCTGATCACACTGACTTGATAGCCGTTGCGTTCGAGGTAGCTGGCAATCAGCTCAGAGAGCGCGGAGTCGTCTTCGACCAGGAGGATGTTGGGCATGGGTGTTTCCAGGAAGTGCTGAGGTGACTGTCGGGGCTGGCCCTAATACCGATCAGTTAAGGAGATGAGGCCGAATGTGTAGGAGCGAGCGTGCTCGCGATGAACTCAAGAGCTACGCGATTACTCAGAAAATACACGTAATCGTTAACGTCCATCGCGAGCACGCTCGCTCCTACACAGGTCGGCGTTCGCTTAACTGACTGGCATTGGGGCTTGTCCGCAAGAGCAATCGATCAGTCGCATTAGAAATCAAGACGTCAAGGATATACGCCCTCACGCGCACGCGAGCAAAACCTTCACACAATTTCACACAGCCACTACAAACGTTCACCGCTACCCTGCCCGGCTGCCCGTAGCATGCCGGGGTCATTATTGGGGTATTCACATGTCAAAGAACCTGTTGGCGAAGCTCGGCCTGATTGCACTGGGCCTGACGCTGGGCGCCTGCGACAAGTCCTCCACCAGCGATGAGGCCGCGCCGCTGGCCACGGTACGAATCGAAACCCTCTCAGCCCGCCCGCTGTCGATCAGCAGCGAACTGAGCGGGCGGATTGCCGCGCCGCGCATCGCCGAAGTGCGCGCCCGGGTCGCCGGTGTGGTTCTGCAACGCACCTTCCGCGAAGGCAGCGATGTGAAAAAGGGCGAGGTGCTGTTTCGCATCGACCCGGCACCGTTCAAGGCCGACCTGGACAGTGCCGAGGCCGCACTGCGCAAGGCCGAGGCCAATGCCTTCCAGGCCCGACTTCAAGAGCAGCGCTACGCCAGCCTGATCGCGGACAAGGCCATCAGCGCCCAGGACTACGACAACGCACGGGCCAATGCCCTGCAAACCGCCGCCGACGTTGCCGCCAGCAAGGCCGCTGTCGCGCTGGCCAGGCTGAACCTGGGTTATGCCACCGTCACCGCGCCGATCTCCGGGCGCATTGGCCGGGCGCTGGTGACCGAGGGTGCACTGGTGGGGCAGAACGAAAGCACGCCCCTGGCGGTGATCCAACAACTGGACCCGATCCACGCGGACCTGACCCAGTCGACCCGCGAGCTTAACGACCTGCGCCGGGCCCTACGGGCTGGCCAGCTGCAACAGGTCGGCCAGGATCAAGCCAAGGCCACGCTGATTCAGGACGACGGCAGCCTCTATCCGTTGCCCGGCAAGCTGTTGTTCTCCGACATCAGTGTCGACCCGGGCACCGGGCAGATCATTGTGCGCAGCGAGTTCCCCAACCCGGACCTCGACCTGCTGCCGGGTAGCTTCATTCGCGTGCGCCTTGAGCAAGCAGTACAGCTGCAAGGCATCAGCGTGCCGCAACGGGCGATTCTGCGTGACAGCGCCGGCATCGCCCAGGTGCTGTTGCTCGACAGCGAGGCCCGGGTCAGCCAGCAACCGGTGCAACTGGGCCAGGCACAGCAGGATCGCTGGATCGTCACCGGTGGCCTCAAGCCCGGCGACCGCATTGTCATCGAAGGCCTGCAGCACGCCCGTCCCGGCGAGCAAGTAGCGATCGACGACACCCCTCTTCCCCTTGCCCAGGTCACCGGGCAGTAGGCAGGACGCAGACTTTATGCCGCAATTCTTTATCGACCGCCCAGTGTTCGCCTGGGTGGTCGCGCTGTTTATCCTGTTGGCAGGCGCCTTGGCCATCCCGCAACTGCCAGTGGCGCAGTACCCCAACGTCGCACCGCCGAAGATCGAGATTTACGCGGTGTACCCCGGCGCCTCGGCGCAGACGGTCGATGAAAGCGTGGTCAGCCTGATCGAGGAAGAACTCAACGGCGCCGATCACCTGCTGTATTTCGAGTCCCAGAGCAGCCTCGGCAGCGCCACCATCACCGCCACCTTCCAGCCCGGCACCGACCCGGAAATGGCCCAGGTCGATGTGCAGAACCGCCTCAAGGCGGTGGAGTCGCGCCTGCCGCAAGCGGTGATCCAGCAAGGCTTGTCGATCGAGAAGGTCTCGGCCGGCTTCCTGCTGCTGATCACCCTCACCTCCAGCGACGGCAAGCTCGACGACGTGGCGCTCAGTGATTACCTGGCGCGTAACGTGATGAACGAGATCAAGCGTCTGGACGGCGTCGGCAAGGCCACGCTATACGGCTCCGAACGGGCCATGCGGATCTGGATCGACCCGCGGAAACTGGTCGGTTTCAACCTGACCCCGGCCGACGTCAACGCCGCGATTGTCGCGCAGAACGCCCAGGTCTCGGCCGGCAGCATCGGTGACTTGCCGACCCGCACCACCCAGGAAATCACCGCCACCGTACTGGTCAAGGGGCAGCTGTCCACACCCGAAGAGTTCGCTGACATTGTCTTGCGGGCCAACCCCGACGGCTCCACCGTGCGCGTGAGCGACGTGGCGCGGGTCGAGGTCGGCAGCCAGGAATACCAGTTCTCCACCCGCCTTAATGGCAAGCCTTCGACCGCAGTCGGCGTACAACTGGCACCCGGTGCCAACGCCCTGCACACCGCGACCCTGGTGCGCGAGAAGATGGACGAGCTGGCGCGCTACTTCCCGGCCGGCGTGGAATACAAGATCCCGTACGACACCTCGCCGTTCGTCAAAGTCTCGATCACCAAGGTGGTGGTGACCCTCGGCGAAGCCATGGTGCTGGTGTTCGCGGTGATGTTCCTGTTCCTGCAGAACATCCGCTATACGCTGATCCCTACCCTGGTGGTGCCGGTGGCACTGATGGGCACCTTCGCCACCATGCTGGCGCTGGGTTTCTCGATCAACGTGCTGACCATGTTCGGCATGGTGCTGGCCATCGGCATCCTGGTGGACGACGCCATCGTCGTGGTGGAGAACGTCGAGCGGATCATGGCCACCGAGGGCCTGTCGCCCAAGGAGGCTACGCGCAAAGCCATGAGCCAGATCACCGGGGCCATCATCGGCATCACCCTGGTGCTGGTGGCAGTGTTTATCCCGATGGCGTTCATGCAGGGCTCGGTGGGCGTGATCTACCAGCAGTTCTCGTTGTCGATGGCCACCTCGATCCTGTTCTCGGCGCTGCTCGCCCTGACCTTGACCCCGGCACTCTGCGCCACCTTGCTCAAGCCCATTGCCAAGGGTGAGCATCACGCCAAGGGTGGTTTCTTCGGCGCCTTCAACCGACGCTTTGACCAACTGACCACGCGCTATGAAAGCTGGGTGGTGTATGCGCTCAAACGCAACGGGCGTTATCTGTTGATCTATGTCGTGCTGCTGATTGGCCTCGGCGTACTCTTCAGCCGCCTGCCCTCCTCTTTCCTACCCGTCGAAGACCAGGGCTACACCATCACCGACATTCAGCTGCCGCCGGGCGCCAGCAAGAATCGCACGGTGCAGGTTGTGGAACAGATCGAAGCACACAACGCCACGGAGTCGGGGATCGGGGACAGCACCATCATTCTCGGCTTCAGCTTCTCCGGCAGCGGCCAGAACGCGGCGCTGGCGTTCAGTACGCTGAAGGACTGGTCGATGCGCGACAGCCAGGACTCCGCGGCCTCCATCGCCGACCGCGCCAACATCGCTTTTAGCCAGATCAAGGACGCGGTGGCCTATTCCATACTGCCACCGCCGGTGGACGGCCTCGGCACCTCCAGCGGTTTCGAATTCCGCCTGCAAGACCGTGGCGGCCTTGGCCACGCCGCGCTGATGCAAGCACGCACCGCTCTGCTGGACGCCGCCGAGAAAAGCCCGGTGCTGATGAACGTGCGCGAAAGCGCCCTGGCCGAAGCCCCACAGGTGCAACTGATCGTCGACCGCAAACAGGCCAACGCCCTGGGAGTTTCGTTCGCCGATATCGGCGACGTGCTGTCCACGGCCGTGGGTTCGGCCTACATCAATGACTTCCCCAACCAGGGGCGGATGCAACGGGTGGTGGTGCAGGCTGAAGGCGACCAACGCAGCCAGGTCGAGGACTTGCTGAAGATCCACGTGCGCAACAACGCCGGGAAAATGGTGCCGCTGTCGACCTTCGTCCGTGCCGAATGGACCCAGGGGCCAACCCAGTTGACCCGCTACAACGGCTACCCGGCCATCAGCATTTCCGGCGAACCGAGCCCGGGTCGCAGCTCCGGTGAAGCCATGGCGGAAATCGAGCGCCTGGTGGCCCTCGGCCCGACCGGCCTGGGTCAGGAATGGACCGGGCTGTCATTGCAGGAGCGCTTGTCCGGCAGTCAGGCGCCGATCTTGCTGGGCCTGTCGTTGCTGGTGGTGTTCCTGTGCCTGGCGGCGCTGTACGAGAGCTGGTCGATCCCGACCTCGGTGCTGCTGGTGGTCCCGTTGGGGGTACTGGGAGCGGTATTGGCCGTGACCCTGCGGGGCATGCCCAACGATGTGTTCTTCAAGGTCGGCCTGATCACCATCATTGGCCTGTCGGCGAAAAACGCGATCCTGATCATCGAGTTCGCCAAGAGCCTGTATGACGAAGGCCACGACCTGATCGACGCCACGGTGCAAGCCGCGCGCCTGCGTCTGCGGCCGATTGTCATGACCTCGCTGGCGTTCATCCTCGGTGTGGTGCCGCTGGCGATCGCTACCGGCGCCAGCTCGGCGAGCCAGCAGGCGATCGGCACCGGAGTGATTGGCGGGATGATCACCGCAACCTTGGCCGTGGTGTTTGTGCCGGTGTTCTTTGTGGTGGTGATGAGGCTGGTTCGTAAACGCCATAAGGACAGCTGACAGGCAGTGACGGTGATCGTTCCCGCGCTCTGCGTGGGAACGATCAAACGGGAGCAAGCTCCCTCGCCACAATGGACCGCACTGGGCTAAGGTGATGCAACACCCCGGCCCATCGAGCTCGCATGCCCCACCTCCTACGCACCCACCCTCGCCTGACCGCCGCAACCTTGCTGGGCGTGGCGGTCGGCATCCTGGTTCCCGCCCACCCCCTGATCAGCAAAGTCCTCGTCGGCTGGAATGCCGGCGTCTGGGTTTATCTGGGGCTGATGCTATGGCTCACCGTCCGCGCCAAGGCCGATGACGTCAAACACATTGCCGAAGTCGAAGACGAAAATGCCGGGCTGGTGCTGTTCATCGTCAGCATCGCCGCCATCACCAGCCTCGCCGCCATTACCTTTGAACTGGCGGGCAACAGGGACCTGGAAACCTCGCGCAAGCTCCTGCACTACGGTTTTACCGGCATGACGGTCATTGGCTCATGGCTGCTGACCGGGGTGATTTTCAGCGTGCATTACGCCCGACTGTTCTACACCTGGGGTGGCAAGGAGCCGGCGCTACGGTTCGCCGAAGGCTTGAAAACCCCCGACTACTGGGACTTTCTGTATTTCTCCTTCACCATCGGCGTGGCGGTGCAAACCGCCGATGTTGGGGTCGCCACTCGGGAACTGCGCAGGATTGTTCTCGCGCAGTCCTTGATCGGGTTTGTGTTCAATACCGCGATATTGGGGTTTTCGATCAATATCGCGGCAGGGTTGTTTGGTTAGACTACATACGCTATTTCATTGCCGTGGGTTTAACTGCGAAACGCCTGACTCGGGAAGCTTGGCAACGTGATCGAAAACAAGCCTTGTGCAACACCACTTATCCTCTGATCGATGCGGGCTCGGAGAGCCTTCCGTGACGTATTGCGCGCACCTCAAAGAGATAAGTCGTGCCAGCCTCCAAATCAGTAAACAAGAAATAGAGTTCCGGGATTTCTCGAAAGACGACGCTATCGCGCGATAGCTCGTAACCGGTGACGCCCTCACTCTCGACCGGTGGCGCCCACTGGAGGGCTCCGTGCATGAAGGAAAGCCGATTAAACTCCAGATTGGTTGGCGCATTGCTCACGGGTGTTGTCACCTGGATGGTCGACATTATCGAACGATTACCCGCTGCATCCATGGCACACACTGCAAAGCTGTAAAGCCTGGAGCTGCTCAATCCGCTGATGGTGTAATGAATATCCGGGATCGTTTCCAGGTACGCGGCACCTTGGTAGATTTCATAACCGGTGACCGCGACATTGTCTTGCGACGAGGCCCATTCAAGGCCAACCGAATGGCTGGTAATAGTAGTCGCCCTGAAATTTCCGGGCATGGAAGGGGCTTTCGTATCCGCGGTGGTGACCGTCAATGGGTCGGAATCGGCAAAATGTCCATCGGCATCCAGCGCACGCACCTTGAACGTGTAAGTGGTTGCATCATCCAGGCCGATGGCGGTGTAACGGGTGCTGTCGACATTGTCGATCGGCCTGTTGTCACGGTAGATCTGATAGCCGGTAACCTCAATATCATCAATGGATGCGACCCACTCCAGGGTGGCACTGTTCCCGGTCACACTGGAAGCGCTCAGGCCGGTGGGTTTGCTTGGTGGCACCCCGCTGTTCCAACGGGCTACCCGAGAAAGGTTTCCAGCAGCGTCCCGGGCTCTTACCTGCCAGGATTTCATACGTTCCACAGGCAAGTCCACGGCAAACGTAGAGGTGTTGATCGGGAGTTCAGCCCCTTCATTCCATCGGAGCAAATAACCGGTGACACCCACATTATCTTGCGACACATCCCAACTCAGCATCGACCTGTTGCCTGGCATCCTGTCCAGGTGTAATCCCCGGGGGCGGGTGGGCGGCACTCGATCATGCGTCACCACCTTGATCGATACCACAGGTGCCGGCGCTCCCTGGGAACGCCTGGGTTGAACCTCTACCGTGTATTCGACTTCAGGAGTCAATCCCTGGAGAAGGCATTCGCACTCCGTGGTATGGACCGGCGCCGGCCCTCCCCACCTGACGACATAATCGATCAGGTAGGAAGAGTCGAAAGGTACCTCCCAGGTGATCCACGCCTCATTAAACGTTCGCCCTGGATTGCGTAGATTGCGCACTTGGGTGAGCACTGAAAGGTCGATTTCTTCAGCCGTCATTTTTTGATCGCCTCTACGTTTTGATAGCGCCAGGCCCGAAACAGCCTCGGTCGGCGGATCACGATGGGTTGTCATTGAAGAACTGTTCGAGGGTCCACGCCACTGACAGATCTGATAGTGGTGTTCCTGAGAATTGTGTGCTGGTCGACGGTGGCGGCACCTTCGCCAGATCATCAGACGTGCCACCCGGTGCAACCATTCAGGATGTGCGGCGCAAATCTCGTGCGTTCCGCTCGATAACCCGCTGCCGGTAAAAATGTGATGAACGGCATAAACGGCAAAACCTGTTCCATGCCAAGACTTACGAGAGCGTTTAATCGCGCAAATTCAGAGAAAAGTCCTGCTCGAACCCGAGAAAAAAAAGACAGAAACGTCTCAACCCTCTGCATTAAGGTGCCCTACCTGTTAGTTCTTACAGGTTTCAAGGTGTTGGATCCACGCTATAACTGGGCCGAACCGACAGCGCCCTAAGCAGCGTCTGTCAGCCGGACGCAGGAACCACGCCCGCCTCAGGAAGGATCCGTCGCGCCCACCTCATTGATTGATAAATGGGAGTGCCTGTCATGAACCATTCGGCCCCGATCGCCACTCGCGCTCGCAACATCCAGTCCGGGTTACAACTGCAGCAAACCGGGCAGCCACAAGGCATCACACTGACCACGCGTGAAAAAGAAGTGCTGCTATGGAGTGCCAGAGGCAAGTCGTCCTGGGAAATCGGTCAAATCGTCAATTGCAGCGAATCCGGTGTGAATTATCACTTTTGCAATATCCGCCGAAAATTCGGCGTGAGCTCGCGCTGGACCGCAGTGTTCAAGGCACTGGAGCAAGGTTTGATTCAGCTGTCTTGAGCCTGGCTGACTGCGGTGTACGGCGCGCCATTGGCCCCTGTCGAGACACTGCATGAACCCTGAGCAATTGCTATACCCTACTGCTACCACCTGCAGCGGCGACACACCTGAACACCGTGCTCGCCGCACACTGAACGCACCGCGCATTATTCTCGCCGACGACCACCCCGTTGTACTGATGGGCGCCGAAATGGCCTTGTGCCCGCCCTCCAGCAACGGGTTCGCGATTGTCGCCCAGGCCCACAGCGCCGATGAGCTGATCGACCGCCTGGAGCGCACGCCCTGTGACATCCTGATCAGCGATTACTCGATGCCTTACGGCAGCTTTCCCGATGGCCTGGCGTTGATGGGCTACGTGAAACGCCACTTCGGCCATGTACGGTTGATTGTGATGACTATGCTGCGCAATCCGTCCCTGCTGCAGGCGTTGCTCAACCAGGGGGCCTGCGGACTGTTCGACAAACGCAGCCCCTTGAGTGAACTCAGACGTGCGGTACAGAGCGTGGTCAGAGACCGTCGCCACCTCTGCCCGACATTCGCCAGGATTCTTGAGGCCCAGACCTTGCCGTCTTCCAGCGCCGACACACCGTTGGTAAACCTGTCAGAACGGGAACTGGAAGTGGTGCGCCTGTTCGTTCAAGGCCTATCCGGCCGGCAGATCGCCGCGCAATTGAATCGCAGCGAAAAAACCATCAGCCGGCAAAAACGCACCGCCATGGACAAGTTGGGACTTGACCATGACGGTGGGTTGGTGGAGTTTGCGCGGGTGAGTGGGTTGAGGGAGTAATCTGCACTAGCGCACAGAAGAAAGCAGCTCCCGTACCGTGAAGCACGGGAGCTAACAGCAGGCGTTACTATTGGTTGCGTCTTTGCATGGCTTTCGACATTACACTAGGCTTTTTTTCTGTTGTTCTAATGACTGTCGCCGTATCAACTACTGCTGTACGTGATGACGTCGGCGCGGCCCCAATACGACGAGGAGTTGGAGGTGTCATAGGCAATTCTTCAATTGCATTTGTGCGAAACCCCAAAACGTTAAATTCGTTTTTAAGATCAAAGGGTTCCCCTCGGCTAATCAGCCGTTCTGTATACTCGATCTGTGCTGGTGACAATGGTTTGTCAGAAGCTCGCCCTCCCTTTTCGTAACCTTTAAATGTCGCTGCCTCTTCATTAACTAAACCCGCATTCGGTTTTTCTGCGCGACCGGAAGATTTGACCGTTGGGGCTGTCGCTCTCTTGGGTGCTTTATTTGCTGCTGTTTTTGAAGAGAGCCCAAGTCGCTTCGCTAGCCAATGAAAGAAGCGATAACCCCCGGTCCTGTCCAGAAAATTGATCGGTTCGCCCCCACAATACATATAGGCATTCCTTCCCCCCCGACCAAACGGGCTCAAACTGTCCGAGCTCTGAAAACGCATCACCTCTGAGTTATAAGCCCGATAGCCATTGCCCAACAAATACCAACCGGTCTGTTCCTCACGCAGTTCTCCGTTGTAGCCCAAATGACTGCTCGCCGCCGCATCATTCGCACGATGGCCATAAGGTGAATAAGCGCTTTCCTGGCGCTGGTGCTGACTGACCTCACACAACACACTGTTCTTGTCATCACCGGCCAACAACAGGGACTTTGGGTCAGCACCTGCCTGGTGCTCGGCGAGCACAACCCTGTTCGCTCGCACGTAGGTGCTGCTGTCAGAACCCTGAATCCGGTTCGCCAGTTGATCGCCCTGGTAGAAACGCCGTTCGTGAGTGCCGCCGTTGCTGCCGCCACTCAGCGTATCCAGTGAGTCATAGTCATACTCATTGGCCGTTCCGCCCGACCCGACGCTGACGCTGATCAAACGACCCAGGCTGTCGTAACTCAGGAAATGCCCGACTTCATCTTGCAACAGGTTGCCATCATCGTCATAAGGAAAATCGATCCTGTCCGGGTAGTCCGGGTCTCCAGGCCGCGGAGGTTTCAGATCATTTCTCAGCCCGGTCAGTTGGCAAGGGTCGAGCTCATTCCCGTACTCGAAGTAGATCGAATGGCGCCCCCCGTCGAATGTGGTCTCCACGAAATCCAGATTGTCCTGGGCATCAAAACTGAACATCTGGCTCTTGATGGCTTTGCCATATGGGTCCACCGGTGGCTGTCTGCCGCTGCAGTCATAAAAGACCAGACGTCCACGCTCGTCATAACTGTAGATTTCCTCACGCAAGGTTTCCTCGGGCTCGCCTTCAACCATTTGCGTGAGGGTACGCTGGGTCAGCCTGTCGACCTCATCGTAGGTCTGGCTCAGGGTCTGGGTGATCCCGTTACCCAGATGGAATGTACGCAGTACCTCGCGACCAAAGTCATCGTACTCGAGCTCGGTTATCAGCCTCTGCGCGCCATCGCGGGTGTCGATTTTCGCCAGTTCTCCTGCTTCGTCATAGGCAAAGGTCGATTCCGTGTTGCCCAGTTTCGTGGCAATCAGCCGTGCGTTTTTACTCGCGTCGTACGTGTACGTCTGGGTTTGCCCAAGGACATCGGTGTAGCTCAATATTCTCGCTTGCCGACTGTACCCGTAATGCATCTCGAAACTCTCGAACGGCTCTTCTTCACCCTCGCGTCGTTTCTCGCGTCGTTCGCTCTTCAGTTCACCGGTGCTGAAATACTCACGGACAAGGTTATGGGTGATGCAGTCCTTATCGACCTCCTCGGTTTTACGCAGGCGTGCGTTCTCGTGGTCATACTCATAGTTGGCGGTACTCTCGAGCGCAATGCGCTGCTCCGGGTCCTCGCCCAACTCCGGACGGTAGACATAAGCGGTTTCCACGCCGCTGGGGCGCTTGACGCTCTTGGGCTGGGTTTGCCCAGGATCGAAGGTGTAGACACTTTCACGCCCGCCGGTGATGGATGTGATCATCCGGTCAAGGCCATCGTAGCGTTGTTCGCCCAGGACAACACCGTTGACACTGATCTTGATCGGCAAGTCTTCACGGCTATGCACTGCGTACACTCGCTCGACGACGTTATAGTCCGGCAGCCGGGTTTTGATCATGCGGTCGAACGCATCGTACTCATACATCGTCTTGTTATGGACAGCATCATATTCCTCGGCGGTCCGCCCCATACCGTCGTAATGGTAAATGTGCTCGCTGTACGGCCGAACGTCATCACCTAGGTGGTAACGCTTGATATCATCAGGCTTGCCGAACAGATTGTTGGTGGTCACGGTTTTTCCCCTGACCTGCTTGTCCTTGCCCTCTTCGTCCTTGACGCCAAGCCATTGAGTCGTTGTCTGGTTGATCGGGTCGGTGACTTCGTACTCCTCGATGCCGTCCGGACGGATCATCCGGCGCTGTTCACCCCAATCGTCGTAATTGAAGGTGCTGGTCAGGACAACATCCTTAGCGCCTTCCCAATCGATGACCGTTTCGCTGACCAACTGCTCTCGATTGTTGTATCTCGCCTGGTAGATCTTGCGAGGCTCGGCATTGCGATCGAAGCCCGTCGCATCGGCATCCTGGCGGGCCTCCTCAATCACCCGGTTCAACCCGTCCAACCAGGTGGTGGTGGTGACACCCTTGACATCGCAGGCGGTTTGCATCGCCTGCTGACCGACCGCGTTAGTGAGCGTGTAGGTATAGGTACGGCTGGCTTTGTATTGGGTTGAATTCGGTGCCACGGTTTCCTTGGTCACGCGGCGCAACACATCGTACTCGTAGTCTATTTCCACATTGGTGTCGTCATGGGTACGCAGCGACTCACCACTGTGCAAGGAGTCCAACAGCGTGATGCGCTTGCGCACCGACCGTACAGATTGGTCATCAAAACCGATCGTCTCGCTATCAGTGCGTAATACCGCTTCATCAGTCCGGGCAAAACGCTCCTGGGTGTAGCGGTAACCCGTGGTGGTGGTCTTGCCGTTGAGGGTCACCTCATCGCGCAGCTTGCGGCCGTGCTCGAAGGGGTTGTCCGGTTGGTCGATATAGGTATATGCCGTGACTTGCAGTGGCTCCTGATCATTGCCGACCTGCAGCA